>JAPKMP010000009.1 GCA_026645935.1 Candidatus Villigracilaceae bacterium | reverse complement strand
TATGAGAGTTGCATTTCAGGGCGAGCCGGGAGCCTACTCCGAACAGGCAGTGTTCGAATTTTTCGGGGAGGTCGAAACTGTCCCATGTGATTCTTTCGATGCGATGTTCGATTCGGTCGCCTCAGACGCCAATGACGCTGCGTTCGCTCCCATTGAGAATTCCCTCGCCGGGAGCATCCATCAGAATTACGACCTTCTCCTGCGCCATTCCCTGCACATCACCGGCGAATATTTTCTGCGCGTCCGGCATTGTTTGATCGCAAACGATGGAGTCAGGAAAGAGGATATCCAGAAAGCCATCAGCCATCCGCAGGCATTGGGTCAATGCGCCGGATATTTACGCAGCCACGGCATCAAAACGGAACAAGTCTACGATACTGCGGGAAGTGTCAAGATGTTAAAAGAATCCGGCGCGCGCGATACAGCCGCCATTGCATCGATACGCGCAGCAAAGTTATACGGAATGCCGATATTGGAGGAAGGCATCGAAGACAACCCCGAGAATTACACACGCTTCCTTGCCGTGCAGCGCGAGCCCGTCAGTCCGAAGGGTGATGCGAAAACCTCCATCGTCTTCACGCTGAAGAACGTCCCCGGTTCCCTTTTCAAAGCCATGAGCGTGTTCGCCCTGCGCGATATCGACCTGACCAAGATCGAATCGCGCCCGCTGATTGGCAAACCGTGGGAATATTTGTTTTATGTCGATTTCATCGGCTCGGTGGACGATGAAAAATCCAAACGGGCGCTCGATCACCTGGGAGAATACGCCCTCATGCTGCGCGTACTCGGATCGTATCCGCGTTTTATCCCTTAACCTGCCCGACCAATCCCCTCAGCCCCAATTCATAAGACCGCCAGCCAAAGCCGGTCACTTTGCCTTTGCACACCGCCGAAATGAACGAAGTATGCCGAAACTCTTCGCGCGCATACACGTTCGAGAGGTGAACTTCGATCACCGGAATCACAATGGCAGAGATCGCATCGCGCAACGCGATCGACGTATGAGTGAAACCGCCGGGGTTGAAGATAACGCCGCTCGCCCACGTGCGCGCATCGTGCAACGCGTCGATCAACGCGCCTTCGTGGTTCGATTGCAGGCAGATTACCTCCGCGCCCAATTCTTTGCCTAAATCGATCATCTTCTGGTTGATGTCATTCAACGTCATCGAACCATAGACCTCCGGTTCGCGCGTTCCCAATAAATTCAAATTTGGTCCGTGCAGGATCAAAATTTTCATTGTATTACCTCCTCCAGATCGGTTACTTCCACTAATTCAACATTCCCAATTTCAACCGGCAGCGCAAAGCGGATCGCCTGCGCATTCTTCTTTTTGTCCACTCGCATGACGCGGAGGATTTCATCGCGCGGCATTTCAGCAGGGATGTGGATGGGCAGCCCCAACTCCAAAAACGCGGACTTAATCGCTTCGACCATGCTTTGGCTTGCCAGCCCAACCCGGGCCGCGTACCTCGCCTCGGTTGCTGTGCCGATGGCAATCGCCTCGCCATGCCGCAGTTCAAACTTGCTGACAAGTTCTATTGCGTGTCCGACCGTGTGACCAAGATTCAACTTTGCACGAATTCCTTTTTCGAACGGGTCTTCTTCAATCACTTGAATCTTCACCGCCATCGCACGTTTGACCACGTCTTCGAGATTATCTTTCACCCAGTCCATGCCGCGCTGGCACATGGCAAAAAGGTCCGGGTCTGAGATGATGCCATGCTTGACTACTTCCGCCATGCCCGAGCGGAGTTCACGCTCTGGCAGCGTAAGCAAAAAGCCCGGGTCTGCAATGACCAACTTAGGGGGATGAAACGAGCCGACAAGATTTTTTCCTTCCGGCAGATCGAATCCGGTTTTTCCACCCAGCGAAGCATCCACCATCGAAAGCAGGGTCGTTGGAATGCCGATCCAATCAATGCCGCGCATGTAGGTGGATGCGGCAAAGCCGGTCAGGTCACCGATCACACCGCCGCCAAGCGCAATAACAGTGCTTTTGCGGTCGAGCCCGTTTTCAAGGAAGGCTCTCCACAGGCGCGAGACCGTTTCGAGATTTTTATATTCTTCGCCCGGTGAGATGATGATCGATTTTGCGTTGAATAGTCCTTGAATTTTTTCGAGATGAAATTTCGCCACGTTCTCGTCAGTGACGATGATGGGGTTTTGCAGATTTGTCACGCGAAATGCGCGACCTACGATGACATCATACTCACCCATCGCGGAAAGATGATGCCGTCCCGCCAGCGCTTGCACGTGTTTGGAAATTTGTTCGATGCCTCCATTATCCACAAACACTTGCAAAGGAAAGGATGCATAATGCCCGGCGCGACCTTCAAGGTAAGCCTTGAGTTTTGATTCCAAATCGCCGGCCAGTAGCGGACGTTTGTTGGGGTCCTTCCCAAGTCTATTCAACAGAGTGGATGGTTCTGCCTTCAAAAGGATCACCCTGCCATTTTGCTCAACCAGTTTGCGATTTTCATCACGCAACAGGGCACCGCCTCCAAGCGCGACCACACTTTCTTTCCCGTTGATGGTCTGCTTCATTGCTTCAGTTTCCAAATCGCGCACCTTTGCCATGCCTTCCGCTTCGACAACCTCAGATATGGACATGCCAGCATCGATCTCGATGACCTGGTCCAAATCAACGAAGGGGAGCTTCAAATCATGGGCAAGTTGCCTGCCAAGGGTGGATTTGCCCGAGCCGGAAGGTCCGTAGAGAAACAAGTGCATTTCAATATCCAGTGGTCAGTGTCCAGTAAACAGTTATTCCCAAAATACATGCGGAATGTTATCCATTGGCAGGTCTTCGAGTGCCGCTTTACGCAGGGTTTCAAAGCGCGGCTTCATTTCATTGAGCGAGTCACCGCCGATTTTTTCGAGCAGGGCATCGGCAAGAACGAAGGCAACCATTGCCTCAAGGATGGGAACAGCGCGCGGAACAGGACAGAAGTCAGAGCGTTCGTATTTGGTGGGCGCGTTTTCACCAGAGGCGAGGTCAACCGTTTGCTGTGGGACGAGGGTTGTGGCGATAGGCTTCATCGCTGCGCGGATAACAATGGGCTGTCCATTGGAGACTCCACCTTCGGTGCCGCCTGCGCGGTTGGTCGGACGTTGAAGGTCAAAGGTCGAAGGTTGAAGGTTGATTGGGTCGTGGGCTTCGGTGCCGATGCGTTTTGTATTTTCAAAAGCGTCGCCTACTTCCACGCCTTTGATGGCCTGGACGGACATGATGGCATGAGCGAGTTTGGCTTCGAGGCGGCGGTCCCATTGGACAAAGCTTCCCAAACCAACAGGAAGATTGAGTGCAATGATCTCCAGCACGCCGCCGAGAGTGTTCCTGTTGCGTATGGTCTTTTCGATCTCGGCGCGCATTTTTTCAGCGGCGGATTCGATCGGACAGCGCACATCCGTCTCTTCGGCGCGGGTGAAGCGTTCCTCGTAAGGCATATCGCCAAAGTCCGCGGAGACTTCGCCGATGGAGGAAACATATCCGCCAACGATGATCCCGAACTGGACAAGGAAATGTTTGCACACGGCGCCTGCCGCGACGCGCATCGTTGTTTCTCTGGCAGAGGCACGTTCGAGTGCGGGACGTAAGTCTTTGTATCCGTATTTGACCGCGCCGGTTAAGTCCGCATGACCGGGTCTTGGAGCGGTCATTGGCTCGATCGCTTTGCCCTTCCATTTGACATGGTCATCGTTTTGCACGAGCAAGGCAATTGGCGCGCCGGTTGTTTCGCCGCCCATCACTCCGCCAAGGATTTGCACTGTGTCCATTTCAATTTTCATGCGTCCGCCTGAGCCGTATCCCTGCTGGCGGCGGGTGAGTTCTTTGTTGATGATGTCGGGAGTTAATGGCAAACCAGCAGGAATGCCGTCTAAAATTGTAGTTAGCGATGGTCCATGTGACTCGCCAGCAGTTAGAAATCGAAGCATAAGATCTCCATGAATTTGCGGTCTCGATACGTAGCGTGTGAACGTCGCACCACTACTCGACCACCGAGGCATATAAAACATCGCGCGGCGGGTTGTGATCTGTCCAGAGGTCAAAGGATCGCGCGGCTTGTTCGATTAACATGCCAAGTCCAGTTGTGGCACGCAGGCCCTGTGCGCGGGCATCGCGGACAAGTTTGGTCTCACGTGGATTGTAGACCAAATCGTAGACAAAAGCATTGGCAGGCAATGGCAATTTTTCGGGCAGGGGAGATTGGTCGATGTTTGGGGTCATGCCGAGGGGTGTGGTGTTGACGATAAGGCTGAAGGGAGAAGGTTGAAGGTCGAAGGTCATGATGCGTAATTCGTAATTCGTAAAAGAATCTGCAAGTTGTTTTGCCTGCTCTAACCTACGAGCAGCGATGGTGACACTCCAGTCATCATTCAGTAAAGCATAAACAACCGCTCTTGCTGAGCCACCTGCGCCAAGAACGATTGCCGCTTTTTCAATGCCCGATTCCCGATTCCCAATCGCTCGTTTTAGATCGGACAGAAAACCGGGCGCGTCAGTATTGTCACCGATGAGTTTGCCACCTCGCATGTAAACCGTGTTGACCGCGCCAATGGCTCGGGCGGCGGGCGTTAGTTCGTCCATGAATTCGATGACGTTCTGCTTGTGCGGGATGGTAACGTTGAGTCCGTGGATGCCACCAGCGCGGACGCGGGCGAGCAAATCTTGCAGGGCTTGTTTATCTTCGGGGTGAAGGGGGAATAGGGAATAGGTTCCCTGCAAGCCAGACGCCCTTAAAGCAGCAGCATGAATCTTTGGAGAAAGGGAGTGACCGAGGGGGTAGCCGACCAATCCGAGTCGAAAGTCAAAGGTCAAAGGTTGCTTCATAATTTATCGTAGGGTTTCGAGAACATCAAAGAAGTTGGGGAAGGTTTTGGAAACACAGGAAGGATTTTCGATGGTCACGCCGTCGAAGCGCAGACCGATGAGGGAGAATGCCATTGCCATGCGGTGGTCGTTGTAGGTTTGGATGTTAGCGGGTTTGAAGGTTGAAGGGTGAAGGTTGAAGGTCGGGTAAATGGTCATGCCATCTTCATGCTCTTCGACGCGGACGCCGAGTCTGTCCAACTCGACACAGGTTGCGTGGACGCGGTCGGTCTCTTTGAGGCGAGCCGAGGCGATGCCGCGAATCCGGGTTGAAGAATCAGCGAACGGGGCGATGGCGGCGAGGGTTTGGGCGGTGTCAGGAATATCGCGCATGTCCACATCTACTCCATGAAGGGACGAATTTCTAGTAACGAGTATCGAGTTATGGTTTTCTCCAACAATACAGCCCATCTGTTTCAGAACATCCACAAAAGCAACATCACCTTGCACAGACTTGCGCGAGATGTTTTCCACTTTTACAGTCCCGCCGCAGATGGCGGGGGCGGCGAAGAAGTAGGAAGCGGCGGAGGCGTCGGACTCAATTGGGTAATTCGTGATTGGCGAATACGATGAAGGATGCATAGTGAAGCTTGAATACTGGCTACGTTCCACTTCCACGCCGAAGTCTTTCATGATGGCGATGGTCATGTCCACGTAGGGTTTGGAGTTGAGGTCGGTGGTGAGTTCCACTTCGATGGGAGATCGGGCGTAGGGAGCAGTCATCATCAGGGCGGACAGAAATTGAGAAGAAATGTCGCCCGCGATTTTTGTTTTGCCGCCAGGGAGTCCCGATGCAATGATTTTGATGGGAGGGCAGATTTGCGAATTCCGAATTCTGAATTCGGAATTCGGAATTGGTTCGATCTTTGCCCCAAGTTGAGCAAGCGCCTCTACCAAATCCCCAATCGGGCGTTCACGCATGCGCGGCTCGCCGTCGAGGATATATTCGCCGTGCCCAAGAGTGAGAAATGCAGTGAGGAATCTGGCGGCGGTTCCGGCGTTGCCAATGAAGAGTCCGGCTTGTGTGGCCGGGATTTTCCCGCCCCAACCAGTAACCGTCATTGAAACATTCTGTTCATTCAATTGCACGTCAAAACCTAGAATTTGCAGGGCTTTGGCGAAGTATTGCGAATCATCAGAAAACAGGGCATTTGTCAGATGTGTGGTTCCATTCGCGAGAGCGGCGATCAACAAGGCGCGGTTGGTCAATGACTTGGAGCCAGGGGCGCGGACGGTGGCGTTGAGTGGATACGGGATGGGGGTGATCTTCAAAGCGGAAGGGGGCATGAAGAATTAGAAAATCAGAGGGTGGATTCTGGAGTTTTGCCTTCTGCGCAAGTGTTCATGTGTTTACCATTGTTTGATAACTGGATCGGGACTGGTCGAGCAAATATTCCAATTCATTGAAGTTTTCGTGCTCCAATGCAGATTCCATGTCATTCAACGAATTGCGAAAAGCCTGGATGGCGCGCAACACGTTATCCCGATTCGATTTCAGGATTCCCATCATCATAAGAGAGGGGGTTCCCGCAAGGCGCGATGTCGAGCGAAAACCGGGCCCAATGAAAGGGGAAAACTCTTTCGGCGTGGAGTGCGCGAGAGCCGATGAAATTAAAAATGGAAGATGGCTTGTTGCCGCGAAAACTTTATCATGTTCCCCGGCGGTCATCTCGATGCAGGAAGCGCCGATGGTTGATATCATTTTTCTAACCGCAGATCTTGCGCGCCGAGTGGTGCGGTCCAATGGCGTGAGAATGAACGGGGCTTTCTGATACAAGTCTTTATCGGCGTTTTCGATTCCGAGATTCTCTTTTCCGCAGATGGGATGTCCGCCGATGGGGTCGAAGTATTCGGGCAGGGAATCCATGGCTTGTAGAATATCGCGTTTGGCCGAGCCGATGTCCATGACGATGCAGGGTTGTGAGATGAAAGATGGCAATTGCTGAAGAATGCTGAGAATTGCTGGAACCGGAGTCGCAAGGATCAGGATATCCATCTGCTTGCCTCGATACGAGACGGTCTGCGCCGCTGCTCGATCGGCGGAAGATAAAGACCCGGCGTGGTCGATGATCCCTTTGGAAAGAGCAAGTTCGAGCGTAGGAAGTTGCGCGTCAAATCCAATAATGCAGGCGCACTTCCCTTTAAGACTCATCGCAAGCGAGCCGCCCATGAGTCCCAATCCAATGATCCCAATGGTTGCCTCTTTGATCGAAAAGCCATCCTCCATGATTCACCAGCCTGTGGTCACAGGTTTTGCAACCGGCGCGATGCGGCGCCCCATCACCTCGGCAATGGCTTTTATCTGCTTCACCATCTCGGCGAATTTTTCCGGTTTGAGGGATTGCTTGCCGTCTGAAGCAGCATGCGCGGGATCGGGATGAACTTCAATGATGAGTCCATCGGCGCCTGCGGCAATGGCGGCGCGTGCGATTGCCGGAACAAAGTCCACATGACCCGTTGCATGTGACGGGTCGAGAATCACAGGCAGATGGGTAAGCTGCTTGAGCACAGGGATCGCATTAATGTCGGTGGTGTTGCGCGTGGAGGTCTCAAAGGTGCGGATGCCGCGCTCGCACAAGATGACCTGTTTGTTCCCCCCTGCGAGCAGGTATTCGGCAGACATGAGCAGTTCCTCTATGGTCGCGGAAAGGCCGCGTTTGAGCAGTATCGTTTTGCGCGTTTCGCCCAGCATGCGAAGCAGGTTGAAGTTTTGCATATTGCGCGCGCCGACCTGAAATACATCCACATACTTCAACATGAGATCGAGCTGAACCTGCGACATGATCTCGACGACCATCGGCATGCCCGTCTTATCGCGCGCTTCGGCGAGATATTCGAGGCCCTCCTCGCCTAGTCCCTGGAATGAATACGGCGATGTGCGCGGCTTGAAGACCCCGCCTCGAAGCGCATTCGCGCCCGCTTCTCTCACCGCCTGGGCTGTTTCCAGAATCTGGGAGCGACTCTCCACCGAACATGGTCCCGCAATGAGGACGATATCCTCGCCCCCGATGTTGAAACCGTCTATCGGGAAGACCGAATTTTCGGGGTGCGCCTGGCGCGAGCCGAGCTTGAAAGGCTGGGATATGCGCTTCACGGATTCAACTCCATCGAGCACTTCGAACGGGTCCAAAGAGGGGATATGAAACTCGCCCACCGCGGCGACGATGGCAGTCTCGACCCCGTGTGTGATGTGCGGAGTCAGCCCGTGCTTTTTGATCGCGTTCACGACCTCCTCCAATTGTTGAGGTGTGTAGTGTGGCTTCATTACAATGATCATGGTTCTTCTCCTGATTATTCCGCTGGTATTCATTCGCCTTCGTTATTCTACTCGGACAACTCGACCATTGGGATTAATATTACTGCGCCGCCACCAGATCGGGTCTTAACTTTACGGCATCGCGCAGATAGACATGCGCGATCTTGTCCTGCGGTATTTCCGTATTCCAATGAACCAATACACGGATGACGCGCGGCAGACTGGCCGGCACAGGGATCTCGCGCGCGCAGATCATCGGGACAAGTCCCCAGCCCATCTCGCGGGCAGCTTGCGCAGGGAATGTGGAGTTCAGGTCTTCAGTGACAGTGAAGATGGCGCTCCCGACATCTTCTGGGCGCATCGACTCGTTTGCGCTCAGGATCGCTTCGAGCACCTCGCGAGTGGCTTCGAGGATCAAGTCGGGGTTGTCGGCTGGGACAGTGATCGCGCCGCGGATTCCGCGAATGGGCATAATATTCTCCTAGATTCGCCCTCACCCCCATCCCCTCTCCCATAAAGAAGCGGGGGGCCGAAGGCGGGTGAGGGATAAAATAAAAGAGCGAGACCGCGTGGTCTCGCTCTTTTTGCATCCAGATTTATATTCTCTGTCTACTTAAGCGCCGCCACCGGCAACCGGGTTCCGGAAACCGAAATAAAAGTAAAAGCCATACCAGCGCGCAGACTTAAGCATGTTGAGCGCTATTCTATGCGCGCGAGGCGATTGCGTCAAGGGGAAACTTCGACCTGTTGCATCTCCCGTCGATCCGCCATCACTTCCCCCACCTCGGCTGCCAATCAGAGATGGGACTATTCGTGAGACGAGTTAAACCCGTGCCATCGGGGTGGATGATATAGAGATCGTTGTTGCCGTCGCGGAAGGAGGTGAAGACGATCCAGTTGCCGTCCGGCGACCAGGAGGGACCGAGGTTGTCGCCTCCGTTGGTGAGTTTGACCAGGCCGGTGCCGTCCACATTGATGATGTAGATGTTTCTGTCGCCTTGCGGACCGCGGTAGAATGCGAGGCGCGTCCCATCCGGAGACCAGGTGTTGCGCCCACCCATGTTGTTCAGATCCGTCACCTGGCGAACATCCGAGCCGTCGGCGTTCATGACAAATAATTGACGCGCGCCTGCCCGGGAAGAAGCAAATGAGATCATCGAGCCGTCAGGTGACCAGGAGGGATCGATATCGTCCTTGTTTGTCAGCGGATGCGGATTGGAGCCATCAGGTTTCATCAGCCAGAGGCCGTTCCCGTGTTTGGTGAATATGATCCACTCGCCGGTGGGAGAAAGTTCGGGGGCGTAGAGCGCGCCGATGTTACTGGTTAGCTTTTGCAGGTTGTTCCCATTGATGTCAATCGAGTAGATTTCGAACGTTCCGGTATCTCGCGATGAAAAATAGATCGTATTTCCATCCGGCGAGATGGAGGGATAGAAGGCGGTCGCTTTGAGATCCGTCAACTGTGTGCGGCCGCTGCCATCCGCGTTGAGCAGACATATCTGGTCGATTTGCTTGACGTAGCAGGCGAAAGCGATCTTCCCGATCGGCGGCGGGCTGTCGTTGAAGGATGGAATAGGTGTGGGGATAAACTCGGGTTGAAGGGTCAGCGTCAGGGTGGGGAGAGGCGCGGCAGAGTCTGTGGGGAGGATCAAGGTTCCGGCGGTGGGAGAGGGAATAAGGGTAGAGTCCAGTTCGGGCGTGGGTATCCCATTCACCGGCTCATTGGCGACGACAATGATCGAATAGAAAATCAACGAGCAAAGGGCGAGAAATGCAAGAGCCAGGCCAATGATAAGAACGGTTTGGACAGGTGTCGGTTTCTCGCCCATAGATTACGGCTGCAACCCCAATTCCTGCAATGCCTGCACGGCGGGATACCAATTCGTGTGAATTTGCAACGCGGCGCGATAATCTTTCACGGCGGCGTTCGTGTCGCCGATCATGTAATTGGCGCGCCCGCGCCAAAGCAGGGATTCTTCGAGAGTGGGCGTGGAGATGGTTTTTGTCAGCGTAGTTGTGGCGAGGTCGATGACATCTTGATAACGGCCCGAGTAGTAATAGGCGAAGTAGGGACCCGTTTGATACCACATCATGCGGAAGGGGCGGTTGCCTTTGGCGGTGTCCCAGTTGGAGTATTGGCGGAAGGCATCATCGTAAGCGAGCGCGGCGTCGGAGTATTGATTCAAGACGACGTGACTCGTGCCTTTATTGAAAAGGGCAAAGAAGAGATTGTTGCCTTCGAGTGTTTGTATCTCTTCTTCGGCAAGTTGAAGCGCGTGCGCGGCCGCCCAGGCCTCGTCTGCCCAGGGACCGAGGAGATACAACACTTCCGGTTCACGGTTGGCGGGGTAGACCACAAAGAACAAATAATTGAACGAGCGCCAGCCGTCCTGGTACTCTTCGTATTTGCTGAGAAGGTCTTTGCCTGGTTTGAGGTAGGCATCCTGCACGATGAATCCGCCGCGCGAATCATCGTAACCGGTGGTGAAAAGGTAATGTCCGAGCCAGTCGATCTTGCCGGTGTAATCGCGTTCGTAATAGCCTTTTTCCACAACCACTGGGAATCCAGCGGCAATAAGCCGTTTGAGCAGGTCCATATTTCCGCCGTGACGGTAGAGGGCGCGGAATTCCGTCGTCTGCGTGTTGACGAAATCGACAAGTTCATAGGGCATCACGTTCTTATCGGGCAAGCCGCGTTGGATGAAATCGAGTTTGGTATCGGGCGAGCCGGGCTTGACGACCCTGGCGACATCGTCACGGTCGCCAGTCCAGCCCCAGAAGTTAAGCGCCATGGTGAGGTTGGCAGGGCCGCAGTAATTCCAGCGGTTGTGTTGGTCGACGTAAACGACGCCGGGGAGAATCGCTTTTTCGGGAATGGGCGTGGGTGTGATCGTTGGTTTTGCAGTAGGACCCGGTTTCAGAGTGACGGTCGCTTCGGGAGTCAACGTCAGAAGAAATTCGGCTCGAACCGTGCCGATCGCTGTTTCGACGGTCAATGGACTCGTATCGCCGCCAGGATCAAAGACGGCTTCGCTGGGAGGTCTGAAGAAGTAAATGATGCGCGTGCGAATCAGTTCGTATTGGGTCGAGAGTCGGTTTCTGACAGGCGGGAGGAATGCGATGACAACGCCGATCGCGAAGACGAGAAGGATCAGCAGGCGTTTGTCGATATTCTTAAGTCGATTCATGAAAAAGATTATACATGAAAGGAAAGTCCCCCATATGAGGCTTACTTAAGGAGAGGTTTATCCGCCGATGTATTGCAACGCAAGGCGGAGGCGTTCTTCCACGTCTTTAGGCGCGTCTTTGGGTATTGATTGCAATGCGGCTTGCGCTTCGACGACGGAGTATCCCAACGCGGTGAGTGCGGCGAGAACTTCGCTGTCGTAATCGGCGAGAGCAGCAACTTTGGCAAGCGCATCAGTCGGCTTGAGTTTATCTTTGAGATGCAAGGCGATCTTTTGCGCGGTTTTCTTTCCAACGCCGGGAACCTTGCCGAGCAGTTCTTCTTCATCGGCAAAGATGGCGCGTTGAATCGTTTCGAGTGTAAGTGTGGATAAAACCGATAATGCCACTTTGGGACCGACCCCGTCCACGCCGAGCAGGATGTTGAACAGGTCGCGATCCGCCTGGGATTCGAATCCATAGAGAGTCAGCGCATCTTCCCGGACGATGAGATGGGTAAACAGAAAGAGGATTTCCCCCGCCCTGGCATTGGTCCGCACCGGGGCAGGGACGAAGACTCTCAGTCCCACCCCGCCGACTTCGACGATGAGGGCGTTATCTTCGATCTGGGAGACTTCTCCGCGCAGGGTTGCGATCATGCTGTTATTTTACCGTAACACAATTTGTAGGGGGGTGACCCCGCCCCTACATTGAATCATATCTCGCTGTGTTCAAATGCGTAATTGCAATCGCCAAGGCGTCGGCGGCATCGTCGGGTTTGGGGATCTTGTCAAGTTGCAGCAGGGTCCGCACCATTTCCTGCACCTGCCGTTTCTCGGCGTGACCGTATCCCGCCACGGCTTGTTTGACTTCGTTGGGGCTGTACTCGCAGATTTCGATCCCCGCTTTTTCGAGCGCCAATAGAACCACTCCGCGGGCTTGTCCGACCGCGATGCCGGTGGTGACGTTGCGCGCAAAGAATAATTTTTCGACAGCGGCGGTTTCAGGTTTGAATTTTTTCAATAACTTGTTTAGTTCGTTGTAAAGAATCTCCAGCCGGGCGGAGGCGGAATCCGTTTTCGGCGTGGTGATCACCCCAAAGGAAACAGCGACCAGCTCACCGTCGGGCATGAGGCGCACGAGTCCGTATCCAGTGGTGGCGGTGCCAGGGTCAATTCCGAGGGCGAGGGTCATTTAAATATTGTAGGGGCGGGGTAACCCCGCCCCTACGTAATTTATGCGTTTTCGAGCGCCGCAAGGGCTTCATCGGACATCTTGACGTTGTGATACACGTCCTGCACGTCGTCGAGTTCTTCGAGATGTTCGATGGCTTTCATCACGGAGAGAGTCTCCTCCACGCCGACTTCGATCTCCTGTTTGGCGATCAGACGCAGACCGGATTCCTGCGGCTGGACTTTGGCTTTATGCAGCGCGTCGGCGATGGTCTTGAACGACTCGACCGGACCGAAGATTTCGATCTCTTCGCCGCCGTCCACCACATCGTCCGCGCCGGCTTCGACGCCGAGTTCGAAGGCTTTGTCGAAGGAAAGCATGCTGGATGGAAAGGAGAAATAGGATTTGCGCTCGAACTGCCAGCCGACCGCGCCCGCTTCCGCCATGTTGCCGCCCGATTTGCTAAAGGCGTGGCGGACGTCGGAGATGGTGCGGTTGCGGTTGTCGGTGACGCAGGCGACCATGAAAGCCGAGCCGTGCGGACCGTAGCCTTCGAGGGTCAGTTCTTCGAACACTGTCCCTTCCTTGTCTTCGCCGGTGCCTTTTTTGATGGCGCGTTCGATGTTGTCTTTGGGCATATTTTCGGAGCGGGCTTTTTCCACTGCGAGCCGCAGGCGGAAATTGGTATCGGGGTCGCCGCCGCCTTCACGAGCCGAGATGACGATCTCGCGCGCCAGCCGCGTGAAGATCGCGCCGCGTTTGGCGTCTGCCGCGCCCTTTTTGCGTTTGATGGTGGACCACTTGGAATGACCGGACATACACGTTCTCCTTCAATCAATAACCGTTTCGGTTGGGTTTTTTAGGTTGAGCGGAAAAATTATACCATTCTGGTTGAAGGACTTTTTAGCACATACATCAATTCCCAATCACATATAAACCAGTTCACTTGACAGGAACCGATTACAATTGCGCCCATGACCTACCGACGATTCAAATACGAAGCCCCGCTGTACGTGCTGGCTTTCCTCATCGCCTTGTTCGTCCGTTTCATTCAACTCGGCGCGCTGCCCCTCACCGACGCCGAAGCCGCGCCCGCCCTGCAAGCCCTGCGAATCTCGCATGGCGAAGACCCGGCGCTCAGCCCGCATCCGCTTTATATCCTTTCCACGTCCGTGATGTTTTTGCTTTTCGGCGGAGGGACGAATTTCCTCGCTCGATCCATCCCCGCCCTTATCGGCGGACTCCTCGTTTTAGCGCCCCTCCTCTTTGACGACCGCCTCAAACCGCGCCCGAGCCTGCTTCTCGCCTTCTTCCTCGCATTGGACCCGGGCTTGGTCGCCATCTCCCGTCAAGCCGCGAGCCCGATCTTTGCGATTACCTTCCTCGTCTTTACCGCCGGGTTCATCAACAAGAAAAAATATCAACCCGCCGCCATCACAGCCGCCCTTGCCCTCCTCAGCGGACCGTCCGTCTGGTTCGGATTGTTGAGCCTCCTCATCGCGTATCCCATTTCACGATTCCTTCTGGTCCGCAAACCAACCAAAGAAACGGGTGACGAGAAACAAGAAGACTCCGACCTTCAACCCTTCGACACGACTTTGCCAGTCAGGGCAACGCCTTCAGCCTTCATAATTCATTCTTCGACATACATCCCCTTCCTCTTCACCTTTTTCCTCGCCGGGACCCTCTTCTTCACCGTCCCCGGCGGGCTTGGTGCGACGTTCTCGTCAATCCCTGCGTTCATCAACGATTGGAGATCCCTTTCCGATATTACGCGCGGAATGCTGTTCATCTCATTGCTCATCTATCAACCGTTCGCGCTTCTGCTTTCCATTGTCGCATTAATCCGCGGCTGGACTCGCGGTCTGCGGCGCATCATGGTTTTGAGCATCTGGCTTTTCATCCCGCTTTTGCTGGTCGTCTTCCTGCCAGCCCGCGAAATGGCAGACCTGGCATGGATGCTGATTCCGCTCAACGCGCTTGCCTCCCTTGAACTGGCGCGTCACATTTCCATCTATCCCGATGAGCGGCGTGAAGTTGCCGGGGTCGCGCTGCTTACTCTCTTCATCTGGGTCTTTGCCTGGCTCGGTATGGCGGGAATCAACTTCCTCCCTGTGGGCACGCCCGATTATCGACTCCGCGCGGGAATGCTGATCGGTTCGCTCCTGCTCTTGGTCGTCAGTCTGATCCTTGTCGCGGCTGGCTGGTCCATCCGCATCGCGCGGATCGGAGGCGTGTGGGGTCTGGCGGTCGCCCTGGGTGTGCTGAGTCTCAGCGGCACATTCGGCTCCGCAGGCTTGCGTGGCTTGAACGCGCCGGAGATGTGGTGGCTTCCCGGCGTTCCTTTGCAGGAGAGTTTGCTGCGCGAGACCGTCAGCCAGATCTCGGAGCTTGGGCGCGGAAATGACCATGTCGGCTCGGTTGCAATCCTGGGCTTGGATTCCTCCGCGCTCGAATGGGCGCTGCGTGAAAACCCCGTCCAATTCGTAGACACGCTGGACGCGGACAGCGCGCCCGACTTTGTCATTACGCCGTTCGAGTCGAATCCCGTCAGTTTGGAATCCGCGTATCGCGGTCAGGACTTCATCTGGAGACAGACACCCATCTGGAGATACGCAGACACCGCGGCATGGTTCCGCTGGGTTTCCCTGCGCGAAATGCCGCAAAGCAGGGAACTGATCATCTTGTGGGCAAAGAGCGATCTGTTTCTCGATGAATAGCATGACGAACCATCCCCCCTCCATCATCGCGTTAGACGGACCCGCCGCCTCCGGCAAGACCACGGTCGGACGACGGCTTGCTGAAAAACTCGGCTATCTTTTCTTCGACACCGGCATCATGTACCGCGCCGTGACCTGGATCGCGCTCGATCACGATATGGACATGCAGAATGAAGAGCTTATCACGCAGATGGCGCAGTCTGCTCAGATCGATATCCGACCGCCGTCTCAAAACGACGGGCGCCCCTGCGATGTGCTCATCGGCGGGAAGGATGTGACCTGGGATATCCGCTCCGGCGAAGTTGAATCGAAGGTGTCTGCCATATCAGCATACCCCGGTGTGCGCAAAGCATTGTCAGAACAGCAGCGTCGTATCGGTATGCGCGGGAAAGTGGTCATGGTTGGCAGGGACATCGGCACGGTCGTCCTGCCGGAAGCGGATCTGAAAGTGTACCTGGATGCCAGCGCCGAGGAACGCGCGCGCCGTCGATACGATGAGATCGTCGAACGCGGCGAGCACGCAGACCTCGACGACCTGCTCAAGAAGATGATCGAACGCGATAGGATCGACTCTACCCGCGCGGTCGCTCCCTTGCGTCCCGCCGGGGATGCGGTCATCATCAACACCGACGAATTGAGCGAAGACCAGGTCTATACCCGCGTGCTTGAGATGTGTGAATAAAATCATCGAGACCTGACAGGTTTTGGCAACCCGTCAGGTCTTTTGATAATAATGAAATCCTATACCGTCCCGCTGCATATACGCCTCAATCGGATTTATCTCCGCCCGGTATTCCGCCTCATCTTTCACGTCCTCGGGCAGATAAAAGTTGTGGGACGTGAGAATGTTCCGCTTGGGACTCCGTATGTGATCGCGATGAACCACATCTCGATCTTCGACCCGCCTCTTCTAGTCTCCTTTTGGCCCGAACAGCCCGAGATCGTCGGTGCGGCAGATGTCTTCGAGAAAAAAGGGCAGGGATCCATCCTTAAACTGTACGGAGTCATCCCTGTTCACCGCGGGGATTACGACCGCCATCTGCTTGAAACAATGCTGGCGGTTTTGAAGGCAGGTCGTCCGCTGGCGATTGCTCCCGAAGGTGGGCGTTCGCACAAGCCGGCCATGCAGCGCGCCCTGCCTGGAGTCGGATATATCATCGAACATGCGAGCGCGCCGGTCGTTCCTGTCGGCATCCTCAACACGACGGATGATTTCTGGCAGAGAGCCAGACGTGGCGAACGTCCCAAACTCGAAATGCGCATCGGCAAGCCGATTCACTTCCCGCCGGTGACCCAAAAAGGATCGGAACGCAGGGAATTGCGCCAGCACAACGCGGATATGGTCATGCGGCACATCGCGGGATTGCTGCCCGGGGAGTATCATGGCGTCTATGCCGGACAAGCCATCGCCTCCGCCTAAACCCATTACAGAAGTATGGAAGCCGGAGTTGGTGCGCCTGCCCCGGTTAACCCGCCTCCGCCTCGCCTTCCGCAAATTTTCGCACGGGCTGATCAAATTCGTTACGTGGGCATGTCTGCGGGTGACGAAGGAGGGATTGGAAAACATTCCGCAACGAGGACCATTATTAATCGTCATCAATCATCTCGGCGATGCCGATGTGCCCACGCTTATCTCTTCGCTCCCATTTACACCTGACGCGCTCGCCAAGATCGAATTGTATGACCTTCCCATTCTCGGCGAACTCATCGATCATTATGGCGTGATCTGGCTTCATCGCGGGAAGCCGGATAAACGCGCATTGCGCGCCGCGCTGGAAGGTCTCGCCGAGGGTCGCAGAATCGTCATCGCGCCGGAAGGACGCTACTCATTGACCGGCGCATTGGAGGAGGGCACGCATGGCGCGGCGTTCCTCGCCTATAAATCAGGCGCGCCGATCCTGCCAGTCGCCGTCAGTGGCACAGAGAATGAAAACGTATACGGTCAGATGAAAAGATTCAAGCGCGCGCAAGTCCATATGCGGGTAGGGAAAACATTCAGGCTGGAGGAAAATGCATCAGCGCGTCGTGAGGCGATGAACGAGGGCACGAGCCGCATCATGGCGGAGATCGCAAACCTCCTGCCGGAAAAATATCGCGGGGGATAATTCACAAAACAGGTTCTTTTTTATGTCGGGGCAAATGTTTGAGGCTATAATAAATAAATGGATTTCATCGCAACGCTCCTTGCAGGCATTCCATTCCCTGCTCCGCCCACTCTTGCAGGATGGCTGGCATGGGCTGCGTTGTTTGCCGCGCTGGCAGGATTCCTTTACAACAAGCGCAAAAGCCAGCCCGCGTGGGGATCGAAGGACTGGGGACTTTTTCTTTTTTTGTTCATCCTTGTTCCTCTCTTTAATTTATTCATCGGTGTGAGATTGACCTTCGGCTCGGTCCGCCCTCTGCCCGGTCTGCCCGCCGAGGTGCCGGGTTCCGCGCTGATGGTTTTATCCGCCATTCCCTGGATGTTGGGCGGCGGGCTGCTTGGACCATTTGCCGGTGCAGTCCTCGGGGCGTTCGCGGGTTTGATCCGCGGCGCATGGGATCTGTATTCGCTTTTTCCGATCCTTGAATTCGCATTTCTCGGCGTTTGGTTCTCGATCAACACCCGCCAGCGATATAGAACACCCGCATATCGTTTACTGCGCCAGCCGTTGACGGGGGCGCTGTTGTTGATTCCCATCCATACCTTGTTCTACACGTTGAGCGCGTTGTTGACCGATTGGGGCGCATCGACGCATACAACCGCGCGCCTCGATTTTGCCATCAGCAACGCCCTGATCATTACGCTGGCATTCGGCGGCGAAATGTTGATCGGCGGGTTGGTCGCACAAATCTTTTCGACCGCCTTTTCCGCCCGCTGGGGGATCAACCAACCCTTACAGCCTTCACCCGGAGAAAAAAGCCTCGAGTCGCGTTTTATCTTTGCTGTGAGCGCTTTCATTCTGCTCCTGCTCTTCTCCCTGCTCATCGGGGGCTGGTTGATAACGGGACAATCGGCGCGTGTCCTGCTTGAAGACCGGTTATCAAGCGGGGGGGAATCAGCAGCGCAGAGCGTGCCTTTCTTTTTGGGAACAGGCCAAAGCCTGGCAGAACAAATAGCCGCGGAGCCGGGCATGATCGACTCGACGGGATCGGATTTAACCGCCATCCTTTCTTCGCGCATCAAAGCCGTGCCCTATTTCGATCAACTGATCGTTATGGATGCAGTCTCCCGTGATGTGCTGGCGATCTACCCCGAGGATACTCGTTCAGGGTTCCGATTGCATGCCGAAGAAGATTCAGGGATTTTATTTGCCACGCAAGGCGTGTTGACCCAGGTCTATTCCATCCCGTCGAACTCCGAAGCCACCCCATCGCGGATTTCCTTTCTTGTGGCAATCGTCAGAGAGAATCAGGTGCGCCGCGTCCTGATCGGGCGCACGACCATCGAAGGGAATCCGCTGACCATGCCGCTCGTCAAAAGCCTGGATGACATGCTTGACCTTGAAGGCTCGGGCATGCTAGTGGACGATCGCAACGATATTATCTATCATTCGGGTGATGCTCAAACGCTGACGCAATACGAAGGTCAAGCTGGTCCCGAGCCGTTCTTTTATGACAACACCGCTCCCGACGGCACACGCCAGATCGTGTATTACCATCCGGTGGAGGGGCATCCATGGGCGGTCGTCATGACCGTCCCCGCGCGGCGCGCCCAGCAACTGGCATTGAACATCTCTGCGCCGCTCGCATTGATGATCATCCTCCTCTCCGCAGTGGCGCTGGTTTTAACGCGACTCGGTTTGCGCGTGGTGACCAGATCTTTGAAGGGACTGGCGGTCGAAGCCAATCGCATTGCGCAGGGGGATCTCGATCACCCGCTACAAGTCACCGGTGAAGATGAGGTCGCCCAGTTACGGCGCGCCTTCGAGCAGATGCGCGTCGGTTTGCACGCGCGGATGGAAGAACTCAACCGTCTGTTAAGGGTCAGCCAGGATGTAGCCTCCAGCCTGGAGATGCAGGATGCGGTCAAACCGGTGCTTGAGGCGATCCTTTCCACGGGGGCAAAATCGGTACGCGTGGTCCTTTCCCCCAGCGTCCTTCCAGATACCTTCGTCGAACCGCCTTCGCGCTTCGCATTGGGCGGCTCGCAGGATACATACGCCCATCTCGACGATCAAATCCTCGACCTCGCGCAAAGCCATGAGAAAGTCGTCCTGCCGAATCTGACCCGTTCGCGCGAATTAGTTCTCGACCCGGGCCTGTCGCAACCGCTGGCACTGCTGGCAGTTGCCTTGCGCCATGAGAATCGTTATTACGGCGTGGTATGGGCGGGATATGAACAACCCCGTCGATTCTCCGATTCGGATGTGCGCTTTGTGACCACGCTGGCGGGGCAGGCCGCTCTGGCGGTCGCAAATGCGCATCTGTATTTGAACGCGGAGGCGTCACGCCGCCAGTTGGAGGCGATCATCAATTCTTCGCCCGACCCCGTGATCGTAACGGATCATCGCAGCCGGTTGTTGATCGCCAACCATGCGGCAGCTTCCGTGCTCGGGCAGGAAACAGGCGAAGCCATGAGCGGCATGGAAACGGAACAGGTCATCAAACTGCGTCCGCTTCTCGCCCTGTTGCAAAGCACGACCTCCGAAGGTCAATCCGCTGAAATCCTGCTTCCCGATAAGCGCACCTATCTCGCAACTGCGTCGCCTGTGCTGGTGGAGGGACGGCAGATCGGCCGCATCTGCATCATGCGGGATGTGACCTACTTCAAGGAGCTGGACACCATGAAGTCCGATTTCGTATCGACCGTCAGTCACGACCTGCGTTCTCCATTGACCCTCATCCGCGGATACGCCACCATGCTCGAGACGACAGGCGAATTGAACGAACAACAAGTGGGGTATGCTAGGAAGATCGTCGCCGGGGTCGAAAGCATGACGCGCCTTGTCAACAACCTTCTCGATCTCGGACGCATCGAATCGGGCGTCGGCTTGCAGGTCGAGAACGTTTCTGTCTTGGATATCATCGAACGCACAACCGGCGCACTTCAGTTGCAGGCGTTGCAGAAGAATATCCAACTTAACGTGGTATTACCCAAGGATATGCCTCACGCAGTCGAAGCCGACCAGGCACTTTTGCATCAGGCGGTGTATAACCTGTTGGAGAACGCCATCAAATACACCCCGCCCAATGGCAGGGTGGCGATCCGCACTTTATCCCAACCGGGCGCGCTCGTCTTTGTCATCGAAGACTCTGGCATCGGCATCCCCGCGGAGGACATTCCGCATTTGTTCGAGAAATTCTATCGCGGCAGGGAACGCGAGGCGCGCGCCCAGCCTGGCTCGGGATTGGGTCTCGCCATCGTCCGTTCCATCGCCGAGAACCACCGCGGGCGTGTCTGGGTCGAAAGCGTTGCAGGCAGGGGCAGCGCCTTTTATATGCAAATTCCGCTCGCACAATCACGAGATCGCGGAGCTGCCTGATTTTGGTTCTCACAGGAACCAACCCCGGCGTCCTTCCCCCCACTGTGCCATACCTAAAATTCAGAATCGGACTATAATCCAGCCTTGTCCTTCCGCGGGAAGGGCTTAATTTTTGCCTGCAAGGCAGTGCTTCATGATCGATCAAGAAAACAAACAAACCCCCATCATCGAACGCAAAACGGAATATAAACCGCCGCGGACCTGGCGCTCCTGGCTGATCGGACGGCCTCTTTCCACAGCGGATGCATCGCATGAGACCATTGGCAAGGTGGTTGGGCTGGCGGTCTTCGCGTCCGATGCACTTTCTTCAAATGCGTATGCCACGCAGGAAATTCTGGTTGTATTGGCGGCAGCGGGTCCCAATACCTTTGGATATGTCTTCCCCATCTCCCTGGCCATCGTTGCCCTGCTCGCCATCGTTGCCCTGTCATACGTTCAGGTCATCCATGCCTACCCGGATGGCGGCGGTGCATACGTTGTGGCGCGTGACAACCTGGGCGAAAAGGCTGGTTTGACGGCAGCCTCAGCCCTTTTAGCAGATTACATCCTGACGGTTTCCGTGTCTGTTTCCTCCGGCATTGCGCAGATCGTTTCCGCATATCCCGAGTTATATGATTTTCGCGTGCCAATGGCAGTGAGCGCCGTGTTTCTGCTGATGCTCATCAACCTTCGCGGTGTCCGCGAGTCGGGTGCGGCGGTCGCTTTGCCAAGCATGTCGTTCATTGTCATCATGCTGCTCATGATCGTGGTGGGGATGTATCAATATTTCACCGGGTCACTGGGAACGGTCACCGATCCTCCCGAGATCCTGGCGCATGGAATTACCGCCTTCGGTCTGCCCTTTCTGATTTTGCATGCTTTCTCCAGCGGAACAGCGGCGTTGACCGGCATAGAAGCCATTTCCAACGGCACCACCGCGTTCAAGGAACCGCGCAGCAAGAATGCATCCACCACCCTGGTATGGATGGCTGCCATCCTCGCGACCCTCTTTATGGGCATCTCCTTCCTTTCAAACCATGTCGGGGCTGTTCCTTCCGAGGTCGAAACTGTTATTTCCCAGTTGGGACGCACCATCTTTGGCGGTCAAGGCATCTTTTACTTCGGAGTGATCCTCTTCACCACGATCATCCTGCTCCTGGCTGGCAATACCGCTTATGCCGGCTTCCCCCGCTTGAGCGCATTAATGGCAATGGACGGTTTCCTTCCGCGGCAATTGACCTATCGCGGCAGCCGCCTTGTCTATTCACGCGGCATCGTCCTGCTGGCGGTATTATCGTCTTCTTTGATCGTACTGTTCCAGGCGAGCGTGACGCGCCTCATTCCGCTCTATGCGATTGGCGTATTCCTTTCCTTTACATTGGCTCAATCCGGCATGGCGCTGCGTTGGTGGAAGAGCGGAAAACTTCTCAATAAAAAAGAAGATGTCGTTCACACGAATACCCGCGTCTCGAAATTGACATACGATCCGCTCTGGCGTTTGAAGATGATCACCAACGGATTCGGCGCATTATGTACCGGCATCGTCATGTTGATCTTTGCCGTCACAAAGTTCCAGGATGGCGCCTATGTGGTGCTCGTCCTGATTCCAAGCCTCATCGGCATCCTCTGGATGATCCACATCCACTACCGGAACCTTGCGCGCAAACTTTCCCTCGATAACTTCGGGATCATCCCGCCGCAGACTCACCGCCACCGCGTCATCATGCCGGTCAGCGGCGTGCATCAGGGAACGCTTTCCGCCCTGCGCTATGCCCGCATGTTATCCGACGATGTGACTTGCCTGCATATCGTCATCGAGCCAGACGATGCGGAGAAGACTCGCAAAAAATGGGAAACCTGGGGCGAAGGCGTCCGTCTGGTGATGCTCGATTCGCCCTATCGCCTGTTCATCGAGCCGCTGCTGGATTACATCGCCGACATTGCCGAAAACCGCCAGCCCGGCGAGATCATCACTGTTGTCGTACCAGAGTTCGTTTCCGACAACCGCTGGACATCCGCCCTGCACACCAATACTGCTGAAATCCTCAGAACCCAATTGAAAAATCAACATGGCATCGTCATCACCAATGTGCCTTATCACGTCCACGAAGCGGAAGACAGCCATACCGGTCATTAAGGAGTTTTAAAAATGAATTTCATCGTCATAGGTTGTGGGCGGTTCGGAGCAGAACTGGCGTACCGGCTATTCACGAATGGACATCAGGTGGTTGTGGTGGATTCCGAGCCCCAGACCTTCAACCGCCTCCACCCGGACTTTCGGGGACGCACCGTCGAAGGCGACTCTCTCTCCGCTGATACCTTATCCCGCGCCAGCACAGATAAAGCCGACGGCGTGGCGGTCGTTACCAATTCCGACACAATGAATGCTGTGATCGGGCACACCGTCCGCGTGCATTACCCGGAGGTCAGGCAGGTCATTGTCCGGAATTATGATCCCGCCATGCGCGAGATGCTTGAAGCCTTCGGGTTGCAGATCGTCAGTTCCACCGCATGGGGTGCGGAGCGCGTACAGGAGTTGATGATCGACCCGTCGTTCCGTGCCGTATTCTCAGCCGGGAACGGAGAAGTGGAAATGTATGAAATGTTCATTCCCGAAAAATGGAATGGGATGACCATCTCGGAGTTGCTTTCCGGCTGCCACGACATTGTGTGCGCCGCGTTGACCCGCGCCGGGCGTGCAGAATTGCCTTCGCCTTCAGCGAAACTGTTTAAAGGCGATGTGCTTACCATAAGCGCCACGTTGGAAGGGGTTAGGTCTCTCCGGGCAAAACTTCAGGAAGGCAAGGAGGCATAACATGCTTGTATTTATCGCGGGCGGCGGGCGGACCGGCGCCCAGCTTGCTTCCCAGCTGCTTCGGCAAAATTACGACGTGCGCCTTGTGGAACACCGTCCCGAACTTCTTTCGCGCCTGCATCATGAACTGCCGACCGAAGTCATCTACGAAGGGCAGGCGACCGACCCCAGAACGCTCAAACAGGCGGGACTGGATAAGGCGAATGTACTTGTGGCTTGTACCAATGATGACGCCGCCAATCTGGTCCTGTGCTATCTCGCACGTACCATGTTCAAAGTGCGGCGTACGGTGGCGCGCATCAACAATCCGCGCAGCGCCTGGCTCTTTGATAAAAACTTCCACGTGGACGAAACCATCAACCAGGCGGACGTGATGGCGCACCTGATCCAGGAGGAAATGTCCCTGGGCGACATGATGACCCTGCTGAAACTGCGCCGCGGACGCTACTCGCTGGTCGAGGAGAAAGTACCGAAGGGCGCGAAAGCCATCGGTGTGCAGATTAAGGACCTGGGTCTGCCCGAGCAATGCGTCATTGCCGCCATCATCCGCAAAGGACAGGTCACCCTGCCGCGCGGCACCGCCACGCTGGAGGAGTTCGACGAAGTCCTCGCCGTCACCGACGATGAAGGCGCAAAACAACTCGCTCTTCTACTCGAGCCGCCAGATCGGTCCGTGCTATAGCCTGCTCCCGCCGCCGTTTGTTTTGTGATAAACGGAATTCTTAACGCAAAGTCGCAAGGACGCAAGGCGTTACAGCCGTTTCTTTTGCGCCTTTGCGTTTTTGCGTATTGTGCATCACCACGCCCTTACGAATTACGCATTACGCCCGCCTGCCCCTTCACCACGATCACAATATCCTGCGTATCCAACATACTTTCCCTGCCGGACCATGAGCCGAAAAGAATCGGCTGTTTGATCATCAGACCGGCATTTGCAACCATTCGGGTCAAATCTTCGAGATTGTATGCGACGGCACGTTCCGGTGTAATGGGATCGACAGTCAGACAGTCTCCCAAGTCGTGAGCGAAATCATACACTGCGCGTCTTTCGCGAACGAGCCGCTTATTTTCTTCATCGAGGATAAAGAAACTGACCATTGCCCGCCCGGAGGGTTTGAGCGTTCGATTTAATTCCGCAAGATAATGCTCGACCTCGCCGCGCCGCATGTGGGTGAAGACCGAAGTCGCAAAGGCGAAATCCACTGAGTTATCCTTGGAGGGAAAGCGATACTCCGCCGCGGAGACTGTGCCGCGAGCGTTATATTCCTTGTTATGGATGTTTGCATAATAAAACTTGAAATTGGGCTTGCGCGAAGTGATGGCGCGTTGACACCAGGCAATGGCTTTCTTTGAAATATCGAATCCATGATACGCCCCTGAGTCAGAAAGGTAATTCATCATGGGAATCGCCATCCTGCCCGTGCCGCAGCCGATGTCGAGTACGGTTTCGTTTCCTTTCAAACTGCCGACTTTGATGAAGTGACCGAGAAACACCTCTCCGATTTTTTCGAAATCCCCCGCGCCGATAAAGTGCAATGACCTTGGCGGAGTCAAAGGTCCCGCCTTGCCGGTGAATCGATCCTTCAAATCGAGGAAGGCAAGATAGGTATCCCGCATGAACCGCACGAGGGGTCTGGGAAGTAGTTGAAAAAATCTTTCGTACCGGCGATACATGAATGAATTCTCCGACGGTCTGATATGCTTTCTTTATTTTCCCACCATTTCCTTGACCTGCTCCACATATGCAAGCGATTGATGGCGGAAATAGGTGTTATACAGTTCGGCATAGTGACCGTTTTGGTCGAGCAAACCCTGGTGATTCCCCTCCTCGATGATCGTACCTTTTCGCATCACCACGATTCGATCCGCGGCTTTGACTGTTGAAAGTCGATGCGCGATGAGGATGCTGGTGGAATTTTTCAGGATGAGATTCAACGCCTGCTGGATCTGCCACTCCGTGAACGGGTCGATGCTGGCGGTCGCCTCATCTAAGATGAAGATGGCGGGATTCTGCACGAGGACGCGCATCAACGCCACGAGCTGACGCTGCCCCATCGAGAGTCGGTTTCCGCGCTCGCCGACTTCGGTGTGCAGTCCGTTCGGGAGGGCGTCCAGCCATTCGCCGTCGCCGATGCGTTTGGCGAGACGAAGCATCTCTTCCTCCGGCGCGCCTGGCGCAGCATAACGGATGTTATCGGCAATCGTCCCGGAGAAGAGGAACGGGACTTGCGAAACGATTCCCAATTGGCGGCGGTATTGGGTCAAATCAAACGTGCGGATGTCGCGCCCGTCGATGAGCAGGCGTCCCTGTTGGAATTCGTAGAAACGCGCGATCAACTTGGCAATCGAAGACTTGCCCGCGCCGGTGTGACCGACAAGGGCGAGAGTCTCTCCGGGTTGGATGAACAGGTTGAAGTCCGTGAGAACCGGTTCTTTATCCGAATAGCGAAAATACATGTGGTCGAAATTAATTTCACCATGCAGACGCGGTACATCCCCTTTTTCGATCTGGATCACGTTTGGGTCGGCATCGATCAAAGCGAAGACCCGTTCAGCGGCGGACAAGCCCGATTGAATCTGCGCCCAGAACGAAGTGAGATTCAAGACGGGAAAGAAGAACTGGTCGAGACTCATGATGAAAAGATACCACGCGCCGATGCTGATCGCTCCTGCCGCCGCGTTGTGACCGCCCACATAAACAAGAATGCCGACGAAGATTCCACCCAGCGCGTTGAGTGTGGGGAATACGAGCGAGAGCACAAAGCCGCGCTGAACGTTGACGCCGTAGGATTGCTGGTTTGACTCATCGAAGGATTTGAAGATGCTTTCCTCCTGCCGGAAGTTCTTCGCGATCGAGATGCCGCTGATGGTTTCCTTGATGGCGGCGTTGACGTCGGACATGGCTTTCATGCCGCGTTTGGTCACGCGCCTCGCCATGGCGCGGAAACCGGACGCGACCAAAAAGATGAAAGGCAGAAAACTGATAAGCAACAAGGAAAGCCGCAATTCGGTGCGGAACAAGACAATGGCAATGAGTATCGCCTGGATGGCTTGCGCGACCACATCCGTGACGATGACAACGAGTTGACCGAAATCATTCGTATCGGATGTGATGCGCGAGACGATGCGTCCCGATGAGAATTGATCGTAGAAGGAAAGATCATGCTCCGCCGCGGCGCGGAAGGCGCGCGAGCGCATGTCCAGCACCACATCGCCGACAGCTCGAACGATCAATCCGCGCCTGAGCCAGTTCAAGCCCCACAAGCCGAATGCCACGCCGACCAGCGCCGCCCCCACCCGGGTGATCTCGATCACGGTCGGCTCTTCCTGCATCGCGTCGACCGTGCGGCTGACAATGACGGGCAATGCAGCGCCGACGATCGCAAGCAAAATGATGATGATGGAAGCAAACAACAAACGCGAAGTCTGCGTATTGAAGTAATTGACCATGCGGCGCACAAGTTCGCTGTCCCTATATTGGCGGTCGTATTTTTCGTCGTTAAGTCCTGCGAAAAAACCCATAAAACCTCGTTTATCGGTATTCGATATTGGATATCCGAGAAACCGCAATCGAATATCGATGTATCGAATTTCGTTATTCCTTAAATATCCTCGAATACGCCTCGGAGGTTTTCATCAATTCATCGTGCGAACCGATGGCGGCAATGCGCCCCTTGCGGAAAACGATGATCAAATCTGCCCAGCGGATCTGGGAGAGGCGGTGCGTGATGATGAAGGTGGTGCGTCCGCGCGCGGCGTTGGAGATGGCGCGTTGGATTTTGTCTTCGGTGTCGGAGTCGATGGCGGAGGTCGAGTCATCAAGGACGAGAATACGCGGGTCGGTGAGGAAGGCGCGCGCAAGTGCGATGCGCTGACGCTGTCCGCCGGAGAGGGTCACACCGCGTTCGCCGACGACGGTCCCATAGGTCTCGTCGAAATCCAGAATGAAATCATGTGCCTGTGCCGCCATCGAAGCCGCAATGATCTCTTCCTTGGTCGCGCCGGGTCTGCCAAAGGCGATGTTGTCGCTGAGCGAACGTGAAAAGAGAAAAATATCCTGCTCGATGATCGAGATTTGCGAACGCAGCGCGGCAAGATTCCAATCGCGGACGTCTACACCGTCCACCAAGACCTGACCCTTGGTCACGTCGTAAATGCGGTTGATGAGTTTGACAAGCGTGGTCTTGCCTGCGCCGGTCTGCCCGACAAGAGCAACGGTCTGCCCGGGTTTAACTTTAAAGGTGATATTTTCGATGACAGCGTCTCCCTCTCCCCTTTCCCCTCTCCCTGAGGGAGAGGGGTGGGAATGAGGGTACCGGAACGAGACGTTGCGAAACTCGATCTCGCCGCGAATCTCCGAGGTCCGGCCTGAGGCGTTTTGGTCCAGTTTCGTCTCGCGCTGGATCAATTCCAAAATTCTTCGGGCGGAGGAGAGTCCCAGCGAGATTTGAGAATAGGCAAAAGTGGAAGTAAACGTCGGGAATTGAAGCAGCTGCAGCATCCCGAAATATGCAATGACCGCGCCCACGTCGATGAGACCCGCGCGCAAGAGGAGAAGCGCATGCACAAGCCCGCCCGCGTAGGCAAGCCCGAGCAGCAGCATGGCGATGTATCGCGCTTCAAGATCACCCTGCTTCACGAACGCGTCGCGCACCTTGCGGGCATTCGTCACAAAGCGGTCGACTTCAGCTTCCTCCTGAGCGGCGCCTTTCATGATCTCGACACCGTCGAGTGATTCAGAGAGATGCGTGTTCATTTGGCCGAACGTGGCGCGCACATCGTCCGTGACGGGCGAGAGCGTTTTGAGGTAGCGTGCCAAGGCAACGAAGTAAATGATCGTGAAGATGAACGGCGTAAGCGCCAGCGAGGGATGATAGCGCGGGCCGAAGAACAACGGCATGAGAATGAACATGAACGAGCCGACCACCAGGTTCACGCCGGGACTGAACATGTAATTCACTTCGCGAACATCGTTGGTGGCGCGCGCCATCGTATCGCCCACAGGCTGCAGGTTATGGAAGGTCATGCTCTTGCCGAGCAGCGAAAGATAAAGTTCGTCGCGGATGTCGCGCTCCATCTTTTGCGCCAACAACTCCGCGCCGAAGTTGCGCCCGAGCTGCAGCACGCCGCGAATCACCTGCGAGATGCCGATGGTCAACGCAAGCGGCAGCAACACCGAAGTATCGGGCTGCGGCGCAAGCATGGCATTGAAGGCATCGCCCGTCAAGACGGGAACCACCACCGCCAACACCGCGTTGCCGATCGCGCCAATGATGAGCATCGCCACGATCCACAAATACGGCCGGATGTGCGAGAGAATCCATCGCACCGGGGAGGAGGTGTCGTATTCGATTGTTCTGTGAAGCGTAAATTCTGCCGGGATACCAAGGGAAGTCATGGGGTAATTGTAACATCCCGAAAAAAATGTCCCTCGCAACTCGCAATTCGGATCGGTGTTGTCATATTCAGCCTGGCAATTCTGCCGGTCCAGTTTACTCAAAAGGAGAGTGTGAAATGGCTGCTATTGGTGCTTGGTGTATTGCTTTGTTCTTCATTTGGTACGGCCTCGCCGCTTTCGTCTCTGCCCTCAATACAGATATGTTCAGGAAGATCGGCGCAGTCCTCGCCCTGGTGGGCGGTGTCGTAAGCCTGCTCGGGCTGTTGGGAATGTAAGTACGGTCATCTCCAGCACAACCCCGCCGAGTGGCGGGGTTGTGTCATTTAAGGGTCGAGAATATTCGCGCCGCTTCGACGGGATAGCCGGGGTCGAGTTCCAGATCCCAATAAGCGGATAGGACCGAATGCGCCAGCGCCCAGCCGATGATTTTCTCCCGCGCCCATCCCATTCTTTCCTTGATGATGTCCACCCGCCTCTCCGCCTGGACCTTGAAACTGATTCCATCCATCGGTTTGACCCACGGGTTGAGCATGAGCGGACCGATCTCATAACCGGATGGTCCGATCACGCCCTTGGGGTCGATTGCCAGCCATCCGCGCTCGGATGAAAGAATGTTGTAGTGGTGAAAATCTCCGTGCATCAAACGGACAGCCTCATCCGCGAACAAATCCGGTAAAATTGCCTCTACCCGTTCCAGTAATTTTTCGGGAATGGGTCCCGTTCCGCCATCGAACATCGGGCGGATTTCTTTCAATCCGTCGAACCAATCGGCTAATTTTATAAATCTATCCTGCAGGGGCAAGGTGACCTCGCCCCTACCTAACACCAATTTCTGCATCGCATCCATTGCGGTGTGCGTCCGTTCGTCGTCGTCCCCCAACTCCGCAAGCATCGTCCCCGGATGGAGCCTTTCGATGAGTAAAAATCCCCTTTCACCGTCGCAATCCAATAACCGGCATACGCCCTTGCCATCGAATAATTTCAGCGCATTAATTTCGCTGGTCAACTCGGGGTTTGGCACGCCGATCTTGAGAATCACATCCGCCCTCACCCCTGGCTCCTCTCCCCTCGGGAGAGGGGAACTGGCAAACGCAACAAAGTTATACGATAAGTTCGGAACGGCTTGGACGTCCTTCAAACCCCAACGATCGGATGCTTCACCGATTAATTGCGGCAGGCGGGAGAGCCAATCGCGTCCGCGTTCACCGAATGCAGCATGGATATTTACAATGAATTCTCGGGGAAGGTTCATCATCATGGCAGGGAGTAAACGAGCGATCAAACAAAACGTCCTCCATTTCTTTGGAGGACGCGCCTTGCAGGTGTTAACTTATCAGTCGATCTGCCTGCTAAGGTATAATGCGGCTGTGCCGAAGGAGGGAATCGAACCCTCATTCCCGGAGGGAACACGATTTTGAGTCGTGCGCGTCTGCCTATTCCGCCACTTCGGCTCTAATGCGCCCCAAAGTATACCACTCAAAATCAATGGCGCAAGACATCGCTTGCTCGATAAAAGGAAACAATGAAACTCGGAATTATCGGACTGCCCCAATCCGGCAAAACGACGCTTTTCAACGCGTTGACGCGCGGGAACGCCCCCACGTCCGCCTCAGCGGGAAGGATGGAAGTACACCAGGCTGTTGTGGAAGTCCCCGACCCGCGCGTGGACGCGCTCTCGAAAATGTTCAACCCGCGCAAGACAGTCTATGCCAAAGTTGCCTATGCGGATATTGCGGGCTTGGAGGGTGGCTCCGCCAAAAGCGGGATCTCCGGACAGTTATTGAACCATCTCAACCAGATGGACGCGCTCATCCTTGTTGTCCGCGCCTTCGAAAGCGACCTGGTCATGCACCCGAACGGGAGTGTGAATCCAATTCGCGATGTGGAAACGATGACCAGCGAACTGCTGCTGAACGACCTGATCGCTGTCGAGCGAAAATTGGATCGGCTCACGGACGAGCGTAAAAAAGGCGGCACGGACAAGACCGTCAACGCGCGGCAGACGGAACTTTTCGAAAAACTCCACAAGGCGCTTTCAGATAATAAACCGTTGCGCGGGCTTGAATTCACCCATGAAGAGGAAAAGGAACTTTCGAGTTTTGGCTTGCTCACCCGCAAACGTTTGCTGTCCGTGTTCAATCTCGGCGAGGGCCAGCCCGCGCCGGAAGCGAAACTGGATCACCCGTCTGTGGCGTTGATGTGCAAACTCGAAATGGAAATTGCGCAACTTTCCGCGGAAGACGCAGAAGTATTTATGCAGGAATACGGCATCAAGGAACTCAGCCTCAACCGGATGATCAATCTATCCTACGAGTTATTGCAGGAATTGACCTTCTTCACCGTCGGCGAGGATGAAGTCCGCGCCTGGGTCACGCATCGCGGGGCGACGGCGCAGGAGGCGGCGGGCGAGATCCACACCGATCTTTCGCGTGGATTCGTCCGGGCGGAAGTTGTGGCTTACGAAGACCTCGTCAGCCTCGGGTCCATGCATGAGGCGAAAGCAAAGGGCAAGTTCCGGCTCGAGGGCAAGGAATATATCGTCAAAGAAGGGGATATCGTGCATGTGAGATCGAGTATCTAATGTCATTGCGAGGAACGACCCTGAGCGAATGCGAAGGGGAGCGACGAAGCAATCTCCACATTCCAGGGAGATTGCTTCGCGGCGCGGGGCGCCACTCGCAATGACATAAATTTCAAGGAGACATAATGACGTATAAACTATCCAAATGGGATCTTTCCCAACTTTTTCCGGGCTACGACAGCGCGGAATTACAAAATGCGTTCGACATGATCGAGGAACAGGTGACGTCCTTCGAAGGCGTGCGAGATAAGCTAAAGCCGGAAATGCCCGCCGATCAGTTCATGGACATCGTCAAAGCCAGCGAAACGACAACGCGCATCGCCAGTAAATTGGATGTGTTTGCCGGGCTTTCATTCTCTGCGGATACACAGGACCAGAAGGCGCAATCCCTGCAGGCGCGCGTCATGCAGTTCCTGGCGGAGAACCAGAACCGCACGCTCTTCTTCAGCCTGTGGTGGAAGGAGCTCGACGACGCCAACGCAAAGCGCTTGATGGACGCCTCCGGCGATTATCGGTATTACCTCGAAGCGATGCGCAACTTCAAGCCGCATACTCTGAGCGAATCGGAGGAAAAGATCGTCAACCTCAAGAATGTGACCGGTATCAACGCGCTCGGTAATTTGTACGACTCCATCACCAGCCGCTATGCATTCAAAATGAAAGTGGGCGGGAAGGAAAAGGAAATGACGGCGGCGGAACTGTTCTCCCACCGCTACAGCACCGACCCGGCTGTGCGCGCCGCGAGTTATCAATCGCAATTCAGGGTCTACGCCGCGGACGGTCCCATCCTCGGGCAGATCTACCAGACCATCGTGCGCGATTGGCATAACGAAAATGTCAACCTGCGCAGATTCAAGAACTCCATCGCGCCGCGCAACCTGAACAATGACGTGCCCGATGATGCCGTGGAAGCGCTTCTCAGCATGGCTCGCAGGAACGTGGGCATCTTTCAGCGTTATTTCAAGTTGAAGGCGAAGCATCTCGGCATGAAGAAGATGCGCCGCTACGATATTTACGCGCCGCTTGCCGCTTCAAAGAAAAAATACGATTGGGATACCGCCGTCAACATGGTGCTGGATGCGTTCAAAGGCTTCTCGCCCAAAGTGGCGGATCTCGCAAAGCGCGTCTTCGACCAGAACCGTATTGACAGCGAAATACGCAAAGGAAAACGCGGCGGGGCATTTTGTGCCGGATTCCTTCCAGAAGAGACACCATATGTTTTAGTCAACTATCAGGGAAACAGCCGTGAAGTAGCGACGCTGGCGCACGAACTTGGTCACGCGATTCACGCCATGCTGGCGGAGCATCACACGACATTCACCTTCCATTCCTCCCTGCCGCTGGCAGAGACCGCCTCGACCTTCGCCGAAATGGTGTTGATCGATAAGCTGCTGTCTGAGGAAAAGGACCAAGCCGTCCGCCGCGACATTCTATTCAAACAAATGGACGACGCCTACGCTACTGTCATGCGCCAGTCGTATTTTGCGATGTTCGAGAAGACCGCCCACGAGATGACTCAAAAGAACGCCTCGGTGGACGATCTGAGCAAAGCCTATCTCGATAACCTGAAGGAGCAGTTCGGCGACTCGCTCGACCTGAGCGACGAGTTCAAATGGGAATGGGTCGGCATCCCGCACATCTATCAAGTCCCGTTCTACGTCTACGCTTATGCTTTCGGTCAATTGCTGGTCTACGCTCTGTATCAGCAATTCAAGGCGGAAGGCGAATCCTTCAAGCCGAAATACCTCAAGATTCTTTCCGCGGGCGGCTCGGAATCGCCGGAATGGATTTTGACCGCGGCAGGGATCGACATCCGCGATCCGAAGTTCTGGCAGGGCGGCTTCGACTTCCTCGGACGGCTGGTGAGCGAGTTGGAGAAGCTGCCGGTGGAGGGTGTGAAGCGGGGTAGGAAAGCCGCGAAACGTAAAACGCAAAGCGCGAAGAGCAAAACGAAAAGCGTGAAACGCAAGGTTATCAAAAAGGTTTCGAAGGCGAAGAAGAAAAAATAACGAGGGACGTGTAACGAGAAGGGCGACTCCGGATGGGTCGCCTTTTTTATTGGATCCAGCCGGGAAAGGAAAAACTTGATGGGACGAATCAGGCGCGGGTCGCGGAAGAAGCGAGGTTGGATCAAATTGGACTTGACAAGTCCTATTTTTTACCGTATTATATCCGAAACGGATACATCCATCACAGATACAAGGAGCGCACGTATGACTGAGACCCTGCAAAATCCCGATGAATTCCTCCCCCTCACCCCGGCTGTGTTCAACATCCTGCTGTCGCTGGCAGACGGTGAAAAGCACGGTTATGGCATTATGCAGGAGGTGGAGGCGAACACGAAGGGACAGGTGTTGATGGGACCCGGCACGCTTTACGGCTCGATCAAACGCATGCTGCAAGCGGACCTGATCGAGGAGAGCGACGAACGCGCCGACCCGCAAATGGACGACCAGCGCCGCCGCTATTACAAACTGACGGCTTTGGGCAGGCGTACCCTGCGCATGGAGGCGGAACGGCTCGATGAGCAGGTGCGGGTGGCGCGGCGAAAGAACCTGCTTTCAGGGAGTACGACATGATCAGCCACCCCGAAGAACACCCCGGCGTTGCGGTCTCGGTCAGAATTTATCGGGTACTCCTTGCGGCGTATCCAACCAGATTCCAGCAGGAATATGGCTCTCACATGATGCAGGTATTCCGAGATTGCTGTCTGCGGACGGTCCGCCAGGGCGGGATGAACGCGATGGCGAGGTTGTGGGCAGTCACGCTACTCGACGTCGTTCAAAGCGTGGTTTCGGAACATGCACGAAAGGAGATTGAAATGAAAAAGGAAATGAAACCTCAAGACATTCGCATGGCTGGCTGGGCGCTCATGGTAGGGAGTGTGGTGTTCTTCCTTGGTGGATTCATAGGCGCGCTACAGTATGACAATTGGTATGTAATGATTGCCCTAGTTGCGTTGATAAGCACTCCGCTGTTGGCATTTGGTCTATTGGGACTGCGACGCCGATATGGCGATCAAGTTGGCGGTTTTGGAAAAAACATCCTCCTGACCGGCGCTGTCTTCGGGTCGCTCATAAGCATCATTGGGTATTTCGGTGAAGTCGGACCCATTGACGGGGGGAATGAATCGCTTTGGGCCCTGATATTTATCGGTCCCGGATTGTTATTCGCCTGCCTCGCGTTGTTTGGGGTAATTGCGTTGTTCAAGAAGCCTTTGCCGCGTTGGAATATTCTGCCCATCCTTGCAGGACTTTGGTTACCGCTCAGATGGTTTCCACTCATGATACCGGCACTAATCACCGATACATGGAGTGGAGATGATGCTTTAGGCATTGCAGATACGGTATTCACCATACTTCAGTTTGCTTCTTTGATGGCGCTGGGATACATCCTGAAATCCGATGTGCCGGAGGAGAGTGTTGCAACCGCATAAGTTAATGTCATTGCGAGCCACGAAGTGGCGAAGCAATCTCCTCCCTCAAACATGGGATTGCTTGCCAATAGCACGCTTCGCAGGCGTCGGGCTTGGTCTCGATACGAGCGAGGAGAGCGCTCGCTCTACTCGACCGACAGCCCTCCTCGCAATGACGACAAATTTGGTCTTGACTCTCCTGTTAGGGGAGGTTGTAGACTGAAAATGGAACTTTCCGCCTTTAGCCGTTGAGGAGCGCCACATGATGCAGGGATCAACAAACATCACCCCGGTTGCGTTCTCGGTGCGAGTCTATCAACTGCTCTTGAACGCGTACCCGACAAAATTCCATAAAGAATATGGTTTTCACATGACGCAGGTATTCCAGGATTCCTGTCTGCGTGCTGTTCATCAGAGTGGAAGGAATGGGTTGGCTGTTTTATGGGCGCTTACGCTCCTCGATTTCATACGCAGTGTGTTCGAGCAACACCTGCAGAAGGAGACTGACATGTCGAAATCCATGTTCATCAAGTTGAGCGGCTGGGCTTTGATCGTTGGGGCATTCGCCTTTATTTCGATCCTGGGCGGTTCGGTCGCGGGAGCAGGGGGGAGTTCGATCTTGATCGCCATTGGGATGTTGGGCTTGCGCGCCCGTTATGGCGAGAGTGTGGGAAGCCTTGGTAAGAACGCCCTTCTCGTCGGCGTGGTAGGCATGGTGCTTACATACGCTTCACTTCCTGTTTTTTGGAAAGTCGATGCTATGTATCTACTTTTCTTCTCGGGTCCTGCTGTTTTATCCACCGGTCTCGCAGTGTTTGGACTGGTTGCCCTGATCAGGAAACCCCTGCCTCAGGTCAATTGGTTGCCACTCTTCGCGGGGATCTGGTATCCAGTCATATACTTTCCCATCTTTTTCTACACCGTCATGAACAATGGCGCGTGGCCTGAAAATGATTTTCCCTGGGTGCCTATACAAACCTTATTATCGTTGCAATTCCTTGCCCTTTGCATACTCGGTTTGATCCTGCAATCCGATGCCCCGGAGGAAGCCATCCCAGCCTGAGAAAACCATGCTAAAGATCGGTGAGTTCTCCCGCTTGAGCCAGGTGACGATAAAGACCCTGCATCATTACGATGAACTGGGGTTGATCAAACCCGCCCACATCGACCCGGTCACGAACTATCGCTTCTATACCGTCGAACAATTGCCGCGTATCCACCGCATCATGGCGCTCAAAGAGATGGGACTCTCGCTCGAGCAGATCGGCATCATGCTCGAAAAGGAATTGTCCACAGATGAGATGCGAGGCATGTTGCACCTCAAGCAAGCAGAGATCCATCAGGAGATGCGCGAGGCGCAGAGACAATTATCCATGGTCGAGTTCCGCCTGCGGATGATCGAAGCAGAGATCAACTTCCCCGAACTGGATGTGGTCATCAAAAAGTTGGAGGCGATGCGGTACCTGTCGTTTTTTGTTGCGCCGCACACAAGATTGGAGAAAGGGTTGGCATACCGATCCATGGTGGTGTCCACACTTCAAAACGCCATCGCTGAGGGAGTCATCCAGCATACCGGGGTCCTGATTGATGTCTTTCACGGCGAGATGATCCTCCCTTTTACATCCCCAGACATCAAGGAAAGACAGCACGAAATATTGCTCGGCGTGAAGGATACACAAGAGGCGGTCAAACTGAAGGGCATCGGTCAACTCACGGTCAAGGAAGAACCGGCGGTGGAAACAGCCGCCACCGTGATGCTGGAAAAATCCGATCTCAAGGATATTAATATTGCAGGCTATGCCGAAAAAGCGACTTTGCTCCGGCGTTGGGCGATCGCGCACGGATACAAACCGCATGACCTGGTCCGCTATTTGAGTCACCGCGGACTTTTGCAGACATCCAACCCGGAAGAATTCATCATCGAAGCGCAGTTGCCGGTGGATACAGGGGATTAACATCAAGAAAAAGAAAATAGCAATATCAAAGGCAATAACAAAGTTATTGACCGGAATGCAACCATGCCTCCGTTCTGTTCGACGCGCCTACTTTATAAAAGGAGAAATGATATGAGCGACAAACATGATGAGAAAAAAGGTTCCTTCTGGACGACAGTGCCGGGTTGCATCACCGCAATTGGCGGGTTGGTCTCGGTTGTGATCGCGGGTGTGGTGGCGCTATCTGCCGCAGGGTTTATTCAACCTCCATTCACCGCCACTGCCACGCCTTCATTAGCGTCAAATTCCAATTCGAATTTTGAAAGTGTTCCAGTTGCAACAAATACCGATCATCCGCCAATCATCCCAACAACAGCGCCTCCTACAATTACACCTGCTCATGTATCACAACCCCCATCTGTATCATCGTCAATAAATTGGGCTATCGATACCACTGGAGTTTGTCGGGATAATATCGGAGGTTATCCGCGTTGGAGCCATTATGACTGGGCTCTTTCGCAATGCGAACAAGCCTGTCAGGACAATCCCAACTGTCAGGGGTTTGCCATGTCCAAGGAAAGGAACTATTGCCAGCTGATGGGTTCGGACGGCAGCAATGAAGCCAGCAACCCCGGAACTCAAATTACCCGGGGTGATAAAGCGCAGCCCGATTATGCCTGTTATTTGAAATCGGCTGATCAGACATCCATATCATTTTGGATCATGGACTCAACAGGTGTTTGCCGGGATGACACAGGAGGCTACCCCCGCTGGAGCGCATACGATTGGACATTTTCGCAATGCGAGCAAGCCTGCCGGGACAATCCCAATTGTCAGGGGTTTGCGATGTCCAAAGAAAGAAATTACTGCCAGCTTATGGGATCAGACGGCAGCAATGCAGCCAGTAACCCCGGCACGCAAATCACCCGGGGCGACAAATCGCAGCCCGGTTATGTCTGCTATATAAAGCGTTAGAAAATTATGAGGAGTCCAAAATGGATACAACGCAAAACATATCCAAGCCCGCGCATCCCTTCGTTGCCGGGTTCTGGCTGATCGCGGCTCTTCCCATGACCATGATGGTCCTGGCTCCCTTCGCGGGAATCCTAGGTCTTGGCGACGACGTAACCGAACCGCCCATCTTATTTGCGATGTTCGTTGTACATTGTGTGACGGGTTATCTCTGGGCGCGTTCACTGGGTAGGTGCGCAGGTCTGCCCGATAACAAATGGATGAATATATCCGGGGGGATCGGCTTCGCCTTCGGCGTGGTTGGGATTCTCGCAGCACTCGCCGAATTTGCCCGGAATCCCATCACCCGCTGGCTCGAAACATTTCATGGAGCTGGCAATCTTGAATTCGGCGCGCTGTTCGCCCCGTGGACCGGGCTTGCCTGCGGCATTTCAGGTTTCGCGCTGGGGATTGGAGTGCGAGACCTGAAACTTGCGTTAAAACTATTGGTGTTGGGCTTCCTGACCGGATTTGGCTTGTACCTCGCAATCATGTACACGATGGAACTGCTCGGCTTCAAAGTTGGCAGCGGGCGTCCCGTGATGCTGCCGACGACCTTTTTGAGCATGTGGTCCGCGGCGTTGGTTGGAAGCGCGATCTTTGGAAGGATGCTGGCGAAATCGCGAAAGATTGAAAGGACGCAAAGGTCTTAACAGTTTCCCTTTGCGGCCTGGCGCTGTTGCGTTAGTCCCCGCGCCAGTCTCAAAATAACGGTATTCTTGCCCCTGTAATCTTCCCCGCCTCATCGGAAAACAAATATTGCATGGCAGAGACGATCTCGGCGGGAGTCGTCCCCGTGCCCTTGTTTTCCACGTCAATCGCGCGGACGTGGATGATATTAACCGTCACTTTCGCTGCTTTCAACTCCGCGGCGAGGGAGAGCGCCATGTTTTCCTGCGCAGACTTTGCGGCGGTGTACACACCGGATTTACCGGGCGGGTTTGGCACTGTGGAAGCAGAGACGAGGATGACCCGCCCCCATCCGCTCTGCGATAATGATTCTTCGAAAGACTTGAATAAATTGAAAGTGGTCCGCACATGCTGGTTGAGCATGAACTCCAAGTCATCGGCGGGGGTTCCGGCGAAGGTCTTGCCGCCAACCCAGCCGCCGACGAGATGGAACAAGGCGTGGAATCCGCCGAATTTGGAAACCACAGCCGCGGCGGAGTCTTGAAGCGCGCGTAAATCGAGCAGGTCAACGGTTTGGACAAGGCGTCGCTCTGGGGGGAGATCCAAGTCGCGGGCGAGGGAATCCAATTTACTTTTATCGAGATCGAGCAGGGCGAGGTTATGCCCCATGCCTGCAAATGTTTTTGCCGTCAGGCTTCCAAGCGCGCCGGTCGCGCCGGTGACAACGATCGTCTTTCGGTCCATTTTTAGCCTTCAAACATCGCCTTGATCTGGTCGGCGGTCATGCCTTCGACGATCGCGGGGTCGCTCTGTTCGGGCAGGTGTTCCTTGCCATGGAAGTCGATCATGTGGCCCGATTTTTCAGCTTTGGTCTGCAGGTAGAAAAGATTGTGCTCGTTCGTCGGCAGGATGTGCGGCAGGCGCCTGTTGATCTTTACACCGTGCTGTTCGAGCTGCGCGATCTTCTTCGGATTGTTGGTCATCAACTGGATCGATTTCACCTTGAGCGAATGGATCATATGGGCGGCGACGGCATAATCTCGTTCGTCGTCGCGGAAGCCGAGCGCGAGATTCGCCTCGACGGTATCGAGTCCCTGGTCCTGCAAGGCGTAGGCGCGGACCTTGTTCGTCAGCCCGATGCCGCGTCCCTCCTGGCGTAGATACAACACCATGCCGCGCTCCATCTCGCCGATCTTCTTCAATGCCGCTTCGAGCTGGTCGCGGCAATCGCAGCGCAGCGAACCAAGCGCATCGCCGGTCAAACATTCCGAATGCAAACGCACCGGCACATCCTCTGCGCCGATCACATCGCCCTTAATGATCGCGACATGTTCCTTATCGTCGCGGTTGTTCGAAAACGCCACAATGTGAAAATCGCCGAAGCGCGTGGGCAGTTCCGCCATGGATTCAATGTGAACGCAAATACGGTCTTCGCCATAGCCTTCGCATTCGTGACAACAATCCTCCTCCAGGAGGATTTGGATCTTTTCGTGCATCAATGTAGACATAACAATCTCCAAACGCCGCGTTCAGCGGTCAAAAAATTTATATTTCAAAACGACACCGCCGTCATCCCATTCTTCGACACCGGCGAGTTTCATCTGTAATGCGTCCTCGCGCAGCAACCCCGTGCCGTCGGCGGGAGTGGGCGCAGTGGCGCCGCCAAAGATCATCGGCGCGATATAGATCATCAATTCATCGACCAATCCCAACCGCATGAGTTCAAAGTTGATCGTCCCGCCGCCTTCCACCATCAAATGATCCACGCCGATCCTTTTCAATGTTAACACCATGTGATTCAGATCGACACGTGGGGCTTGGTCCACAAAAACCCTGACGCCCAGCGCCCGCAGTGCTTCGAGTTTCGATATAGATGTCCGCGATGTCGTGAATATTACCGACGACGAATCCCCTGCCTTAATGAAATCTGAGTCTTTTGGGATATCTGCGACCGTTACCACCCCAATCTTGATTGGATTCGGCGAACGCCCCTGCCGGATTCTCCCCTCGCGCAGCGCCTCGCTCTTGACCGTGAGCCTGGGCGCCTCATCCAGAAGCGTCCTCCCGCCGACAAGGATTCCATCCGCCGAGGCGCGCAATTCATCCACACGCTGTTTATCCCGTGCGGAAGATATCGCGGCGCCTTTGCGGGCATACGTATCGATCTTCCCGTCCGCGGTCATCGCGATGTTGATGAAGATGTAGGGTCGGTTCATATTGTGATTATATGACCACTCGTGCGTAGGGGACGTTCTCTAACATCCCCTACGCATCAATACGATCCCGAAAAATAACTGGCGATCAAATTGTCGTAATTGACGTTGATCGTCTCTCTGGCGAGGGCAAAGAAAGCCGCGGTTGTGGCATGGCCGTAGGCATGGCGCGCGGCGTAGGCTTTGATGAACTTCGAGAAGTTGCCATAGCCCATCAGTTCACGCATATCGTCGAGGAATAGCGCACCCTGAAAATAAACGGCATTGGTGTACGCGCGGAAGGAACCGTAATCGTAGATGGTCGCATCCACGTAGCCGCTCGGCTTGAAATAATTGACGCGGAATTGCCACCACCACGAGATATTGGCCGGGTAGTTATTCTCGAAGAAGATGCGCTCGCTGTAGGTGGCAAGGGCTTCGTCGAGCCAGGGTTCGAGGGCGTGGTCGTTGCCGACCAGGCTGTACCACCATTGATGGGCGATTTCATGCACGCCTATGGTCGTCAGATTACTGCGGGCCGAGCCGGTGTACTGGCTGTAAAAATCGGTCGAGAGAAATATCAGCCCGTCATACTCCTGCCCGTCGTCCATGTCCGATTGCACGATGGCAAGGGTCTGGTGCGGGTAGGGTGCAAATTCCGCCGAGAAGGTTTGAATGGCTTCGCTGGCGTAGATCAACATGTCGTCGCCGCCTTTTTGGTAGCCGTTGAAATAATAAGAGCGGATGCTGATATTGCCGACCGTGATCTCATTGACGATGAACTCATTGCTGGCAGAGAGCGCCAACCCCCGTGCGCCGTACATGCGGTATCGAGTCCATTCGCCGTTGGCTTCGGGGGATGCACCGACTGCAAGAATCACGCCGGGGTCGGTCTTGATGTTCAACTCCACATCCGATGAGTCGTATACGAGATGTTCGCCCCAGGACATGGGGTCGTGTAAAATCCAGCCCCCGCGGTTTGGAACGATAAACGGATACCAATCGACAAGATTGATCTGGTTGAAATCGTAGCCGAAGACATCGCCAGAGCCCTTTTGTGGAATCTTGAGATTGAAACTGAGAGTGATCGTCGTTGCCGCGCCGGATGGTAATGGCTGGTTCAGGGTCACGCTCAGGCGCTGTCCGCTCAGGGAATAGGAAGTCATTGCCGTCCCATCCTGCGCGATGGAATTCAAATTGAACGCGCCGGTGTAGATATTCGGCTGGATGGAGAAAACCAGGTCGGATAAAGTCCCGCCGGTGTTGTTGTAATAGCGCACCGTCTCATCTGCGGAGATCGATCTGTTCTTGAAGTCAAGCGTTGCATTGATGATGTAATTCGTGCGTGAAGAGGTCACAGGCGGAGATGAAGGCGGAGGAGGCGTATTCACCGTCAGCGTGGAAGGGGGCGATGTCAATGTCGCTGGCGGCAGGGAGGTAAACGTCAATGTTGGAAACGGCGATGAAGTAAAGGTCGGGATCGGCGTACTGGTTTGCGCTGCGGGCTGGAACGGAGTGGCCGATTCGGAACGTTCATATGTCGGCAGGATGAATTCCGCAAAGGGAAGCGGGGTGGGAGAAGGTGTGGGTGAAGTGCATGAAACAAGAAAAATCGAAAGTAGAAAGGTTGCAGCTAGCAAAGTCATAATGTTGAACGTGCTGCGACCCGCCGGGAGGCTTCGCGCCGAGGCGTGTTGCGAGATTCGTAAATTCATTTTCATTGATAGACACTGCGGAAGTATTGGTTGATGAGGTCGGAGATGTCGGTCGCGCCTGCGTTGGCGCGGAGCATGCGGAAGAACTCGTTGCCGGTGACGATCCTGCCGCGACCCTGGTTGAGATAATCCTGAAGAAAGGCAAAGAAAGCATCATCGCCGATGCGCTCGCGAACCTTTTCCAGAAAGTGCGCTCCCTGAAAATAGGTGGCGTTGGTGTAGGGACGAAATCCCTGTCCTTCGTAGATGGGAATATCCACGAAGCCTTCCGGTTTATAAAAATCGATGCGATACGACCACCACCAGGATACAAGTTCGGGATATGTGCTTTCGTAATAAACACGTTCACTGTATGTCGCCAGGGTTTCGTCGAGCCAGGGTTGAAGCGCCTGGTCGTTTGCAACCTGCTCGAACCACCATTGATGCGCGGTCTCATGCACGGCGACAAACGTCAGATAATTGGCGGGCGTTCCATCATACAGGTTATAAAAATCGCGGCTGAGATAGAAAAACGCCGAGTATTCCATGCCGTCGTTGAAGTCGCCCATCACAATGGCGAGACTCTTATGAGGGTACGGACCGAAACGCGCGCCATAGACCTGCAATGCCTGTCCCGATGCCTGCAATGCCCCCTGCCCTCCCGCTTCGTTGAAGGCAAAATAATAACTGGTAAGCATCACATCGCCAACTTGAGTGCTGGAAGTTTGAAAATCGCGGCTCGCAGCAAGGGCAAAGGTCCGCGCGGAAGCGATGGTGTAACGAGTCGAACCATCGGACTGCGCCTCGGGGACTCCGCTCGAAGCGACGATAGGAGCCGAAGCCGGGTCTGCGAATTTGAGCTTCACTTCGTAATCTGCTGAATCATAGACAAGATGTTCCCCGTAATACCAGGGATCGTGCAGGACCCATTCACCGTCGATGTTCGGCACCACAAACGGATACCAATTGACGAGATTGATCTGCCTGCTGGTATAACCGTAAATGCGCGGACGAGAAACGTTCGGGTCTTCCTGCTCGGCGAAGGGCAGGCCTAACGTGTATTGAAGTTTGATCTCAATGACTCCGTTTGCAGGGAGAAGAGAAGCGAGAGCGATATCAAGGCGCTGCCCGTCGAGTACGTAGGTAGTCACAGGCTGCCCGTCGATGACAATTCCGGTCAGAGAGAAACTTCCATCCCACAGGTTCGGCGTGACGGCAAGGACCAGAGCGCTGAGCTGGCTGCCGGTCAGGTTGGGATACTGAATGGTCTGGTCCACGCTGACGGTATGGGCATCGTAATCCAATATGGCATTCAATATATATTTTGCGCGTTCGAGTGCTGGCGCGGGGGTGTTCGTCGGAAGTTGAGTTTCCACAACCGGCGCGAAGGGTGTTTCAGCAGAGGAGGTTACGAAAACCTGTTCGCCCGGCGCAGGCGTGTCCACCGCCTGATTGGAGGAACACGCTGCAGCCATTAGAATGGCGGCAAAAAAGATGATGATCGATCGTTTATGGTCATGCATGAGCGAGATTGTAACAAAAAAACCGTAGAACAAGTCTGTGGACTTGTTCTACGGTCATAAGAATTCGAGTGAATCAGCCTTCGATGGCTTTCTTCATCTGGGCAAGGGTCGCGTCGAATCCGGCGATCATCTGCTTCTTCATCATATCTTCCATGCCGGGCATGGACGGCATGCCGGGAGGAGTGAGAACCGTTTCGGTTTGGAGGATGAGCTTGGTACCGCCGTTTTCCGCTTCGAGGATATTGGTGCTGACCATGTCCGAAGCGGGCGGGGTGGCAATGGTTTTTACGCTGTATAGTTTATTCTTCTCGAAGCCGACCACCTCCGAGGTGATGACATTCACGGTGCCGTTGGCGGCTTTGACGGAGGTCTTGATCCTGGTGCCGAGCTTGAGAGGTCCATCCGCTTCTACGCTGGTGACGTACTGGTTCTTCTGCCCTTCGATATTTGTGATATGGGCAAATACCTTTTCGGGGGAAGCCTTGATGAAGATGGAATTTTCGATAAGCGTCATGGGTATATCTCCTTTGTTTTTGTGAATTTGATGGCGGTATTATCACGGAAGCCCGCCAAACCCACAATGAACTTAAGGGGCATTGGCCTCATGACCATTGGTACTAGGGTCAGAATTTAATCTGTTTTCCTGTTTTACATTCTGTGATTACTACCAGTTACACATGCTGGTCTACAAGGATGGCATTCCCATCTGGATCGACCAATGTAAAACTCGACGGTCCGGTTGTCGATTCATCGGCTTCGCTGGTCAATGTCACACCCCGAGCCTTCAATTTTCGCTGGAGTTCGCGAATGTCTGTAAAAGAGGGCAGGTTTTGGGCATTTCCGTCCCAACCCGGGTTGAAGGTCAATATATTCCCCTCGAACATGCCCTGAAAAAGTCCGATCACACAATCGCCGTTTTTCATGATCAACCAGTTCTGTGAGATATCCCCGCCAAAAGGTTCAAAGCCAAGTTTTTCGTAAAAGTCCTTCGAGGCTTTGATATTTTTGACCGACAGGCTTACCGAGAATGTTCCAAGTTCCATGTTGATCTCTCCTTGTGACGATAAATAGAATCAGATTGCGACTACAAAGCCACAATTGGGATGGCACAATCCATGTCGTAGAAATCCCAGCCAAGTTCGGAGGGCAGACGACGGTAGATCTCCATTGCAGGCAGGTTTGCCGGTTGATAGCGGCTGTTTGGGAGCCAATGCCGGAACAAATACTGAAGGGCTTTATCTTCCTGTTCGATTCCGCCGAGGCAGTGGAGGCTTGCCGCCTCACAAGCCGGGAAATCCAGAATATCCACTTCGCCTTCCGGCTCAACCTCACCCGGCACCTTCAAACACCAATCAAACCTGCAGAGATGCAACGGTGTGATTTCAGGATCGTCTTGCGACATGCCGTAAAGAGTGGTTTCGGACAGATCACCAACATGCCGTGAATACCAATCACAAAGGCGATGATATGCACTTTTGACACGGCTGAAATCCGCGTACGAGTCAAATACACGGATATACGCCAGCCTTTGCGCCGGGAGGGAGCGAACCTGGACATTAAACAGGTCGTGTCCCTCGAATGTTCTCAAACTTTCGGCAGTATAGCGGGGAAAGCCGTCAAGGACTTGACCATTCTTGCTGTTTTTCAGTGGGCTTTGGCGATCCCATCCCCGGGCAGTGATTCCAAACTGCTTCATGAACGCCCGGGAAAATACGGAAGCGGAGCGAAACCCGCATTCGTAGGCAGCGGCAGTGATGGAAAGCTCAGGCGCAGAACGCAATAAAGCGGCGGCCCGTTCCAGGCGCAGGCGGATTGCCATATCGCTGACCGTTTCTTCCGTGAGAGCCTTGAACACCCGATGGAAATGAAAAGGCGAAAATCCAGCTACCGCTGCCAACGTCTCCAGGGACAGGTCTTTATCCAGGTTCCTGCGGGCATGGTCAAGCACGGCATTGATCCGCTGGAAATAAATATTTTCCTGTTGAGGACGTGTGGCCATCGCGCCTTTGAAGGTCATCCGCCCCGGAACTTTTTCCACCCGAATGCGGTCAAAAAGAAGACGGTCGCTGTCAAGACGACCGCCGCGCCGGAGGCGATGCTGAGATAGAACGATAGATACAAACCGATGATCCCGGATACAGAGGCGAAGACCGCCGCAAGCATCATCATGTGCGACAGGCGATGCGTAAGTAAATACGCCGTTGCCGCGGGAGTCACAAGCATGGCGACCATCAACGCCACGCCGACGGTTTGAAGCGAAACGGCAACAGTCACAGCGATCAGGGCGAGGAGCAGGTTATTTAGAAAGCCGACTGGAAGTCGCAGCGTAGCGGCCAGGATGGGGTCGAAGGAAAGGGTCATGAATTCTTTGTAGAAAGCAAAGATGACAAGGAGGACGACTCCCCCAAAGATCAGAATCAGCCACAGGCTTTGTACCGAGACGGACAACACATCCCCGAAGAGGAAATGACTCAAATCCACGGCGTAGCTGCGGACGGTGGAGATCAAGGCAATGCCCAAGGCAAACATCCCCGCGAAGATGATTCCGATAGAGGTGTCTTCTTTAATTTGTGAATTCTTGCTGATGGCGCCGATCCCCAACGCCGCAAGGACGGATGTTCCCAATGCCCACCAAAAAAGCACATCCTTATCTCCGCCGCTGATCAGATACCCCAATGCAATGCCAGGCAATATGGTATGGGCAAGCGCATCGCCGAAGAATGCCATACCCCTTAAGACCACATATGTCCCGACCACTGCACAGACGATTCCAACCAGCACAGCGGAGATCATGCCTCTTTGCATGAAGGCGTAAGTGAGAGGTGTTGTAAAAAAGTCAATGAGTGTGGTCATGTTCCCCATCACAACAATCATCAATATTCAAAATATTATGTCCATCTACAGGTTTCAATCTTCCGCCATACGCTCGCAAGAGATTATCCGTATGCAGCACATTATCAGGAGAACCGAATGCAATAATTTGATGGTTCAAGAGCATGATGCGATCAAAATGAGACGCCGCCTGGTCAAGATCATGAGTAGCGACCATTACAGTGACCTTCTCAGATTTGAGCCGGTCCAGCAAGGTTAAAATTCCCTCCTGCGACGGGGCATCGAGCCCGGTCAATGGCTCGTCCATCAACATCAATTCCGCCTCCTGAGCCAGTGCGCGGGCGATGAACATGCGCTGCTGCTGACCACCCGAAAGCTGACTGATCTGCCGTCCGGCGAGATTCACCAACTCGACCGTTTCCAGGGCGTGATTCACGATATCCCAATCGCGTTTGTGAGGAAAATTGAACGGACCCAGTTTTGCCGAGCGCCCCATCATCACCACATCGGCCACACTGACGGGGAAATGCCAGTCCACCTGGTTGCGCTGCGGGATATAACCGATGCAAACGTGTTTATTCGGTCGTGTTCCGTAGATGTTCACTTCCCCGGAGGTCGGTTGCAGGACACCGGCGATCACTTTGATCAATGTGCTCTTCCCCGCACCGTTCGGTCCCACGATGGCGACACGCTCGCCTTCATGCAAGTGAAAGGTGATGTTCTCCAGCGCATCCCGCCCGTTATAGCGGAAGGTCAGATGCGTAACATCCAGAATGGGTTGGTCGTGTTTGTGGTTTGTGTTTGGGTACATGTTTATTCCTGTCATTGCGAGGAGGAGCGAAGTGACGACGAAGCAATCTACCGCGTTGATGGAGATTGTGTCGCAAGGCGACGCTTCGGGCTGGCTCTCGGTACGTGGCGCGACGAACACGCGCCACTACTCGACCATCAGCCCCCGCAAAGACATCTTACTTCAACGCTTCAACGATCTGCGTAACATTATATTTCATCATCTCGATATAAGTCGCTGCGGGAGGCTCGTCGGTCAGAGATTCAAGATACAGGTCTCTGACCACTTTTACATCGGTCTCCGACGCGATCTGTTCGGCGAGAGAGTCGTTCTCCACCTCGCCCAGAAAGATGGCTGGAGCACCCGATAATTTGATCCGCTCAATCGCGGAAGCGATTTCCTGCGCCGAAGCGCTCGCCTCGGAACTGAAACTCGGCAGGATGGTATCCACGATCATGAACCCGTACCGCTCCGCAAAGTAACCCAGCGCTTCATGGTTTGTCACCAGCAGGCGTCGTTCAGCGGGAACCGATTCCACTTGCGATTTGATGAAGCTATCCAAATCTTTCAATTGGGCGATATACGCCTCCGCATTGGACCTGTAAACTTCAGCCCCGCCCGGGTCTGCCTGACTCATCCCGTCACGGATGTTTTCCACATAAGTGATGACGAGATTCGGGTCGAGCCACATGTGCGGGTCGCCCGCTTCGTGCTCTTCTTCGCCTGCGTGTTTCTCGCCCGCATCTTCCTCCATGTGGTGCGGTTCCAGCCCATCCGAAGCGACGATCACAAGCCGTTCGCCGTCCGCATTTTCGAGCAGCGGCTCGATGAAGTGTTCATATTCGATGCCATTCAGGATCAAAATCGTACTTTCCGAGATCTTGACCACGTCCGCAGGTGTGGCTTGATAGGCATGCGGGTCCGAACCGATGGGCAGTAATGAATACACGATTACGCGATCCCCTGCCACGTTCTGGGCGATGTCCGCAAGGAAGGAGGTGGAGGCGAGAACGTTCAGGGTGTCATCCCCGGCTTGGGGTGTTGAACCGCACCCGGTGAGGAGAAGAGCCGCAAAGGTCAGGGTCACGAGAATGGTATTGAAAAACATTTTCATTTAGAACTCCTAAATTTTATCCCCCACAGTGTGAGGGATTTGATGTTTATCTGCAATTTGCACACAGACCGAACAGTTGCAGCCAATGTTCCTGAATTTGATAACCGGTCTTTTTTGCAATCGACCTGGTCAGCGCGTCGAGGTCATCGCCTTCGAAAAACTCGACCTGACCACAATGCTGGCAGAGCAAAAGATGCTGGTGCCCAATCCCCGCAGCAATGAATGCGTGACAACCCATTGGTTGATGCACGCGCTGGATGAGGTGCAGTTCCTCCAGCTTCTCGAGCGTGCGATAGACAGTAACCAGACCCAAAGCGCGATACTTCTTCCGCGCCGATTCATAGACTTCCTGCGGTGTCAGGGAATGGGTCGCGCCAAAGACCGTATCCACCACGGCACGCCGCGCCGCCGTGATGCGGTATCCGTTGTCGTGCAGCTGCTCCAACCACGCTTCAGAAGAGGTCATTGAGGATTTCCTTACTGAAAAACATTTTCAATTAGTATAATGGGAAAATTTTGGAGAGTCAAGGAAGAAAGAGAAGGACCTCCGAGGTTTTGCTTGTCCCCGAAGGGGGAAAACCACGGAGGTCTGCTGGGGACATTACCACACCCACTTTGGATTGAACCCGTCGATTTCCAAATCCCTCGCCTCCCCGCTTTCGACATCTATCACCTTCAACCTCGACGAGAACGGGAATTTATCGAGCGCATACAGTTCATACAATAAATACTTTCCGTCCGGCGACCAGTTCAGACTGCCATGCAAGGCATCGGCGTCGTTCGTCAAAACGCGGGCGTCACTCCCGTCCGGTTTCATCAACCAAATCTGATCCCCCCTCGTCACGGTTAGATCGCGCCGCACGACGGCAATCATCTCCTCATCGGGCGACCAGGCGGCGAGCGTGTTCTCGAAACCTTTATCATGGCTGATATTCACCAGCGTTTGAGATTCAACGCCATAGATGAATAACTCGGTCACGAACTGGTCGTGGCGGATGACCACATCGCGCAGCAGGATCGTCTTGCTGTTCGGCGCCCACATTGCCGCCGCGCCCAGAACGTTTTCGATCACGCGCGTCTCGCCGCTTTCGAGGTTATACAAACGGATTCCCTCCGGCGTGGCATAACTCAACCACTTTCCATCGGGCGACCAGCGCGGGTTTCCGCCCGGCAATTGAGAATCTTGAAAAACCGGCTGGGCTTCGGCAGTCGTCACATCCACCCACCACAAGGTCGGGAGTCCGCTTGCATTGCCGTCCAAACTCATATGTTCATAAATGATCCGGCTTCCGGTCGGCGACCAGACCAGCCCCGAGCAGATCGCATCTTTACACCCGGTCAATTTCCTGCCTGTCAAACTTTCCAAATCCAGGAGCCAGATCTCGTTCGACGCGCTTTCGTTCTGCGTCATATACGCGGCTTGAGAAAAATCCGGCGAGACAATGTAATCGTCCACGCTTTGATTTTCTTCCGAAACAAGCCGGAATGTGTCGCGCGAAAAATCTGTGATGAACAACCCCTTGATGCGATTCTCGTCCTCGCGCAGATACAAAATCCGCGCCTCATTCGCGGACCTCAGGCTGGGTGCGGCAACCGAGACATTTTCCTTCGCCCGGACCGCCGCCCCCCACGTCAGCGCCGCGCCGAGGATGACGACAATGACCGCCGAAACGACCGGCAACGCTGGCGCGAATTTATCGAGGAAGCCCATGCGGTCGAAGAGTCTCCGGCTGTTGACCATCAGCAAACCGATGACGATCAAGACCAGGGCAAGACCGAGGCTAAAGGACAGGATCAATGCCAAACCAAGCATGAGGCGGCTGATCGCAATCGCAACAAGAAGTATGGCAATCGCATCCGGGCATGGGACGAGTCCGCCGCTGACGCCGAGGGCGATCAATGAACGCCAGGTGATGGATTCAGGAACATCATGCGCGTGCATCTTTCCGTCGCCGTGATGGTGCATTCCGGGTTTCATGGGTTGTACCTTGAGAGCGCCTGCCGGTTTTTGAATATTTGCTTTTGGTGTATGTGAGATGCGATTTGTAGGGCGGGTTTTCAACCCGCCATTTATTGAATCCTGAGAAGGTGTCAGGCTAAAAGCCTGACCTACGTTAGACTTGCGCCAAAACAGAAAACGCTGCCAAAGTAAATACACACCCAAGCCAAGGATCAAAACACCCGAGAGAATTTCAAGGAAGGGAATGATCGTTGTCGGTAAAATGTATTGCGATGCGGCTAAGGTAATGATGCCCAACAAAAAGACCGAGCCGGTATGCGTCAGCGTGACGACCGTGCCGAGGACGATGGCGTGCCATGACGTGCCGCGCGAACCGACGAGGTACGCCGCGACCACCGTCTTGCCATGACCGGGTGTCAACGCATGCAAGGCTCCCAATGCCAAAGCGATCACCAGGGCAAATGCATAGAATGCCAGTGAGCCTTCTTTACTGCGCACGAGGTCGAGCAGGATTTCCTGCGGCGAACGTTCGGAGAGTTCCGGCACAACCTGCTCGGCGGTTTCGGTGACGACATCTTTTTGCTGACCGAAAGGCAATGCGGGCGCGCCGCTATCCCATGACGTGAGTAGTCGGCTTTGATCTTCGATGGATGCCGGGTTGTGGATGAAATCAATCGTGAGGATGTGGCTTTTTTGCGAAGGGAACAAAAACGCCGTGCCTTCCCCGGCGGTCAGATAGAACCAGTTGATGGCTTTGGACGATTCCCAGCCATTCTCGATGACGATGCGCTGGGTATTGTTCGCGTTTTGATTCAGGTCGGCAGATAACTCAAAGACGAGAATCTCCTCCCCCGCTTGAAAAGCCTGCAAACTTGACGGAATTGTCATCGAATCGACCATTAACGGCAGGGACTTGCCATCCACGGTAACGGTCAACTGACCGAGGCGCGAGTTGCTCCAATTCCTGCCCTCCTCCTCGCTGACGGAGCCATCCTGATTCACATCCATCTCATTCCAGATGAAGTTAACCAAGAGCAGCCCCGGCTTGATCTTCCACTCGATGCGCATGTCGGTCTGGGTAAGTTTTACGCTGATGGTGTGAGCGTATAAATCCGCGGGGTGGGCGTGGGCAGGGCGTGCAGGGAGAAGAAAAATAATAAGAATAAAAGCAAGGAAGAATTTTTTCAAATTAACTCCAGGGTATAAGTGTTCCAACAACTCCCAACCTTTCACTCCAAATTACGGCAGCCATTGCGGCAGGATGCCTTCAGCCAGCACAGTTGATTCGTTCGTCCCTTCAAGCCACAGACCGATCTCAGGTTTGAATTGCCCGCGCAAGTTGAATTGCTGGAAGAGCAGAGCGCTGCCCCACGGGTCCCATTGCGGGGAGTTGTAGGTGTAATCGGGGTCTTGCGCAATGACGATGCCTTCGAGCAGGGATGGGTCTAGCACCCACAACACGCGCGAAGGGCTGTCTTCGTCCATGCGCAAACCGAGCACAAGGCGTTCTTCCAGAGGTGACCAGGCAAGCGAGTAATAGGCATTGTCGTAAACATCCACCGAACCGAACAAGGGGATTGTCTCGCCTGTTACAAGGTCTGCGAGCATAACGAGCGTGCGTCCGCCGTTGTCGGTCTGTTCGAAGGTCGTATAAAGCAGGCGGGTTGAATCAGGCGACCAGGTGACAGGTCCGCCCGTTGTGGACGGGAAGAGGACCAACTCTCCGCTTGTAAAATCTATCATGTTGATAAAATCCGCCAACCCGTCGAAGGAAGTGAGGCGGTTCGCATCCGGCGACCAGGAGGGGTTGTATCCCAAAATGCTTTGGTCTTCGTAGACAGGTCCATCCGCGCCGCTTTCCAAATCCACGACCCAGATGCGGGGCGAACCAAAGGGCAGGTCGGGCGTGGGTCCCGCCGCCTCGCGCGAATAAGCGATGCGCGTATCGCCGGGGGCAATGACGGGCGTGGTACAACGATCGAAACCGCAATCCAATAAAAGCGATTGGTCGCCGCCATCGCGGCTCACCCTCCACAGGTCGATCCCGCCGTTTTGATTGACGGATGTGAAGACGATGAAATCCCCTCCCTGGGCGACATCGAACGATACGACTTTTATTTCTTCGGAAGTGAGACGCTTCGCCCCGCCCCCGTTCATGTCCGCTGACCAGATGCCGCTCTGCCCTTCGGCTGTGACCAAATACGCCACCCGCGGTTCGCGGATGCGAAACGTCCAACTTTGAGTCTTCTTCACCTCGCGCCCTTTTATATTCGTCTCGCCCGCGATAACTTTTATAGTATAGGTAATTTCAGGATCGAACGGCTTGAGTGGAACAAAGCGCACACTGGAGTCATCCATCGTTTGAAGATACCCCTCATGGACCGGGTCGATGGCGATCAGTTCGGAAGCCATCTCTGCCGAAACAACCTCGGAGAATTTGAATGAAATTGCCTGATACGGACCGACCACGCCATCCTCCGGCAAATCCACGCGGACTCCAACGCCTGCACTTTCTCCGACCCAGATGATCGATCCGGCAATAGCGCCCAGAAAGAGAATCAAGCCAATGGCAAGCGTATCAACCGTAATGCTTGATTTCATGGGAAGAGATAGGGCTGGGCGGGGACATCTGTTGGATCGACCGACTCGGCAACAATCATCGGTGTGCGTATTCCATTGAAGTCGATGGATTGAATCTTCCCCTTGACCACCACCCAGGCATCCTGCTCGAGTGAATTCGATTTTTCCCATTGCACAGGCATGGCGATGGCGAACCCGTCCGCCGCGCAACAGGAGACGACGAAGCGGCTGACGAAGAATTGACCGGCTTCGAGTTCGTCGCCGAAATAGACGAACCCCACCACCGATGCCTCCTGCCCGATGAATTCGGTGATGTCATCCTGATAGTTGAACAATTTCAACCATTGCAGGATGTTGCGTTCCTGCGACTCGGTCTCGAATATCTGCGCGGACGAATCCGAGCTTACGAGCGGGGCGCTGGTGTTGAATCCCTTGGTCGTAAATGCGGCTGAATCCAACGGGCGGGCAGGAATAAGAAAGCCGATGGCGAGTGGAATGAACATGATCCACAAGGCGGAAGAAGAGGAAACATGGTCATGTTCATGGTGATGCTCGGGATGTTCCAACTCGTGTTGGCGCGAACGACGGATTTCAGTGAATATCGTCTGTGCCATGATGGCAAGAAAGGCAATGCCGACAATCGTCAATGGTACAAAGCGCGAGTTGATATACCAGGTCAATTGCCCGTTGACGGCTTTGGATACGAAAAATATGCACAAACCCAGCAGGATCAGACCTTGATAGGAACGGAACATTCGTAGAGGCATGACTTCTCCAAATATCATGCTGAGCGAAGCGAAGCATCACTAGGATGGCACTAAAGACCCTCACCGCACTGCAGCCGCAACGTGGTGCATGTGCCGCTACCGCTCAGAGTGACAATCATTTGACAAAATAATTAAACACCAACCCAGCGATCAAACTCAGCATGAAGGGGATCAATATGATATACGCCACGGCGCGGCGTTTGAAGACCTGCAAATACATGATCGTGCTTTTAATATCCACCATGGGACCGAAGACGAGAAACGACAACACCGAGCCGAAACTGAACGCGCCGGTAAAACCGAGCGCAACGAACGAATCCACCGTCGAACAGATGGAAAGCAGAACGGCAAGCAGGAGCATGATCAAGACCGAGAGAACCGGTCCGCTGCCGATGGATAACAACGTGGACTGGGCGATGAAAGTCTGCAATCCAGCCGCCAACAACGAGCCGATAATCAAAAAGCGCCCCATATCGAAGAACTCATCCACGGTGATGAGCAGAGCCTTGCGAATTTTCTCACGGACTGAATCCCCCTCTTCGGAATGGACATGGTCATGATCCCCGCCTGATAACACGGGAAGCAAAACCTCATCCGGCTCCTTCTGGACGGAGAAGACGAGTCCCACGACCACAGCGATGATGAGGCTGACAACGAATCTCCATAGAAGCATCTGCCCCCACCCGAACGCGGATGCGGTGCTGAGAATCACGATCGGGTTCAAGACCGGCGCGGCAAGCAGAAAGGAAACCCCGGCAGATAGTGGGAGTCCTTTTTTGAAAAGCCTGCGCGTGAGCGGCACAACTCCGCATTCGCAGACCGGGAAGATCATGCCCATGAAAGCGCCGCTGATCGCCGCCGCAGCAGGACGCTTCGAGACCCAGCGACTCATCCCGTCGCGGTCGACGAAGATTTCGACCAAGCCCGAAGCGAACGTGCCGAGTAAAAGATACGGCACCGCTTCGACGAAAATCCCAAGAAAGACCGTGGCAAATACGTTGAGCCTGTCCCATAGCCACGAGAAAAAGTCAACAGGCAACATGCTCGATGCGACGACAACGAGTACAACAACTAGAATTATGAGGAGGGCGTTACGCGGCAGGCGATTAACAGTCGTTGTTTCCACGCAGGTATTATATATCGTTATCCACTCCGAGTTCCTTCAAAAACTTTTCCTTGTTCGCCGAGCGCGCCGTCTTGCCGCTCGATGTTTTGAGGATCCATTTATCGTCCACAACTTTGACGTGGCGCAGGGCGATGGCGGAACTCTTCGTCACATGCTTTCGGATGGCGTCCGCTATCGCCTCCATCTCCGACGGGACGGTTGTTTCTGCTTCGGCGATGATGACGACTTCCTCGGTGCCTTCTTCTTCGTCGTACATGCCGAAGGCGACGGTTCGTCCCTTGTGGACGCCGTCCACTTCGCTGGCAAGAGATTCCAAATCTTGCGGGTATACGTTCTTGCCGCCTACGATGATGAGGTCTTTTTTGCGACCTGAAACATACAACTCACCATTGGATATATAGCCATAATCACCTGTCAGATACCAGCCGTTTTTGATGGCGGCTTCGGTCGCGTCGGGGCGGTTGAAGTATTCGGTCAACATGCAGTCACTTTGGACGGCGATCTCGCCGACGGTGCGATCCGGCAGGTCGTTGAAGGATTCGTCCACGATGCGGATTTTCACATTCGGTAGCGGATGCCCTGACGAAGTCATCTTCATGGAGGGCGAATCAGCTACGGGCGGAGTCGCGAGGCGTTGGGTCATGAAGGTCTCGCGGTCGATCTCATCCACGGCAGGAGTTCCATCCAGCAGGCTTTGCGTCACAGCGAAAACATTTTCTGCCATGGCGTAACACGTTTGCAGCGCGGACTTCTTCAAACCGTACGCGGAAAATTTTTCGTAGAAAAGTTCATGGCTTTCGATATGAACCGGCTCGGAGCAGTTGATGATGGCGCGCCACGTGGAAAGGTCTACGCCATCAAGATTGCGTTCGCGGATTTTGTGCGCGCAAAAGTTGTAGGCGAAATTCGGCAGCCAGGTGAGCGTTCCCTTGTATTGCGAAACGGCTTGATGCAGTTTGTACGGCGCGCGCACCCAATCAAACGGCGACATGTTGACGAGCGGAATGCGCAGCAGCACAGGCATGAGGAAGCAGGCGATGAAACCCATGTCGTGATAGAGCGGCAGCCATGAAACGATGACGTCGCTGGCGGGGTCGATGCGCAGGGTTTGGCTGTAGGCGTTGAGTTGATTGAGCACCGCGCGATGCGAAAGCGCCACGCCTTTTTGCAAGCCGGTCGTGCCGGAGGAATGTTGCAGCACGACGATATCTTCGGATGATGATTTGAAGCCTTGCAGATTCTCGAAGTTTGGTTCAGCCTCGGCTTCGATGGTGTTTGTGAGAATTAGATGTTTAACCAAATCGCCTTCGGTGAGTGCGCCACGGACTTCGGCTTCGAACTCAGAGTATGTGACAATGGCGGTCGGCTTGGTGATGGAGATAAGCGAAGCAAGGTCGGCGTGGTATTTTTCAGGCGCGAGTTTCTCGGTGAGAAAAGGCATGATGGATGGAATCGCGCCATGGAGAATCGCTCCCCAGAAAGAATAGACCAAGTCCTCGCCGTGTTGCAGGATGAGGATGACCACTTCGCCAGGTTGGATCCCTTCGCGGGCGTAAGTGAGGGCGTATCGATTCGCGCCGCGGATCAAGTCGCGATATGTGAGAGGCTTGTCCGCTTGACCGGCGTATTGCAAGATGATGCTGGTCTTGTCAGGGACTTCCTGGTAAGAACGTTGGAGGAGGTAGGGGAGAGTGGTCATTGTGTTGGCAGGGACACGATATATCGTATCCCTACGATTTACGGGAAGAAATGAGCGCAGCCAATTGATTGAGATTGTCGAACGTTTCTGCATTCAATTCAGTATCTTCCACGCGGATGCCGAAGGTATCTTCTATGAAGAGCGCCAAGTCCATTAGGCTGAACGAGTCGATTAGTCCGCTCGAGAGGAGGGCTTCATCGGCAGAGATGATTTTATTCGGCTGCTTGAGAATCTTTTCGGCAATGAACTTTGCGATGGGGGTGATGATTTCGGTTGTCATGAATGATTCCTTTTTTATTTAATAATGTCGTTGCAAGGGCGTTCTTGTTCGCTTGCCCCGATGTCCTTCGGGGTTGCCCGAAGCAACCTCCTCATTCGTTGGGGATTGCTTCGTCGGGAAGAGCACCCTCCTCGCAAAGACATTTTATTTATTGATTCAGCCCCACCCTCACTGCATCCAACGCCTGCAAAGCCGTGAGATTCCGCCAGGGCCAGCCACTGAGCATGTTCTTTGGCTTGTCGAAGAAGTTGCGCGAGAACGAGAGATGGAAGCCGTCATTCAATTCGACGGAATGACCGTGATTCGGCAAAGGCTGCAACGCCGCCCAGAAATTCCACAGCGGGATGTCGAATTCTAAAGCGATATTCGCGATCTCGGCGTTGATGCTGTGATCGCCTTCGAGGTTGTCGCCTTTGGTAGCGAGGATCGGCACCACGCCCTGCTCGATGGAGTATTCGATGATCTGACGCATGTACTTGCCGTAGTCATCGGCGGGACGTCCGCTGAAATTGGTTTCCAGGCTGATGATGGCAATGCTGGGGTTGTGCAGACGGAACTCGCACTGAATGGGATTTTCGTTCTTCTCACATTGTTTGGGGTCGGCGCGCAAGGGAGTCAGAATGGCGGCAACGTTATACCCATCGCGCATGGCGAGGCTGGTTCGCGAGAAGGAACCCTGATAGTATTCAATCGTATCCTGCAAGTGAGCGTACTCTTCGCCGAGGCTGTATGCCCCTTTTTTATCAAAATCTACGAGATAGAAACCAGTGTTGGTCTGGCAGTCACCCACCTTGGAGAAATGCGTCGGGTCGCGTCCGAGTTCCTGTCCGTGTTTGTAGATTTCGCGGGCGGTGTCGGTCACTTCGGGAATGACCGGCAATGTCTTCCATTCGTCGGGTGCGAGAGTCGGGCGCGGCGTCAGCGCGGATTCTTCGGTAACGGCGATTACAACTTCGGTTTCAGTCGCTTCAGGTGTGGATGTGGATTGAATTTCTGGTTGCGATGTTGCTGCTGGGGCAGTTGTGCAAGCGGCAAGCAGCGTGATAGTTGAAAGAAAAAGTTGACTTACTTTCATTCAAACTCCTGTTAAGTCATTGCGAGGGCGCACTTGCTCTTCGCCCGAAGCAATCCCCTGATATTGGAAGGTTGCTTCGTCAGGAAGGGCACCCTCCTCGCAACGACATGTTATTTACAATTTTCCAAAATATATGGCGCGAGATTCTCTGCCAGCAAATTCTCTCCCGCAGGCGTCAAATGAATCGCGCTATTGGTGAATTCATTTGCAGGGGCGATGTCCCACAAATCCACATACGTCCAGCCGTCGCGTTCACTCAACGCCGTCATGATCTCGCGGTAATCGTCATACGCCCAGCGCGGGTAGAAAAAATTATAGCGGATGTCGCTGTTCGCGCCCGAACTTATTAACATCGGCTCATTTACGAGCAGCATGGGCGTCTCGCCCACAACTCGAAACCCAGTTTCCAACGCGTTGATGGCAAGCTCATCTTCGGTCAGCGGCGCGGTCAGGTCGTGGTAACTTTCGTCCGCTTCAAAATCGGTTTGTGCCTTTTCGTAATCGGATGGATAGACCTGGTCAATACCCGTAGCAGACCACATCACGCCATAAATTTGCAAGCGGAAGAAGTCCGCCCACGCGCGACGATTGCCAATGAAGGTTTTATCCCAGAACGATTTGACTTCGAAATTGGAGTCATCCGCCTCGACTCTTAAGCCGTAATTGGTTACCAATTCCCGAACCTTTTCTTCATTGTTAGCCACCAACGGCGTGGACATTTGTTTCTCCAGCGGAAACGCGTCGAGCGTGGTCATCCAGATAACAAGGTCAGGGTCGTATTGCTTTGCATACGAAAGCAGCATCACGTCTTTGGTGAGAGAGATGGTCGGATACCCCAAGTTATACGCACGGACATTTTTTCCGCAGGCGGTGAGATTATCCGCGTTGAGTTGACCCGCCAATGTTTCTTCTGGCTTGAGCAAGGTTCCCCAAACAGATGAATCGCCCACGATGATGACGCGGAACTCATCCTCCGCTTTGGGTGTGCCAGAGATAACGTGCGAGGCGAACATCGCATCAAGGTCGAAGAGGCTGAGATTGTAGGATTGCTTGGGACTCTCACCAAAGGGCAATCGCTCCCGCCCCGGGTAGAGGACGTTATATAGCGAGAGTTGCCCAACCCCCGGCTGCCATGCGGCGATGACGAGGTTGAAGAGGGCGAATAAGAGCAGTCCCTTGATGAGGACGTTGAGAGGTTTGATGGGTTGGTTCATATGATTATGTTGTGTAGTCGACGTTCTCTAACGTCGACGGACGCGTAAGAGAACGCGTCCTACGCACCGAATAATTTCAAAATCACCTGCCATGAGGTAAGGGGCGATGATAATGCGAAGAATACCCATCCGATTGTGACAAAATGGAAAGTAAGCAGAATGCCGCTAACGTTGAGGAAGGCTTGTTTTGTTGGTGTGGTTGCCCATGCGGCGGCTTTGGCTTTGGTGGCGTCGTTCCAGCGGTTGTGGATGAAGAGTCCCAGCCCGTGCCATAAGCCCCAGAGGGTGAAGTTCCATGTCACGCCGTGCCAGAAGCCGATGAGCAGCATGGTGGCGACTTGGGTCAGCAGAATCATCATCGGGATGGACATCGGTTTCTGCCAAGACCTGAGCCAGCGGGTGATGGGATTAAAGAAATACGCGCGGAACCACTGCGTGAGAGTCATGTGCCAGTTGTTCCAGAATTGGGTCAGATTGGGTTTGAGGTATGGCGAGGCGAAGTTCTCTGGCAGTTTGATTCCGAGCAATTGCGCGATGCTGAGAGCAATGTCGGTATAGCCGCTGAAGTCGAAGTAAATTTGGAAGGCATAGGCGTAGACGATGACCCACATCCAAACCGTGGAGGTGACTTGGGTTGCGTTGGTGTCGTTCAAGGCGATGAGCGCCAGTGCGTCGGCGATGACAAATTTTTTGAACAAGCCGAGCAGCAGGCGTTGACCTGCGGGGAAAAGGTCGGATTGAAAATCCGACCTACTGGCGCGGAAATCTTTGATGAAACGTTCGAGGCGGTCAATGGGACCGGCAGTGAAGGCGGGAAAGAAGATGACGTAGGTAATGAACTCGCCCACGTCTACGGAGGGGAAGCGACCCGATTGTTTATCTCGAATGGTGTGGATAAGGCGAAAAGCGACGTAGGAAAAGCCCAGCCAACGAAAGTCGTTCGCGGAGACATTGGTCAGTGATTGACCGGAGAGTGTGCGTAGGAAAGATGCGAGCCAGAGAGATAGGGCGGGAATCTTGATGAGCAGAAAAAGACCGATGGTTAGAACCAGACCCACCGTTAAGAAAGAAGCGCTGAAACGTGTCAGACGAGATAAAGCTAACAGCGTCAGTCCTGTTATCAAAAAGATGAGGAGAGTCGTTTCGAGTTGGGGTGGGCGCGAGGCGGTGAAGAATTGAAGTTGTGGAATGAAGCGAGTGAGGTTGAGTAAAAGAACAACGCCTGCGACGATGGCAAGGATGATTCCGTTTTTGCGCTGCTTGCGGGTTTCGTCGTCGGCGGTGATGAACCAGGTGAGGACGACGAGCACGAGTGTGGCGACGGGCGCGAAGAAGTCGGCGCCGCGGATGGGGAGGGCGGGTTGCAGCCAGAAGATGACGATGACGCTGGCGATGAGCATGAACCACGTCCTGCCATAGTTGCGGAAGATGGTTGCCCAGAGGAGCGAGGCGGCGGCGAGAATCAGGATGTTTTCAAGCGCCATTTAGAAGCCTTGATAGATCCATGTGGGGCTCGAGTCTGCGGTGAAGATGACGAGGGCGATGAGGATGAGGCAGAGGAGGAGGGAGAGTAAATTTTCTCGAGAGAAGAGACGCTTCATGGATTTTTTAACCACAAAGTGTCACGAAGGGTCACAAAGGTTTTTAAGTTCTTCCTTCGTGTACCTTTGTGACCCTTCGTGGTGAGATGCTCTTAACGTACTCCGCAGACGAGCCAGTTGCCGTCTTGTTCGATGACTTCGTAGGTGCGGTCGGCGAGGTCGAGGGATTGGGGTTCGCCGTTGTAGCTCATGTTCAACATGCCGGTGCAGTCGACGAGGGTTTTGTCACCATCCGTGCCGGATTCGGCGCAGGACATTCCGTCCACGGTGACTTCGACGAGGGCGAAGGAGTCGAGTTCGATCAGGGCGTCATCTTCCCAGTCGGCGCAGGAGTTGGAGATGAGGGCGGCTTGGTCTTTGGTCGCCAGAGCGGTGATGTAGCCTTCGACGGCGGTCCTCGCTCCCCCCGAAGCAGATGCTCCGCAGGCGGAAAGTAGAATGCTCAGGGCGAGAGCAATAATCTTAAGTTGAGTATACATAGTAACCTCCATGGTCTTGGTAAAAGCAATGGCGGATTATAGTCGATGAACAACCAAACATTCAATCACGGGTTAAATTATGCAAACTAGATCTTATGGAGTTCTCATTGAACAACTACATCGCCCTCATTCTCACCTTCGTCCTTTCCCTCTCCTTCCTGCGCATCATGGATTTCATCGCCCATCGCGGGTGGATGGACAGCAAACTCAGCCGCAAGATCATTCACATCGGCACGGGTCCACTGTTCGTATTGTGCTGGTTTCTATTTGATGACGCCCCATCCGCTCGCTGGCTGGCGGCGCTGGTTCCGTTTGCGATCACGGCGCAGTTCGCTCTTATTGGCTTCGGCGTGATCAAAGACAAAGCCTCAGTGGACGCCATGTCCCGTACCGGCGACCCGAAGGAGATTCTGCGCGGACCGCTGTACTATGGGATCATGTTCGTTGTGTTGACCGTTGTCTACTGGAAAGATTCCCCCATCGGCATCATCGCGTTGATGATGATGTGCGGCGGCGACGGCATCGCGGACATTGTCGGCAGAAGGTTCGCTTCGGCGAAACTGGCATGGAGTCAAGAAAAGTCCATTGCGGGGACAGTGAGCGTCTTCCTCGGCGGATTTGTAATGTCCGCGGTGATGATTTTCATTTACGTCACCGCAGGCGTCTTTGACGGCTCAATGACCAATTACCTTTTACCAATTACTGCAATTGCAACTGCTGGCGCAGTGGTCGAGTCGCTTCACTATAAGGACATCGACAATATCAGCATGACGCTCGCGTCCGCGCTGGTGGGTCATTGGTTCTTTTAATTTAATGTCATTGCGAGGAGCGGAGCGGCGAAGCAATCTCCTGGCAAATATGGAGGTTGCTTCGGGCTGGGTCTCGACTGCTTGCGTCTCGACCAGCCACTCGCAACGACATTGTGTTTCTCTACTTCACCGTCACTTGAATCACCGCCGTATCCACCACCTGCTCGGCGCGGACGACAACCAACTGGACGGCGTACAAACCGCTCAAGCCGGTCGTATCCCACTCGGCGAGCATCCCGCCGTCAACAGGTTCGGCGCGGTCTTCTCCCAATTGAATCCATTCCTGCGGGTTCAATCCCTTCCCCACTTGCACGCGATAATACAAAAAGTCATCGCCAGAAGCGGTGCCTAAAATCAAGACCTTGCCGTCCACATCCGAGAACAGGGACGGAGCCGTAATGTTCACATACGGATTTATGGGCGGAGCCTGGATCGCATCATATGACGTCGGCGGGACGGGGATACCTTCGCTCAGCGCCCATTCGCGCGCTTCATCGGGGATGATCATGTACACGCGCTTTTCGATCAACTCTGGCGGTGTGAACACAGTGGCAAGCAAACCTGTTTCGCGGTTGATCGAAAACTCGCGGAACAAAGTATCGGCTTGAGTCGGTTCGCTACCGTTCAGAAAAACTTCGGTGACAAGATTTGGGCATTCGCGGGTTGGCAGCATGCCAGATGGGTCGCAAACAGTCATCGTTGAAATTCCCGGCGGCGGGGTCCAACCGTCTTTCGGCTGATTCTCAGAAGCGGCCTGCATCAACGCATTCCACAACGCGGCGGGGAATCTCGGCGTGATGAAATCATTCTCTCCGCGCACACCCGTCCACACAGCAACAGAAACATAAGGCGTGTATCCGATCATCCACGCATCTTTTCCATCGGCGGTCTGCCCCGGCTTCGCGCCCGCGGGGAAACCAAGCTCCAAAACATTCTGCCTGCCCCACGCATCCAAACGCGCGGGCTCGTCGCTCAAGACATTCGTCATCAAATACGCCATCGCGGGCGTCACCACCGTCTGCGCTTCGGGCAGAGACCAATCGAGCAAGACTCCGCGATCCACACCTTCCACGCGCAGAAACGTGGCAGGCGAAAAATCATCGTTTACATATTGACCGAACTTCACGCCCTGAGTCCCAAACGCGCCGTACGCGCTGGCAAGATCGAGGAGTGAAACTTCATTATTAATATCCAAACCGAACGACGACGCGATATCTTCGACGTTCTCGACTCCCATTTGCGTTTTCAACATCTCGATAGGAACCTGATAATCGTTCGCCAATGCGATTCTCAATCGCATCGCGCCATGATAAGTGCCGTCGAAATTTGGATTAATGTCTTCGCCGGGGATATCCCACGTTAAAGAGGCTGGACTCAAGCCGCGGGTGAATCCCGTCAAATAGACGAACGCATCGAGACCGGATCCCGGGTTGTGTACGGCGATAAGGGGCGTTTCCACGCCTTGAATTGTCTCTCCCACCATCGCCAGAACTTGACCGTTCCTCGAGTCGAGAATAACCGCGCTCGCGGATGAATCTACGAATGTGGAATCCGGCGGCAGGGATGGGAGCAGTCGCGCTGCATCGCATTCCGTGGACGACTCGGGCAAACCTGCAAGACGCGACCCATACAATTCCGTCACGCAAACGGCATTTATCTGCAAGTCGTAATCCAGCGTGGAGATGACAATCATGCCGCCGCGTTGAATCCGCTCGCGGGGAATATGCGAATCGACTTGGGCGAGGAGAAGGTTCAGGAAGGCTGGGGCAATTCCGGGCGGAGTCTGAGGCGCGGGCTCGATGGTTGGCTTCTCCCCCAGCGCGGCAGAAGCCGATTCGGATGAAATGAGTCCGAGGTCGCGCATCACATAAAGAATCTCCCGTCCGCGTTGGATCGCAACCAAAGGAGCGTCCTGCGGATTGAGCGCAGGGGTTTGGCTGGTCGCGGCAAGCATCGCGGACTCGGCAAGGGTGAGTTCGGCGGCGGGTTTGCCAAAATAAAGTTGCGAAGCGGCGTCGATGCCGTAAGCGGTATTGCCGAAGTCTGCGCTGTTGAGATACCACTCCATGACCTGCGCGCGCCCGAACTGAGACGTGATCTGCGCGGCGAGCAACCGTTCGCGGGTGGCGCGTTTCAATGACGGCGGCTCGTCGTAAAGCATCAGGTCGCTGACCAGTTTTTGCGCGATGGTCGGATGCAGGTCGAAGTTATCGAGCCCTTCGAGCGAATAGCCGGAGTGAGTTTCGAAACTTGGATCGGCGGCAACGATGATAGCATTGATTAAATCATTGGGGATGTGCTGCGCGTTCTGCTCGCTGACCGGGATGTAACGGCGCGGGGATTCATTTGGAGAAAAGGTGGCGAGTAATTGCAAACCAGTTCGGTCGTAGATGCGCGTGGGTTGAAGCAGTAAACCATCCGGAGGATTGAGGAGTATTGGGAGGATTTGTGTGGATGGCAGGTCGCGGGTCACATCGGCGTAGGCGAACGCGCCGAGGATGATAAATAAGCCGAGGACCAATGAAAGAATAAGCCCAAGGCTGAGGACTGCGCCGCGCGAACGGTTTTCGTTTCGCTTTTGTTTGCCGAGTCGACGGTCGCGCCGCGCGCGCAGGATGGGCAGGGTGGAGCGCATGGGGGAAGTATAAAGGATTAAGGATGAGGGATGAAGGATGAGGAATGAATGAAGAAAGAGGAAAGTGGGAAGAGAAAAGAGTGGTTGACGGTGGAATGTAGAAAGTACAAAAAACAGGGAAAGGCTGGAGATTGGAAAGCTGAGAGTTTGACTTGAAAGTTTCGAAAGAAATTCAGTATGACAAAAAACCATAGATATCGAACGCAAAGACGCGGGGTCGACAAGCATTTAACTAATGCGTCTTTGCGTCAAGGGTGTTGCCGATAACTTTTCGTAAACCGAGCGAGGAAAGAGAAGTTTGCAAACGAAACCTTTGATGTAAAATAGTCCGCATGGCAGTTTCGTCAAAGTTCGATGTCGTTGTGATCGGTTCATTAAATGCAGATCTCGTCGTTAAGTCGCCGAGGTTTCCACAACCCGGCGAAACCATCAGCGGCGAAGACCTGCGGATCATCCCCGGCGGCAAGGGTGCGAATCAAGCCGTGGCGGCGGCGAGGCAGGGAGTGGATGTCGCCATGGTCGGGCGGGTTGGGAGTGACGGCTTCGGTCCGTTTCTCGTTGATAATCTCAAAGCGAATCATGTAGATGCCTCAAACGTGCAAAAGAACGAGTCCGCCACAGGCACAGCCATCATCGTTGTGGATGCGAATGGACAGAACAGCATCGTACTTTCGCCGGGCGCAAATGGTAAAGTTACAAGTCAGGATGTCGACTCTACGCCGGATGCAAAGGTTTTGCTTTTGCAGTTTGAAATCCCGATGGACGTTGTTCTCCATGCGGCGAAGCGATACAAATTGAAAGGAGCGACGGTTATACTAAACCCCGCGCCTGCCCGCGAAATTTCAAGTGAATTGCTGGCGCATGTTGATATCCTGGTCCCCAACGAAAGTGAACTGTCTTTGCTGACAGGCATGACGGTCAACGATTCCGCATCGGCAGAGAAAGCCGCGCAGGAAGTTTTGAAGCAGGGTGTGAAGACGGTGATCGTTACGCTGGGAAGCAAAGGCGCGTTGTTGGTGACGAAAACACAATTAACACAGGTAGACACGTATAAGGTGGATGTGGTGGATACCACCGCCGCGGGCGATGCGTTTATCGGCGGGTTTGCTTCCAAACTCCTTGTGCGTAATCGGCGTTCTCCAACGCCGACGGATGCGCAAGAGAGCGCATCCCACGCAAAAGACCTCGAAGAAGCCGTCCGTTACGGATGCGCCTGCGGCGCATTGGCAACGACAAAATTCGGCGCTCAACCGTCATTGCCGACAAAAGAAGAAGTGGAACGATTCATTGCGTAGGGGCGAGGTCACCTCGCCCTATTCACTGATACTATATGCACATGGACGGGGAAACCCCGCCCCTACAGGAAACCATGCCCCCCACCCGAATCATCCTCGATACCGACCCTGGCGCAGACGATGCGCTTGCCATCCTGCTGGTGCTGGCTTCGCCGGAAATAAAACTCGAAGCCATCACCACCGTCCACGGCAATGTGGGCACCGATAAAACCACGCGTAACGCGCTGGCATTATTGGAATTCCTGAACGCCGACATCCCCGTCGCAAAGGGATGTTCCCTGCCGCTGAACAAGACGCCGCATTCATGGGGCGGTCACGTGCATGGCGCGAGCGGCTTGGGTCAGGCAAAATTGCCGGAACCGAAAACAAAGCCTGTCGATCCTCACGCCATCGATTACCTGATTCAGCGATTTCTCGCCAAGCCAAAGGAATTGACCCTGTTCGCCGTCGGTCCGTTGACCAACCTCGCGCTGGCGATTCGCAAGGAGCCGAAGTTTGCCGAAGCCGTCAGGGAATTGGTCATCATGGGCGGGGCGATCCGTTCGGGCGGCAACGTCTCGCCTTTGGCGGAGTTCAACATCCACGAAGACCCGCACGCGGCGCACATCGTCTTCAATTCGGGGATTCCCATCACGCTCATTCCATTGGATGTCACTTATAAATGTTTGCTCACGCCGGAAGATATCGAAAGGCTGTTGAAGATCGACTCCCCTATCCCGCGCTTCGTCCGCGATGTGATGGCGGATTACATGGCGTTCTATTCAAAGTATGAGGGATTTGCGGGATGCGCCTTGCACGATCCGCTGACCGTGGCGGCTCTCATCGCGCCGGAGCTGCTCCACCTCGAAGAACATTACGTGGACGTGGATATTTCAGGCGGAGTCTCGAACGGCAAAACGTATGCCGACTTCATGAAAGTCTTGAAAAAGCCCGCGAACATGAGGGTCGCTTTGGATGTGAGGGGCAGGGAGTTTGTGGAGTTGTTCGTTGAGAGAATGGAAAGGTTATGTAACCTTGCCCAGGGCAGCGTCGCTTCGACGAGGCACAGCGCACGCCCTGCCGCCGAGGACGGCGGCGGGAGCATAGGATAATATGCCCAAACACATCATCCTCGACACCGACCCTGGCATCGACGATTCACTGGCGATTTTGCTCGCAATCGCTTCGCCGGAGATCGTCCTTGACGGGATAATTTCCGTCCATGGAAATGTTTCCACGGAGCAGACGACGAAGAATGCGCTGTCGATTTTGGAACTGGCGAAGGCGACTCATGTGCCGGTCTACAAAGGATGCGATCTGCCTTTGGTCAAGGAATCATTGCTCAGCCCGGAGACGCACGGGAATCAAGGTCTCGGGTATGCTCAACTCCCAGAACCAGCGACCAAGCCCCAGTCCGCGTATGGAAGCGATTACCTCATCGAAGAGATCATGTCCAAGCCCGGGGAAATCACATTGGTATGCGTCGGTCCGTTGACGAATATCGCATTGGCGATACGGCAGGAACCGCGGATTGTGGAAAACGTCAAAGAAGTTTTCATCATGGGCGGGGCGATCCAACAACCGGGCAACACAACGGCGCAGGCGGAATTCAACACTTGCGTGGATCCTCACGCGGCGCATATCGTTTTTCATTCAGGCATGCCGATCACGCTCACGCCGCTGGATGTGACCTATCAATGCATTTTCACAAAAGACGATTTAAACCGGTTGTTGAAAATCGATTCGCCGGTCACAAAATTCATCGCGGACTCGACGCGCTTTTACATGGAATTTCACGATGAGTATCAAGGCATCGCAGGCTGCGCCATCAACGACCCGCTGACGATGGCGCTGACGTTCATGCCCGGGATTTGCGATTACCAGAATCTGGTGGTGGACGTGGATATTTCAAGCGGAGTCGGGCTGGGCAACACCTTCGCGGATTTTTACAATTATGAGAAGAAAAAGCCCAACATGAAGGTTGCAATGGGCGTGCGTCCGCGCGTATTCATGGAGTTGTTCCTGGAGCGCATGGAGAAACTGGCGCGGGGAATTTCGTGACATTCCGCCGCCGAAAGTGTTATGATGATTGTGTAATTCAATTCGACATTTCATTCGGAGGATGCCATGTTTGAAAAGATCAAAAACAATTTCAATACACAGACGTGGGTGCTGATCCCCATCGCCATCGCGATCAATATCGCGGTGGGGCAGATCGTCCTGGCGCTAAAGCTGCCCGTATACCTTGATTCGATCGGGACCGTTCTGGTTGCCGCCCTGTGCGGACCGTGGGCGGGCGCGCTCACCGGCGCGCTCTCGAACATCATCTGGGGCATCGCCATAGACCCGAACGCCCTGCCGTGGTGGCCCGTCGCTTTCATGATCGGTTACATGGCGGGACGCATGGCGCAGTGGGGTTTCTTCAAGAGCTGGTGGAAGGTCGTGGTCACCGGCTTCGTGGTGGCGATCACCGCTGCGCTCGTTTCGACCCCGATCGCCGTTTATCTCTACGGCGGAATTACTGCCAGCGGTTCTTCCTTCATCACTGCCTATCTGATGCAGACCGGCTCGGACATGATCAGCGCGGTCTTCAGCACCAACTTCCTCGTGGAGCCGGTGGATAAGATCACGACCGCCATGCTCGCCTTTGCCATCGTCCTCGGCATGCCCAAACGCATGATCGGCGGCTACCCCAAAGCCAGCCAGGTGGAAACCGAAGGCGTGCAAAGCACCACCCAGTTGTACATCGCCATCGGTGTGGTCGTACTGTTGGTTCTGTTCGCGGCGTTCATGCTCAGGAATATATTGGGCGGGTAATCGACCGCGCTACTCCCTCAATAAGCAGTACGTGATTGCACGAAGAGATCAGATGAATTTCTGGTCTCTTTTTTTACCCCTTTCATTATTTAGGGAGATTCAAAAATTAGATTGAGGGGGCGTAAATAGGTATAATCCAACCCATGCACGAGCGGCTTTCCTTCCACATCAAACGGGACAGTGTCCTGCATCGCCTCAACCCGCTGACCAAGCTGGTGCTCACCCTCGCGCTCATCTTCCTCGCCTTTACCTTTCCCTGGTATTGGATGCCTCATCTGTTGATCTTGATCGCCGTCATCCCGCTGAGCTTGCTGGGAAAAGTCTTCCGCGAATTCTGGCTGACCGCCCTGAAGCTCATCCTCCCGGCGGCGGGCTTTCTCTTTCTGATGCAAGCCTTCTTCCAGCCCATCGGAACGGATGTCATCTTCAAATTTTATTTTCTCGATATCACCAGTGAAAGCCTGATGTTCGCGTTCAAGAACGCCATGCGCGTCTTTGTAATGGTCTCGGCGTTCACTTTGTTCTTGCTGACCACCCATCCCAGCGAGTTGATGTCCGACCTCACCCGCCGCGGACTGCCCGGTCAGTTCGCCTACGTCATCATTTCCACGCTTCAGATCATCCCACAGATGCAAGCCAAGGCGCAGACCATTATCTCCGCCCAACGCTCGCGCGGGCTGGATACCGAAAGCACCTTTTTCAAACGCGCCGGTTCCGTCCTGCCGTTGGTCGGTCCGCTTGTGTTCGGCTCGCTCGTGGAGGTGGAGGAACGCGCCATCGCCATCGAAGCGCGCGGGTTTACTTCCAAACACGCCAAGACCTCTCTGCATGAAATCCCCGACTCTGATTTCGATAAAATCCTTCGCTGGATATTGTTCGCGCTGATCGTCTTTTCCATCGGTTTGAATCTATGGCTTTCGTAAATCTTCAAAACCTCGCCTATAAATATCCGCTTACGAAGACGAACGCGCTTGAGAACATAAACCTTCAAGTCCGCGAGGGCGAATTCGTCGCGGTCATCGGTCCGAACGGGGCAGGCAAGTCCACGTTGTGTTATGCGCTGGCGGGATTCGTGCCGCATTTTTTCAAGGGAGAAATTTCCGGCGAGATCGAAGTGGACGGCAGGAAGTCGGGCGAGTCCACGCTGGATGAGTGGGTGCTCAATGTTGGGCTGGCGTTTCAAAATCCCTTCAATCAAATTTCCGGCGCGAAGTACACCGTCTTCGAAGAGATCGCGTTTGGGCTTGAGAACATCGGCGTGCCGCGTGATGAAATGAAAACGCGGGTGGAGGAGGCCATGTCCCTGACCGGAATCAGCGATTTGGCGGACCGCTCCCCCTATTCCCTCTCCGGCGGGCAGCAGCAACGCGTCGCGCTGACCTCGATCCTGGTCATGCGACCCCGGCTTTTGGTCCTCGACGAGCCGACCTCGCAAATGGACCCCATCGGCACGCGCGAAGTCTTTGGCGTGGTGCGCAGGATGGCGGAAGAAGGCATGACGGTGGTGATGGTGGAGCACAAAATGGAATGGATCGCCCACTTCGCAGACCGCGTCATTGCCCTGAAGGAAGGTCAAATTTTTCTCGAGGGAACCCCCGGCGATGTGTTGACCTCTGACGTATTGATCGAGAATGGCTTCGGTATTTCGCGTTACACATCAGTGGCACGGGAAGCGAAAAAACAAGGTTTATGGAAGAAAGAGAAATTGCCTGTCACGTTGGATGAGGCGGTGGAAGGATTTAAATGAAAATTGATGAGTGAATCCTGGAAGTGCGTCTTAATGCTTCACGTTTCACTCTTCAAACGAAACATCATGAACATCAACATCAAAGACCTCCGCTTCGCATACCCCACCGGCTTGGAAGCCTTGAAGGGAATTAATCTCGCCATCGACTCCGGCGAGCAGGTTGCGATCGTCGGGCAGAACGGCGCAGGAAAGACGACTCTCGTGCGCCACTTCAACGGGCTGCTCAAGCCGGCTTCCGGCTCGGTTTCCATTGGCGATTGGGATACGACAAAATATTCAGTCGCAAAATTGGCTTCACGAGTCGGCTATGTTTTTCAGAACCCCGACGAGCAATTATTCTCAAGGGACGTGTTGACCGAAGTATCGTTCGGTCCGCGCAATTTGGGATATGAAAAAACGAAAGTGGATGAACTCGTCAAGCGCGCGCTGGCTCTCACCGAACTCAGCGAAAAGACCGGGACCAATCCCTACGACCTCTCGCCCACCTGGCGAAAGATGGTCGCGCTGGCGTCCATCATCGCGATGGATACGCCCATCGTCATCTTCGACGAACCGACCACCGGGCAGGATGCGATGAATGTCGCGCGCATCGCGAATGTCATCGCCGTTTTGAAACGCGAAGGCAAAACCGTCATCACGATTACCCACGACATCGATTTCTGCGCCGAGAATTTCGAACGCGTTATCGCATTGGCAGACGGGAGGGTGTTGTTGGATGGTCCCGCGCGGGAGGTCTTGGGTGAAGAGGAGACTTTGGCTCAGACGTACGTCGAGCCCCCGCAATTGACACGCCTGGGGAAAAAATTAGGGTTGAAAGAAATCGTGACCACACAGGAAGAATTTATAAAAGCGGTAGTGCAGGATTAATCCTGCGCTACTTTTTATAGACCCCCAATTCGTCATACCCCGAATCGTTTTCGTACATTTCCCGCTTGTAAACGACATCATCCAGTTCCAACAATACGATCTCAGCCGTCGTGTAGATTCTGCATCCGCTGACGAGGTGCCCGCCAACCGTCGCGCCGTCGCTGTCTGAAATTGCAATGTGAATGTGCGAACCATGCACGGAAACCGTTCCCGTTATCGAGACGATCTCGAAATGACCTTCGTAATCGTTGTACGTCTCGCGATGCGCAAGACGCAGGACGGCATGGGCGAGGCTGCCGACACACGATAGAACGCATCCTGCTTCGATGCCCCGTTCCTTGACGAAAGCCTCGATGGAATCGAACAGGTCCGCGCCGGGTTTGAGGCGGAATGTATGAGAAGGCATCGTTTACCAGAAATGAAAACCGGTCAGCCCGGCAAACCAATCGATGAGAAATTGGTAGAACTGCAAGCCGAGCAAGGCAACGATCACTCCGAGGACGGCTCCGGCAATGATGTCGGATAGGTAGTGAACACCCATTGCCACGCGCGCCGAAGCCACCAGCGGCGCCCAAACCCAAAGGATAGCGGCAAGCCAGGGCGGGACAAGAACCGTGGCAAGGGTTGCAATGAGAAAAGCGCGGGCGGCATGTCCCGATGGAAAGGAATGCGGGTCGGTGTTCCTGTAGATGTCGCCCCAATCGCCTTCAGGGCGTTTTCGTTTGACAAGGAGTTTCACCATGAAGACCACGCCTGCCAACCCAAGGATGCCGAAAAACTCGACGGTTTCCCATTTTCTCCAGGATGGGTCGCTAAAGAACCAGATGATGATGAGCGCGGGCGCCCAAATCCATGAGTCTCCGGAGTGCGCAAAGAAGATGGCAAGGTTCCGTAAAAGACCCGGCTTTTCAGCCACTCGCATTTGACTGGAAAGCCGGGCATCGAGTTCGAGGATGCGCCGATATGTCATTTCCGTTTGGCCTTCGACCTTGTTCGCGCTTTTTTCGCGACCGCTTTCTTTGTTGGTTTCTTTGCCGTTCTGCGGACCGGGGCAGGTTTCTTCGACGATTTTCCTGCGGTTTTTTGTTTTTGAGCAAGATCGCGGCGCAGGAGTTCCAATTGATGCGGTTTGTCCACGTCCATGCACGGCTCGGCGTGATCCCAAATGATGGCTCGTCCCTTGATGCCGATCCGTTCGGACGCGCGCTCGACCAATCCTTGCAAGGTGAATTGTCGAAAGGCGAACTGGATTAAAGTATCAAGGCCGATCACGCCAGCCTGTCTCATTGGGCTCTTGCGGTTGCCGATCAACTGCTCCCAAGTGTCGAGATGCTCTGTGACCATGCGGACATGGGAAACGTTGATATCCGCCCCACAGACTTCCATATCCCTGAGCCTGGTGTAAGTGCGGTTCGATTCAGGAAAACGGCTTTCCATCACTTCGCGCGGACAGACGCCGTAATACAGATCGTCCTTCGTTTGCATGCAGGTTTTGACGAGCCAATCCACCATGTCGCTTTTGAGTGCGGGAATGTCCGCGGAGACGATCAGGACGTATTCGCCTCTCGGGTTGATCTCCAACGATTTGTTGACGCCGGCTGTGATGTTCGCCAGCATGCGCCCCTGGTTGGAAACATAATGGAGCGGCTTCTTGCAGGTCAATCCGGTTTTGGGGGAAAGACCGATCACAATGACATGATCCACTTTCTTCGCGTCGCCAAGGGCGTCGAGCACCCATTGCACCATGGGCTTGCCCGCCACATCGATCAGGGCTTTCGAATCGCCGTTGGAGTAGGCATATAACTTGTCGCTGGGCTGGGGAATCCCCCCGGCAGTTACGATTGCGTTCATTTGTCAATGCTCCTTGGATTCTAAACGTTGCTCATGGTCTTATGCCCGCCCGTCCCGGAGGACATTCCGAGGTCCTGCAACTGCGGTTGGAAGCCGAGTTTATCGATCATTTCGGAGAGTTCGGGCCAGGTCAGCGGACGTCCCTTGCCCGAAAGCGCCACGAGGGCGGCTTCCATCATATTTGTGCCAAAGGAACGACCATCGAGGACGGGAGTGGTGGTAACGAGATATTTCACGCCTGCCTTGCGGAATGCCTCCACATCTTCGGGCGTGGTGGTGTTGGTAACAATGACCTTGCCGGTCAGGTCATCAGGCATGAAGCGTTTGATGTAGTGACAATCACCGGCAATGACAGTTGCCCAATCATAATATTTGCCCCATTTCGGCGTGCGTTTTTCCTGCTTTTCGCCGGTTGGATAGATCCATTCGAATGGCAGGCGGCTGGCAATCGGCATCAGCAGGGAAGCGGCTGTTTTCAAGCCTTTCAATGAATGAATGGCGATGGGAAGGTCCAATCCAAACATCAGGTCGCCGTATACGGTTTCGTAGCCCAACTCCGAGAAGGCGCGCGCAAGACCCCAACGGTCCGCACCAAGAGTGACCAGCACTTTGCGCCCGCGTGATTTAATGTAGTCGCCGATCTTCTGTTCCAAGAATGCGGGTGCTTTGTTTTCGAGGGTATTCTTCAATCCGCCGCCATCCACGAGCGGCGTCTTTTTTACGTATCGAACCATGGGCGTGACGGAATGCAGGGTGTACCATTTTCCATCGATGATGGCTCCCAAATCCGCGCCGCCGACGCCGAAGGCATCCACTTTGCCATCAAGTTCCTTATACTTGAGAGCGGCGGCTTCCATGTCGCCGTCGGTGCCGATGCGCTCGATGCGTATTGTTTCGCCCAGCAGATTGACCTCCACAGCCTTGTTCCGTTTGGACGAACCAATGCTGATGCTGACTGCATGCTTCATGTTGATTGCTCCGCGAGTGAGATGATAATGCAGTTATATCACGATTCAGGACTCGGGTCCGGCGGGAGGCGCGGGCGGAAGAGTGAAGAAAAATGTGGATCCTTTTCCCGGTTCACTCTGGACCCAGATCCTGCCTTTGTGGACCTCGACGATCCGCTTTACAAGCGCGAGACCAATCCCCGTTCCCTCGGAATCCGTGTCGAGTTTGTTGAACAACCCAAAGATGCGCTCGTGATGGGCGGCGTCGATGCCGATGCCGTGATCGCGCACAAAAAAGAGGGGTTGGGCGCCGTCCATGCCTTCCTGCCCGATCTCGATCAGCGAATTGCTGTCGCTGAATTTTGCGGCGTTATCGATCAGGTTTTGAACCGCTTCCACCATGCGCTGGCGGTCGACATAAACGGCCTGCATGTCCTGCTGGACGCGCACTTGATTATTGTTTTCCTGAAGCCGTCCCTGAACCAGCGTGACCGCTTCCTCCACGATCTGATCGAACGGTATCAGGCTGGGGGGATTCATCAGGCGTCCGACCCGTGAGAGGTCGAGCAATTCGTTGAGGAGGGTCTGCATTTTGTCCGTGGCGTCTGAAATGCGTTGAATATCGTGCTTCAGGCGCGGCATATTTCCGCTCAACGCATCCTGTTCAAGGAAACCGAGAAAGCCGCGAATGGTGATGACAGGGGATTTGAGATCGTGCGAGACGGTGTATGTGAACCGTTCCAATTCGCTGTTCTTGTCCTCCAATTCCTCGATTAATTTCTCGCGCTCGGTCTCGACCCACTTGCGCTGGCTGATATCTCGCACCATGATGATCGCAGAGTCGGAAGTGACCGGCGCCACGCGCGCCTCGAAGAATTGAACCTCTTCGCCGGGCGGCATGCCATACTCAAAGGAATGGACCTGGCTGGTGGCGAGGGCGCGCTCGAGGGAAAACATGGTTTGTTCGGAGATATTCCGGGGGAACAGGTCTTTGATGTTTTTGCCGATGAACTCGCGCGGTTCCATGCGCGGGGTCAGGCTGGCAGATGCCATGAAGTCCAGAAAAATGCCGTCCTTCGAAACCTCGAAGATCATATCCGGGATCGAATCGAGGATGGCACGCGTGCGGGCTTCCGCGTTTTGCAAAGCCTTCTGGGTCTGTTTTTGTTCGGTCAGGTCGTAGAACATCGAGAGGATGCAGGCTTGCTGATCGATCACGATCAATTCATAGAAGGCGATGACATTCCGGCGTTCTTTCGTTCCGAAACTCAGGAACTCGTAATCCGGATTAACAAGGGAGCGCTTAAGCCTGATCACCTCGATAAAGGCGCTGCGGTCTTCCGATGAATTCCACATTTCCAATTCCGTCGAAAGCCTGCCGATGGACGATTGAGGCTCGTAACCGGTGAGTCTCCAATAGGCGTCGTTGGCGTCGAGCAGGCGCCCCTCCTCCAGCGTGGTGATGCAGATCGCCACAGGGCTGGCATGGAACACCTTGCGGAAACGCTCCTCGCTTTCCTTGAGGGCGTGTTCCGTTTTGCGCTGTTCGGAGACATCATAGAACATGCACAGGATGCAAAGCTGGTTCCGGATGGTGATCAGTTCGTAATAGGCGAGCGAGGATTTGTTCAGGGGAAAATTTACTTCCACGTTTTCGAGCGAGCCCTGTTCAAGCAGGTCCCCAATGAATTTCTTTCGATCATCGGGATGCTGCCACATATTAAGTTCGACGGAGGAATGACCGAGAGCTTTTTCCGGCGTGAGCCCCGAGAGCCGCCAGAAGGCGTCGTTGGCTTCAAGAAAGGTGCCTTCTTCCAGCGTGACAATCGTGATGGCGATGTTGCTGTTGTTGAACACCTTACGGAAACGCTCTTCGCTCGCGCGCAGGTCCCGTTCTGCGGCTCTCCTTTCCACCAGGTCTCTCTGTGCCTCCTCATACAGGCGTGCGTTGTCGATTGCCAGCGAAGCGAGCGCTGCAAGTCGTTCGAGCAGGTCCATCTGTTCGACAGAGAAGGTGCGCGTGTTGTCGACTGTGGCGACGATCAGCGTGCCGAGGAATCGATCTCCCGATTTCAAAGGCGCCCCGGCTACCGAATAAAATCCGATGCCAACCGCTCCGGGGTGGCTTAATTCCCATGAGTCATAATCTTCGACAAGAATGGTCTCGCTGCGTTCCCAAACCAGACCGGTAAGACCCTCGCCCTTCAATGTTAGATACCCATTCCATTCCTTGAAGATGCCGTTGCCAAGTTCCTGTCGAAGCGCGGATCCTTCGGGCGTGATCAGGTCGATGCCGACGTGAGGCGTTTCGAGCAGTTCGCTGACGCGTTCGAGAATCGACTCGAGCAGCGGCTTCAATTCGAGACGGTTGAGCAGACCGAAGGTCGTTTCATGAAGCGCGGTCAGGTAACGGGCTTGCAGTTGGAGTTTTTCATCCGTCCGGAGTCGCTCGCGTAGTTCTAGGCGCGCATCCGAAAGGGAACGATTCAGCCGGTAGATCAGAATATAGATCAGGACGCTGGAAATGATGAAGACAGCCGTCAGGTCGCGGGCAAAATCATAGGGGAGATCGACAGAGTATGGGTGCGTTCCCCGCGCCTCCTGCGAAGCAAAAAACCACAAAGCGGCGATACTAAAAAAACCGATAACCAAACCCCATCGCCGGCCGAGCAAAAGGGCGCAGAGCAAAATTACAACGGGATACGCGAGGACTGCCACATCGCGCAACCCGGATGCTTGCGAAGCCTGAAGGGTCAATGCCAGCCAGATGGAGACGACAAGGAAAATTCCCGCAAACCGAACCTTCCCGAAACGGATCATGAGCTGCGTGGTCAGCATGATCAAAAAGACGGCCGGAAAGAAGATCCGTGAAGAGCTGCTATTCCAATCCCCGGTGATAAGGCGCGAGATCGTAAGGAAAAGGACCGCCCCCGCGGCAACCCACCCGATCGAACTTAGGATTTGGGCTGCGCGGGTCTTCTCTTCATCTTCGAAGATGGACGGCGCAAACAGACGACGGAACTTCTCGAGCATGAAAGTGATTATATATCAAGCCTGAGCCGCTTTGCGCGTGTGTTGTCGGCGGAATGGGCTTTCATCCAAGCGGGGGGATTATTACGAAATAGACTTCTTGCAAAAGTCACAATTTTATCTTGCGCAAGGCGGCGTCCCCGCCGCGGGGGACTGCGGCGGGAGCACTATTGCAAGAAGTCCAATTAAAAAATTGGTGGATGTCTGTGCGACATCCGCCTGGAAGTTCAAAAGGGTTTTTTCAGCAAATCGTCCAATACCTTTTTCGAAGCGTCGTCGATGACCGCGTGTTGACTCCCGCCGTGCGAATCCATCGTGACGACGACAGGGAAATCCTTGACTTCGATCAGCCATATGGCTTCGGGAACGCCGAAATCGAGCTTGAATACGCCATGCACCTTCGTCACCGTTTGGGCGAGGAAGGAGGCGGCTCCGCCTATCGCGTGGAAATAGACTCCCGGCGTTTCTTCGCAGCCTTTCAGGGTTTTCGCCCCCATGCCGCCCTTGCCGATCACGCCCTTGACGTTGAAGTGTTCCATCACATCCGCCTGGTACGGCTCTTCGCGGATGGAGGTGGTGGGTCCGGCCGCGATGATCTTATATTCCCCCGTGTCCATTCCGGTGACGACCGGTCCGCAATGGTAGATGATGGAGCCGTTGAACAGTTTTTTCAATTCTTCGTACACCTGCATGTCGTCGCCCTGCGGCGGACGGGTCTTCCTGATGAACGTTTCGATCATCCATTTATGAGCTGCGTCCCGCGCAGTGACCATCATGCCCGAAAGCGCCACAGAATCGCCGACTTTCAACTCGCGGATGGTTTCGTCACTGATGGGGGTGGTGATATGTTTCATCGTTCGCTCCTTACGAATTACGCATTACATGATACGGAATGCGTAAAGATCAATCGTAGATGGTTTCATTTCCCTTCACGGTCATCTTGCGGCGGCGGTATGCCCAGCACATGTAAGAAACTGAAACGAAGTATGAAGCGGGCAACCGGCTCAGACCGGTGATCTTCGTATCCAGCACAGTGGTCTTGCCGCCGAATCCCATCGGACCGATCCCCATTTCGTTGGCTTCTTCTGTGAGGCGTTCTTCGAGTTCGGCAAGTTTCGGGTCTTCGTTGCGGGTTCCCATTTCGCTGAACAAGACTTCCTTGGACTTTATATAGGAAGAGCCGCGGTCGCCGCCGATGGATACGCCCAAAATGCCCGGCGCGCATCCCAGCCCCTGTGCTTTTTGGACCGCGTCCAATACCACTTTGCGGACTCCAGCCAGATCGCGTCCCGCACCGAGGGAATTATCCGGCAGGGAATATTGACGGCCCACATTTTCGCATCCGCCGCCTTTGAGCATCAACTCGATGACGAGTTCGTCGCCTTCGGTCTCTTCAAAGTGGATATATGGGAAGTCGTCGCCTCCGAGATTGTTGCCTGAGTTTTTATCGTAAATGGCATCGACGGCATTCGGACGCATGAAGGATTTCTTCGTCGCCTCTTCCATCGCGGCGCGAATCTGTCTGCGGAGTTGGATCGTGGACCAGCCCACAGGGTAATGCACGTAAAAGATGGGCGTGCCGGTATCCTGGCAGATCGGCGTGGAATTGGCGCGGGAGAGTTCGATATTCTTCATGATGGTCTCCAACGCGCCTCGCGCCGCGGAGCCGGGAGCTTCCTTCTCAATGGATTCTCGCAAACGTTTTTCGACATCAGGCGGCAGGGAACTGGATGTGCGCCGGATGAGTTCGACGATTTCATTTGTCAGGTCTCGCATAAAAGCCTCCAAACAGGCATTTATCTTACTCCCGATGAGGGGAAAATACCACATAAAAATCCCGGTCGTTAAGAATCTGTTTATTATTCAGAGTAACACAAATCACCTCAAAAATTGTCACCCTGAATAGGTTCATGGATTCGACGTAGGACACGGCAAAAGCACGGACAATTTTGGAAGAACTTCCGGAAAAATCGGCTGCCTTCGCGTTGTCGGTTTCGCAAACAGTAATTTAATGAACCCTGTCCCAGGCAGTTTTCATACAAAACAGAACGCGGGCTCAAGTCGTGGGTTATAGGTTTCGCTAAAACAGCCTGCAAAAGGAGAATGATATGGATTTTGCAAAACTGCTCAAATCGGTCGAGGATGCGGTCTACGAGGTGATGGTGTGGCTGCTCCTTCTGCCCAAGACGCTGATCCGCACCGCGTTCCGCCCAAAATGGGCGATGGCATATATCGAAACGGAATGGGAAAAGAAACCTGACGACCGTTTCGACGAATATCTTTCGCCCGTGATGTTGTGGCTGTTATCCGCCGTCATCCCCATGACGCTTTGGTTTATCCTGTCGCGCCCGGACATCGAATCGACGCAGGATTTTTTGAAGGCCTTGTCGAGCGATATCTACCAGGTGACGTTCTACATGATGCTCATCCCGTTCCTGTATATCGCCTGGATGGAATGGTTGAACAAGAAACCCATTCAACGCTCTGCCCTGAAGATCTCGTTCTACAGGCATTGTTACGCGCTTGCCCCCGCGCAGGTGCTGACCTACTTCGTCTTCCCGTTTACCGCATTGTTTCTGCCGCTGCTCGTTTTGAACCTTGCCATCATACCGGTCTATGAAGCCTTTGTCTTTGAATCCGAACTAAAGATCGGTTTTTTTCGGGCATTTCTATACGCTTGTGTCCCTCAGATCACGATGACCGGGCTGTTCTTTTGGTTTTTCACCATCGTGCCCTCCTGAAAGTACTCATCCGTATTACGAATCGGTATTTTCTTTGAAGGCTTCGGGAGGGTCTGCATAATCGCGTTATCGTGACGGTCACTTTGTTATCTTCACCCGCATCACGAAGCGATTCACTCCCCCGAAGCGATACTTGTACTCCTCGTCGCCGCGCATGAAATCGAATTCATGGCGTTTGTTTTCACAGCACCATTGAATGGTATGACCGAGCAAGACCCAGCCGGGAGAAAGTTCCATGTGGGCGCGGCTGACTCCGGAGTTGTAGCCCCATAATTTTCCTTTGTAATCGAAGTTCACGGAGGCGGCTGTTTTCACGCCTGCAATTTCCAGAAAACCGAGCCAGAGATAGCCATTTTCATGCGCGGCGCGGAGGACGGCGGTCATCTGTTCGCGCATGGCGGGATGCAAAAAGGCTGCTTTGTTGGGGTCATGCAGCATGAGATCGAAAAAAGCGTTCAATTCGGGTTCGATGTCCGCGGAATGATCCACAAGGATGAAACGCACGTTCAGCTCAGACTCGGCGGCGCGGCGCATTTTGCGTCGGATTTCATGCCGCTGTTTCTTTTCGACGCGCGAGAGATATTCCTCGAAATCGCCGTTCAAGGCGATGCGCGGCGTGGGACGATAGATTTCTTCATGATGGGTCCAGCCGCGCTTGGTTGACTCCGCTTTGAACGCGGCGAGTGTCGGAGAATCATCGGGGAGGTTATACCAATCGAGGCGGGACCAGCTATCGGCCAGAGTCGAGGCGAGAAAATCCAAAAGCCCGGAGAGGAATCGCGTGTGGTCATCCGGGCGAACGATCAAATCCAGATAATCCGATATCTCGATGCTTCCATTGAGCAGCAATGCAGGCTGGTTTTCGTATTCCGAGATGAAGAGCGGGGCGATGCCGATCAGCTTTTCGTTTTCGCGCGCAGTGACCAAAACCAATCGCGCGTCCTTCCATTCGCCGCCGCCGCGATGTTCCCACCACAAACGTTGATATTCATATCGGGAAAAGGGCGTATCGCTGATGGACTCTTTAAGAAGCCCGTTCCATTCATCCGCCTGTATTTGAGAGAAATTTTCTAGAAGGGTATAGTGCATGGGCGTCGAAATTTTACCAGTATAATGAAGGCGACTTAAGCGATAATCTTACATGCCCCTCGACATTAACCTCTCAGCACTATACCGCATTCAGGGCCAGGAGCCGGGCGAGATGCCCGGCGTGCTGGCGGTTCATCCGCCCAAGACGGCCGCACGCGGGCGCGAACAGGATCGCCTGATCGTCTATCTTTTACTGGCAGGCAACGCCGCCGTCAGCACAAGCGAATATCGCAAACTCGCCGAAGTTGTCGCGGATGTCTTTTATCAAACGCCGCGCGCGGTGACGAGCGCCCTGCGTGCCGCCGCCGATTCATTGAACAAGACCCTTCTCGACCGTAACATGTCCACCAGCGGGCGCGGACAATATACGCTGGCATGGATGGTCCTCGCCGTCCTGCGCGAATCGCAATGCATCTTTTCGATCAACGGACCCATGCACGCCTATTGGTTCGGCGCCGACGGGTCGCGTCACACCTTTGAGCCTTCGATCTCGGGCAAGGGTTTGGGTTCGAGCCAGGCGGTCAACATCCATTATGCGCAGGCAGACCTGGCTGCAAACGATCTCCTGCTTTTCTGCGGTCGCCTGCCCAATGCGTGGAGCACTCCGCTCGAAAGCACGCAATCTTCATCCTTCGAAGCCATGCGCCGCCGCTTGACGTCGCTTACCACCGAAGACTTGAACGCCGTATTGATCCAAACCGTCGCAGGCAACGGTTCGATCAATTTCTTCAAAACAGGGACGGATACCACGCCGCAAGTGGACGAACCGCCCGAGCCTCTTCCTGAATCCCAGCCCGCCCCAGACTCAAACTCCGAGTTGCCAGCCATTCAAGAATCTGAATCCACGCCCGAAGCGCATCTACTTCAACCCTCGGCATACTCGATTCCCCCGCAAAAGGAAGAAGCGCTTCCCATTTCAAAACCAGCCGCGGATCCGCTTGCGCACCTTCCACACAAGACCGCACCGCGCGAATTTCCGGCTTCCATTCCGCGCGCGAAACCGCAGCCGACCGAAGAAGGAAATGCGGAGCGCGAAGTTTCCGCTCCGCCTGCGCCTGCGGTTGAGCAGACTCCAAAAATCGAGACTCCCTCCGAACCGCGCGAACCGTCGCCGCAGGCAAAACAAGCCGCCAAAGCCATTGTCAACGTCATGCAGGGAGTCCGGCACGGGAGCGCGACCCTCGGAGAACGAATTCGGAATTTCCTTCCGCGCCTTTTGCCCGCTTCTGAATCGCCGGATGCGCCTTCGGTTTCTCCCGGCGCATTGATGGGCTTCCTCGCCATCCTGATTCCATTGATCGTGGTGACCATCGCCGTGGTCGTCTATATGCGCTACGGACGCAATGAACAATACGATGTCTATTACAACCAGGCATTGCAGTTGAAAACGCAGGCGCTCGCCCTCACGAATCCGGTCGAGCAGCGCATTGCCTGGGAAAATGTATTGCTGAACGTCGAACGGGCCGAGGCGCACAACGTCACCAGCGATACCATTGCCCTGCGGGAAGAGGCGCAGGCAAATCTCGACTCGCTGCTTGGGATCGTGCGCATGCAGTTCAATCCCGCCTTCGGCTCGAAACCGGGTATCGACATCAGCCGCATGGCCGCAACCGAGAACGACATTTACATGCTCAACGCCGCCAACGGCGAAATCCTGCGGGCTCTTCCATCCGGAAACGGGGGCTTCGAACTGGATAGGACTTTCGATTGCAAGCCCGGTGTCAATAACAATGCCGGTCCATTGGTGGATATCCTTGCCCTGCCCATCACGAATATCTACGGCGCATCGGTCCTTGGGATCGACGCGGTTGGCAATTTAGTCTACTGCAGGCCCGGGGGCACGCCGCAGACCGGTCTCCTGCCCGCGCCCGACACGAACTGGTCTCGCATCACGAGCTTCATCCTCGATGCTGGAAATCTTTATGTTCTGGATGCGCCCGCCCGCGCCGTGTGGGTCTACCCCGGCAAGGAAGCCGCTTTCGTGGATCGGCCGTACTTCTTCTTCGGTCAACAAACCCCCTCGCAGGATGTGATCGATTTCCTCGTCTCCGGCGATGAGATGTATCTCCTGCACGCCGACGGACGCATCTCCAGGTGCAATTTCAGCCGCGTGAATGCAAGCGCTTCGAAATGCGAAGACCCGCTCAATCGGATCAATCCCTTCCCCGCTTATGCGGATATGGATTTGTTCGCCGCCGCCCACTTTACCCAGATCATCTTCGCCGCCCCGCCCGATCCTTCCATTCTATTGCTGGATTCAGAGGGGCAGAACGTCATGCGTTTCGCGCCGCGCACGCTCGAGCTGCAGAACCAGTTCCAACCGAAGACGGGAAGCGGAAATCCCGTCCCACGAGCGCCGGCGGCTGCCGTAGCCGTCAGCCCCGATCATGTGTTGTATCTAGCAGTGGACGGCCAGGTTTATTTTGCCGTCAACATGCCTTGAAGCGAGGAGAACTCTCATGCCCGATCTGTTGACAACCCTCATCAACCTCTTCCGCCCCGCCCCCTACCCCAAAGACAGCACCACCGAGCCCGCCCAGATCACCCGGAGCAAGGTGCTGTTGATCGTCTATGATCCGGTCGTGGATACGGCGACGAACGCAAAACTCTCCCAAAAGATGAAATGGAATAACACAACCGACCTTGTGACGGGCTTCATCGCGGACATCCTGGAAACAAGCAAGGGAATGGTGCGTTACGAAATCGCCCAGCGCGTGGATGTGAACGAATTTCCCGCCAAGACGGACGGCTTCCGGTACACATCGAAGACCATTTACGACGTACTGACCGGCGCATCCCAGCCGCACATGCCGCAGGAAGTCAACTATGCCGCCATTGTCAACAAATTCAACATCCTCCAGCGCGTGGCGCGCAACGAGGTCGACGAAGTGTGGATCTTCGGCTTTCCCCATGCCGGGTTTTACGAATCCATCATGGCCGGTCCCGGCGCATTCTGGTGCAACGCGCCCCCGCTGGCGAATACGTCCGCGAGCAAACGCCGCTTTGTGACCATGGGATTCTCGTACGAGCGCGGCGTCGGCGAAATGCACGAGTCCTACGGCCATCGCGCCGAGGCCATCCTGGAGAAGACGTTCGGCAAAACAACCGGCGACGCAAATCTTTGGAAGCGTTTCATCCGTTACGATAAGACATCCCCCGGCAAGGCTGCCTGCGGCAACATTCACTTCGCGCCGAACAGCCAGTCCGATTACGACTGGGGCAACAACACCCCGGTCCAAAGCGAATGTTACGATTGGCTGTTGAACTTCCCGAACTTCAAAGGCGATATCCGCACTGTGGACTCAAGCGAATGGGGCGGCGGCGAGATCCGTGCCCATCACAAATGGTGGTTCAACCACATCCCGCGCGCCGCCGGGCGGAGGAACGGCATCCATAACAACTGGTGGCAGTATATCGCCGCGCCGCAGAAAGTGCTGATATAACCCCACCAGGAAAATCGCAAGGTTCATCGCACTAGCGACGTTTACAAATTTGAGAGTTTGGATGCATTATGACAGAGTTGCAATGGAATTGATCCCCGAACTGCATACAATTTATCAATAAAAATGCATGTTCGCACGTCCTGATATTTATATCCCTCTCATCTACATTGTAGCAGCCGTCCCATATGCCTTGTTGGGGTTGTATGCATGGCAAAGAAGACCCGCGGTGGCAGTCACGCCATTCGCCTGGGCCATGGTCGGCATGTCCATCTGGGCGTCCGCATACGGCCTTGAGATCTTCTTCCCCCATGTTCCCGTAAAACTTTTCTTCGTGCAGGTCGAATACATCGGCATTGTCATGGCTCCCGTGTACATGCTGTTCTTCGCGCTCGAATACACGGGCAACAATCACCTGCTTACGCGGCGAAACCGGATTCTGTTCTGGGCGATCCCCATCCTGACGCTCATCCTCGTTTGGACAAGCGGCAATCACAGCCTGATGTGGGAAGTAAGGGGATTGGCGGAAAATCAAGGCCTGCTGCTGCTCTCGCTTCAATACGGACCGGTTTTTTGGGTTCACACGATCTATTCTTATTCGCTGCTGATTGTGACCGCCGTCATGTTGGCCGTCGAGCTGATCCAGCGGCCGGGCATCTACCGCGCGCAGATCAGTTTCGTTATTTTGAGCATCGCCAGCCCATTCATCGGGAGTGTGATCTACATCCTCGGCATCGGACCCATCCCCAACCTCGACCTTGCAACCCTGTTCTTCCTGCCGCCCGCGCTGGGACTGTTTTGGGCAATCCGCAAATACCGCCTGCTTGAAGTCCTGCCGCCCGAACACATCAGCGTCATCAAGAACATGAAGGACGGCGTGATCGTATTGAACGCGCAGCGACGCATCCTCTATCTCAACCCAACGGCGGAGAAACTGGTCAATCACAACGATCATGAAGCCATCGGCCAGCCGTTCGCGCAGGTCTCAAGGAGATTCCACGAAAGCCTGCTTCCGCACCTGGGAGCGGGCGAGCATCGGGCTGAGATCAAGGTCATGGATGGCGATCAGCTCAAAGTCTATGAAGCGACCGTTTCCCCCCTCCAAGCCTTGCAGACTTCCCGATCACAAAACGGCACGGACCAGATGGTCATCCTGCATGACGTCACACATCGCAAGGAAATGGAATTTGCGCTTTCCCGCCGCGAGTCGATCATGTCTGCCATCAGTTTTGCGGCGGAACGGTTTTTGAAGGCATCCGCCTGGGAGCAGAACATTCCAGAGGTGTTGGAGAAGCTCGGTCAGGCTGCCGATGCGAGCCGCGTTTTTGTGGTGGTGAATTACACGGATGATAACAGGGTGATTCATTCAAGCCTGTGTTATGAATGGACCGCGCCCGGGATCGAGCCGCAGATTCGGAATCCCGCTTTGCAGCATGTCCCATTGCGGAAAGCCGGCTTTGGCAGGTGGGAAAAGTCCCTTTCCAATGGAGAGGTGATCCACGGTTTGGTAAGAAATTTTCCGGATGAAGAGCAGCAATTTTTCAAGCCGTTGGGCAGCCTTTCGGTCGTTGCCATCCCGATTTTCGCGCAAACCCAATGGTGGGGATTCCTGATGTTCGATGAAAGCCGAGCGGAGCGCGAATGGACGACCACAGAGCTGGAAGCCTTCCACGCTGCAGCCGGCATCTTCGGGTCCGCCGAGACGCGCGCTCGCGCCGAGCAAAAGGTCATCCGCCGCCAGCATACGTTGAGCCTGCTGCACAATATCGTGGAAGTTTCGCTTCAAGCCGAAGCGGTCAAAGACCTCGCGCAGGTCGTTGTGGACCGTCTTGGTAAACTGATCGACGCGGACGGCTGTTTTATGACTTTATGGGACGAGGAGAATAAAGTTCCGGTCCCGATCGCCGCGTATGGCCCGCCAAAGGATATATACGCAACCTATAAACCAAAGACCGGCGAAGTTACTTTTACCCAATCGGCTCTGGAACTTGACCGAACGCTGGTCGTGGAAGATACGGCGAGCACATCTTTCGCTGATCCGCAAATCATCCAACAATTTCCAGCCAAGTCCGTCCTCGTGCTTCCCCTGAAAGCGGCTAAAAAGAACCTGGGGGCGGTCATCCTTGCCTTCAACAAGCATCACGAATTCAAAAAGGAAGAGATCGACATCAGCGAACAGGCGGCGGCATTGATCGCCCTCGCGTTGGAAAAATTCCAGGCGGTGGAAGAGGCGAAGCGCCGCGCCGAAACATCCGAGACCCTGCGCAAAGCGAGCCTTGCAATCGTCGAAAAACTTGAACTGGACCAGACCGTCTCGCACATCCTCGAACACCTGAACCGGGTCATCCCCTACGATAGCGCCTCGGTCCAGCTGCTGGAAGAGGATGGAAGCCGGTTGAAGATCATCGGCGGGAGCGGTTTCCAAATGCTCAAGGAAGTGCTCGAGATGCGTTTCCCCATACCGGGCGATAATCCCAATTCCATTGTCATCCAGACTGGGAGACCGCACATCATCGGAGACGCGCCGTTGAAGTATCCGGCGTTCCGCGAAAAACAAAACGCCCATATTCGTTCATGGCTGGGCGTTCCGCTCATTGCTCAAAATAAAACCATCGGTTTGCTTGCCATAGACAGCAAGGAACCGGACAAATTTACAGACAAGGATGCCGACCTGGCTGCCACCTATGCAAGCCAGGTGGCGATTGTTCTCGAAAACGCGCGCATCCATCATGAGACGCAAACCCAGGCGATCACCGATCCATTGACCGGGTTGTACAACCGGCGCGGCCTATACCAACTGGGGGAATTCGAATTCCTGCGTTCGCGCCGCATCGACCGCCCGTTCAGCGTCATGATGCTCGACATCGACCGCTTCAAGAAAGTCAACGACCGGTATGGGCACGCCACAGGCGACCAGATCCTCCATCAACTGGCTCAGCATTGTCTCAATAATTCCCGCACGACGGACCTGGTCGGAAGGTATGGCGGCGAAGAGTTTGTCATACTCCTGACCGAGACAAACCTCGAAGCCGCCCGCATGATCGCCGAGCGCCTTTGTCAGGGGATCGCGGTAAAACCCTTCCAAACAGAAACTGGCGACTTATCCATCACATCCAGCATCGGCGTAAGCGAGGCAAAACATTCCGATACTCTGAATACCCTCATCGAACGGGCAGATGCCGCGCTTTATCAGGCGAAAAGCTCCGGGCGCAACCGCGTCTTCGTTTGCGAATAATCATTTGTGAATCCAGATTTGATACAACCCCAGCCGGCCGTTTTCTCCATCGGAATAAAACCCCGCCTCGACCTTCATTTGAACTTGATTCGCCAGCCCAAGCAGTTCCTCCGCTGAAAATTGATGCGCATACCGCAAGCCCCCTCCCCCGCCCCCACGCCAATCAAGCAGATAATCGCCTGAATCCACATCTTCGTCCGATAACCCCACCCGGCTCCACGGCTGGATTCTCGACTTCAACTTCTCGCTGTTCAAGAACTGCCAGTTCGAGATGATGAATCTACCATCCGGTTTTAAAAGCGATTTCACCGTTCGCAAAATATCCAGGCGGATTTCATTCGTTGGAATATGATGCAGGGTTGCGAACATCGTAATCACATCCCAACCGCCATCTACTGATAACTGATCACTGGATAATGATAGCTGCGCAAGATCGACGGCTTTGAACCCAACCCCCGGTGTGGATTCGGCTTCTCGAAGCAGGGATGGGCTAAAGTCCACGCCGAGAAGCGATGCCCGATGACCACGCTTGTGCAGTTCGCGCAGGAACAATCCGTTGCCGCATCCCAGGTCGAGAACGGAGTCATCCTTTCCAACCGAATCGAAGATCTTTCTTACGCCGGGCTGCAATCGCTGGCGTGTGGCGGAAAAGGATCCGGCAAACTGTTCGTAGAAGTCCCGGTTCAACTCGATCAACCGTTTTATTGTGCGCGAATCCATGACGGGATTATAACGTTATGCGACACCCGCTCTGGGTATAATCCTTTCATGCCTCCGCTACAGGAGATCAATGCTCTTTCAGAAGAATTCGAGATGAAGACGCCGCAGGAGATCATCCGCTGGGCGGTGGATGCGTTTTCGCCTTTGGTCGCGATGAGTTCCTCGTTCCAAACCCAGTCCATGCCGCTCCTGCACATGATCTCGAGAATCAAAAGCGACCTGCCGATCTTCTTCATCGATACCGGTTATCACTTTTGGGAAACACTGGAGTTCCGCGAGCAGATCGCGATGCAATGGAACCTCAATGTGATCGATCTGTACCGCGACACGCGCTGGATTGCGTTCGTGCGTCAGCGCCTCCGCACGCTTCCCCTCGAAGACCCGACGCTGTGTTGTTTTCTCCACAAGGTCAAGCCGGTGCAGGAAGCCTTGAAAAGCATGAAGGCATGGATCACAGGCATCCGCCGCGACCAGACCGCTGCGCGCGCGAAGGCAAAACTATTGGAACTGCAGCCGGATGGCTTGCTGAAAGTCAACCCGCTCTTGAACTGGACCCGAACGGATGTGAAGCGGTATGCGGAAGAACATCATTTGCCCGTCCACCCTTTATTTGAAAAAGGCTACCGCAGCATCGGATGCGCTCCCTGCACCATCGCCATCGGCGCGGATGAAGACGACCGCGCGGGACGCTGGGCGGGGCGAGGCAAGGTGGAATGCGGCTTGCATACGGACATGTTCAAAAAGAAGGATATCGGTGAAGTGAAGCAGGAATTTCGGATCGAAGTGCAAGAGGAGAAATCGGCTGGCGTATAATGGGGTTTCATTGCATGTAACTTTATGATTTTGCAGGTATCATGGAATACACCGAAAAACGACAACGCTGGAAGAAAATAAACGCGCTGACCCCGAAGAAACTGGAGTTGGCGCATTTTCTGCTCGAGAAAATCCGCGCGGGGGAAGATGTGATGACAATGCTCCGCCGCCATCCGCTCGAGGGAGGAGGGTATTTGAACAAAGCCGCGCTGGTGGCTGCCTATAAACAAATGGTGGAATCGGGGGCGATCGAAGCGGATACGACTTTGCTCGAAAGAATCCGCATGAAGCCGATGCGGACTCTTTCCGGTGTGACAACTGTGACGGTTCTGACCAAGCCATATCCCTGCCCGGGGAAGTGCATCTTCTGCCCCACCGATGTGCGCATGCCCAAGAGCTACCTGCCCGATGAACCCGGAGCGATGCGCGCACTCGAACACGAATTCGATCCGTTCACGCAGGTGGAATCTCGCATCCGGGCGTTGAAGAATCTCGGACATCCCACCGACAAGATCGAATTGTTGATTCTGGGCGGGACGTGGTCGTCGTATAAACGCGATTATCAGGAATGGTTCGTGGCGCGTTGTTTCGACGCAATGAATGCCCTCACCCCAGCCCCCCTCCCTGAGGGAACGGGGGAAGGGGGTGAGGGGAAATCTGTGGATCTTCCAAAAATCCATTCCATTAACGAATCAGCGCCGCACCGCAACGTGGGACTGGTGATCGAAACACGGCCGGACGAGATCGATCCGGATGAAATCAAATGGCTGCGGCATCTCGGTGTCACCAAGGTGCAGCTTGGCGCACAAAGCTTCGACGACCACATCCTTGAGATCAACAAACGCGGGCATGATGTGGAATGCACCCGTAACGCTATTGCCTTGTTACGCGCCGCCGGGTTCAAGGTCGTCCTGCATTGGATGCCGAATTTGCTGGGCGCGACTCCCGAATCCGACCGCGAAGATTTTTCCCGCTTATGGGATGACTTCTGTCCGGATGAGATAAAAATCTATCCGAACCAATTGCTCGCCAATGCTGAATTGTACGAGTACTGGCAGCGGGGTGAGTTCAAGCCCTACACCACCGAGGAATTGATTCAACTGATCGCGGATATCAAACCCTCGATCCCCAGATATTGCCGCGTCAACCGGGTCATCCGCGATATTCCGGGGAACAACGTCGTCGAAGGGAATCGCCGAACAAGTTTGAGGCAGGATGTCCACAACGAGATGAAGCGGCGCGGGACGAAGTGTCAATGCATACGCTGCCGGGAAGTAAAAGGCAAATCCATCGAGCTCTCGTCATTGACATTGAACGACTTTGTTTACCAGGCTGGGAAAGCGGAAGAACATTTCATCTCATACAAGACAGCCGATGATGGTCTGGCTGGCTTTATCCGCCTCTCGCTGCCAGCCAGGGATGCGCCGGAAACCGGAATGCATGACCTGACCGAGGCAGCCCTGATCCGCGAAGTGCATGTGTATGGCCAGTCGCTTGGGGTTGGCACAGAAAAAACAGGCGCAGCCCAGCACGTCGGCTTGGGCACGCGCCTGCTCGAAGAAGCGGAAAAGACCACCCGCAAGAACGGTCTTTCCAGGCTGGCGGTAATATCGGCAGTGGGAACGCGTCAATACTACCTGGACCGCGGCTTCGAGCGCGGCGAGTTTTATTTGGTAAAGAACGTTTAGATGTCATTGAGGGGAGCAGCGCGATGAAGCAATCCCCCGGGACTGCGAAGATTGCTTCGCAATGACATGAAAATCTTAAAGGAGCACATTTGAAAGCAAAACATTGGATCGTATTCGTAACCCTCGGGTTGATTTGGAGTTCGTCCTTCCTGTGGATCAAGATCGGCGTGCAGGAGATCGGTCCCATGGCGCTGGTAGCTTTCCGCATGTTATTTGGCGCATTGACGGCGGGCATGATCGCCTTGTACCAACGCATCCCCTTCACCCGCGACCCAAAAGACTGGATCATCTTTTCCATCCTCGGACCCGCCAGCCTCGCCATTCCCATCTTTTTGATCTCATGGGGCGAACAAACCATCGACTCCGCTGTAGCATCCATCCTCAATGCCACCGTTCCCCTGTTCACGCTCCTCATCGCGCACTTCTGGCTGCATGATGACAAGATCACCTTCCAGAAAACGCTCGGCTTGCTGGTCGGCTTTGCGGGCGTGCTTGTATTGATGAGCGAGGATTTGCTCGCCAGCGAACACGGCTCGGTCATCGGTCAATTGGCTGTGATTCTCGCCTCCCTTTTTTACGCGGGGAGCGCGGTGGGCATTCGTAAATATTCCCAACACATGAACAACACGATGCGCGGTGTGGGCTTTCTGGTAACAGCCACCGTATTCATGTGGGTGATTGGTCCCATTGCCGAAAACCCGTTCAAATACCCAAGCCTGCCCATCACCTGGGTCGCCGCGCTCTGGCTCGGGGTGCTCGGCTCGGGCTTCGCCATGATCATGTTGTATTATTTAATTCATGAGGTCGGTCCCACGCGCGCATCTCTGGTCACCTATCTCTTCCCCGTCGGCGGCGTCATCCTCGGCGTGATCTTCCTGAACGAACATCTCTCCTGGCAGTTGCTCGTCGGCACGATTTTGATCCTGGTCAGTCTGGTCGTCGTCAACTATAAAAAGAAAACTACATGAAGCATCGTTCCGGTTTTCTCGCCGTCATTGGTCGACCCAACGTAGGTAAATCCACACTGCTCAACGAATTGCTCGGGCAGAAGATCGCCGCCGTATCGCCGCGTCCGCAGACCACACGCAAAAAACAACTCGGCATATTAACGCTTGAGAACGCACAGCTCATTTTTGTCGACACCCCCGGCATTCACACCGCAAAGCACAGACTTGGCGAGTTTCTGAATCAAGAAGCAAAAGAAGCCCTTGAAGGCGTGGATGTGATTCTCTGGCTTGTGGATGTTTCGACTCCCCCGACCGAAGAGGACATTCTCATCTCTTCCCTCCTTAAGGATGTTTCGCCTCGGTCCCGCCGGATGCTGGTCCTGAACAAAATGGACCTTGTCAACCCGGAAAATTTATCCTCGCGCCAGGATGAGTATTTGAAATTGATGGTGAACGCTTCCGTGATGCAGATTTCTGCGGCGAAGCGGATCGGTCTTGACAAACTGACCGAAGCGCTGGTCCAAGCCGTCCCTGAGAGAGAGGCGGAATATCCCGAAGACCAGATCACGGATTTGTATGAAAAAGAAATCGCGGGGGATTTGATCCGCGAAGCCTGCCTTTACAAACTGCGCGACGAGGTACCGCACGGCATGGCGGTGCGCATCGACGAATTCAAAGAACGCGAAAGCGGCATGGCATACATCGCCGCGACGATCTTTGTGGAACGCGAATCTCAAAAGGGAATCGTCATCGGCGATGGCGGCAAAATGTTGAAAGCGATTGGAAGCGCCGCAAGAAAAGAGATCGAAGAGATGGGCGGAAGAAAAGTGTTTTTGGAATTGCGCGTGAAGGTTTCGAAAGACTGGCGCAACGACCCAAATATGCTCAAGCAATTGGGGTATGGGAAGCGGAAGTAAAAGGTTGACAGTGACCAGTAACCGGTTTCCAACTGGAAACCGGTTACTGGTTTAATACGCTACTTGTGCAAATTCCGCGCCGCTATAAAACTTAGACCCTTCTCCGTCAACGCCCAGGCGGTGCGGTTGCAGGCGGCAACCTTCTCGATGAAGTTTCGTTGCAGGTTCTCCCAATCACCGCTTTCGATGACTTCCTTCTTCTCGCGGAAGTAGTCGAGGATGTCGGAGGGATGCGCGAGGGTCTGCTCCACATCGGGGTCGCCGCCTTCGTGCTTCGCGGCGATGTTCGCCACATGATCGGCGATCTCCACCAATTCGGCGCGGCGGTTGTACGGCTGGACGACGATGCTCTTATACGTCTCGACGATGTGATGCTCGAAGCGCACAACCTTCTCGAACCCGAGCGCCTTGCGAAAGTCTGCGGTCAATTCCATTGTTTCATTGTTGATCGAGTTCGACCAGTTGAAGCCGATCAATGGGGAAGTCCCATCTTCGCGGCTGAACAGCTTTGCCATCATCATGATCCAGAGCGCATGATAGGGATTGTCCGAGCCGAAGAAGACCGATATCTTGAACTGAATATCCACGCCGAGTTTATAGAGCATGAAGCCGAGCAGGATCGTGCCGGCATTGAAATTCAAGACGTGCTGCACGCCAAAGCTGGTGTAGTAGTACAAAAACTCGTCCAGCCACATCAAGGCATGTTCATTGGGCTGACCGATCCCGCCGAAATACCCCGTGATCGTCGCAGGCCCGCCGAGATGCGGATTCGAGCCGTCGGTGCCTTTTGTGTCAAGCGTTTCCACGAACGACGCGCCGATGATATCCAATGCGGCGACGATGGCGGGCAAATCTCCGTCCGCCTCGGATTCCTTCATCTTGCGCACGGCGATGTAACGCCCAGGCATGAGCGTTTTATTTTCAATAGCTTGCTCCGCCATGACTCGAATCCACGGGAAGTATTGCAACGCGGACACCTCGAGGGTGACAGCGTACTCGTCCTTGAATTTCATCTTTTTCGCCGCCTCACCCAGGACCTTATACCTGTAGTCCGCAACCGGGATGAATGCGCCCCTGTCGCGTTGTTGAATCAGCCAGTTGAGGTCCTTGATATGGTCCGGCGCCCTGGCTTCCACCTGCTTGAAGAGATTCTCCATCTTGCGCGACTCGCGGTGCTTGCGGTTGATCTCTTCAGGCGTGCCGTATTTGGCGACCACATCGAAGAAGTTCTTCATCACGCGTGAGTTCGGGTCGAGTAGGACAGAATTGACCGAGCCGAGAAGGTCGGGATTGATTTCGAGGAGAGTTTGCATGTCAGCTTCCTTTTGAGAGGTTACGACCGCCGGATCCGCTCGCTTATCTGTGTACATAGGATCCCTCCTTCAACATCTTCAACAAGTCATCGTATTCTTCATCCGGCATGCCGAACCAATTCTCCTTCGCAGGGAAGGTCTTCTCGGTCACTTCCTTGACGTAAGCGCTGAGTCCTTCGCGAATGGCCGCGCCTGCGTCGGCGAAGACCTTTGCCATGCGCGGTTTGAACTTGGGATACAGGGCAAACGCATCGTGGTAGATAAGCAATTGTCCGTGCGCGTGCGGTCCCGAGCCCAACGACATGATGATGCAATTCTTCGCGCGTTCCGTAATGAGTTCGCACACCCGGTCCGGGACGAGCTCGAGCAGGATGCAGAAAGCCCCAGCCTCTTCCAATGCCCTGGCGTCATCCACGATCTTCTTTGCCAGCGAAGCGGACTTTCCCTGCAACTTGAAACCGCCCAAGGCGGAGACAGACTGAGGCGTGAGTCCAAGGTGACCGATGGTGGGGATTCCAGAGTCCACGATCCCTCTGACACGATCCGCCATCGCTGCGCCGCCCTCGAGTTTGATCGAGTCGCAGCCCGTCTCAGCCATGAATCTTCCCGCGTTGCGGATGGCGGTTTCGACGCTAGGCTGGTAGCTCATATACGGCATGTCGCCCACCAGCCAGGCATTGGGCGCGCCGCGTCTTACCGCCGCCGTGTGACGAATCATGTCGTCCATCGTGACGGGCAGGGTCGAGTCATAGCCCAGCATGGTCATGCCGAGGCTGTCGCCGACGAGGATCATGTCCACGCCAGCCTGGTCTTGCATGTGTGCGGTTGGATAGTCGTAACAGGTGAGCCAGGTGATGGGTTGTTTATCCGCCACTTTTTGATACAGACCCGGCAGGGTCATTTTCTTGCGCGGTTCAGTCATGAGATGCCTCCTAAAAACCATTCCTTGAATGGTTCCATTGATTTCACAATCGCAATGCTCCTTATTTGGTTTAGCATAAGACACTGACAAGTTCAACCATAATTCGTCACTATTTGAAATTACAAAATAAATCGTATCGTTTTTATCCGGATACTTCCCATTTGTCATTGAATCAAAAAGCGGACAGTTCTGGAACTGTCCGCTTCAGATATATCGGGAAGTTTACCTGCCTCTCAGCGGTTTGAATCCCTCCCCCAGCGCCTCATGCGCCACGCCGACGACCATGAAAGCGTCGGGGTCCTTTTCATGGACGATGGCTTTCAATGTGGCGATCTCCGCCCGGTTGACGACGCAATACAAGACAGGCCGGCTGTTACCCGTATAGGCTCCCCTGCCTTCGAGCCAGGTCACTCCGCGCTGGAGTTCGTCGATCACGCAAGTCGAGACTTCTTCCGGCTTGCCCGTCACAATCATCGCCGTGCGGACGGTCCCACCGCCTTCGAGCACCGTCTCCGCAACCAGGCCGCTGATGTAGAGCGCGATCATGGCGTACAAGGCAGGCTTCCAGCCAAAGACGAATCCAGCCGAAAGAATGACGACGGTATCCACGATCAAATAACTTTGCGTCATGGGGATTCCCCGCCAATGGTTGAGGACCCGGGCAAGGATATCCGAGCCGCCGCTGGACCCTCTTGCCCGATAGACCAGCCCGTATCCAATTCCGCTCACAATGGCTCCGTAGAGGGTGTTGAGAAAGATGTCGTCCTTCAATTCGGCTATCAGAACCTGCGAATACGATTGGAAGATGTCAATGTTCGATAACAGGTCGATGAACAGCGAATAGGTCAGGATGGCGATGCCGGTGCGCATGGTGAATTTGAATCCGCCCAACAGCCGCCAGCCAAGGACAAAGAGGGGAATATTGCCGATCAATACCATCAAACCGATGGGCCAGCCGGTAAAGCTGTTGATGATCTGTGAAATTCCGCTCACGCCGCCCGAGGCCAGGTCCGCGGGAATGAAGAACAACTGCAGGCTGACCGCCTGGATCAAACTGGAAAAGATGATCAGGGAATAATCCAGGATCGTCGGAAAGTATTTTTTCATTCAAATTCCTTTCATGGCTGGAATTATACGCGAGCAAGATGTTGGTTTGGTACAATCCCAGCCACTATGCAAATGAAGAAATGGCAGTTCTGGCTCGGGGTGCTGATCAGCATCCTTTTTTTGTGGCTCGCCCTGCGCGGATTGAAGCTGGGCGATTTTTGGGGCGCGATGCAAAAGGCAAATTACATCTGGCTCGCGCCGGGGATCCTGGTGTATTTCATCGGCGTTTGGGTGCGGGCGTGGAGATGGCACTACCTGCTGGGCCCGATCAAAAAGATTCCCACGAAGACCATGTTCCCCGTCACAGCCATCGGTTACATGGGGAATAACATCTATCCCGCCCGCGCGGGAGAAGTGTTACGCGCAGTGGTTCTAAAACGCAAAGAAGGTGTTTCGGTCTCCGCATCGCTGGCGACCATCATCGTTGAACGCATCTTCGATGGAGTCGTGATGCTTGCCTTCGTCTTCGTCAACCTCACCGAACTGGCGAAGCTAACAGACGCATCCGGCTTCGTCGGCAATATCCAGCAGGTGGCGGTGATCGGAACCGGGGTTTTCCTCGGCGCGCTAATCGTTTTTCTTCTCGCGGCGATGTTCCCGCAAAAGACGATGAGGGTCAGTCAATGGATGATGCGGATATTCGTCCCGCAGAGGTTCCATGCCCGCCTGATCGGTGTAACCAATAAATTTTTGGATGGACTTGCCTCGCTTCGTTCCCCCTTCAACGTGTTGATGGTCTTCCTGACTTCGGTCTTCATCTGGCTGTTGGAGACTGGCAAATACTGGTTCGTGATGCATGCCTTCGATTTCAACGTCTCCTTCTTTGCGTTGATGTTGATGAACGGGATCGTGAACCTGGCAACCACGATCCCCTCCGCGCCAGGTTATATCGGCACCTTCGACGCCCCCGGCATTGCCGTCCTCACCGCCTACGGGGTGGACCATGCAACCGCGGCGGGATACACGCTCGTCCTGCATGTGGCGCTGTGGGTCCCCATCACAGCCCTCGGCGCTTATTACCTTGCCCGGGAAGGCATTAAATGGAATGAGTCCCTGCGCACAGAGGCTGAGTAAACCCGCCTCGGTTATACTAGGCTCGAAATGGTTTTCGATAAGGCAGTAAGCCATGCAACCCCAGCCCAGAAAAAAACGAGTCCTGATCGCAGATACCACCCAGGAAACCCGGCGAAATACGCGCGTGATGCTTTCGTCCGTCAAAGGCGTGGAGGTGGTCGCCATCGCGCTCGATGGCACGCAAGCCATCGAAATGGCGCGCCTGCACAAACCCGACATCGTCCTCCTGGATATCAACATGTCCAAGGTCGACGGGCTCGCGGCGTATGGGCAAATATTAAAGGAAAACCCGCGCACAGCCTGCATCCTCGTCTCGGCGGAACACCATCCCGAAACCCTCGAAGCGGCAAAAACGCTGGGCATCCAGCATTTTCTCATCAAACCCTTCACCGAACACGAACTGGATCATGCCATGTACGACGTCATTCAACGGCTGGATCAAATGCCCGCGCCTGAGGAGAACAGGGAGACCCGTCTCCGCCGCCTGGCGGAGGAATATATCCGCATCCAACGCACGGATGATGAGGCGGTCAAAGTTCTCGAAGAGGCGATCCAACTGCCCAAGCCTGAACTGCGCTGGATGCAAACCCTGGCAATGATCTACGTCGTCCGCCAAAAGTGGGGCAAATTAAAGGCGCTTGCGGAACAACTCGAAAAAATCAAGAAATAGAACTCGGAGAACTCTTTTGAAAATCGCAATTCTCGGTGCAGGGTTTGGCGGCATGGCGGCCGCCTGGGACCTGGAAAAAACGGGGCACAACGTCACCATTTTTGAAGCAGCACCATATGCCGGCGGACTCGCCAGCGGTTTCAAGGAGCCGCATTGGGATTGGTCGGTGGAAAAGTTCTATCACCATTGGTTCCAATCGGACAAATCCATGCTGGATTTGATCCGCGAACTCGGGCTGGAGGACAAAGTCATCTTTCCGCGGCCGTACACGGTAATGCTTTACAACCACAAATGGTATCCCTTCGATTCGATCCTCAACGCGCTTCTCTTTCCCGGACTTGGATTTGGGTTGAACAAAATCAGGTTCGGTTTCGTCGGACTTTTTCTCCGACTCACAAGGAACTGGCAGGCATTGGAAAAAGTCACCGCGCACGAGTGGATGATGAAATGGGCGGGTAAAAAAGTCTATGAGCAGATGTGGGAGCCTTTGCTCATCGGGAAATTCGCTTCCTACTATAAAGATGTCAACATGGCGTGGATGTGGGCGCGCATCAAGGCGCGGACGACGCGGCTCGGCACCTTTGAAGGCGGCTTTCAGAAGTTTGCCGATCTCTTCGCCGAGAAACTGCGCCAGCAGGGTGTGGAGATACGGCTTGGAACAGGTATCGAGTCCATTAAGAAGAATCAAGAAAAATTGGAAGTGAGAAGCGGGGCGGGCGTCGAATCCTTCGACAAGGTTTTGGTCACCACATCCCCGAATCAAATGGCGAAGTTATGCCCGCAATTGCCCGAATCCTATTTGAAGGGATTGCTCGAATTGAAATCCATGGGCGCGGTGGTGATGACGCTCTCCCTGAAGCATCCGCTTTCACAAGAAGGCTATTACTGGTTCAATGTGCCGAAGGAGGAAGGCTATCCCTTCCTTGCGCTGGTGGAGCATACGAACTTTGTTTCGAAGGATCATTTTGGCGGCGATCACATTGTTTATGCGGGCGATTACCTTGAATTGGGTCACGAGTATTTTTCGTTGAGCGATGAAGAGTTGCTGGAAAAATTCATCCCGGCGTTCGAGAAGTTCAACCCCGAATTCAAACGCGATTGGGTGAAAAAGGTGTGGGTCCATAAGACGAACTATGCCCAGCCTGTCCCGCTCGTGGGGCACTCCAGAAATATCCCATCGATCCAAACTCCCATTGAAGGTTTATACTTCGCCTCGATGAGCCAGGTCTACCCGTGGGATCGGGGCACGAATTTCGCGGTGGAGATCGGGCGGCGCGCGGCCGGGTTGATGAAATAAGCCGTACGCGAAGATTCCCCAGTTTTTAAAAACCCTACTGGAGGGGGGTCTGCTGGATTTGGCTTTCCGGTAAATTTGTATTCGGTGTATAATCGCCAATCATTTTGCGCGGCAAAATGAAAAATCCATTTTCTCTCATGGAGGAGAACCGTATGAAACGAAATCTGTTCGCTTTGCTTTCGTTGCTGGTGCTTGCGAGCATGGTGCTCGCCGCCTGCGGTGGCGCGCCAGAAGCCACCGAAGCCCCCGCCACCGAAGCAGCCCCCGCCACCGAAGCAGCCGCTACTGAAGCCGCTGCTTGTGAACCTGGGGGCACCGAGCCCATCGCGTTCCCGGATGGCGGAAAATCCGTCACCGCCGCCTTCGATCAGGAACCCGATGCCATCGTTCCCTACTTCACCCAGATGTCCTTCGCTGTATGGGTCACCCAGTTGACCCTGGTCGGCTTGGGCGAGTGGGATGACAAAGGCACCTTCGTGCCCGAATTGGCTGCTGAAGTTCCCACCGCCGACAACGGCGGCGTTTCCGCCGATGGTCTGACCATCACCTGGAAACTCAAAGACTGCCTCTTCTGGTCCGATGGCGAGCCCATCACTTCAGAAGATGTCAAATTCACATGGGAACTGGTTGTCGACCCGGCTAACGCTGTTACGACCCGAACCGGTTACGACAAAATCGAGAGCATCGAAACCCCTGATGACACGACCGTGGTGATCAAGTTCGCCGAGCTTTACCCGCCCTGGCCCACCCTGTTCACCCAGGGTCCGAACAATGCGGGATCGATCCTTCCCAAACACATTCTTGAAGGCATCACCGCCGCTGAGACCGATCCGTTCATCCGCATGCCCACTGTGGCTTCCGGTCCGTTCGTCATTACCGAATGGATTCCGGGCGACTACATGACCCTGCTCCCCAACCCGAACTTCTACAAGGGCCGCGCCAATCTCGACCGCGTCCAGATCCGCTTCGTGGCTGACTCTGAAGCCGCCAAAGCGGCCCTCCAGACCGGCGACGTGGATTGGTACCCGAACTTCTCCGAAGGCGACATCGAAGCCCTCGAAGCTCTCGCCCCGGCTGTGGTCCTCACCGTGGTTCCCGGCGTCGACTTCGAACACTACTTCTTCAACATGGGCCGTGTAGACGGCGTTGACGGCCGCGGCGCAGCCGAGAACGAAGGCTTCTGCCCGTTCAAGGACGTCCGCGTTCGCAAGGCGATCACCCTCGGTATCAACCGCCAGGCGATTGTCGATAGCCTGCTCTTCGGCAAGACGACCGTACCTGTGAGCCAGTGGCCCAACAGCGCCTGGACGAACACCGACCTCGAAGTCGATGCTTACGATCCTGATGCTGCCGCCGCCCTGCTAGAAGAGGCTGGCTACACCCTCGGAGCCGATGGCATCCGCGTCGGCGACTGCAATGGCACACAGACAAAACTGTCCTTCAATTTCGAAACCACCACCGCCCCGATCCGTATCGCCATCGCCACGGTCGCCCAGGCTGACCTCGCCAAGATCGGCGTCGAGTTCACCCCGATCCACACCCCCGCCGGTACCTTCTTCGGCCAGTATGTGGACGGCGGTCCTCTGACCACCGGTAACTACGACATGGGCGGGTACACGACCGGCTTCTACCCCGATCCGTACACCGACAACTACAGCTGCGAGAACATCCCCACCGCGGCGAACCCCACCGGCACAAACTGGTATCACCTGTGCGATCCCGCGCTCTCCGACCTGATGGACACCGCGCTCGACACGGTTGATCCCGCCGCCCGCAAGGCGATCCTCGACGAAGCCCAGGCTTACATTGCCGAGAACTACTATGTTCTCATGATGTACGCCCGCGGTAACGTCTACGGCTCCACCCCGCGCTTCCAATTCGGACCTGCCGGTCCTGAGTCCGACCTCAACTGGAACGCCGAAGATTGGGACGTGACCGAGTAGCAAGAAAAAGTAATATCCATGCACGAAACGAGAGGCAGGGGTTTCCCCTGCCTCTCGCCTAGTAAGCAATCCCCAGGTCAGCAGGCCCAGATGAAGTTTATTGATGGAGGCTCCCCATGTGGACTTATTTATTAAGGCGTTTATTCCAGGCGTTGTTCACGCTTTTGATCATCACTGTGCTTTGTTTTCTGCTCACCCGGTTTTCGGGAGACCCTCTTGCGCAATATGCCGCCAACCCGCGCATGAGCGCCGAGGACAGGGCGGCTCTTGTCGAACGTCTTGGGCTGAACGACCCACTGTATGTGCAGTATCTGAAATGGCTGGGGCTCGCCATTCAGGGCGATCTCGGAAATTCCTTCTTCGCCCGGCAACCCGTCACTGAAATGATCGCGCAGCGCCTGCCGAATACATTGATCCTTATGATGACGGCTGAGATCATCACCGTATCCTTTGCTTTGTTTCTGGGGATCATTTCAGCGGTCAAGCAATATTCCTTTTGGGATAATGCCATTACCACGTTTTCCTTCGTTGGATTCTCGATCCCCATCTTTTTTAGCGCCCTCGGGCTGATGCTGATCTTCGCCGTCCAGTTCAAGGAGTGGGGCTTGCCCTACCTGCCCACCGGTGCCTCCGTTTGGGATAAATCCGACCCGGTGGAATATATCAGGAACATGATCCTGCCTGTTACCGCATTGGCGTTCGTGAATTCAGCGGGATACTCCCGCTTTGTGCGCACCAGCATTCTCGAAGTGCTTGGGTTGGACTATATCCGCACTGCCCGCGCCAAGGGCTTGACGGGTCGTGCCGTGCTCTTCAAACACGCGCTTCGCAACGCCGCCCTGCCTTTGGTCACCATCGTCGGGCTGGATATCCCCTTCCTGTTGGGCGGCGCCATCGTAACCGAATCTGTGTTCTCGTGGCCCGGCATGGGACGCCTGTTCTGGGAATACTCCCAACGGAGCGATTATCCGGTCGTGCTCGGGATTTTATTGATCATTTCCCTGGCGGTTGTGATCCTGACCATCGTCACCGACATCATCTATACCTTCGTTGATCCGCGCATCCGCCTGAGTTGATTTGGAGTATTTGGATATGGCAACTGATATCGCTTCCTTTGAGTCGCAATCCATAGCCCGTGAAGGGGTAACCGGGAAGGTCCTCACTCCCAGTCAACTGATCTGGAGAAGGTTCCGAAGACACCGCATGGCTGTCCTGGGCATGATCAGCTTCAGTCTGCTGGTGCTGTTTGTCATTATCGGCTCTTTTTACATCAGCGAAGAACGCGCAAATGCGGTCGATCTGCAAGCCCGCCTGACCGCCCCCAATAACCAATACATTATGGGAACAGATACCACCGGGCGGGATAATTTTGCCCGCATCATTCACGGCGGGCAGATATCGCTCATCGTCGGGCTCACAGCCGTCACCATCTCGGTTGTATTGGGCACGCTTATCGGTGGCCTGGCAGGTTTCTTCGGCGGCTGGGTGGATAGCATCCTGATGCGTTTCACCGAAGCCATGCTTTCCATCCCGCAACTGTTCCTGCTGATTGTGCTGGGCAAATTCATCGGCAGGGATATCGATACGATCACGCTCATGGGGAAAACCTTCAGCGGTAGCGTCCTGATCGTCATCGTTGTGATCGGCACAACCTCGTGGATGGGGCTTTCCCGCATCGTGCGCGCGAACGTGCTTTCGCTCAAGGAAATGGATTATGTGTCGGTTTCCAAATCCCTTGGCTCGAGCCAGCTCCGCACTTTTTTCAAACACCTTATCCCGAATACGATGGGGGTGATCATCGTTGCCTCCACCCTGGGACTCGCCGGTGCCATCCTCTCCGAAGCCTATGTTTCATTCCTTGGGCTTGGCATCCAACCGCCGACCGCGTCATGGGGCAATATGCTCACCTCGGCGCAGGCTTTTGTGCAGCAAGGCTCGTGGTGGATGTGGGTCTTCCCCAGCCTCTTTATCATCCTCACCATTCTGTCCGTCAACCTGATCGGTGACGGTTTGCGCGACGCCTTCGACCCGCGCAGCGCCCGGCATTTGTAATATCCCGCCAAGACGACAAGTCATCATCACCCGCCCCGAACTCAAGTTTCGCGGGCGGGTTTTGTATTTAATAGCATCGCATGGGGTGAATCCCCCACAGGATGTGAAGTGCCTGGGGTGTTCGCCACAGGATCGAGGTTCGAAAAGATGCGGGGGTTTTTCATCCAACAATGGGGGTGGGCACGAATTTACTTTCCTTTAAGGTAGTCCTATGATGTGCATAGATTTGAGAAAGGAGATTGCCATGAACGGTTCTGAATTTTTCATCGTGTACTTTGCGGCTCGTCTCGTCATTCCGTTCGGCGTTTTGCTTTTGCTGGGTGAGTGGCTCCGGCGTAAAGAATCACACTACTGGCTGAAATGAGGCTGATATGGACACCAACTCGATTTTCGCCCTATTGCTCGGTTTGTTCGTCAGGCTCGTCCTGCCTTTGCTGGTGACAGCCTTGTTGGTATACGGACTGCGAAGGCTCGATTTGCGCTGGCAAAGGCAGGCGGAGGAAGAACGCAGCCTTTTGATCCGCGATGAAGAGCCGTGCTGGATGGAGCAGGGCTTGCCCATCGAAGAGATCAAAACCCGCGTTGCTGCCAGCGGCAAGCCATGCTGGCAGATCCACCGCCTCCCGAACGGATATCTGCGTGAAGCCTGCCTCGACTGCGAGGTGTTCCTCGATGCGCCCACCCCGGCGCTCAAACAATCGAAGGCTCACGTATAACAAGGAGATGCAACAATGTTTTCACGTTTCGAAAAGATCATCATTGCCCTCATGACCGCCCTGCTATTGGCGGGGATTTCGATCCTCGCCGCATCCGCACAGGACGTGACGCCTCCCCCTTCGGATGAGGAGGAGTCCTGCGCCGACTGCCATGAGGAATTCGAAATGAGATGGTTGAACGGTCCTCACGGCAAGGCGACGGATGACCCGATCTTCGTCAATGCCTGGACGGACCAGGGCAAGCCCGGCGCCTGTCTTTCCTGTCATGTGACCGGTTACGACGAAGCCACCGGCACCTGGCTCGAGGACGGCGTTTCCTGCATCGCCTGCCATGTGGATGAAGGCGGCGACCATCCCAAGACGGCCATGAGCGTGGACGTGACCGGCGGGACCTGCGGGACCTGCCATACCGACGCGCGTTTTGGCCAGGAGCAATGGGAGGAAAGCACCCATTACGCAACCGGCATGGACTGCACGACCTGCCATGACCCTCACAATGCCTCGTTGAAGTTGACGGTGAACATAAAGGAGCAATCTGTACAGGACGCTTCGCAATTGTGCATCAGCTGTCACGAAGAAGCAAGCATGAACTTCCCGTATTCCGTGCATAGCAAACAGGGCGTCACCTGCATCGATTGCCACCTTGAACATGTGGAAAGGGATGCGGCTGTACACATGGTGGCGGATCACTCCTTCAAAGCCAGCATTCAGTCTTGTGCTTCCTGCCATGCCGATCAAATGCATGCCGACGGTGAAGCAGCTTCCACACAGGATGCCGCCATTGCCGCAGTACCCACTTCCACCCAGGAAGCGGTTGCGTCCGTCGACCAGGCTCCCGTCATGCCGGAACCGGCGCCTGTTTCTCCGCTCGGGTATGCAGGCATCACCGCCCTGATCGGCATCGCCGCAGGTATGTTGTTGTCTCCCTGGCTGGAGCGCGGATACCGTCTTGTCTTGAAGAGATCGGCTGAGGTGCGCCATGACTCAAAATAAGTTCAACCGACGCGATTTCATCAAACTTTCCGCGGTCGGGCTGGCCGCCGCCGCCGGAGCGAGACTCATCGAGGAAGTACAAGCCTCGGGAGCCGAAAAAGGGAAGCACCAGTGGGCAATGGTCATCAACCAGTCCAAATGCACCGGATGCGAACAATGCAGCCTTGCATGCAACGCCAATAACGACATCAACCCGGCGATGAGATGGAACAAGGTGCTGAAAGACGGCACTGTGAAGGGAAACCAGGTGTATGTGCCACGCCCCTGTATGCAGTGCGAAAATGCGCCCTGTGTCGAAGTCTGCCCGGTGGGAGCGAGTTACTACCGCGACGACGGCATCGTGATGATGGATTACGAAAAATGCATCGGCTGCCGTTACTGCCAGGTGGCCTGCCCGTACGATGCGCGCGTCTTCAACTGGGAATCCTTCGAGGGCGAGAATCCCTATGTGCCGGAATGGGGCGACCCTGAAGTGGAACGCCGCCCGCGCGGTGTGCCGGAGAAATGCTCCTTCTGCTACCAGCGCATCGACCGCGGACTTGAATTGGGACTCGTGCCCGGTGAAGATCCCGCCGCAACCCCTGTGTGTGTGGTCGCCTGTCCGACCGGGGCGCGCATCTTCGGGGATCTAAACGACCCGAACTCGAAGGTCAGCCAGGCTCTGCGCGAGAATCCGTCCTACCGCCTGCGCGAAAACCTCGGGACCAAGCCGCGTGTGTACTACCTGCCCGTGAAAGATAACGTCATTACGGAAGGCTGACATGAAGACCATCATCAAAACCATCCGCGAAAACATCTTTACCCCCTGGGGATTATGGCTCGCCATTTTGGGACTGTTCCTGTTCTCGGCGCTCATTGCCGGAATCGCAGTCTTTTGGAAAGGGCTGGTCATCACCAACCTGACCGACCTCGTCCCGTGGGGCTTGTGGATCACGATCGACCTCTCCGCCATCGCATTGGCGGCCGGAGCGTTCAGCATGTGCGCGATCGTGTATCTGTTTGGGTTGAAGCGCTACGAGCCGCTCGCCCGCACCGCCACCTTCATCGGCTTCACCGGCTACAGCATGGCAATGATGGCTTTGCTCCTCGATATCGGACGCCCCGACCGGTTCTGGAAATCCTTCGTCTTTTGGAACACACATTCCCTGCTCTGGGAAGTGACCATGTGCGTCCTCCTGTACTTTACCGTCCTGCTGCTGGAGGTCATGCCCATCTTCGCATCCTTCGACTGGCTGCGCAACAAGTATCCAAAACTTGCCGCAAAGATGGAACACATGCATCATTATGCTCCCGTGCTGGCGATCTTCGGTCTGGCGCTCTCGAGCCTGCATCAATCTTCGCTGGGCGCGGTGTATGGCGTTATCAAAGCCCGCCCGATCTGGTATCGCCCGGAAATGTCGGTGCTGTTCATGTTCACCGCCATCCTCGGCGGGGTTTCGCTCACCCTGCTGGCTTCCATGCTTGCGGCGCGACTGACCTCCAAAGCCCGCATCAACGACATGCTCATCGAGCGCGTCTCCCAGGTCCTCGGTTACATGATGATCGGCTACCTGTACTGGCGCTTCTGGGACTGGCTCGCCCAAACCTATACCTACGAACCGGGACGTACCGAAGCCTTTGAGATCCTCACCAAGGGACAGCTCTCGTTCAACTTCTGGTTCGGGGAGATGCTCTTTGGTGCGCTTCTTCCGACCATCATCCTGCTCTACAAGCCCCTGCGTCAGGCTCCGCTGTGGCGGATGCTCGCCTTCGCCATGATCGTGGGCGGCGTGGTTGCCTTTCGTTTCGACACGAACATCGTCGGCTTCCTTGCAGTCATCCCATACATCCCCGGTGATATGGCCGTACAGTACACCACCTATACGCCATCCTTTGTGGAATGGGCGGCTGGGCTGGGAATCATCGCCTTCGGCTTGCTCGCATTCTCCGTCGGCGCGAAGTACCTGCGCATTGTGGATCACCGATTGGTCAGCGAGGAGCATGAACCTGTGATGGTTAAGGCAGGCGAGGTTGTGGCTGGGGATTAAGAAGGGTAATCGGTAATTGAAAAGAGTCGCCCGCTTGGGCGACTCTTTCTCATAATTCACAAATTACAACTTCCTCATCACTTCTCCGGTGCCCCGTTATTGATCCATTGAATCACGTTTTCCAATTCTTCCGCCGTGAAGTTCGTAAAGTGGTCTCCTGACTGCACCTGGATCAACAGGCTGTTCTCTGCATTTCCCGCCAGGATGACGGGTCCGGTATCGCTGCCGCGCATTGCAGCGGAGTAGGTGGAGAGGTCGAGCCCTTCGGGAGCCGCATCGCCTTCCGTGTGGCAGCCTGTGCATTTCACTGCGAACAAAATGCCGATGTAATTATCGAATGTCGGGTTGCCCGTCAATGCGGGCACCTCCAGTTCGGGCTCCGGCGGCGGGAGTTGACTCTTGATGATCTCGCGCAGGGCGGGCGCATCGAAACCGGCAAATGTGAAGACATTTCCGTGACAGGCGCTGTTGGAACAGAACGATGTGTTGCTCACGCCCCCGGGATCTTTCATGCTGTGGCAGTTCGCGCAGGATGGACCGATCGCCTGGTTGTGCATTGCGATCCAATTCGGGTTAAAGTGAGTCTCGGGTTCGGGGCCATTGCTGATCTCGATGTTGGTCACGAAATCGTCCGCCCCAGCCACCACCGGAATGGCGTGACAGATATTACACTCGAGGCGGACCGCCTCTTGATTCTCGTTCAAATGTTTCCCGTCATGGCAGCGGAAACAACCCGGCGCATCGAAGTGCCCAAGGTTGTTCGGGTAGGTCGTCCAATCGATCTCCTGGTCGTGGAAGACGGTGCGGTCATAGATCGCCTGGATCTCGGCAACTGCCGCTTTGACCTTATCCCCGTTATGACTGTAGTAATCGAACAGGTTTCGTTTGTAATCCTCTTCGATGTCCGCAATGGCCTTCATCGCCTCGTCACGCGAGGCATATTCGGCGGAAAGGACCTGCACCGCCTTGGCGTGAATCAGCGGAATGGCGGGATCGATCAAACCATCTGCCATGGATTCATCCACCGACTTTGCCGGGGGCTGAAAATCATGCGTCACACGATTATGACAGGTCACACAGTCCATCGGCTTGAGCTGGCTTTCATCTACAGTGGCAGGATCGAAATCGGATTCGACATCAGTGTATTCCGTGTACGTCCCGTCCTGGCCATAGACGCGGACGTAAGGAATTGTCTGGCTCAATTCATCATCCGAATAATATAAAACCTTGCTGGCGATATGCCAGTGAATGCCGCGGGCGTTTCCCGTGCGCGCATCCCCTCCGCCGGTTTTCATAATGAGATAGACGCTGGAGGCGGTGTTCTCGCGATCGTCGTCAAATTGGAAGATCCGGCGCAGGCTGTCATCGGCGAATGTTTCAGGGCGGTGGCATTTCTCACAGGTTTCCAACGCGGGGCGCAGGGCTTTGGCGCGGATGGGATACTCATAGAGTTTGAATATCTGGTAATAGGTCTCCTTAAGACCCTGGGTCTTGCGCGATGCCTGGTCCCAGAAGGAGGCGCGCCCGATGTGGCACTCTTCACAGGTCACATTCGAATGCGGCGATTCCTTGTAGACGGTATCCTGCGGCGGCATGGTATGACAGGCTGTACCGCAAAACGTGGGTGAATTCGTATATTCCCAGGTATGGATGCCCCCAAAAACAGCAGCCAGCACAAAAACAAAGATCGTGATATACGGGAGCAGTAAAACCGATAATTTTGAGTCCGGGGCGGGAAAGAAAAACTTTCGAAGTCGTTCACGCAATTTCATGTTGGCCTCCAGGAATGGAAACGATCTGGAATAAAAAGACCGGATTTACCTGGTTTATTCGGCGCATCCGGTCTTTATGGATCAGGGTATTGTCGTGCCTTCTGGTGTTGCAGTTTGAACGATCGGCGGAATGGTGGTCAATGCTGTCTGTTCGGCATTGATGAAACCGTAAATTCCACCCAACATGGCGATCGTCAAAACAGCCGCAATCGGGTAATAGATCATCTGGCGTTTGCGGATGGTCTTCGCATCGGGACGGCGGTCTGCAATCCCCGCTTTGATGTCCGCGAGCTCGAGCGGATGCTCATGGAGCATATCCGCCTCGTGGATCTGACCGTTGAACATGGCTTTGTTAAAGCGTTTGATATGCACGCCGTACATGTGCCAGATGATGATCGCGAGCACAGCCAGAACCGCTTCGTTCCCGTGCGCGGCTTTTGCGGCCGGGACAAATTCACCGGACAGGTATTGGGTTGCCGTAATGGGATTCCACATCATAAAACCCGTCAGGCCCATGACAATCGCGCCCCACACGAACGCCCAATATTCCATCTTTTCTTCGAAGGTATACCGGCCCATTTGCGGATAGGTCTTCGCAAAGCCAAGGTTGTAAAGTAATGCTTGCAGAGCGTCCTTTGCATCCTGCAAAGTGGGCAGCATCGACATCTTATCCCGCAATACGAAGACGCTGTAGCCCATGACGAGGATGTGCCAGGCGGTGCCGAACATCATGACGATGGCGGCGGCATGGTGAATGGTGCGCAGGGATTCGATCCCGCCGAAGGCGTTGAGTATGGCTTTCGAAAGTCCCGCATCGGGAAATCGCTGCGAAAGACCGGTCATGCCGAGAATGGTGAACGAAAGCATCATGACCCAATGTTCGATGCGGCGCGCGAGTGGGAAGCGCAGGTAGGTTTGGGTGACCCTGTTCATGCGTGCTTGACTCCTTTCACGCGGTTGACGATGCGGCGGTAAATATCGGTCAGGATGAAGAGGATCATGCCGCCCAGCACCGCCGGGATGAAGAATTTATAAAAGAGGTTGACGTAATAGACGATGGGATAATTCTCGGGGCTGGGTTCGTAGTGGCTCATCCAGGAGGCGGGGAAATTGGCCGTGGCATCGGGATGGCAACGCTGGCATTTGACGAGCAGGTTTTCCTGCATGGCAATGCCGGTCTCGGGGTTATCCACCTTCGAAATATCATGCAAGCCGTGGCAGTCGGTGCAGACCGGTTTGTTGGTGGGCTGGTCGGGGAATTGTTCCTCGAAAAGTTTTACCGTTGCCCCATGAAAATCCGATACGTACGAGTTGAGCACATTCGTTGAAATGCCGTACTTCGACATGATGGCTGGGTCGGTGTGGCATTTGGCGCATAGGAAGGGCGTGCTGTTGCGGAAAGTGACGGTTTCGGGCGATTGGATGTCATGCACGCCATGGCAGTCGATGCATGTCGGAACGTCGGTGTTGTTTTCCTCTGTAAGCGCCTTTCCATGCACGCTTGTCTTATAGATATCGTAAACATCGGCATGGCACTGTGCGCAGATCGCAGGGATCTCCAGGCGCGCAGATGGGGTGAGTTCGCCGCTCGTCTTGCCGGTGAGCCGGGTTTGCGTGTGCGGGTTGTGACAATCCATGCAGACGGCGGCGTCCTTATTGCCTTCATCGAAAGCGGTTTGATGTACGCTGTTGTGAGTCTTGTCGTATTGTTCCTCGTGACATTCCTTGCAGGTTTCAAGATAGTTCAAGGTGTAGTCGCGGGTGTTTTTTGCATTTACCCCGGGATGGGGATAGTCGCTGATATTGGTATGGCAGTCCACACAGTCAATGCCCTCTTCGCTGTGGACGGAGAAGCCGAATTCGGTGGGGTTGATGGTGACCGGAAGCGATTCATTGCCGAAGGTTTTATCAAGTCCCTCCTCCTGATGGCAGGCGAGACAAAAATCGTTCCCGGGTTTATCCTCCTGAAAGGCAGGCTGGGAAGCGGGAGATGCCAGGGCGGGCGAAGCGAACAGTGCCAGGGCGAAAGCAAGAAAACCGAAGCCGAGAATCAGGCTTAGGGCCTGGATGTGAGGCGTGCGAAGCCGTATCCGATGAAGCATCACTTTCTCCTTGTTTATAAAATTGGACAATTTCAATATTATATTCCCAATTTCTGTCATGGGGGAATTGCCCCAATTCTACGAGGGGATGTCAGACACATGAAGTAATAAATATCACTGTTTTTGTATGATTAATAAGGCGTTAAAGAGAATGGCGGGCGCATTGCTGCGTCCGCCATTTTTCTTGCGGGGTTGGTTTATTGAGCGGGAACTTCCGGGCGTGTGTACTTGCTCACATCACCACCCAGGTCTTCGATCGAGTCGATCAGGATCTGGATGACGTATTTCGGATTGTGAACGAACGCGCCGGGATCCTTCTGGCTGTATTGATAGTTGAAGGCCGCTTTGACGAGGCGGGGCGTCCATGTGGCATACCCCTTGCCGTCCGCGCCAAAGTAATACGGGTAGGCAGCGCTGTTGTAGGTGATCGCGCCGCCGTTGGCTTCAGCATAAGCCTGCATCTGGGCAAAGAGGGCTTCAGCGAGGGTATCGACTTCGCCTTTGATGCCTTCGGTCACGTCGCCATCGCCGTCATAGTCCACTTCAGTTTCGCGGATCTCTTCGGGATTGGTGGTGCCGTGGCAGGCTTCGCAGGTATCTGTCCTTGGCTCGAGAGCGTGGACGTCGTGACAATCTGCGCATTCATTGGCTTTGCCCACGCCGTTTTCACCGGCATGCAGGTTAACCCCAACGTATGTCTTGCCTTCGTACTGGTAGGCGCCGAGGGTATCGCCGCCGAAGAGAGTAGCGCCAGCCGCGAAGTAGTGGATGTTCTTGAAGCGGACACCCGGGTCAACCACGTCGAGTTCCTTGCCACGCAAGGCGTTGTTCATGCTCGTTGTGGATTCGCGTCCCTGATGGCATTGGAGACAAAGGTTGGAGTCGTTGGCGATGAACTTGCCCTCAGCATCCTTGCCGCCATAGGAAACGGTCTTGCCGGAGGGGAAGGTCACCGAAGCGACGGAGTAGCGGTCGGGCCAGGCTTCTTCGTTATGACAGGTGGAGCATGCAAAGCCGTTGCTGGCGGGCATGGGGCTCAAGCCGGTAATGGCTGTGGTGCCGCTGCCTGTAACCACGGTAGTGCCGCCATCCTTGATGTAGGTCGGCAGCCCGGTGGCGGTATGGCATTTTACGCAACCGAATGGAACGGTTCCATTGCCTTCTTCTTCGGCATCCCAGTGGCGGAAGGCTTCAGTGTTACCTGCAAAGTGACCGGCGTCTTGACGGGCAAGGGCACTGGTGTCACCGCCAAGGTCGGCGATCGAGTCGAAGAGCAATTGAACGATGTACTTGTTGCCGTGGGCGAACGCGCCGGGGTCCTTGAGGGAGACCTGATAGTTGTAGGCAGCTTTCAGCAATCGCGGAGTCCATGTGGAATAGGCGTTCGGGAAAGCAACTTCGCCTTCATCCGCTGCGCCGTTTCCATTGGTATCTGTGAACCAATAGGGGTAGGAGGCCGAGTCGTACAGGATCGCAGCGCCAGCTTTATCGGCGGCATACTTTTGGATCTCGGCAAACAGGTTCGCCTGCAAGCCTTCGATCTCAAAGTACATGCCCTCGCTGTTGTCACCATCGCCGTCATAATCGGGGTTGGAGGAGACCATGCGGATGTTCTTGAGGTCTTCCACCGTGGCGACGTCTTCATGGCAGAAGGCGCACTGTTCCACCTTGACTTCGAGAGTGTGCGGGTTATGACAACCTGTACAGGTGTTGTAGCCTTCGACGTGATCGTTCTTGGCATCGTAGTTCATGCCGTCGTATTGATAGCCGCCCAGGGTTTCGCCGCCGTACAATGTAGCGGCAGCGGCATAATAGTGGACGTTGCGGAAACCGAAGAAGACATCTTCACCCGCATCGTTCTTGATGGGGGCGACCACGCCATCAGGTTTATCGGCGACGCCGAAGGTTTCGATCTGCGCGTCCACGCTGACCTTGGACTCGCGCCCCTGGTGACATTCCATACAGCGGACGTCATCACCAGCAGTGATTTCCACGCCGGAGGGGAACACAACAGTGGTCTTTGAGATCGTCCCGGCATTGTGACATGCCACGCACTGCACGCCCTGGGCGTCAGTGGCAGGCACGTTGGCGTCCACTTTACCGGCTTCAGAGCCATCCAGACCCAGGAAATCCTGATAACCAACGGTGCTGTGGCACTTGGCACAAAACGTGGGCACTTCAGCGGGGTCTTCCTCATCCCAATGGCGGAAGGGTTCGCCAGCCACGTCAGCGTGACCGGAGCCCTGCCATTCAGCCAGGTAAGGGGTTTCGGGAACTGGAGCAACAGCGGCTTCTTCTGTTGCACCTTCGGTCGATGTTTCAGTGGGTTCTTCAGCCGTTCCGCCGCAAGCCGCTAAAACTGCGCCAAGAACGACCAGCACTCCGAGCAAAATTAGGAATTTCCTGAGATTCATATCATTCTCCTTGGTTCGATATGAGAAGTAATAAATATACAACATTTCCTTCATATTTGGGCTGTAGGTAGGATTACCTTTTGAGAATAAGGCAATGGTAAACAACCTTCAAGTTGTCAACAAGTGAAACGTGTCATTTTAATGGAGGTTTAATGTCACCCAAATTGCATATAATTTATGGGAATTTCCGCCTTACAGATTGCAAGAATGCCCTACCCTGCCAGGCAGGATAGGGCATGTTGAACGTACACTACTTCCTTGCCTACTTCAGGGCTGCAAGGGCGTTTTCCATCAACGCTTCAAAATACACAGGGTTGTGGATGCCTTCGCTGCCGTCTTCGTGAACCAGGTTGTAGAAGAACAGCGCCTGAGCGGGACCTGCCTCGTAAGTGCCCTCAACTGTAGAGAACGTGCCATCCTCGTTCTTGGAAATCATGCCTTTGGCTAGCAGAGCCGCTTCGAGTTCAGCATACTTCGCGTCGAATTCGTCCAGATAGCCATTGACATTGAAGTCTTCAACATCGGTGTGGCATTCCTGGCAGGTGGAAATCTGGGGTTCAAAGCTGTGAACCTGGCCTTCACCCATGTGGCAGCCTACGCAGGTATTTTCAACCTTCTCGTAGTGCGCGCCGGGTTTGCCTTCCACGCCGAAGTCGCCAAGACCCATGAGCACATCGACCTGTACGCTATAGTGCGTGTTGAAGCGGACGGTGGCAGTGTACTGTCCAGGGATCTCATTACCAGCAGCATCCTTGGCGACGAAACCAGCCAAGTAGCGGCGAGCCTGGTGGCAGTTGGCGCACAGGTTGCCGCTGCCGCCATCGAAGGTGCCGCCGCTGGTGACGAGGGCAACGGGAGCGGTAGTCTCCAACGCCCAGTCTTCACCCGTATAGGTCACATGGATCTGATGACAGGTGCGGCAGTCTTGATGAGTAGGGGACGCATTGCCCGACTCAACTTCGCTGAAGTTCTTGCCAGCAGCGATCATTTCACTGAAGGTGGCACCATCGTGACAGCCCGCACAGGCTTGGCGTTCGCCTGCGTAAGCAAGACCACTGCCAGAGCCATGGATGGACGTAGACCAATTGGCTTTGTTGCGGGTGATGATAGCCGTGTCATTATGGCATTCGGTGCAGGACAGGTCGGCAGAAACAGCAGCCGGACCGGGTTCGCCTTGCGGACCCGCGGGGCCAGCGGGACCTTCAGGACCTTGAGGACCGGTACCACAAGCTGCAAATACGGCCGAGGCAACGACTAAAACGCCTATTAATACCAGCATTTTCTTGAAGTTCATTGCAGTATTCTCCTTTTGTTTTTTTGAAAGTCCATTATCGAAAATTGATATTTATGATCCAGCGCCTCCTTTGGAGAAAATGACTGCTTAGACATTTTTCAGCAGATATGGGGAATTCTAATTAAGCACAGGATTAATGCCTAGTTAATTTGCGCCAACCCTTATGTGACAAATGTCACTACAATTTGGATGAATTTAGTTGAATTATATAACAGCGAAAGGTCTTATTCCTTGGAATTCTCCCCTGAGCCGAGGTCCGGCATGGCTGATTCGATCTCCTCGGGGCTTTGCCCGGATTCGAGCCGGTTCACCACCTCGTCGAACTCGGCCGGCAGGTCTTCGCCCATTTCCCTTCCCATTTTCTTCATCATGCGCCCCAAAGCTCGGGGGTCATCCTCCAAACCTTCGATGCCGGAAAAATCATCCGCCATCGATTCGAGCCGCCCCTCCTCCGTTTTGGCGATGCGCACCTTCGTCATGCGGCGGCGCACATCCGCGCTGTTGCAATGGGCGCAATGGACGGGCGTCTTGCCGTACTCGGCAAAGGTAAGGAAAACATCAAAACGTTTCTGGCAGGAGTTACAGACAAAATCATAGGTTGGCATGTCGGTATTTTAACTGAATCGGGTGCAAGTTGAGAAGAAGGCGCGTTTGGGAGTGCAGCGCAAAAAAACGACGTTTGTCAGGTTCCGCGTAACGTACTTAACGCAAAGACGCCATATCGCCAGGAGATTAAGCCTTTGCGGCTTTGCTCCTTTGCGTTGAAATCTCTGACAGTTTTGCGCCCTACGCCGCGTTTGGTACAATTCCTTCATGTCCGAATTCGATCTCCGCAAGCCCAATCCATTGCTCATCGTCATTTCCGGTCCCTCCGGGGTCGGGAAGGATTCGATCGTCCAGCGCATGAAGGAACGCGAATTTCCATTCCACTTCGTTGTCACCGCCACCACGCGCGAACGGCGCGAGAACGAGGTCAACGGCCTGGATTATTTCTTCGTCACCAAGGAGGAATTCGCCCGGATGATCGAAGCGAACGAATTGATCGAATACGCCATCGTCTACGGCGATTACAAAGGCATTCCAAAGGACCAGGTGCGAAGCGCCTTTGCGAGCGGCAAGGATGTCGTCATGCGCGTCGATGTGCAGGGCGCCGAAACCGTCCGCAAACTCGCGCCCGAAGCGCTGTTGATCTTCATCACCTGCGAAAGTGAGGAGGAACTCGAACGCCGCCTGCGCGAACGCAAGACCGAATCGGCCGACGCGCTCGCCCTGCGCATCGCCACCGCCCGCAAGGAACTTCTGCGGCTCGACGCCTTCGATTACGTGATCATCAACCACGATTTTCACCTCGACGACACGGTGGAAAAAGTCCGCGCTGTGATCGCAGCCGAACATTTGAAGGTGCATCATCGCAAGGTGACCTTGTGACCCGCCTGCCCGCCTCTTTTCCGGACCCGGAACCCGATCCCGTTCCCGAGCCGACTCCAACTCGGGGACCTGCATACGTGCGCATGCCGTCCCTGCCGCCGACGATCACATACATCCTGATCGGGTTCACGGTTTTCGTTTACGTCCTGCAAATGCTCAGCGCAGCGTTGATCGGCGACACAAGTTACGGCACCGACATCGTCACCCTACTGGGCGCGCGCATCAGCGAAGCCGTAGACTCAGGGCAGGTTTGGCGCCTGATCACACCCGTCTTTTTGCACGGCTCGCTCATGCATATCTTCTTCAACATGTATGCCCTGTTCTCCATTGGCAATCTTCTTGAGCGGCAATTCGGGCACGGACGGTTTCTTCTGTTGTATTTTCTGGGGGCGTTTTCGGGCAACGTGCTTTCCTATCTATTCACGCAGGGATGGTCCGTGGGCGCATCCACAGCCGTTTTCGGACTCATCGGCGCCGAAGCCATCTTCTTTTACCAGAACCGGGAGTTGTTCGGCTCGCATGCGCGCGCGGCGATCAGCAATGCCGTCTTCATCATCGCCATAAATCTATTCCTGGGGCTGGCGCCCAACATCGACACATGGGGGCATATCGGCGGCCTGTTCGGCGGCGCGATCTTCGCCTGGTTTGCCGGGCCGAAATGGATCCTGATGGGAATCCCGCCTGAATTTTCCCTGCACGACGAACGCGAATCCCGCGAAGTGATGACGGGGGTTGCGTTGGTCCTGATCATCTTTGGGGGTCTTGCGCTGTGGAGAATGTTGTAACAGCATAGTCGGCGTTCTCATACGCCGACGAAACATTCCCCTATACCAGCGGATACATTAGCCTGTCCTTGACGGACAGTCCACGGAGATTGTGTCCTACGCGCAGAAAATTTACGCCTTGATGATTCCCTTGCGAATGGCATAACGGACGAGTTCGGAGCGCGAGTGCAGGTTCAACTTGCGCATGATGTTCTCGCGGTGGCGTTCCACCGTCTTGGGGCTGATGACGAGGGACTCGGCGATCTCCTGGTTGCTGGCGCCTTCCGCCAGCATCGTGAAAACTTCGTGTTCGCGCTCGGTCAAGCCGCCGAGATCGATCTTTTCTTCCGAGGGGCGGTCGGCATTGAGGTAATCGCGCACCAGCAGTTTCGCCATCGAAGGATATAAATACACTTCCCCATTTGCCGCCGCGCGGATGGCTGTGATCAACTCTTCGGGCGCGGCGCGTTTCGGCACATACCCTGAAGCCCCGGCATTCAACATCTGGAAGAAATATTCCTCGTCTTCGTGGATGGTCAACGCCACGATGTTCACATTTGGGAATTTGGCTTTGATCTCGCGCGTGGCTTCGATGCCGGTCTTGTCGGGCAGGCCGATATCCATGAGGATGACGCCGGGCTGGACGCGTTCAGTTTCCGCCAAGGCTTCTGCCGCGGAGCCCGCCTCGCCGACGATATCCACATCCTCCTGCCCGCTCAATAACATTTTCAATCCGGTGCGCACCACAGCGTGATCGTCCACCAGCAATATACGGATCGTCATACAGCCTCACTTTTTATAACGGGAACCACCGCCTCGACCTCTGTCCCGTAACCGGGGCGCGATGAGACAGTGACGCCGCCGCCGAGCAATGCGGCGCGTTCCTCCATGCCAGCCAGCCCCAGCGAGACGCGGCCGATGCGGCTTTGCACGGCTTTCATATCGAAGCCGGCGCCGTTATCGAAGATGTGGATGCGCACCTCGCCGGGCAGATAATGGATCTTGACGTTGATGACGGTCGCCCCGGCGTGTTTGATGACATTGTTCAACGCCTCCTGCACGATGCGGAAGATGGTGATCTTGACGGCGTCATCGAGCGCGGGTTCGTCGCCTTCGATATCCACCCGCACCTGGATGGAAGTCAACTCGTGGATGCGCGAAGCGTACCACCTCAACGTGGCAGACAAGCCCAGGTCGTCGAGGTGCGCGGGCCTGAGGTCCGAGATGATGCGCTGCAATTCGCGGATGGAGTCCGAGGTCAGGGATTGGAGCTTGGTCAGGGTGGAGTTGCGTCTGATCGAGTCAGTCTCCACTGAAAGACTTTTTAGTCCCATGCCGATGGCGGTGAGCGATTGCCCGGTCTCGTCGTGAAGGTCGCGCGCGATGCGCTGACGTTCCGCCTCCTGCGCGCCGACAACGCGGCGGAAAAGTTCGGCGCGGAGTTGTTCGCGCTGTTGGGATTCGTGCAACCGGGCCGCCTGCAGTTCGGCGATCTTGCTGTCGCTCTCGACCTGGAAGGCGCGCAGAAAGCGAATGACAAAAATGGAAGCGAAGACCGCCGCCACCGCGCGGAGCAGTTGAATGGAGAAGCCGAAGACCGCTCCGAAGAGTTCCGAGTTTAGAAAATTGGATGGAGGGAGCGGGCTTGGCGCAGTGAAAAGCTGGCCCCCAAGGCTGTACCATACGAACGCCACCGAAGCCCACAGACTGTCGCGCCCGAAGCTGACCAGACCGGCGCGCCGAAACGCGCGCTGTTGGACGATCAACCCCGCCGCCGCAAGCAAACCCGCCGGGATGGCGATCGCGTAACGCGTCCAGACATCGGCGACGGTGTAGATCACATCCGAGCCGTACCGGCTTTTGAAGACCAGCAAACCATAGACCCAGACCGCCTCCAACCCCAAAGGGATGATGAGACTGACCCGCCAGGTGGATTCACTGCCGAGGACGAGATAGGCGCCGAAGGCCGCCAGCGACAGGAAGGAGAATGCCAGGATGGAAAGCGCGAACAGCGGATAAATGTCAGCGACGAGCGGGCTGAAATGCCCCATGAGGTTGAACATCTCGAGCCATTCGTGCGCCGCGTGGACGAGTCCGAATCCCGCCAGGGGACGCAGAGCCATGCGCAGGCGCGCATCGGTGGAACGCCCGCCTTCCATTGCCACGAGCAGGCCCATGCTGAAAAAGGCAAGCCCGTAGAAGAAGTAGATGACGACAAGCGGTGTGGTGTTCATGATTCCAGAAACAGACCCTAAAGGTCTTATAAACCTTTAGGGTCTTGGTTCATTCCTCGCGGCGGAGCCGGGTCCCGCAGGTGCGGCAGAAACGGTCGTTGGGTTTGGCGCGCGTCCCGCATTGCGGACAGTACACACCGGTGGTGTCTTCGCCCGCTTCGGTTTGCGAATGGCGGCGGCGCGGTTTCGATTTTGAACTGCGCCCCCATTGGAAGTAATACATCAGCCCGCCCACGATCATGATGACTCCCAGCCCGCCGATGATGTAAGGCAGGATGTTCGTCAGCGAGATGCGCCCGGGCGTATTTTCATTGACGGGCTCGGCGATCTGCACGCTTTGTGCCTGCGAGACCAGGGTTTCGGTCGTCTTTTGGTATTTCACGGTCAGGACGAATTGCCCGCCCGAGGCAAGTTGAATTGGAGCGCCTTCATAGTAATTCATTCCCTGGCTTGTGATCACGGAGGCATGTTTGGGGTCGAGCTCGACCCTGGTCGCATCCAGCGGCTCGAGGAGGAAATACTGGAATGATTCCACTGCGTAGCCGTTATCCCACAGGTAGGAAAAGAGGCGCTCGTCCCCATTAAAGGAAAGGGGCTGGTAATACTCGAAGCGGTAGGGCATGTTCTGTTCGACCAGCATGCTGAAGGTTTGATACTCGCCCTCCGCGGCCGGACCGGTAAAGGGAAAGTCCATGAAGCGCCCGCCCCCCGCGTCGGAAGCGACTGCGATCAGGTTCGCGTCGGCGGGGATGCGGAAGTCGAGCGTGACGGGCAGGGACGTCTCGGCCGAGGGTTGGAAGTCCACGATCACAAGCATGCTGGGCTGGTCGTATTCGGGCCAGAATTGCACGTTGACGACGGAGAGCGCCGCCTCACCCTGCGCGGACGCGGAAATTGGGAGCGCCAATAACGCTCCCATCAAAAGCAGCGGAATCAGTTTGCGCATGAACGCCTCCTAACAATAAGTTGTTTACATCTTACCATGCGCCATTTTAAGGGGACAGAAATGAAGTCACCTTCTATTATGGATAAATGTCACCGGTTTTGTGGGAAGATGAATATCCCCCGAGGTTGTTCAATTGTCATAAATTGCTTTGGAACGCAAGAAACAGTCCATTGAACGGATGCTTGATCTGAAAGATATTGATCCCTCTTAATACATCCACTCCCAGGACGGATTCCATCATCGCGATCAATTCCATCTTTTCTTCTTCAGTATGGAACGGGCAAATAAAATTAAGCGTATCGTCCGGAATTTCAGGAAATTGTTTTGGATTGAGGATATTCGCCTCGGGTTTGACTTCAACCAATACTCGAAAACGCATGCTAACTGACGCCTTGTCCACACTGCGCACTCGGCTGAAAATATCCTGCCGGGATAATGCTCCTCTTAACTTCTTCTTGACGTTGTCGCTGATTTCAGGATCATCCAATTCCTCTTCAACCACCAACGAGAAGGTCTCCCCAACCAGGTCTTCAGCAGGGATGGTCTCGAAGAAACTGCCATGGATCAGGCAGATTTTCTGGTGTTCATTCTTCCGTCCGCGAACCAAATAATAAACTTCCCTTATTTCAAGCGAAAACACATCATCGCCAGCGTTTTGCATCTGTTTAAAGACAATGCCGTTCTCGGATGTGACGATATTCCGAATATTCTTTTTCCCTGTCGGGATGGTGGAGTTAAACGAGGAAACGTTGTAAACATTGCTATCCTTCAATTCGACAAATTCACCACCGGTCAGATATCCTTGCGTATTGATCTTAATAGCCAGATCAGGGAAAATGCCCTGATTGGCGCAGGACAATAATTCCTTTGGGAAGGGGAACCTATCCAGCTTGTTAATTTCTTTGAACTTTGATTTGTTTTCTAATAGACTTTGCCAAAAGTGATAAATGGAATACATTATCCCTGCTTGAATAAAGACGGCTGTTTGGATCTCGTCTTTATAACGGTTTTGGGAGTCCCGGCTCCCCATATCGTCGACAAGCCTTCGGTGTATTTGTACTCGTCGAAATATTTACTCACTTTATCAGAGTCACGGATATTTTCCAGCCGCTCGCGGATCAATTTCGCATTTTTGGGGTCGATCTCGACGCCAAGGCTATTCCTGCCGATCTGATGCGCGGCGACCAATGTTGTCCCCGTCCCTGCGAAGGGATCAAAGACCGTATCGCCGACTTTTGTCGATGACAAAATGATTCTAAGAAGCAAAGCAATCGGCGATTGCTGTTTGTGGAATCTTTCCCCGTTCCCATCGCGGATGGCTTCATCCCCGGCAAAATAACCAGAGGTCAATTCACGGATGTCATCCCAAATATCGGTGACGTAAACCCCGTTTTCGCGCTCGTATTTGTAATTTGCCGGCAGGGGTGGCGAAATTCTTAGCCGATTGAACACTCGTGCCTTCTCACCCTTTGTCGCATACGCCAAGATCTGGTAGTGCTTGCCATATTTCCCTGCCACAGGAACTGCGGATGTTTTCTTCTTCCAAATGATGAGGTTTTGCAGCGTCCAGTCAGTTTTGCGCAAACAGCGCAGTACTTCCTCCGTGTTCTTTTCTCGCTGCATGAAATAGATCGCGCCGCCATCAGAAGTGACATTATTGATTCCCCTGCACACTTCTACCATCATCTGCCAGTATTCTTCCGTGGTCAGGTTATCGTCGTGGAATTTGTAATCCTTGTTCTGGTTAAACGGCGGATCGAGAAAGGTCAAATCGACCTTCCCCAGTTTCCTTCCCCCTCTCAGATGATCGAGGCAGTTTCCTGTCAGGATTTTATAAGCAGTCATGGTGGTTTTCAAAGTATATCAGCAACTTTTGGTTTTTCCGTTATACTCCCGCCCATGCCCGGCTGGTTCATCGAGACGAACAACATCAAACTCCACGTGGTGACCGACGGACCCGGGGACGGGACGCCGGTCATTTTATTGCACGGTTTCCCCGAGTTCCACTACGGCTGGCGCAAGCAGATTCCCGTCCTTGCGCAGGCAGGCTTCCGCGTCATTGCGCCCGACCAGCGCGGATACAACCTCTCGGACAAGCCGCGGCGCGTCTCCGCCTACAGGGTGGAAACGCTGGCGTGGGATATCCTCGGTCTCTTCGATCATTTTGGGATTCGAAAAGCGCGGCTCGTCGGGCATGACTGGGGCGCGGTGGCGGCGTGGGACATCGCGCTTCATTACCCGGACCGTTTGGAAAAACTCGCCATTCTCAACGCGCCGCATCCCGACGTGATGACCCGCTTCATCCTCGAACACCCAGAGCAGAGGAAGAAATCGTGGTATGTGTTCTTCTTTCAGATTCCCCTGCTCCCCGAATGGATTCTGCGAAAGGACAACTATCGCGACCTTGTGCGGACCATCGTCGGCTCGGGACGCAAGAGCACCTTTTCCCGCCAGGACATCGAAGAATACAAAAAAGCCTGGTCCCAGCCCGGCGCGCTGACGGCGATGCTGAACTGGTACCGCGCCATCGTGCGCGCAAGTTTCAAGTCCGTTTTTCGCTTCAAAAGGGAACCAGCGCGGCGGGTGAAGATCCCCGTCCTTATTCTGTGGGGCAAGAACGACGCCGCGCTCAGCCATGAACTTGTCCAGTCGTCGTTGGAGTTATGCGATCACGGCTCCGCAGTGCTGTACGAGAAAGCCACGCATTGGGTCCATCTCGATGAGGCGGATGACGTGAATAAAAAATTGATCGGGTTTTTGCAGTAAACATGCTGGTCGAGTAGGCGGCGGGTCTCGATACGCCCTTTGGGCTACTTGACCATCGCCGACATATCGAGACCAGCGGCAAAGGTGATAAATGCCCATTCTTGCACTGCTTCTTTTATTTTTATCCGCGACCATGCATGCGGTCTGGAATTTCCTGCTCAAGAGCGCGGATGAGAAATACGCCGCGATGGGATGGCAGACCATCCTGAGCGGGATCCTCGCATTGGGGGTGATGTTCTACTCCGGTCTGCCTCCGCGCGAGATGTGGCTCTTTGCCGTCATCAGCATGCTGCTGGAGGCGGTCTACTTCATTTTGTTGTGCATCGCATACAGCGATCATGATTTCTCTTTGGTGTATCCCATCGCGCGCGGGGCGGCTCCCGCCCTGTTGGTGGTGTGGACAGCGGTCTTTTTACAGGAAAGATTGACCGTCGCCGGATACATCGGGCTGGCGATGATCACCATAGGCATGATGGTCATCGGCGCGACGGCGTTACTGCAAAGCAAAGGCGAGAAGATCCACCTGAAAGGAGTCCTCACGGCGCTGACGGTGGCGCTGGTCATTTCGCTTTATACCTTCATCGACGGAAAAGCCGTCAAAAGCGGACCGGCTCTGCCGTATGGGCTCTCGATGTTCGTCATGGTCCCGTTCGTGACCACTCCCTACATCGCCTATCACTACGGCTGGGACTCATTCACGCGCGTCTGGAAACGGAACAGAAATTATCTGCTCATGGGCGGCGTGCTCGGGCTGGTCGCTTACATGCTGGCATTGTTCGCTTATACCTTCGCCCCGCTCGGGTACTCGGGCGCGATTCGCGAGGTCAGCGCGGTGATCGGGGCGTTCCTCGGCTGGCAGTTATTGAAGGAACAAATGGGCGAAATGAGAGTGATCGGCTCGGTGATCGTGTTTGCGGGGGTGATGGTCATTGCAGTGTTGGGATAAGCCTGAAGCGCTGAATCAGCGCCGGGTCCGGGGAGGAGGCGGGCGTCGATCTTCGGGTTATCAATCCAATTACAACGGACGAAAGTCAGTTGCATCCTTCGCGAAAAGTGGGTAAGATAGGTATGCCATGAATGGATTCCTGGCAATACGACGCATCGGCATGCTTATGCCCCGAATCAGCCGGCCTGATGGGTACCCGCGTACCTATCAGGTTTTTTTTATCTCTTCACCAAAAAGCGCAATCGGCGTCCCCATACGCCAATGGGCGCATAAGCCTGTCCTGGACGGATAGTCCAGGGAGTATGCGCCTTACACAAATAAATTCAAGGAGAAAGAATGCAGACACCCTGGGAATATCGCTTCGCCCACCGCATGCAAAAAATGGGAAGTTCGGTCATCCGCGAATTGTTGAAATTGACCGAACAGCCCGATATCATTTCCTTTGGAGGCGGACTGCCCGCGCCCGAGGTTTTCCCGGTGAAGGAATTTCAGGAAGCGTGCAACCGAGTGCTGACGGAACACGGAGCGCAGGCTTTGCAATACAGCACCACCGAGGGCTATCGTCCGCTGCGAGAGATGATCGCCCGGCATACCGAACGCTACAAGGTTTCGGTGAACCCGGATAACATCCTGATCACTTCCGGTTCCCAGCAGGCGCTCGATTTTCTCGGCAGGTTATTCATCAACCGCGGCGATTTCATCGTGGTGGAATCGCCGACATATCTGGGAGCCTTGCAGGCATGGAACGCGTACGGGGCGCAATATATCTCCGTCCCGGCGGATAAGGACGGCATGATCGTGGACGAATTGGAGGCCGCGCTTCGGGTCGGACCGAAATTCATCTACGTGCTCCCAAACTTTCAGAATCCCTCCGGTTCGACTCTCAACCTCGAACGCCGCAGGCGCCTGGTCGCGCTGGCAGACCAATACGGCGTGCCCATCATCGAAGACGACCCGTACGGCCAATTAAGATACGACGGCGAACACCTTCCCTCCGTCGTTTACCTGGATGCGCAGTACCGCAACGACGGCGACCATGAATACACAGGCAACGTTATCTACCTGAGCACCTTCTCGAAACTGCTTGCGCCGGGCTTGAGGCTCGCGTGGGTGGTGGCTCCGCAAAAGGTGATCCAGAAACTGGTGATGACCAAGCAGGCTGCCGACCTGCACACTTCCAGTTTCAACCAGCAGGTCGCTTATGAAGTCGGCAAGGGCGGATTCTTGGACGAACATGTCAAGGTCATCCGCTCCACATACAAGGAACGCCGCGATGTGATGCTCGAAATGATGGATGAGATGTTCCCCGCTGAAATGCGCTGGACAAGGCCGCAAGGCGGCATGTTCCTGTGGGGCATGATGCCCGAAGGCGTGGACGCGGCGGAGGTTTTGAAGATCGCCATCGAACGCAAAGTGGCATTCGTGCCGGGCGCGGCATTTCACCCGAACGGCGGCGGTAACAACACGATGCGCATCAACTTCTCCTACTCTTCGCCGGAGTTGATCCGCGAAGGAATTACCAGATTGGGCGCAACCTTGAAGGAAGTGTTGAAGAAGAACGGCTACCATTAAGCCAATAACAAAAGAAAAACCGTCTGAATCCCGAATTTCATATCGGACGCCGACGGGCGCGGGATAACGCGGAAAAGACTTTGAAAATCCGCGTTTTCAGCCTCGATCTGCCTCCCAATTTCTCTTGAAAACAAACTCACCTGCGAAACCTTAATTTCGAGGTGAGTCGTGTTTTGGCTTTCAAATCAAAAACCTACTGCTCCGCTTCCTCCTCCGAAAACTTCATCACCCGGTACGACTCGGCATACGCGAAGTCCTTGTCCTTCGCGTCCTCCTTCGCCCAGTCGCGCATCCATTTATCCACTTCGTCCATGGGCACCTGGCTGGCGTGTTTTTGCAGAGCCGCCACTTTGGTCTCGATGGTCTCGGAGATGTCCACCCAGGTATCGGGCTTCTCCGTCCCGTGTACATATAACTTCCTGACGTTATGCGGCTCATACCCCGCCGCGAGCAGGTCGGTGAAGATCAGCCTCGTCCCCGCCGAAGGGAAGACCGCCTCGCAAGCCGCCTGCGCCGCGGCGCGATGGTCGGGATGGTTGACGTATTCATTGCCGTAGAACCAGGCTTCGGGATTGCCGATCAACGCCACATCCGGTTTGTATTTGCGGATCAGGCGCGTGAGGTCCCTGCGCAGTTGAATCGTCGGCTCGAGTTCGCCGTCGGGATATCGTAAAAAAACTGTTTCCTTCACGCCGAGGACCTTGTTTGCCTCGAGTTGCTCCTCTTCGCGCAGGCGCGCCAATTCCTGTTTGTATTCGCCGCCCTTGGTCGGGTCATTCGATCCCGAATCCCCGCTGGTGATGACAACGGAGATGATCTCACAGCCCGCCTTCGCCCATTTGGCAAGCGTCCCGCCGATGGAAAATTCCTGGTCGTCGGGGTGGGCATGGATGCTCATGGCGCTTTTTGGAATGTACTCTTCACTCATAAAGTCGTTTGCTCCTTGGAAATGAGGTGACTGTCACTTTGAAAGTGACAGCCGTTAGGTTATGGTAAAGCCTTCTTCAATGCATAGACGGTGATTCCCGTGCCTGCGATGAATTTTTCATCCACCAACTGGAATCCGAAATGCTCGTAATACGGCACGTTGGATTTTGTCACCGTGTCGGTATAAGCGGCGACCTTTTGCTCCTCAGCCATCTTCAAGAACGGGCGGATCAACTGCGATGAAAGCCCCTTTCCACGCGACCCGGGGAGCACGCCCAGGTTATCGAGATAATAATGCGGATCGGGAGCGTGCTGCGCGTGGAATTCATCGATCTGCGCAATGACCCTGCGCGCGCGGAAATATCCGATTGGATACATGGTGAACAACAACGGCAATAGTTTTCCAATCGATTTCACGCTGATCGAGAGCGAATCCTGTCCGGGAGATTTCCAAAACGCAACACCTTGAAGCGGACCGCCCGCGCCAAACCCGCGCCCGGCTTTGATATTGATCTCGGCGTAAACCCGGAAGAATTTAAGCAGGGAACTTAACCGTGTTCTTTTGAAAGGCAGCATGAACGAGGTCAAAGGATCGTCCATGAACGAGCGGGCGATGACTTGTGCCGCGGGCTCCACGTCTGAAAGGGTGAGCAGTTTGTGTTCGGTCATGGGCTGGATTTTACATCACAACCCGAATCGTAGTAAAATAGAACTGATTTTCTAGTTTTCTCCCCCCGAACATTTTGTGTGTCGCTCACGCCTGCCTGCTGCACTGCGTCTTCGCGCAGCGAACGGCGGTGCAGGCAGAATGACATGAACGAGGTAACCCATTAAAGTGCGAGAGCCAGGGTCGCCTTACCCTGGCTCTCTTACAAAGGAGGAGAAGAGATTTGTTACGCCCGCAAATGTAACACGCATCGTCCATGGGCGCTTGACGGGTGCCCTACGCACAGCCCACGCAAACACAACGAACCAGATTACAGATTTTTAAGGAGAACCATGTCCTCTTTACTTGCCATCGAAACAAAAGACCTCGGCCGCATCTACAAACTGCGCGGCAACAAGAAGGAACCGCGCAAGGAACTCGTCGCCTTGCAGGATGTGAATTTAACGGTGGAACGCGGCGAACTGTTCGGACTCCTCGGACCGAACGGCGCAGGCAAGACGACCCTGATCAAAGTCCTCACCACGCTTCTCTCCCCGACCTCGGGCTGGGCGCGCGTTGCAGGAGCCGACGTCTCCACCGATCCCGATGCGGTGCGGCCGAAGATCAACATGGTCTCCGGCGGCGAGTCTTCGGGTTACGGACTCTTGACCGTGCGCGAAAATCTGTGGATGTTTTCGCAGTTCTACGGCGTGCCTTCGAAGGAAGCCAACGAACGGATCGTGGCTCTGCTTGAAATGGTCGGGCTGAAAGACAGGATGAACACAAAATCGGCGGAGCTCTCGACCGGCCTGCGCCAGAAGATGAACATCGTGCGCGGGTTCCTGACCGACCCCGAAGTGCTCTTCCTCGACGAACCCACCCTGGGCTTGGACGTGGGCGCGATGCGCGATGTCCGCAGGTTCATTCTCGACTGGTTGAAAGCGGATCAGGAACGCACCCTCCTTTTAACAACGCACTACATGGCGGAAGCCGAAGAGTTATGCGACCGCGTCGCCATCATCAACAAGGGAAAGGTGCTGGCTTGCGACAAACCGTCCGTGTTGAAGCAAAGGCTGCAGAAAGACGCGCTGTTCGAGATCGAAGTGAGTCCGCTCAACGGGTTGACCCAGCAAATGCTGCTCGACCAGCCCGAGGTCACGAAAGCGGCGGTGCAGGAGATAGAGACAGGCGCGAAGCTGAGTCTGAGTCTGGTCGAAGAATCCGCCCTGGCGCGGGTCATCAATCTCTTTACGCAAAAGGATGTGAAAGTGATGAGCCTGAGCAAGCGCGAGCCCACCCTTGAAGATGTCTTCGTGGATCTCGTGGGCCGCAGCATGGCAGAGGAGGAATCGAATGAACGCAGTGAGTAGCAAATACTCGCACAAGGACACGGGCTGGAGGTTGTTCCTTAAGACGATCATCGCGCGGGCATATCCGCGGCTCATCGGTCAACAGCGCGAGGTCTCGTGGATGCTGTTCGAGGTGGTCATGCCGATGCTGGCGGTGATCGCGTACGTATTCGTCTATCGCGCCATGAACGCGCCGGAGGAATATATCGGTTTCGTGGTCATGGGCGGCGCGATGACCGCGTTCTGGATGAATGTGCTGTGGAGCATGTCCAGCCAGTTGTATTGGGAGAAGGAGCAGGGCAACCTGGCACTGTACATCATCGCGCCGAATTCGATGATGGCGATCCTGCTGGGGATGGCGCTGGGCGGGATGCTGGCGACCTGTTTGCGCGCCGTGGCGGTGACCCTGCTGGGCATCTGGATGTTCGATATCACGTTCAGCGTGGTGAGTTATCTCCAGTTGTTCCTTGTTTTCATGCTGGCGATGGTGGCGTTGTACGGCATGGGCATGATGATGGCGTCGGCGTTTTTGCTCTTTGGGCGCGAAGCCTGGCATGTGGCGAACCTGGCGCAGGAACCGATCTTTCTCGCTTCGGGGTTTTACTTCCCGATCAAATCCCTGCCGTTTTGGGTGGCGGCGGGAGCTTCGATCATCCCGCTCACCCTCGGCATGGATGCGATGCGTCAACTGGTCTTCCCCACCGGATTCAAATTCGGCTTCATGACCGTGCAATTGGAGATATTGATCCTTGCAGTTCTTTCGGTGGTTTTCCTTGTGACGGCAAAGGTCCTTTTGGCGCATATCGAGAGGATCGCGGTGCGCGAAGGCAGGCTGACGGAGAGTCGGAGATAGGAGGGTGTCAGGTGCGAGGTGTCAAGTACCAGGTTAAGAACCTGACACCTGATACCTGAAACCTGACACGGAGAATTTATGCAAACCTCAACTTCATGGCGTTCGTTCCGCATGGCGGCCTGGCTGGGATGGTTGATCGAATCAAATTGGACCGATCCCTTTTTGTTCGCCGTGTATTCCATTGTCAAACCGATCTCGGGCGCGGCGATCCTGGTCATCATGTACGGGATCATCTCGCAGGGAAATTACGAGAGCGCGTTGTTCCCCTACATCTACCTTGGCAATGCCTTTTACATCTACGTCGGCGCGGTGATGACGGGAGTATCGTGGGCGGTGGTGGATGACCGCGAACATTATCGCACGTTGAAATACATGTATATCGCCCCGATCCACATCCCCATTTACCTGCTCGGACGCGGCGTGGCGCGCTTCATCACCGGCTCGATCGCGGTGCTGATCACGCTCCTGGCAGGGATTTTATTCCTGAACGTGAGAATCAACTTTGCAGAAGTGGACTGGCTCTTGTTCTTCACAACCTTGATCGTCGGCGTGGTGATGCTCGCCATGCTTGGCTTGCTCCTGGCAGGAGTTACGCTCACCCTTGCCCGGCATGAAGGCTTCATCGGCGAGGCAACGGCGGGAGCCTTGTACATCTTCAGCGGCGCAGTCTTCCCGTTGGATATCCTCCCCGAGTGGATGCGTCCCATCGGTTACTTCATGCCCACTACCTACTGGCTGGAACTCCTGCGCCGCTCATTGGTGGGTAATGTCGCGCAAGCCTTTCCGACACTGGCGAATTTCAGCAACCTGCAGATCCTTGGCATGCTGGTGGGATTGAGCATTTTCTTCGGCGCGGTCAGCATCTTTATCTTCCGCTGGTGCGACTTCATCGCCCGCGAAAAGGGGTTGATCGATAGGACGACGAATTATTAGATGGACATCCGCCGCTCTCTTTAATGTATCTTTCTTGGCAATAATGGCACATGAAATGAAAACGGACACTCATTCACTGAGTGTCCGTTTTTTTTCCACATTCCATACGAATTACGGATGGAAATAGTAGTAATAGCCTTCGCCAGGGTTCGCCCAGCCGAAAGCGTCAACACCGGCACCCCAATATTCGTAAAAATAGGAACTGGCGTACTCTGGGTTGTACATGTAAATCGATTGAGCTTCGTAGGCAGGTTCTTCCTGGCAGACGTCACCAAAATGAGACCATTCGGTTGTTCCAGGAGGAGAGAATGGTCCGGGATAATCGTACGCCGGGTAACAGAACGATCTTCCCGGCCCTGGTTCCTTCACATAGGTCCAGAAGCGCGCGCCGCCGAAGCCGACCACCACGTCATGCCCGCCGACCTTCTTGGAGGCGTGACAAACAACTTCAGTTGGCGAGGTCTGCGAGCAAAACAGCGGGAAGTCGTCCCCGCCCTGCACCTGGACGAAGCCGGTGAGCTCGCTATCCGAGAACTCGCCCGTCACGCGGAAGACGAAGGTCGGTCCGCCTTGATTATTTCCGACCGACCGCAGTTCCAGGGCGGAACCGGCGAAGGCCGTCCCGGCGGTCACTGCCAGCAGGGCGGTCAAAACAACAGCTGTCCAAAATAACCGTTTCATATAACACTCCTTTTATTTTTGTTATGAATTCTTTTTACAACAATTTTCAGTATAAGACATACAAGTAATGTGTCAATGATGGTGAAAGACATTGTAATGATATTGAAAATATTTATATATGGTAGGCATTATCTGATTTTGTAATAACTTCTAGATATCAAGGACGATCAATTGGCAGGATGGCGACATTTCATTTCTGTCATCGTCGAAAGTTTCCCCGGTAGTATAATTTTTCATATTTCATCCAGCACCATTTGGAGAGACCGCATGGTTTCAAAACAATTCATGATCTCCATCATCGTTCTCTTTGCATTTGTTCTTGCTTCATGCAACCTTGGCGGTCAACCCGCAGCCGCGCCGATCGCCACCGAGGCACCTGCTGAAGCTGCGCCCGCTCCCGCCGCGACCATTATCGTCGTCGAACCGCCCGCCGTGCAATTCACTCCCGCCAACAGCCCCAACGGCGCGGTGATCTACGACGACGGGGAGAATATCGTCTCCATCAATCCCGACACGGGCGATGCGAAAGTGTTGGTCAGCAGAAAGGAGGTGCAGCTCCTGCTCACGGAAGACAGATCCGCCGAGTCTTATACCTACGGATACGCCAGGCCGATTCCCATCGAATTCACATCCGATTTTACGAAGGCGCTCGTCACCATCTGCGCCGGTCTCGACAGCCGCTTCCGCTGCGCCTTCGAGCATTACATTTATTTTTTGGATAGCAAGACAGCCATCCGCCTGCCAATCCCGTCAGACACGTACGGAGTGTACTGGAAATGGTCTCCAGATGGCTCGAAACTCGCCGGAGCAGCCTGGGGCTACGACAAGGCATTCTACAAGCTGACGAATTTCTACGCGGTCGGAGCGGACGGCGATGTGCTCATCCCGCTGGATCCCATCGCCAATGAGCATTGGCAGATCGCCTGGAATCCCGGAAGCAAAGCCTTCCACCCGCTGACCTTCGTGACCAATTTCCGCTCAATCTTTGCGGATGATACGGGAAATGAGGATATTCCAATTTCAGGCATGGAATTCAACGACAAGGTGGAATGCCTGGCATTTTCGCCGGATGGTAACAGGGCCGCGTTCGTCGCCCGGCGCGATGTGCAAAAGGATCACGACCTGGTTTATGTCGCCCGCTCCAACTTTACAGATATCACCCAATTGACCGAATACGACATGGACTCGAAGTATCTATGCAATGTGGGCTGGTCGCCCGATGGACGCTTCATCGATATAAAATATATTCCCGATCCCCGCGCCGAGGCGGGAACCGACCCCGGGGAAAAAGTAACCAAACCGGACAGGCTGGTCAATGTGGAAACTTCCACTCTCACCGATATCCGCGGCGGCGCGCGCGTCTGCGGCTGGACCCCGGATAATAAACTGATCTTGGAACTCCAGGGTATCGCCGGGAACGAAGGCGGCATCGAAGTGATCGACCCGTCGAGTTCCCAACCGATGGAACTGCCTCCGGGGCTTCAATCGACAGTCAAACATTGCCCGGTCCAATGGCTGGAAGAGGAACTGGCATTCAATGTTCCAGTGGGGCTTTCGGTTCCGAACGCCTGCCGACCCGACGGAACGTTTCCCGACAGCGAGGATGAAACTCCCGTCCCTGAACTGTTCGATTTTATCGAAGCATCCGCATCGCTGAACGGTGAGACCCTCACGATAATCATGACCATGAAATCAGTGAGCCCGGACCTGACCGCCTACCTGACCTCCGATGTGACCAATTTCGTCAACGGATTCGATGTCCTCGTGGATGTGGACAACAACGCCTTGAGCGGAGATAAATTCGGCATGGAGTACGCATTGTCAGTCGGAATCCTTCCCGGCGCCGCTCCAACATCCGAAGGCGTGGTGGGCAAATTCGACTCAGCCGCGCAAACGTTCGCCAAAGGCGAAAAATTCACACCATCCTTCGACTCCGGCGCGAAGACCCTGACGATTTCCGCCAACATCCCCGGCATCACCGCGGATTCACGGCTGGTCTTCCTATCCCGCCGTGTGAACGATGCAAAGACTGCCGTGATTGGAGACCGCCTGTGCGATTGAAACGGATTTTATAAACAACAAAAGACGCGAAGGAGGCGCGTCTTTTTCTTTAAGACACTGCGCGTGATTTATCGTTTGTGATGCATAGTATAATCGCCGTAAGGCATCTTGAATCGGAGGATGAATGACAGAAAAGAAAACCGGCGAACGAAAGGTTCGCGTGTTGGTGGCCAAACCCGGCCTCGATGGGCATGACCGCGGCGCAAAGGTGATCGCGCGCGCCCTGCGCGATGCAGGGATGGAGGTCATCTACACCGGGCTGCGGCAGACTCCAGAAATGATCGCCGAGGCGGCTCTGCAGGAGGATGTGGATGTGGTGGGACTCTCGGTGCTTTCTGGCGCGCACATGGCATTGACCCCGCGCGTGATGGAACTCCTGCGTTCCAATGGGCAATCTCACGTCAAAGTCTTTTTGGGCGGAATCATTCCCGATGAAGACCTGCACCGCCTGAAAGAATTGGGCGTTGCGGGCGTATACGGACCCGGCGCATCCACCGAAGACATCATCCGCGATATAAAACAGGCTGTGACGGGTTAGCCTGAATACTTCCACACAGAGCCCCTGCTCTGTGTTTTGTTCTTAAGGAAACGAATGAATTTTGCCCAAGCCATTCTTAACGGTGACCGCCTTGCGCTTGCGCGTCTATTGACCCGGGTTGAAAACGACACGCCCGACGGGCGCGCAGCCTTGAAGGAATTATTTCCGCACACCGGCAAAGCGCATCTCATTGGTGTGACCGGCGCGCCGGGCACGGGCAAATCATCGCTGGTGAATCAACTGGCATTGCACTACCGCAGGACGGAGGAGAAGCGCATCGCGATCATTGCCGTCGATCCGTCCAGCCCATTCACGGGCGGAGCGGTGCTTGGGGATCGAGTCCGGATGCGCGACCTTTCCGGCGACCCGAATGTTTTCATCCGTTCGATGGCTTCGCGCGGCTCGCTGGGCGGACTGGCGCAGGCGACCGCGAACCTTGTCCAGGTCTTCGATGCGGCCGGGTTCGACATCATCATTGTCGAAACCGTCGGCGCGGGTCAAAGCGAAGTGGATATCGCCGGTCTCGCTCACACGACCCTCGTCGTGGAAGCGCCCGGACTCGGCGACGACATACAAGCCATCAAGGCTGGTATATTGGAGATCGCCGACATCCTGGTCGTCAACAAAGCGGACCGTCCCGGCGTCGAGAATACGGAGAAGGCGCTGAAGACCATGCTTGAACTGGCACATCCGACCGAAAGGGTTTTCAAGCATCATGGCGCGACTATGCGAGTCACTGCGCCGAAAAAGAACGAAAACACAAAGATGTGGATCCCGCCGATCCTGCGGACGATCTCGACCGAAGGCACGGGTATCCCTGAACTGGCGGACGCGGTTGCGCGGCATGTGAGTCACTTAAGGACCAGCGGGGAATGGGATTCCCGCGAGCGGATCCGGTTCGAGGTCGAGTTGGAGGCGCTGGTCCGCGACGGGCTGATGAGCCGCTTCAAAGAGGATGTCCCTGCACCGGCGTATGAAAAGGCGCTTGAGTCGGTCATCCAAAGAAAAATGTCGCCGTGGGAAGCGGCGGCTTCCTTGATGAATGGAAGGCAGCCATGAGCATCATTTATGGGAAACGAATCCGCCTGCGCGCGATCGAGCGTGAAGACGTGGCGAAATTTCACAAGTGGGTGAACGACCCCGAAGTAACGCGCGGACTGGCGATGTATCTGCCGCTTTCGATGCAGGATGAAGAAAATTGGTTCGACAGGATGTCGAAGAGCGACCCGGATGAAAAACCGCTCGCCATCGAGGTCCGAAAGGGAAGGAACTGGAAATTGATCGGCAACTGCGGCGTGTTCGGCATTTCGCTTGCAAATCGCAGCGCCGAGTTGGGGATTATTATCGGCGAGAAAAGCGAATGGGACAAAGGCTACGGGGCGGAAGCGATGACCCTGCTGCTTCAACACGGTTTCGAGACGTTGAACCTGAACCGCATCTTTTTGCGGGTCTATGAAGATAATGTGCGCGCGGTGCGTTCCTACGAAAAAGCCGGGTTCGTTCTGGAGGGACGGCAGCGTCAGGCGGTCTACAAGCACGGAAAATACGAGGATGTCCTGTTCATGAGCGTCCTGCGTTCGGAATGGGACACTCGCAAGAAGGAGAAGTAAGGGTCATGCATCACGTTCATCACGATCTGAAGGTGTACGGCGGCATAAAACTGTTCGGTGGCACAGGGTCGCCGGAGCTGGGGCAAAAGATCGCAGAGTACCTCGACATGCCGCTGAGCGGGCGCGAGGTGATCGAGTTCCCGAACGAAAATCTTTTCATCAAACTGAGCGGGAGCGTGCGCGGACAGGATGTATACGTCATCCAGACCACGTCCTCGCCGGTGCACCGCAACCTGATGGAATTGCTCATCATGATCCAGACGTTGAAACTGGATTCGGCGGCGCGCATCACGGCGGTGGTGCCCTATCTGTGTTACGGCCGCTCCGATAAGAAAGACCAGCCGCGCGTTCCCATCACCGCGCGCCTTGTGGCGGACATGATCGAAGTCGCTGGCGCGGATCGTTACATGACCCTCGACCCGCACGCCGGGCAGATCCAGGGATTCTTCTCGATCCCCGGCGATGTGTTGACCGCTTCGCACATGTTGATTCATCACATCAACCAGAACCTGCGCGCCAGCATGAAAGATCCCGTTGTCGTTTCCGTCGATCTCGGTTTCGCCAAAAAGGGGCGCAATTATGCGGCCGACATGGACATGCCGATCGCCTTCATCGAAAAGCGCAGGCAGGGCAACGAAGCAAAAGCCGAAGCGCTGACCCTGATCGGCGACGTGAAAGACCGCGACGTCATCATCGTGGACGACGAAGTGGATACCGGCGGTTCCATTGCGCAGGCGGTGGATGTGGTGAAAAAGAACGGCGCGCGGGATGTATATCTGATCTTCGTGCATGCCATCCTTTCCGCGAACGGCGCGGAACGCCTCGCCTCCCTGCCCATCAAGCGCATCATCACCACCGACACGGCTCCGATCTCCCCCGAGAAAACAAAAATGCTCGAAGGCAAACTGACCGTCCTCTCGGTGGCTTCGTTGTTGGGCGAGGTCATCAAGCGCGCGCATGAAGGGCGCTCGGTGGGGGAGATGTTCAACGAATAAATCCGGTTGGCAGGTTGAAGGTTGAAAGGTTTCAGGTTGAACCTTCAACTTTAAACCTGAAACTTGAAACCTAGCCATGCCCGAACTCCCCGAAGTCGAAACCATTGCCCGTTCCATCGAACCGCTCGTCGCCGGGCGGACCATCGTTTCTGCCGACGTGCGCTGGGCGCGGACGATCGCCTTCCCTTCCGCGAAAAAATTCAAAGAACAGGTGAAAAATCGGCGAATTTTGGGGGTCACGCGCCGGGCAAAATACCTCATCCTGAGGCTGGAAACTTACAGTATCCTGATACATTTGCGCATGAGCGGCGTCATTGTGATAAGAAAAGGTAAAATGCGGGCTGAGAAGCACGACCGTCTCATCCTCGCCCTGAGCGGCAAACGTGGAGAGGAGAGTCTCCTCGCCTTCAACGATACGCGCAAGTTCGGGCGCGTCTGGCTTACGGACAAGCCCGAATCGGTCCTCGGCAGGCTCGGGCCCGAGCCGCTCGGCAAAGAGTTCACGCCGGAATGGTTGTACGAAAACCTTCGCAAACGGAACCGCCAGTTGAAACCGCTCCTGCTCGACCAGACCTTTCTCGCCGGGGTCGGCAACATTTACGCGGACGAGTCCCTGCATTTGGCGATGTTGCATCCTCTAACGTCGTCGAATGCCGTGACGCTGAAACAGGCAAAGGCGTTGAATGAAGCGATCCGATCCGTTTTAAAGGAAGGCATCCGCAGGAATGGCGCGAGCATCGACTGGGTCTATCGCGGCGGCGAATACCAGAACCACTTCCGTGTGTACGACCGCGAAGGCGAACCCTGCTTCGACTGCGGAACGAAGATCGTGAAATTTACGGTCGGTCAGCGCGGCACGCACATTTGCCCGAAATGCCAGCCGCTCGAAAGGAAACGACATGTCGCTTAATTTTGCCACCGTCACCATGCCCACCCTTCTGCTTTGGGGCCTGGGCCTGCTTGTGTTTCTCGTCGGCGGACTGCTCGGCTATTTCAACATGGCGATCGATGCGCGGAAGAAAGCGGAGTCGGCGGACTTGAAAGTGGAAAATGCGCGGGAGGAAGCCCGTAAAAAATTCGCGGAAGCCGAGCAACTATTAAAAGAAGCGAAAGCCCTGGGTGCGAAGGTCCCTCAGTCAGGGGATGACAAGGCACTCTTGAGAGTCATGGAAGGGGAAAATTTCCGCATGCGGATCGAGATGGACGGCAAACCCCTCTCTGCGCCTCTCACCCCTGAACGTAAAAAGCGATTGCTGGAACTGGTCAGCCACTTTCGACCCTGGATCGAAGGCGGAGCGCAGATCCCCAGCTCCCAGCCCGACCCCGCTTCGCTCGCGCCGCAGATTTCGATTCCGGCCGAGCCTTCGGTCAAGCCGGTTTCAGTCACATTCCCCATGACACAGCAAAAACCCAAAACCGATCCCGAGACCGAGTTCAAACTGCTGAGCATGGTCAAACAGATCGACGTTGTCCTGCAAAAACGCATCGCGGGGACTCAACTCGAACCGTTCGGCATTCACCTGCAAGACGCACCCACCGGCGGGCTCGAAGTCCTCATCGGCGAAAAGAAATACGACACCATAGACGACGTGCCCGACGCGAATATCAAATCCGCCATCCGCGCCGCGATCGCAGAATGGGAGCAGAAGTACGTTCCGGGGGCGTAATGTAAGTAAAACGATTTACCAGGATTTAACCTCTCCCCTTCAGCGCGCCCAGCCTCCTCCGCCAGTCCCCTGGCGTTCGAGCCGCCCAGAGGTTGGGACGCGCCCTGTTCGCCGCCCCCTGTCTGTTCTCACGGATATGAGACGAATAACCCATTTCCGCCATAACCGGTTATCGGTTATGGTATCTATTGTATGGAGTCCATTTGCATCGTCAATGGACAGGGCATAGGCATTTGTACTGTACCTATTGAAACGGACCATACTTTCTGTTACCCTGATGGTGAGTCAATGAGGGAGCATGTTTTATGGAATCGAAGATACGCGTCGCAATCCTGGACGATCACCCAAGCACTGTTGAAGGATATTTATCCAAACTGGGCAGCGACCCTGAAATCGAGATCGCCGCGACCATGGGGGTTGCAGACCTGTTGGAGCCGGTCTTACAAAAGGGCGAAGTGAACGTGCTGATATTGGACGTCAGCGTGCCAACCTCGGCGGAGAACCGCAATTCCTATCCGATCCTGCATGTCATACCGAAATTATTGGAAGAACATTCAAACCTCAACATTCTGGTCATCAGCATGCATGCGGAGCGAGGTTTAATCCGCGAGGTAATGGCGGCTGGCGCGAATGGTTACATCCTTAAAGACGACCAGAATGCCTACGCCAACCTGCCCGCCATCATCAAGGCTGTGGCGGAAGGCGGGGTTTACCTCAGCGAGGAGGCAGGCGTCATATATGGCAAACAACTGGAGAAGGAAAACGGAAAGCAGTTGAGTCCGCGCCAGTTGGAGGCATTGTCGTTAAGTGCCGCATTTCCCGGGGATAAAAGCATGCTGCTCGCCAAAAAAATGCACATTACACACTCAGCGTTTCGCACACTGCTATCCGGAGCATACATCAAACTCGGGGCAAGGACGCGGGCAGACGCCATCGCGAAGGCAAGGCAAAAGGGGCTGATCACGCCGTTTCCGTAAGATTAGGACAATTAAATTCTGTGCTCGATCTCGGATAACGAATAAATCATAGCGGGTTGAAGATGATTCGACCCGTTCCCTTTCTTAACCTCGCTATAATCGATCCACCTCCTTTCCTATATTATTCAGAGTAAAACAAGTCACCTTACAAATTGTCACCCTGCGCGGCGTCATCAGCGCCGCGCAGGGTTTCTGGTACGTTCGTAGAGATGTTTCGTTTTGCTCAGCATGGCATGTTAAGTGTTTGAAAATTAAGGATACAATGAATAGTTTCGGGGTGAGTCATATTTTGTTTATCCTCAGCTATAATAAGATCACCTCTTTTCACTTTATCGAATATCCGCAGGAAAACCGGCATGAACCTTCACTCCACCTACCGCTGGAAAATTTCGGAGATTCCCATTTCCATGGTGGTGCTCGTTATCCTCCTGGGGTTCACCGTGGGAATATTCGCGCGCGTCCCATACACAGGTTTGTATTTCGACCCGAACAGCGGCGTTATCCTGGATGTTTACAGCCCGGGCGGCATCACCCTCCAACCGGGGGATGTCCTTATAAAAGTAGGGGATGTCACTTTCGAAGATTATAAAAAGAGCGCAACATTGCCTCTTTTCACGCCGGATTTGCGGAAGGGGGATGTCCTTCCCATCCTCGTCGAAAGGAACGGAGAAAAAATCCCTGTTGATTGGGAAATCCCAGGTTTCGACCTTGTTGGGTTCCGCGGGCGGCTGTTCAACATTTTCTGGTTCTCTTATATCTACTGGTTCTTCGGCGCGTTCGTCGAGATGTTCATCCGGCCGCGCAATGTTCTCTGGCGATTATTGATCGCTTCCAACCACCTCACCGGACTCTGGCTCATGGTCGGCGCGATCTCCACGTGGCGGGTGCTTGGCAGTTCTCTTCTCTTTCACGCTTTTGCATGGCTCATTCTGCCGGTTTATCTTCACCTGCATTGGAACTTCCCCCAGCCTCTTTTCCGGCTGCCAAGGATCTCTAGCATCATTCTTTATTCATTCGCCGGTTTGATGACCGTTGGAGAATTGATTCAACTCCTCCCAAGAAATTTGTTTTATCTGGCAATCATTCTCGCGCTGGGCGGGAGTTTCACCCTGCTGCTATTGCACTTCATCCTTCGCCCCGCGCAAAGACGCCAGATCGGCTTGCTGGCGCTTTCCACCTTTCTTGCCGTTCTTCCATTGATTTTCGTTGGCGTGACAGGGTTGTTCGACTTGGTGCCCGCCTCGGCGCCGTTGGCTTTAATTGCCTTTATCTTAATGCCCGCCGCATATCTTTACCTGATATTTCGCGCCCAATTGGGAGGGATGGAGGCGCGGGCAAACCGCTTCATTTCGATATTCGCCTTCCTGATCCTTTTGGGAACGATCCTGGTCATTTTCGCCCATGTGGAGGTTTTCCTCCCCAGAGAAATTTCCGCTCTTCTGGCGATCATCCTCCCGCTGGTCGCGTCCGCGTTTTCCATCAGCAGGTTCCCTCGCTTCGAAGCTTTCATCGAAAAGAACATCTTCGGCATCAAACTTCCCCACCGGCATCTCCTTGAAACTTTCTCCAGCCGCATTTCTGTCAGCGACAGCCTCCCCAGCCTGCTTGCCATGCTCGAAAACGAAGTCTTTCCCAGCCTGCTCGTCCGTCAATACGCATTCCTCCAGGCGCGGGAAAAAACCCTGGGTGTCCTCCTCGCCAAAGAGGTCCCGAATGAACCGTTCGACTTCGACGTTCTGACTCAAAAAGCCGGGCGTTACATCCCAAACCTTCCGCCGGATGAGGGCTGGCTGCGCCTCATCCTCCCGCTCAAAGTGGGTGACAAAATCCTCGGCTTCTGGTTACTCGGAAGGCGAGACCCCGACGATCTCTACCCCCAGGTCGAGATTCCCATCCTGCAATCCCTTGCGAATCAGACCGCCATCGCCCTGAGCAACATCCTTCAATCCGACCTGCTCCGAAATTTCTACCAGTCCGAATTCGAAAGCATCGAGAGCGAGCGCACACGCATCTCTCGCGACCTGCACGACAAAGTGCTGGGCAAACTCGCCAACATTCATAACAAGCTCGACCCAAAGAACCTTCCCCCTTCATTTCAGTCCGACTACGAAGACCTCAAAAAACGCCTTCGCGAGATCATCAACAACCTGCGCCCGCCCATGCTCGATCATGGATTCACATACGCTGTCGAAGAAATGGTGGAAAACCTCAAAGAGAAACACGCGGATGTGAACATCGCCCTCGACCTCCGCTCCAGCGAAGAACGGCTTCCCGAAAAGATGGAAGAGCATCTTTTCCACATTGTGCATGAAGCCTGCGAGAACGCCCTCAAACACTCCGAGTGCCGGGCGCTGACGATCTCCGGCTCCGTTTCCCCCGAACGGGTGGACCTGTCCATTCAGGACGACGGCAGGGGTTTCGATTCAAACACCAATCTCAACGACCTGATCGCGAAGCGTCATTTCGGTCTGGCAAATATGAAGGATCGCGCTCATGTCCTTGGCGCGGAGTTGGAGATCCGCTCCCGTCCCGGGCATGGGGCTGCGATTCACATCACATGGAAGCCAAAACTCAAAAACCTTTTACGAAATTTACCCAAATAAGATTTCCGCCCCAAAAAGCGCGCCGGTGGATTCACCGGCGCGCACCCCAATAATCCCCAGGCCGCATCTGGTTCCCCTCGAGCAGCGGATGCGCTGGTCTTCAGATAAAGTTGTATTCAGATTGTAAACACTCCGTTCGTGCTTATCAATGATTTCGGCATAGGCATTTGTACTGCCCCCACAGGCGGGATGCCGTTTGATTCCCCAGCCTGGAACCAGACAACAAATCCACGATGTATCGACAGCCTGAAAAAGGGATCCATAATGACAAAAGCGCCGGGTTCCCCTCCATCTCGGCGCGTTGAAAGACAACGTTATGAGCCGTGCAGCATTTGAATAAAATCGGGCGCCAGGCGCGGGTCGAAATGCCTGCCCGATTCCTTCTGAATGAATTCCAGAGCAAATTCCTTCGACCAGGCGCGGCGGTAGGGACGATCCGAGGTCAGGGCATCGAACACATCCGCAAAAGCGAAGATGCGCGCGGCAAGCGGAATTTCCTCTCCGGCAAGATGATCGGGGTAGCCGGAACCATCCCATTTCTCATGATGATAACGCGGGATGAAGAGCGCCGGTTCGATATCCGGAATCGACCTGAGAAATTCCACGGCGAGCATGGGATGACGCCGCATCAAATCCCATTCCCCTTTCGTGAGTTCCCCGGTTTTCAATAAGATCGCGTCCGGAATGGCGATCTTCCCGATGTCATGGACTTGCGCGCCGCGCCGGATGTTCGCCATTTCCGTTTCCGGCAGACCGAGCCGCCTGGCAAGCTTCAGGGTCATTTCGGTTACGCGCTTGGTGTGATCCTCGGTTTCAAAGTCGCGCAGGTAGAGTGAACGCGACCAGCCTTCGAGCGTTTTTTCTGTGGAGACCGGCAGATTCGGAACCGTCCGGGATGCATCTCGGTAGCCTTTTACGTTCCAGACGAACAACACGACCTGATTTTCGAGGGCTGGAATGAGACGGAATTCATACCAATTAATCCCGCTGGGCGGAAGGGTGAGCATGCTTTCGAAAAGCGTAAACCGCTTCGATTGATTGAATTGCTCTATGGCGATTTCAAGTTTTCGCTTGATGATATCGGGAAGGATATCGCGAATGAATAACCCCTTCCGAACATGGAAGTTGTGCAAGATCGAACCCGCGCGCGCCTTGCAATTGACGATCCGCCCGGTTTCGTCGAGGACGAACAGGAGATCGTCAGCCATTTGGAGCAGGTCTTTTAATCCCTCCTCGGGTGCGGTCAAATGGACGGGCAGAACCGAGACATGGAAACCCGCCTTCATGGTGGTTTCCAAATTTTCAAAATCGGTCATGTGCGGGAGCGAATTAATGCCAGCCTGCATCAATTCAATCGCCGATGGACATCGAACCACACACCTGTTTTGCGAGGTCGGAGAGGGAATCCGCCCGGATCGAGGCGATCAGGTCGCTTTCTTCAGGGGTGAGGGAAAAGGTCTCGCCGAGATAACCTTTTACCAACGCCTCTCGCGGATTTTCAAGGAGCAGGTCGCGGAATTGGTTGTTAACCACGGCGGCTGCGAATACACGACTGAGTCCCTTTGAAGCTGTCATGGGCGCGACTTTAATTTGTAATTGAGGTTTATATGCAAACGAAGTGATCATATCAAAATCCTTTCCGGTAAAGTGTCTTTTCCCGGCACACGGGCAAGCAGCCAGAACACGCCGGCTGCCAGAAATACGTCACCCAGACTGAAAGCCACCTGATATGTGGACCAGGCTGGGGGCAGGAAACGATCCGCTAGAATCTCGAAGCGGGTATCCTGCGGTTCGAGGAGGATGTCTTTTATCCCGATCCGCTCCCCAAGTGAAATCTCGTTCAATTCTTCCCGGGTAAGAAAACGGCTGGCTGTCTGTGGGCTTATTGGCATGAAACCGCCATTCGCCGTCATGACCGCGAAGTTGAGCGCCGCCCCAAGGAGCAGGATCAACATCCCGGGCAATTTCCGGTTGAGCCAGGCGAACCCCAGCAGGAGGAGCTGCGATGCCGTCAGAAGGACAGCAGCCCACAGGTCCGAAACCTGCTGGCGGATTCCCGGGATATATAAGATGGCGAATTGCGGCAGGTAGGCGAGGAATACCAGCCAGATGTATTGAAGATCGGGAGGACGATAGGACTGGCGGCGTGCCCACATCACGACCATTCCGGTTGTAAAGCCAGCCAGAACGGCAATGAGCAGGATCACTATCGGCTGGTTCCGATGCTGTCATCCGGGGCGCCCAAGCCGAGAACGAGCATGGCGAGGGATACGAGGACGAAGACCATCTGAATGTGCTGGCGGTTGATCTTGGAAGCGGACAAAACGAGGTGGTTAAGTGTGTTTTTCATGATATTTTCCTTTTTTTTTGAATTTGATTGTGGTGAATATATCCCCTGCCAGGCTTCAAAACAGGCTTCAAAACAGGTTTCAGAAAGAAAATAAAAACAGCCCGGTCGGGCTGTTACTAAAGGATTGGGTTGTGGGGCGTGATTGTGCTCTCACCGCATGGATCGCCGATAGATTTCTTCCGTCTCTTTGGATGGGGATAACTGAAAAAGCCGCTTCATTGCCGCGCTGTAATCCTGATAGACCCGCGTCATCCCGGCCCGATCGCCCAGACGGCTGCAAGCCTGTATCCATAGCTGATACGCGGTCTCATTGCCGGGGTCTGCTTCGATGACACGCTGACAGGTCATGACCGCAACTTGAGCCTGAGCCTGGGCGATCTGCAGGCCCGCCAGATTTACAAGCGCTTCGATATACGCCTGTCGCAGGCGTTCGCGATCTGGAGCCACCCATTCTGCATAATTTTCATTTAGATAAGGTCCCTGCACCAACCCAACCGCCCTGCGGTAAAAACTCATTTTTTCGACAGGGTCGCTTGATGATTTTGCGCGCGCAACAAAGGATTCGAACGCCTCGACATCGTATTCATAATCAAGTCCGCGATTGAATACATAGTGATTATCCACGAATTGAATCACATCCTGCCCAACCGCGCGGCGCAGACGGTAGAGATCGTTCTTGAAGCGGAGTTTCAATTTGGCGGGCTCGTCTTCATCCCGCCAAAGCACTTCGATGACCTGTTCCTTGGTTAGTGGTTTGGTCTCCGATAGGAAGTAAAAGAACAGATCCCGGACGGATTGGGTTTGCCAGTCAGACAAGGTCAGGGGTTTGCCGTTTATGCTGACAGAGACCTTGCCAAACGCTTCGATAACGAGGCGGGAGGTCGGGGCTGAGATTGCCCGCACCTGACGGCGCAGTTGGCGGCGAGTGGATGGGATGGATTTCCCAAGACGCTCCGCCTGGACAAAAAGGTCACGCAGGTAACGCCCGCTGTTTGAGTTAGCTTGCAGATCCTTGAGCCAATCCTTCGCCTGGTGGGCGGCAACCAGGGCAGGATGGGGTATCTTCCTGCGGTTCGCGACAGTTTCACTCAGGGATTGAAATGTAGCCTTGTATTCTTCCTGCAGATGGCGGGCAGCCGCAAGCCAGACAAGGGTTACGATGTTTTCCGAAACCCTCTGCTCAGATTCAAATCGTTTTTGGGCTTCCATAAATGCATGCACTGATTGGGCAGTATCGCCATTCATCAAATGCAAACGTCCATAACTTAAGTCAAGCAACCCATTCTCAAAGTTCGAATTACCCGAGCGAATCGAGTCTGCAACCTCTTCAATGGCGCTTTGGGCAAGAAAAGAGTCCCTTTGCAATAGAGCCAGATTGGCGCGTGATAGCCCCAAAAAGTGAATCAAGAACCGGTTGTCCATGCCATTAAGGATCACAGCCGCATTCTCATAATTCAGATTGGCCATCTCGAAATCTTCCAGTTCAGCGTAGAGGTCTCCAAACCCAATGGAAATCAAGGCATTTAGGCGGTCATCCCGAATTCGCTGAGCGCAAAGCAATCCTTCCTCAAACGCCAGTGCCGATTTTTCATAATTTCCCTGCGAATGGTGGAAGACCCCAAGATTATTCAACAAACTGGCTTGCAAATACAAATTGCCTTCACGCCGCCAGATTTGCAGGGCTTCTTCGTAAGCGTTCAGAGCCTCGGAAAAATTTCCAATCGCTCGATACGCCATGCCGGTATCCAGGCATAAGAGCGGCACATTGGCTTTATCGTATAAGCGGCACAATTCCAGAGCGCGCTCAAGGAAGGAAACGGCCTGATCAGCCTTGCCCAGGCGATACAAAGCCAATCCCTTCAGCCGCAGCGCATCGGCATGGAGCATCTGCCATTCGTCCTTCGCTTCGGTCAGGGTGATCACTTCCTCCGCATCGCGCAGGGACGCTTCGTAATCCCCCAGGAAGCGATACGCCGAGCCGAGCCGAATCAACGCCACGATCAACCCATGCGATTCCCCCTGTTCGCGGAATAGCCGCTCCGATTGTAAAAGCAGGTCCAAGCCTTCCTGCAAATCTCCCTTTGTGTATGCGATCGCCCCACGAATGGAAAGCAAGCCCGGTCTTTTCCGCAGCAGGGAGGGCGGCAGTTCGCTCAGCCAGGATTCCAATGTCAGGTGCGCGCTTTGCAGCATGGACAGACTCGCCCGTTCGATCATCCCAGCCAGGGCATCGAGGTCATTTTTCCGGCGGCAGATTTGATGCGCCCTGCTCCACTCGCCCATGGCTTCATACGCCAGCTGAAGATGCGATAAGATCGCAGGGACTTCCTCCGGGCGTTCGCGTTCGAATTGTTCGCAGATGAAATCGCGGAATAAATGATGGTAGCGCAGCCATCGTCCATCTTCACCGACGGGCAGGACGAACAGGTTATTCTGTGATACGGTCTTGATCCAAAACTGCCAATCCTGCGGTTCAGGATAGAGCGGTGAAAGAACGCTGTCGCAAAGGGCGGCGTCGAATTCCTCCAACAATGAAGTGCGCAGGACAAATAGCCGCAGTTCGGGAGTCTGACGGTCCAGGACTTGATGTCCAAAATATTCAAACAGGTTTGCCTTGCTCCCGAATGGAGAGGGCTTCGAACTGCTGCGCAGAACATTCGAATCGGAGAATTGAAGACCCGTGATCCAGCCCTCTGATTCTTCGATCAGCCGTGTGGCTTCCTCGTCGGTCATTTGCGCGCCGCTGTTCTGAAGCGCCAATGCCTGAAGTTCCTCCGGCTTGAAAACAAGGTCTGAGAAACTCAAACCGCTCACCTGCTCGCGCGCAACGAAATGAGGCATGTCTTCAAGCGTCGCCAGCCTGCGCGACGAAATCACGAGATGACAGTTATCATCCACCAGCTGGATGAAACGATTGACGAACTCATTGATGGGGGAGACGTCGTCCAAAAGATGGAAATCGTCAAGGATGAAAACAAAATGTTCCTTGACCTGTTCGTAAAGTTCGTTGACCAGGGTGACGAGCAGGCGTTCCATTTCCTGCTCGAAGGAGTTCATGGCCTCCAGCACGCTTTTCGACTGGCTGCCAAATGCGGGGAAACGCTCCGACAGGGCGGCGATGAAATACGACACGAACTGCTGCGGATCGCGGTCCAGGTCATCCAAAGCCAGCCAGCAGCAGGGCAGGTCGCTCTGGTGGGCGAAGTCCACCAGCAGCGATGTTTTCCCATATCCGGCAGGCGCGGATAAAAGGGTCAGTTTCTTATCCAGCGCGTCGAACAATAAGTCCAGAAGCCTCTTGCGGCTGAGCAGTTCAGCGCGCCGGCGCGGGAGGATGATCTTGGTCTTGCTGATAGGGATGGAAGACATGTCGAGCAATTCCTATCCTACGAGGGCGGAACCTTTTCGTAAATTATTTTATCGCGTAAATGTCCAATTCAAGATTGCGGTCGCATTAAACCCGAATGTTATAATCTCCGAACTCATGAACCCGTTTCCCCCCCGGAAAACCGGGCAGCCGTGGAATTTTATCCTGCTGACCGCCCTTTTCACCGTGCTTGCCCTGACCGTCCTCTCGCAAGCCAACCCCGGCACCGAATATCCGGGCCGCGACAGCGGCGCCTTCATCTACATCGGCAAACAGATCGTAAAAGGCTACCTGCCCTACCACGACCTTTGGGACAGCAAACCACCGGGCATTTTCTATCTTAACGCCCTCGCCCTGCGTCTCGGCCGCGGGATGCGCTGGGGTGTCTGGCTTGTCGAGTTCGGGTTTCTTTTCTCCGCCATCGCCGCCTCTTATCATTTGTTGAAGAACCTTTGGGGAATTGGACCCGCGATCTTCGGCATCTTCACCTGGCTCTGGGGTTTGAATTTTGTCCTGGAAGGAGGCAATTTCACGGAAGAATACCCAATGGTGCTCCACTTCCTCGCGCTGATCCTCTTCGTTCAATTGATTCAAAATCCCGGGCGCCGCCTCTTTTACCTCGCCCTGGGTTTGTTCTTTTCCATCAGCCTTCTCTTCCGCCCGAACAACGCCGTCGTCGAGGCGTTGGTCATTCTCTTCCTTGGCGTTTCATTATTGGTGAAGCGCGATTTGAAAGCCCTTTCAACTGCTGTCTTGTGGGTCACCCTGGGGATTCTTCTCCCGCTTGCCATCTCCTTCGCATATTTTGCTTACCTGGGAGTCCTCCAGGAGATGATCGAAGCGTCCTTCATCTACAACCTGACCTACGGTACGACGAAATTCTCCTCCTACTCTCCCTTGCAAGTCGGGTTCGATTACCTCAACCTCGCCGCCTGGATCGGGCTTGTCGGTTATCTCTTCCTCCTGTTGCGAGTCAAGGAAGTCTTCAAAAGTCCGCACTTACTTCTTTTTATTTTCATGATCATCGGGATGCCCATTGCCATCCTTGTCAGCGACCTCGCGAGGCGCAGCTATGGTCATTACTTCATCAATTGGCTGCCGTTCATCGCCCTGCTAAGCGCATTTGCCTTCCTCACCGTCCAGGAAAAATTCCTTCCCCACAAAAAAAACCAGCCTGCCCAGCCATCCTTCTTCCCTCTTCTTTCTTCTATTTTTGTTGCTCTCGCCCTCTTTGCGCTTTCCGGAAGCGCCTCCAAATACGCCAAAGCCCTCGACCGCTTTTTCAACTCACCCGATAGGGAGGTGCGTTCCCCCATTTCCATTTACGTGGAAAACCACACCAATCCCGGCGAGACCGTTTTATTTTGGGCGACCCACCCCGGAGAAAACTTCATGGCACGCAGGGATGCGCCTATGTCCAACCTGTTCTACCCCATCCTCGTGGATTCGGAGATCTCAGACCGCCTCAATGACGATTTCCTCGAAGACTTAAAGAACAATACGCCCGTCCTCGTCGTGGATATGCAGCGGCTTACGATCCCCTCCCTTGACCCGGTCCGGCGCGAGGAACAAAAGATTGGCGGCATCTACCCGGTCAACCCGCCCCATAACCTGGACGAAGTGCTGCAGTTCATCGAAGAGTACTATTACCTTGAGGCGATCATCAAGGACAAGCCGGTCTATCGTTTGCACGGCACAGCGGGACCCTGAAATTCAATTTACCATCTGCATCTCCTGATTCTTTAAGACGCATTCCGGGTCATAACCTGAACATGCGTGCTATAATGACCCCGCCGCTGAAAATTGATCACTGGTAATTGAAATGTCCTTTGCCCACCTCCACGTCCATACCGAATATTCCCTGCTCGACGGCTTCTCGAACATCGAGAAGCTGGTCCAGCGCGTGAAGGAAATGGACATGCCCGCCGTCGCCATCACGGACCACGGCACGATGTTCGGGGTGATCGATTTTTACAAGGCAGCGAACGAAACGGGGGTCAAGCCCATCATCGGGTTGGAAGCCTACATGGCGGCGCGCGGCATGAAGGATAAAGATTCCAAACTCGACCGCCAATCCTTTCATTTGCTCCTGCTTGCCGAGAACGAAACCGGTTATCGCAACCTATTGAAGATCGCCTCCGCCTCCCAGTTGGACGGCTTCTATTATTATCCGCGCATCGACCACGACTTCCTCGCCGCGCACTCCGAAGGCTTGATCTGCACATCGGGATGCATGTCCGCGGAGATTCCCCGTGCGTTGCTGAACGAAAGGCCCGAGGAAGCCGTTAGAAAATGGAATTGGTATTACGACGTCTTCGGTCCCGACCGCTTCTTCGTCGAACTGCAACAGCACAACATCCCGGAAATTCTCGACCTGAACAAGAGACTGCTCGAACTCGGCGCGCGCTATTCCGCCCGTTATGTCGCCACCAACGACGTGCATTACATCAACCAAAGCGACTCGAGACTCCAGGACATTTTGCTCGCCATGCAAACGCAGACGGTGCTCAGCGACCCGGAACGCATGCGCATGACCGACGATTCTTATTTTCTGCGCTCGCCCGCCGAGATGAGCCGACTCTTCGCCGAAGTTCCCGAATCGTTAACCAATACCCTGCTCATCGCCGAACGCTGTAACGTGGACCTCGGCTTCAAGGGCTATCACCTGCCCGATTTCCCCGTCCCGGAAGGATACACGCCGGAAACGTATCTGCGTTCGTTGTGCGAGGCTGGGGCAAAGAAACGCTACGGGGATGACGCGGGCAGCTCAAACGTCCGTGCGAGGCTGGATTACGAGTTAAGCGTCGTCAACAGCATGGGATTCAACGCCTACTTCCTGATCGTCTGGGATTTGTGCCGCTTCGCCCGCGAAAACGGGATCTGGTACAACGCGCGCGGCTCGGCAGCCGGGTCGATCATCGCGTATACGCTCGAGATCACCATGGTGGATCCATTGCAGCATGCCCTGATCTTCGAACGATTCTTGAATCCCGGGCGTATCTCGATGCCCGACATCGACCTCGACTTCCGCGACGACCGGCGTCACGAAGTGCTGGAATACTGCGCGCGCAAATACGGCGACGATAAAGTGGCGCAGATCATCACCTTCGGCACGATGGGAGCGAAAGCCGCCATCCGCGATGTGGCGCGCGTGATGGAGATTCCCCTGCCCGAAGTGGACCGCGTTGCCAAACTTGTCCCGTTCGCGGCGGGCGGCTCGACCATGGACGATGCGTTCGAAGTCCGCGAATTCAAACAGATCTACGACACCGATCCGCAGATGCGCGAAGTGATCGACATCGCCGCAAAAATGGAGGGGACGGTGCGCAACGCCGGAACGCACGCCGCGGGCGTGGTCATCTCCGACAAGCCGATCCTGGAGTACCTGCCGCTTCACCGCCCGACATCCAATTCGGAAGAGACGCCGATCAAATCGGTCACGCAGTTCGAAATGGGCGTGCTCGATTCGCTCGGCATGTTGAAGGTGGATTTCCTCGGCCTCATCACGTTGACCGTGATGGCGCGCGCCTGCGATTTGATCTTCAAACGTCACGACATCAAATACGACCTGAACAACATCCCGCTCGACGATCCAAAGTCATTTGAATTGATGGGCAGCGGGCAGACCGCGGGCTTGTTCCAGATCGAAGGCGGCGGCATGACGCGCTACCTCGTGCAGATGAAGCCGAAGACGCTCGAAAACATCATCGCCATGGTCGCGCTCTACCGCCCGGGACCGATGGCCTTCATCCCCGATTACATCGCGCGCATGCATGGGCAGGCTGAAGTGAAGTATCGCCATCCTGCCATGGAGCCGATCTTCAGCGACACGTACGGCATCCCCGTCTATCAGGAACAGCTGATGCGCGCCGCCGTCGAACTCGCCGGGTACACGCCTTCCGAGTCGGATGAACTGCGCAAAGCCATTTCGAAAAAGAAAAAGGAAGACATCGACAAGCACCGCGCCAAGTTCGTGAAAGGCGCGATCGAAAAAGGCATGGACCAATCCACTGCCAATGCCATCTACACGGATTGGGAGGAATTCGCGCGATACGGATTCAACAAATGTTTGCCCGGTGATGTGGAACTGTTGGACTCTGCCACCGGACGGCTTGTCAAAGTGGAAGACCTGTACCGTGGCACCGCAGAGATTCGGCAAACTCTCTCCTGCGATGTTTCCACACTTAAACTAAAGAACCAGCCCGTGCTCAACGTTATGGACAACGGAGTGAAACCCGTCTTCCGCCTGACCACAGCGCTGGGTCGCACCATCGAAGCGACAGGCAATCATCCTTTTTATACTTACAACGGCTGGCGCAATCTTGAAGAACTCCAACCCGATGAGTTCATTGCCGTCCCGCGCATCATTCCGGTGGAAGGCAAGCAGGAATGGGCAGACCACGAAGCGATTGCACTTGGTCATTTACTGGCGGAAGGCAATCTCTGCCATCCACACTCGGTCTATTACTACAATCAAGACATAGAGCAGGTGAATGACTTTGTGAAAGCCGCTGAGTCATTTGAGAACGTCAAATGCACGGTTGCCATGCACAAAGGTACTTATTCCATCTATGCCGCCCGCCCCGACAAGCATTATGAACCCGGCATCTTTACCTGGGCTGGTGAGTTGGGCTTGCTTGGCAGGAATGCCCGCAATAAGGAATTCCCCTCTGCCATCTTTGAACTGAACAACCGCCAGATCGGTCTGGTCATCAGCCGCATGTGGGAGGGTGACGGTCACATCGATGCACGCGGACGCAGCCTGTACTACGCCACCGCTTCACAACAGCTTGCGCAGCAACTTCAACACCTGCTTTTGCGCTTTGGCATTATCAGCCGTTTGCGCACTGTGGAATTCCCATACAAAGAAGGGCGGGTCGGTTATCAAGTTTTCATCACCGGGTATGAGAACATCAACGCGTTCAAGGAACGCATTGGTTGCTTCTTGATTAGTGCTAAAAAGACTCAAGCCCTCGGAGAACTGACCGCTTCCATTCCACCCGTTGCTGTGGGCACGAAAGACATTGTCCCTGCTGCGGTTAAGGAACATATCCGCGCCGCAAAAGATTCATCCGGGTTGACTTGGAAGGAGATAACCGCCGCCACCGGCATTGCCCCGCGTGAATTCTCTCCGACCAACTCCGCAGGCAAAGTGGGCTTTGGGCGCGCTACCCTGCTGCGGCTAGGCAATTACTTCGACGACCCCACCATCAAGCGTTTTGCTGAAAGCGACGTCTACTGGGATCGTATTGCTTATATCGAGTATGTGGGTGAAAAACAAACCTACGACCTTGAGATCGAAGAGACTCACAACTTCGTCGCCAACGATATTCTCGTCCACAATAGCCACGCCGCCGATTATGGTGTGATCGCCGTCCAGACCGCGTTCCTCAAATCGCATTACCCCGCCGAATACATGACCGCGCTCATGTCCGCCTCGGCAGGGCAGGTGGAGAAGGTCGCCTATTACGTCGCGGATGCGCGCACCTTGGGCGTGCCGGTCCTGCGTCCCGATATCAACTCCTCGATGTGGGACTTCGACATCGAAGATATCGACCCTTCGACAGGCCCTAACGGGCAGTCAGGGCAGGCGCAACCCAACATCCGTTTCGGTTTGGGCGCCATCAAGAACGTCGGGCAGAACGCCATCCAGCCCATCATCGATGAACGCGCCAGGAACGGAAGGTTCAGCGACCTGAACGACTTCGCCCGCCGCGTGGACCTGCGCTCCGTGGGCAAGCGCGCGCTCGAATGTCTCATCAAAGTCGGCGCAATGGATTCCTTCGGCAACCGCGCCTCCCTGCTTGCCTCGCTCGACCGCATCATCGCCATCTCGGGCAATCACTTCCGCGCCGCCGACGCCGGGCAGATGAGTCTCTTCGGCTCGACCACCGGCGTCATCGACGAGATCCGCCTGCCCGAAGTCAGGGACGTGGACAAGCGCGAAATGCTCAACTGGGAACGCGAACTCATCGGGCTGTACATCTCCGACCACCCGCTCAACGAATACCAGGCAGCGCTCGCGCAGATCGTCAGCTACTTCTCCGGTCAGCTCTCCGAGGCGCGTCACGAGGAAAAAGTCCGCGTCGCAGGGCTCATCACCAACATCCGCCCGTACACAACGAAAGCGGGCAAACCCATGGGCTTCGTCACCATCGAAGACATCCAGGGCAGCATCGAACTCCTGCTCTTCACCCGCACCTGGGAACAATACCACGCGCAACTTTCCTCCGGGCAGATCATCATCGTCGAAGGCAAAGTGGACCAGACCAACACCCCGCCCAAGATCCTCGTCGACACGATCAAAACAGAGATCAAAGTTATCGAAGCAGCGGATGATCCAACCCTCAAATCGGATTCGACTCCCAAGCCTGCTCTCCCCCGCAGCGAATCGCAATCTCCCCGCCGCCCGGCTCAACAGACTCAGCCGAAGCCTGTCACACAACCCAAACAAAATCAAACGCCGAAAACGGTTCCTCAAGTTGCCGAGCCTGCTCCTTCTTATACCCCCCTTTCATCCCCCCAAATTCCGGGGGAATTTGGGGGGACAGAGGGGGGCGATATGCCCCCGCCGCCAGAGAACTTCCCCGACGGCTGGGATCTGGAATGGCAGCCTTCGTTCGAGGACGCAGCGATTGCCTCGAAGCCCGCGCCGAAGTTCAAGAAAGACGAAGAGGTGACTCCGCCGCTGGTGACTCGCGAAGCGACAGCCTTGAGTCAACTCGAAGCGCTGAATCCGGCCGAAGACCGCGACGAGCCGGTGATTCCATCTTTGTACATCCCGCTCGCCAAAGAGAACAAGGACAAGGACCATCCGCCCCGGCAGATCACCGTCCTCCTGCGCCCCACCGGCGACAGGGAACGCGACAAACGCCGCATCAAGACTCTCTACGGCACGTTGATCTCGTATCACGGGCGCGACAAGTTCACCTTCCAGATCTTCGAGAACGGCAAGGGACACCTGATCGACTTCCCCAACGACACCACGCGCATCTGCCCCGAACTGCTCGAACGCCTGAAGAAGCTGATGGGCGAAGAGAACTGGCGCGTGGAAGAGATCACGTTTCAATGAAATCGTAGAGACGACGCATGCGTCGCCTCTATTGAAAATATCTTCTTATCTTCCGCGCCACTTTGACGGGGTCTTTTTCCTCACGCTCCCATACGCGGAGGACTTTCCACCCAAGTTTCCGCAGTTCTTTGTTCACAAATTATTTTTTGAATATTCAAGAATATCAAAAGTATTCCAGCCCTGTTCAGAAGCCAACTTGACGTCCTTCAAAAAATTTACGATTGAACGATGTAGAATATCTGTAGGCAATTCTTCGCAAATTTCTACATAGTCGAACTCGTGATAGCAATGATCGTATTTCGTAAAACTCCCATTCAAGAACAAAAATTGTTCTGGAATAGAAATCTGGTTGGCAATAAATAGCTTATCAGGTGAAAAACTGGAACTTAAGATTCTCTCAATTTCATCTAACGATGTATTGTATGGATTTTCAAAAACCACATCGTTCCAAACTTTGTAGTTTGCGCCATCGCGATATAGGTAAACAAATTTTACATTACTCATAAATTATGTTTGGAAAACATTCCTGTTGTGATATTTTAGAAATTCGGCATTGGGCAAGAATCTTGTTGGCTTGTTGATCTCTATACCGTCATATTTCAAAAGAAACTCCTGAACCGCATCGCTTGCCTTCTTGGTCTTAATCGCTTTCGAAACTTTTATTGTCAACTCAGGTGTAATAGTTATCAAACCTCTGTCAAAAGCCCTGTCATGGATAGCATTTAAGCATAGCCCATTTCTCGGATTTACTTGATTGGCTTTGTCTTTCGACCAAGGAATAATATGACTTGCATTCAAAAGTTCAGGGATTTCTAGTCTAGTTACACAACATTTGAAATCGTACGCCGCAAGTACAGCTCGCCGAAAGAAACTCTGATTAACTCGAATTTTGACGATTGCTTCACGTTCTTTACCTGATTTCGGCAGGTCAAAAGTTTCAAGATCAGATATATCTTCAATTCGTTTGCCAGTCTTCTGTGCTAATAGTTTTTCACTTTCATAAGCTAATCTGTCCCAATCGCCAACAAATTCATTCCAAACTTCAGCGTCTAATTTGCTTCCGTGAGATGCACCAGCAATATTTCTTTTCTTTAGGATCGGGTCAAGACTCGCAAGGTTTGCCAATTTCCATGAAACAGCCGAAGCAGTTCGCCCTAAAATCTTGGCAAGCGAAATGACTTGAGGGTTATAAATATGGATTGTTCCAAAGGGGATTTTGCAGTAAAGATTAAATGCAAGTATCAGCTCTTCGCGTGTCCATTTTGTTGAAGGCATAGCTCCTCGCTTTATATGTAAGTAATTTTACACCATGCATATATCAAAGATAATTCCAAAAAGACAATAGGTCTACACACTATGAATAACATCTCCTTAAAACATAAACTCCGAGCCATTTACTCGGAGTTCTTTACAACCTTCGGCGACTACAATCCCCTCTCCCGCTTCTTCTCTTCCAAAAACGCCTTCAATATCCCCTTTCCTTTCAAGGAACCTCGTAGTCTTGTAAGTTGTTCTTCGACTGATAGCACATTTGCGCATTTTTTCTCGAATTCCTCGAACCATTTGCGGAAATTTGCCAATTCTGCCGGTGATAATTCTGAAATCGCCTGCTTGATTTCTTCAACGCTCATATTCTGCTCCTTACAATAAACGACAAAAACATTTTACCGTCTTTTGCTCAATCTGTTCAATGATTGCAATCTCCCTGTATACACCATCCCCTCCTCCAACCCGCCCGCGCTGCAAAATTCCATGCCCTTCTTCCGTGACAAATGACAGATGAATCAGGGTGAGAATCTCCGTATAGTATGCACAAAGGAGATACGGACATGTCGCACATCACCTTGAAATCGGGGTATACGGAGCTGGTCGAGCGCTTGAACCGTTTTCCCCAGGGCGCGCCGCCCTCGGAAACGCTGTACAAAATTTTGAGCATCCTGTTCAGCGAGCGGGAAGCCGGGCTGGTGGCGCTCCTGCCGATCAAGCCCTTCACCGCCGAGAAAGCCAGCCGGGTCTGGGGCATGAGTCTGACCGAGACTCGCAAGGTGCTCGATGAACTTGCCAGCCGCGCGATCCTGGTGGATGTGGAATGGGAGGGGAAAACCACCTACACCCTGCCGCCGCCCATGGCGGGCTTCTTCGAATTCTCGATGATGCGCCTGCGGAGGGATGTCGACCAGAAGGTGCTCGGCGAACTCTTTTATCAATATTTGAACGTGGAGGAGGAATTCATCCACAGCCTGTTCGTGCAAGGCGAGACCCAATTGGGGCGGGTCTTCGTGCATGAGCCGGTGCTTTCAGAGGAAAATGCCCTGCACGTTTTGGATTATGAACGCGCCTCGGAGGTCATTCACACCGCGTCCCATCGCGGCATCGGCGTCTGCTACTGCCGCCACAAGATGATGCACGTCGGGCGGAATTGCGATGCGCCGATGGACATCTGCATGACCTTCAACGGCACGGCGCAATCGCTCACGCGTCACGGATACGCCCGGCTGGTGGACGTCCACGAAGGCATGGACCTGCTCCAGCAAGCCTACGAGCGCAACCTGGTGCAGTTCGGCGAGAACGTCCGCGAACGGGTGAACTTCATCTGCAATTGCTGCGGCTGCTGCTGTGAAGCGATGATCGCCGCCCGTAAATTCGGCATCCTCAACCCGGTGCATACCTCCAATTTTTTGCCGGGCGTGGACCAAGCCAAATGCAACGGCTGCGGAAAATGCGTCAGCGCCTGCCCGGTGGAAGCCATGACGCTGGTCTCCAGCAACGATGCGCATCACCCCAAAATGAAAAAAGCCAAGGTGGATGAAGACCTGTGCCTCGGATGCGGCGTCTGCGTGCGGACCTGTTCACATGAGGGACTCTCGCTTCACCCGCGGGCGGAACGGGTCATCACGCCGCTCAACTCCGTCCACCGCACGGTGATGATGGCGATCGAACGCGGCGACCTGCAGAACCTGCTCTTCGACAACCGCGTGTTGTGGAACCACCGCGCGCTGGCAGCCGTGTTCGGGGTCATCCTGCGCCTTCCACCCATCAAGCAATTCATGGCAAGCCAACAGGTCAAATCGCGCTATATGGAATATTTGATCACGCACATCAAGGCATAGACATTCTTATTCATAACCCAATCTCCCCATGATCCCCATGCCCTCGCGAACGGATACCCCGTCATCGATGGGAATCGCGTCGCCTTCGTGTGGAAAGGCGCGTAGTGGGTATAATCAAAGCATGCAAGCAGCACACAAACTTCCCTACGTTTGGGATTATGACATCGACCAAACCCAATTTCTAGCCATCCTGGAAGGGCACGAAAGCAAAGGACGGTTGAATCAGGATTGGGCGGCTTGTCGTTTGCTCGAATACGCCTCTTACGAAGAAATCATTCGGTTGATCGGTTTTCGCAGGCTGGTTGAGAACTGGTCACGCTGGCGCGGGCGCATCCGCTCGCAAAGCCGGGTGCGCGGCTTTGATTTTGTCGTCAAATGGATTCCTGAGAAACACCCTGAGTTGCTGCATGGCTAACCTGTCTCTTCATACAGCCCCATCTTCACCCTGTACTTCTCTCTTAACTCATCCAAACTGACCAGCCTGCCCCGTATTATGAGATACCAATGCTCCCAGCCATTGCAGGGAGCGTTTTTCATGTAATGGCTCCCGGCTTTGTGGATGCTGCCGGTGAATCCGTCCGCGGTGCGCAGGCGGGCATCCGGCTTGACGATCGCGGTCCGTTTTTTATCTTTTGCGAAGAACAATTTTTGCCCGGCTTTCACAAGTCCGTTCTCGAGCAGGGTGGAAAAACTCACCCGCGGCGCGGATTTGTTCCTGCCCTTGACGTTGAACGTCCCGGGCTCGAAGGGTTCGGCTTGAATGGAGTTGATCCGCTTCCGGGCCGCCTTGATATATTTTTCCTCGCGCTCCAGGCCGATCCAATTGCGGTGCAGGCGCTTCGCCACCACACCGGTCGTGCCGCTCCCAAAGAAGGGATCGAGAACCACGTCGCCAGGCTCGGTCGAAGAAAGGATGACGCGATAGATAAGCGATTCCGGTTTTTGCGTGGAATGAGCCTTGTTACCGTTGTTATCCTTCACCCGTTCCGCTCCCCTTGCCAGGGGGACGAGCCACCAGTCCGAGCGCATCTGCTTTTCCTCGTTGAGTCCCTTCATGGCGTGATGGTTGAAGGTGTACCTTGCGCCCCTGCCCGTGCTCGCCCAGATAAGGGTCTCATGCGCGTTGGTAAATCTCACCCCGCGGAAATTGGGCATCGGGTTGGTCTTCACCCAGATGACGTCGTTCAATATCCAATACCCCAGGTCCTGCATGATCGTCCCGACGCGGAAGATGTTGTGATACGAGCCGATGACCCAGATCGAACCGGTCGGTTTCAGGATGCGCTTGCAGGCGGTCAGCCAGGCGCGGGTGAATTTGTCATAGGCTTCGAACGAATCGAATTGATCCCAATGGTCATCCACCGCGTCCACCTTGGTCATGTTCGGGCGGTGCAGGTCGTTTTGTAATTGCAGGTTATAGGGAGGGTCGGCAAAGACCAGGTCGATGGACTTTTCGGGAAGCGCGTCGAGGCTCTCGACACAGTCGCCTTGCAGGATTTTGTTGAGGGGCAGGTCCATGGAACGGTTTCCGATGGCCCGATTATAGCCGATGGGATTCATGCATTTGCGTTGTTTCCCCGCCGCCCGTCAACGGATCCGTTCGGCGAAATGGCCTTCTCTCCGTGCTTGAAGTAATGTTTGGAAGATGAGGAAGGTAATTATTTTTGTAAATGATATTGATATTAGTAGGCAAATCGCTATACTGTATCCATAAAGGAGAAAAAATGCCTACACTAATCGAAATCGAGGGGATCGGTCCCGTCCGCGCTGCAAAACTTCAAAAGGCGGGTGTACGCGGCACGAATGGACTCTTGAAAAAAGGCGCCACACGCAAGGGCCGCCAGGAACTCGCCGCAGCCACCGGCTTTGATGCAAAAACGATCCTCGAATGGGTCAACCGGGCCGACCTCTTCCGCGTGAAGGGCGTTGGCACGCAATACTCGGATCTTCTCGAAGCCGCCGGGGTGGATACGGCGGTGGAGCTCGCCAACCGCAAACCCGAGTCCCTGCTCGAAGCGATGACCAAAGCAAACCTGAAACTCAACAAGGTCAACCAGATGCCCGCGTTGAGCAACGTCAAAGCCTGGGTCAAGAACGCAAAATCGCTCAAACGGGTAGTCGAGTATTAAAATGAAAACTTCCGATGCAATGAACATCGGAAGTCTGTTTATCATTTCGCAGCAGCCTTCAGGACGCGCAAGACCCGCAGAGTAACCCATTTGTTGGGAGTTTTTGGCTTGCCGAATTTCAGCCAGGTCTTGCCGGTGTAATCGTATTCGAGCAGCCAGCGTCCCGATTCATCCTGCTTGTTACGGATGAGTTGAATCGTGTTGAGCAGCCGCTTGTCTTTGGCAAACCCCAGGCTGCACAATGCCTCCGCGATCTGCAGTAAATCGGTGACATAAAACACGGGAAAGCCGAACTTCCACCAGTTTCCGCTCGGCTTTGCCGCCCAGCCGTTCGGGTAATTCGCTGTGGCCGGATCGACCGCAAAAAAGAAGTCCGCGCCCTGTTGGATGGCTCGTTTGACGAGAGGCGTCCTTTCCTTTGCCGGGAGATTCCCGAACGCCATCATCACCTTGCAACCGCCCCAGGCGCAGGGGAGTTTGTTATTCGCCCCGCAGGCGAAGTCCGTTCCGCACTTGCCCGCATAATAACGGATGGGAGCGTCTTTATCTTTCATTGGCGCAATACCCTCGCCTGTCACCGTCCGCGCCATCCATTCATAAGCGGATTTCAAACGCGGATGGTCATACCCCAGCTCCATCAGCGACCAGCACAAATTCCCTTGCAGGCAATCCACCGTCCCCGAGGGAGCGCCGGAACTCATCGCAGTGAATTGACCGCCCTCCGCCAGGGCGTGATCGATCAAATACCTGCATGCCTTTTCGATCCGTTTATCCTCCGCCGCCGTTGCCCCCAGCTGCGCGAGCAGGACGATCGCCCAAACCGTACCCTTGTACTTCGGACCATACCCCGGACCCGCCTTGACCCAATACCCCTCCTCCCGCATGTGGGACAAAACCGCCGCGATCGGACCTTCCCGATGCGCCCGCCTCCGCGCGGACCTCAGTTCTGAGTCTTGGTCCGACAGCCCAACCACATCCCGAAGCGCCAGGTACCGGGTTCCCGGATCGTCCGTTTCCAACAGCCATGGAACCGGGTCGCCGCGCAATTGACTTTGCCAGGACATTTTTTCCTCCTGCCAGGGTGAATCTCCTTGGCAACATCACTATAGCACGCCGAAAGAGAGATTGCTACCCGATGGATAAAAAAACTTCCAACGAGATGAACGTTGGAAGTTATCGTCTATTTCAACTTCGCGAACGCGCGGACGGGAAACGTCCCCGCGCCTTTGAACTTTGGCGGGACGGCTGTAAAAGTAAAACCTTCATCTGGAACATTTTCCAGGTTACACAAATGCTCGGCAATGAGAATTTCCTCGCGCAGCAGCGTCGAGTGGACGGGTCTGGTATTGCCGCTTGTGTTGTCGATGTTGTGAGAATCGATTCCCACAAGCCTCGCTCCTTGATCGCGCAGATAAACCGCCGCGTCTTCCGTCAGAAAAGGGTGATTCTCGAAATACGCATCCGATGCCCAATGTTCCGCCCAGCCTGTATGGACTAAAACCGCCCTTCTGTGTACATCCTTTCCTTTGAACGCCTCGGCTGTGACCGCCAGCCCCTTGCGATAATCCGCACGGATGACGATTCCTTCGATATCGACAAAGCGTTCCAACTTCACTTCGGATAGATCCTTCCCATCCGCGTAACGATGAAAGGGGCAATCCACGTACGTGCCGGTGTTTGTCACCATTTCGATCTTGCCGATTTGGAATTCGGTGCCGGGCGCATAGCGCGAGCGCGACTCCTCGCGGCTGAGAAAGTCGCAAACGATGGCGGCGGGCAGTCCCTTGTAGGTGACCAGTCCGTCGTGGATGGAATGGCTAAGGTCGATGTAGGGCGTCTTCATTGGACCTTCTTCGGTGGCGCGTTCAGTTCAATATGACCGCATTTGGGACAATGATAGGCAACCAATTTGATTCGGTTTTCGCCGGCATCTTCCCATGTAAATGGGGACTCTCCAAATTTACCGGATAATTGCAAAGTCCCTTTTTCCATGACGGTATTGCATTTTGGACATGCGTTTTCACTGCTCATCCCAGACTCCTTTTTAATTTATTCAAATGGCTTCCTGTAAAAATTACAATTTTATCTTGCTCAAGGCGGCGTCCCCGCCGCCGAGGACTGCGGCGGGAGCACTTATGCTAGTTGTGTAATATCAATTTTGCATCCGTTCCCATTCTGCCAGTTTCGTGTCCATATCCTTCTGGACACGCTCGTATTCCCTGCTGATCTTCGCCACCTCATCCGGCTTGACCATGGGATTTTTCAACTGCGCAATCTTGTTCTTTTGTATTCTCGTAATAAGGGAGTTCAACTTTTGGAAAGCAAATCCGCGTCCATCAAATCCTGCGGCCTTCCCGCTGCTCGTTTGGAAACGATCAAATCCTGTTTGGAAATAAATGTAACACTCAATCCTTCAAAATCCACCTCTACACGTCTGTTCCAGCATTCCTCAAAATTCACCCCCGGAATACCCATGATAACATCCACTCGTATGGGTGGCACGCCCATTTGAAAGAAAAAACCATCTTCGGCAAAATCCTTGGAAGTCAATCCTGCCAATGGCGCACCGAATTCGCGTAAAGCACTATAAACCGCTTCCGCGTTTTTTTTATCGGTGGCGATCAGCACATCAAGGTCTTTGGTGTATCGCGGCTCGGCGTATTGCACGACAGCATAACCGCCCACGACCAGGTACTTAACGCCATGCTCGTTGAAAATTCGTAACAGATCGCTGAAGTCGGAGTTGACGAACATCGTGTCCCTTCACTTTCATCGCGTGGACGATCATTTCCCAAACGGCGTCAAAGCGCGCCTTGGGCGGCTGGGACTGCCAGAACTTCAGGTCGAACGACCTGTCCATATCCTGTAATTTGCCTCTTCGCTCGATAAAATTCCTTTTCATTGCTCACCTCTTGAGGCAATTATACATTCTTCTATCCCTGCATCCGTTCCCATTCCGCCAGTTTCGCGTCCATATCCTTCTGGACACGCTCGTATTCCCTGCCGATCTTTGCCACCTCATCCGGCTTGACCATGGGACTTTCCAACTGCGCGCCTAAATTTGCCAGGGTGGATTCCAACTCGGCGATTTTATTTTCCAACTCCTGCAACCGCGCAATCTTTCTTCTTTCTTCCTTGATATCAGCCTTTATTTTTTGATTCTCAACTTTCGACCTTTGACCCTTCGACACGCTCAGGGCAGCGCCTGCTACCTTCGACCGGTTTGCCGCCATAAACGCCTCATACTCCCTCTGTTCGCGCTCGGCTCGCAGTTGCGAATACGTACCTTTGAAGGCGGTCAATTCCCTTTCGTCCGGGTCGATCTCCCAGACCTGGGTCGCCAGCGCATCGACGAGATAACGGTCGTGCGAGATGAGCAGGATTGTGCCGGTGTAATCCTCCAGCACCGATTCCAAAACCTCCTGCGATGGAATATCAAGATGATTCGTCGGTTCGTCCAATAGCAAGAGGTTCGTGTCCTGCAAGGCAAGTTTTGCCAATGCCAGGCGTCCGCGCTCGCCGCCGGAGAGCATGGAGATTTTCTTATACACGTCATCGCCGCTGAAAAGATACTTGCCGAGATAATCGCGGATTTGACCCGGTAGCCAGTTCGGCATGACCGAGTCGATCTCCTGCAAAAGGGTCTTCTGCGGATCGAGTCCTTCATGCGCCTGCGCGAAGTACCCAATGTGCAGACTCGCGCCAAGGATCACTTCGCCCGACAACGGCTCCAATTGACCAAGAATTGTCTTTAGAAACGTGGATTTGCCTGCTCCGTTCGGACCGATCAACGCGGCACAATCCTGGCGGCGCAATTCGATATCAGGTGACTTGAATAGGAATTTATCCGGAAAACCGACCTGCAGATCTTTCGTGCGAATCACCAGATCGCCGGAACGTTTTTCGGAACCAAGCCGCAGGTGTAAATGCGGCAGAGTCCGCACAGGGGATCTCAACGCCCGCACGCGCCGCTCGGCTTCCTCCACACCGAAATATGAAGTGGTCACGCTGACTTCTTCGGCGGTTTCGCTCCATTTTTGATTCAACGCCGCTTCGAAACCGATCTGCTCCACCGCCTGCACGATGCGCGAGAGCCGCTTCAATTTTCCCTTGGCTTGCAGGGTGTTTTGACCAGAAATATTTTTCTTGATGTATTCGACTTCCTTGAGAAGTTTTTCCTTCTCGCCTTCGAAAATTTCCTGCCTGCGGGCAATCCGTTCTTCGCGCTGTTTCAAATAAGCTGTGTAATTTCCGTGATAGGTTTCGTAAGCGCCGGGCAGCATTTCCAGAATCACATTGCTGACCTTATCGAGAAAATAACGGTCATGCGAGACGATTACCGCCGCGCCTTCCCACTGGTTCAAATATCCTTCGAGCCATTCGACAGCGCGGATATCGAGGTGGTTGGTCGGTTCGTCGAGCAGTAGAACATCTGGGTCCGAGAGCAGGAGGCGCGCGAGAAAGGCTCGGGTGCGCTGTCCGCCCGAAAGGTGATCCAAAGACAGGTCGTAGTCTGAAGCGTCGAATCCCAGCCCGGTCAACACCTGCTTGATGCGCGTCTCGAACGTGTATCCGCCGCGCCGTTCGAAATCCTCCTGCAGCTTGCCGTATTGTTCGATCACATCCGAATTCGTTGCCATCAACTCTTCGAGGCGGTGCAGTTCATTTTGTCCTTTGATCAAATCCCCGAAGACGGAATGACACGCCTCCCAAAGCGTGCCTTCCATTTTGAAATCCGCCTCTTGCGGAAGATATCCGCTTCGGACTCCCCGTGAGCGGGTTACTGTTCCCGTCGAGGCTTCGTCTTCACCCGCAAGGATTCGCAGCAGCGTCGTTTTCCCGACGCCGTTCGGACCGACAATGCCCAAACGCGACCCCTTTGCAATCGAAAGGGTCAGATTGGTGAAGATGTCGGTCGCGCCGTAGGATTTGGTGAGATTGGAGGTGGTGATGAGTGACATGGTGAAAGCCGCCGTGAAAATGCCCCCGAATTATACCCAGCGCACTCACAAAATGCACCGTTTTGAAAAGCGGGCGGCGGATCGCCTGCTGCCTTCATAGGGTTCCGCCGCCAGTGCCGCAGGCAGAGGTGAGCGAAATGTAGGGAGCGAAGAATCTCGAACCTGTCTAACTCACCTTGGCGATTAGGAGCGTCACATCATCTGCCTGAGAGGCACCCTGGGTGTACACACCCAACTCTTTCAAGACCGCTTGGATCATCAGCTCCGCCGAGGCATCTGCGTTTTGACGGATGATATTCGCCAGTTGTTCTTCGCCCCATAACATGCCGTCCGGGCTTGCCGCTTCGGTGATTCCATCCGTGTATAGAATGAAGACATCGCCCGGCTGTAGCTTTATCTCTTCTTTGTGTACAGAGAATCGCTCCACCAAGCCAATGGCGGGACCGGTTGGTTTCAGCCAGATTTCCTCTTGAGTTTTACTGCGATACAGATACGCCGAACTGTGACCCGCGTTTGCATAGGTCAGCACCTGGGATTTTGGGTCGTATTTCCCGAGGAAGATCGTGACGAAGGTCGTGAAGTTGATGTTGTGGATGTAGAGGCGGTTGATGCGTTCGAGCGCCGTCAGGGGCGAATCGGATTCGGGGATCAGCGTATGGAACGCCGTTTGCAGGCTGCTCATGAACATTCCCGCGGAAACGCCGTGCCCGCTCACGTCCGCGATCGCGATCCCATGCGTGCCGTCCTTGAAATCGACGAAGTCGAAATAATCGCCGCCGACGATCTGCGCCGGGCGGCTGAACGCGGAAATGTTCAACCCGGAAATATCCGGGATTCTCTTCGGCAGCAGGCCGCGTTGAATGACCTGCGACATCTGAAGTTCGCTTTCCAACTGGCGGAGTTCCTGGTCTGTGAAGTGACCGAGGCAGACTGCGGAGGTGTAATCCATTTGCAACAACTGGGTTTCGATGGCTTCATGGCAGATCTTGCAAACCCCGAACGTGCCTTCCTGGATACTTTCCAGAGTGCTGTCGATCACATGCAAATGCTCTTCCACGCAGGCGGGATCCTCGGGACCCAGACACGACTTCCGTTTTTCTTCAGGCGCGGTCTCGAGCCATTGGGTCAGGTTGACCTGTGCCTGCTTGAGACGAATATTCGCTTCATCGTAAAGTTGATTTTTCATGGATTACCTTTCGATCTGCTGACAAGAACTAATGTTCTATATTGTATCACAAAGAAAAACCGATCCAACACCCGGCATGGATCAGACAATTCATGCCACACACCCCTTACATTCCGTTTTTCTCCATGCGGTATAATCGCCCAGCCATGGCACGCAGGAAAGCGCCCGAAGAATTATCCGTCGAAGAACTGCGCCGATTGCTCGTCGAAAAGCGGCGCGGCGCCCGCAAGGAACGGCTGGAACACTTCCGCCGCACGGGACGGGTCGTTTCGCTCGCGCCCGATCTTGCGGATGTGAACCCGCTTCCTTCCACGCCTGAGATCGATACGGCCGAATCAGCCGTCCCTGCGCCTGAGCCGGTTCCCGTCAACCCGAGGCGGAAATTGCTCGATAGAATCCTGCTCGGAGTCGAAGTCCTTGCGGTGATCGGACTCGCCGCGGTCATCATCAATGGAGTCGGACTGCTTCAAACGCTCAACACCGAAGTCGTCCAGGCGCTCAACCCCGAAACCGCCGTGCCGACTCCGCTTGTAATGGCTGTTGTGCTTCCATCCGGTCACACGCCACCCGACGCGCAGGGAAACACGCGACCGAACGAAGCGGAGATCCCCGAGCATTTGCTCCCGATGGTGCAGTCGTTGGCGAATATTCCTGTGCCGACCGCCGCGCCTGACCAGGCTGTGCGGATTCAGATCCCATCCATCAATGTGGACGCGCCGGTTGTGCAGGGCGACGGCTGGGAGCAATTGAAGAAGGGTGTTGGGCAATATGTCGGCTCATCCGCGCCGGGGCGCGATGGCAACCTCGTGCTTTCGGCACACAATGATGTATACGGCGAGCTCTTCCGTTATCTAGATAGACTCGTTCCCGGCGATCAGGTCATCATCTACACCCAACAGAGGCAGTTTACTTACGTTGTCGACCGCACCGTACTCGTCGAACCAACCGCCGTGGAAGTGATGGCGCCGACCGCCTCGCCCACGGTAACGCTCATTTCGTGTTACCCATATCTTGTCAACGATCAGCGCATTGTGGTCTTTGCGCGATTACAAAATTAGGAGAGAAAAAATGGCTAAGAAAAACAAACGACCCGTCCCGACTGTTGCGATATCCAACCAGCCTCCCCAGAAGTTCGAGTTCAACCCCGATTACAGCATGGTCAAGAAGGATCTCACCCGCATTGGCATCCTCGCCGGGGTCTTCATTACGATCCTGGTGGCGCTTTCATTCATTTTGAAATAGTAGATTGAAGAAAGTCTGCTTTGAGTTTATCGAAGGGATGAAAGGCGAAAGACTTTGAAAAGTCTTTCGCCTTTTTTGTTGGCGTATAATCCCATTGCTCTTCCTTCGTGTCCCTTTGTGGTACAAAAGCAACATGCCAACTTACCAAGTCACTCTTGAAAAACTTACTTACGGCGGCGAAGCGATGGGACGCTTGCAAGACGGTCGCGCTGTATTCGTTCCCTTCGGCTTACCCGGCGAGACGGTCCGGATACAACTCACCCAAGAAAAGCAAAACTTCGCCCGCGGCGAGATTCTTGAAATCCTCAAATCTTCCCCAGATCGCATCGAAGCCAAGTGCAAACACTTCTACTCCCTTCTCCCCTCGGGAGAAGGGTTGGAGATGAGGGCTGCTTGCGGCGGATGCCACTACCAAAATCTCCCTTACGAAAAACAACTCCTCGCCAAAGCAGACATTCTGCGTGACCAACTCCAACGTATTGGCAAGATCGAGAATCCGTCCGTTCAACCCACCGTCGCCTCACCCGAGCAATGGAACTACCGCAACCACGTCCAATTCCATCTCACCGATGATGGCAAGATTGGTTTTATCAACGCCAAGGGCAACGCAACTTTACCCATCGAAGAATGCCACCTGCCCGAATCCGCCATCGACGCTTTCCGCAACGACCTGCAATTCGAATCGCGCATGAACCTTGAGCGCGTTTCCCTCCGCTCCGGCGCAGATGACGACCTCATGCTCATCCTCGAATCCGAAACCGAAGAGACCCCCGAGCTCGAGATCGAAGCGGACATCTCCATCGTTCACATCTACGAAGACCATCCCGTCGTCATCGCAGGCAACGACTCACTTACCATTCAAGTCCTTGGCAAAGACTTTCATGTCTCTGCGCCATCCTTCTTCCAAGTCAACACCAAGATGGCAGAAAAAATGGTTCAGCACCTCCAAACCCAATTACCAATTACCAATCAACCAATTACCCTTTTAGACCTCTATTGCGGCGTCGGCTTATTCAGCAAATTCTTCGCGGACAAATACGCCAAAGTCATCGGTATCGAATCGTCGCTATCCGCTTGCGAAGACTTCGCCATCAACTTAGATGAATTCGACAACATCGAACTCTACGAAGGCGCCGCTGAAGAAATCCTTCCCGCGCTCGTAGGTCGGATTGGCAATCCGACCTACATGATTGCCGACCCGCCCCGCGCTGGCATCGACAAATTTGCCCTCGACGCGATTCTCCAGATCAGTCCGCAAGTCATCGCCTACGTCTCCTGCGACCCATCCACGTTAGCACGTGACGCGGCGCGACTCCTCAAAGGTGGCTACATCCTTCAACACGTCACGCCCTTCGACCTCTTCCCGCAGACCTATCACATCGAGTCCATCTCCATCTTCACCCGCTGACATGCTCAAGCCGCTCGGCGACTCCGCGATCCTCATCCAACTCGGCGACGCGATCGACCCCGCACTCAACCAACGCGTCCACGCCCTGAGCGCGCTGCTGCAAAGCATCCCCGCCGTCATCGAAACCATCCCCGCCTACTGCACTATCCTCGTCCACTACGACCCGCTTGGGACAACCTACAACCAAATCAAAAACCTTATTGAAGAAAAAATCTCCCATTTGGATGAGTCGACTCACAGACCATCCCGCCGCCTGGAGATTCCCGTCCTCTATGGCAACGCTTCGGGACCTGACCTTGAGCCTGCTGCCACAACCCTAGCCTTATCTCCCTCCGAACTGATTCGCCTGCACAGCGAGCGCGAATACACCGTGTACATGATGGGCTTCACCCCCGGCTTCCCTTACATGGGAATCCTCGACGAACGCCTGACCCTCCCCCGCCTATCCACCCCGCGGACTCGTGTGCCCGCTGGCTCTGTCGCCATTGCCGGTTCGCAAACCGGAATCTACCCCGTCGACTCTCCCGGCGGCTGGCACATCCTCGGTCACACCCCGCTCAAGTTGTTTGACCCGCTGAGTGAGAGTCCATTTTTATTTGCGCCGGGGGACACAGTTAAGTTCACCCCTCTCCCTGAGGGAGAGGGGCAGGGGTGAGGGCGAATGATCGAAATTCTTGACCTCACTGGCATCGCCACCCTTCAAGACTCCGGCAGGCACGGATGGAATAAATTCGGCGTGCCCACCTCCGGCGCAATGGACTGGTTCGCCTATCAAGCCGCTAACTCATTACTCAACAACCGACCCAACTCAGCAACAGTAGAACTTGGCTTAGGCGAATTCACGTTTCGCTCTTTACGCAACACAGTTCTCTCAGTCACTGGCGCAGGCTACGAAGTGGAAAACTACATCTGGACCTTCCCGCTCTGGACGACCTTCTACGTCCGTGCCGGGTGGACGGTGCGGGTGAAAAAAATAAACGGAGGCAACTGGGCATACATCGCCATTGCAGGCGGATTTGATTCCCCCGTCATCATGAATTCGCGTTCGGCATACCTGCGCGGTGGCATCGGCTCTGCCCTCAAAGCCGGTGACGTTCTGCATTCCTTCACTCCCACCACCGACCTGCTCAAACTCGCCGCCCGCGACTTCCCCGTGGATAAATTCATGCCCTACAGCCAGAATCCCACCCTCGAAGTCATCCCCGCCCCCCAAGCGGATTGGTTCACGCCCGAAGGCATCCGCACGTTTTACGAAAGTGAGTACACCCTCAGCCCATCTTTCGACCGCATGGGCTATCGCTTGCAAGGTTCACCCATCAAGAAAGCCATCACCAAAGAACTTATCTCCGAAGGCGTGACCGTGGGCAGCATCCAAATCCCAGCCGATGGACAACCCATCGTCATGATGGCGGATGCTCCGACCGCTGGCGGTTACCCCAAGATCGCCAATGTGGCACGCGCAAGTCTGCCCCTGTTGGCGCAATGTGAAGCGGGCGTGAGTAGAATTCGGTTTAGAGAAACAACAGTGGAAGAAGCGCACGAAAAACACAAGTTGCTTTGTAGGGCGGGCTTCTAGCCCGCCATGTACTTGATAATAAAAAGTGTCAGGCTAAAAGCCTGACCTACAGGAATTAAAATCATGAACATCGACCTAAACTGTGACCTCGGCGAAGGTGTTGGCAATGATGAAGCAATCATGCCAAACATCACCTCTGCCAACATCGCCTGCGGATTTCATGCGGGTGACGAACACACCATGCGCAAGACTCTTCAGCTGGCGAAGCGCTTTGGCGTGAATGTGGGCGCTCACCCAAGTTGGGAGGATAGGGAGAATTTTGGGCGCAAAGAAATGAACGTTCCACCCGGTAAAGCGGAGAAATTAGTTGCCGAACAAATTCAAATTCTGGCGGCGATTGCCAAAGAAGAAGGCGTGACGTTGACTCACGTCAAACCGCATGGAGCGCTATATAACCAATCAGCAAAAGATATTGAATTAGCAAATGCAATTGCCCGGGCGGTAAAAGCTTCCAGCGCAGATTTAATTTTGGTTGGGCTGGCAAGCTCAAGGTCGATTGAGGCGGGGCGGGAGATGGGGCTGAGGGTTGCGGCGGAGGGATTCCCAGATAGAGGCTACAACGCTGACGGGTCATTGATGTCCCGCCTTCTTCCGGGTGCGATCATTGAGTCACCGGAGGAAGTGGCGAGACATGCCATTGAGTTGGTGAAGACAGGAAAAATGGATACGCTGTGCCTGCATGGTGACCACCCGAATGCGGCGGAGAATGCAAAGTTGTTGAGGAAGGTTTTGGAGATGAACGGTATTGAAGTTTTGAGATTAACGTAGGGGCGACGCATGCGTCGCCCCTACAATTTAATCATTCAACAGATCCGCCAGGAAATCGAACAAGCCGCCGCGCTCTTCATCTTTTTCGGGCAGGTCGCTTTTGACCGCGCCGCTTTGACCGTTGATGAGAATGATATGCTCACGCCCTTCGAAGGGAAGTTCGGTCATCCACACAGGCAGAAGCGCGAGTTTGAACGACTCGACCAGCATCCCCGCCGATGAGGCGCGGACGATGTTGATGTTATTCAGCAAATATGGCAATCGTTCCCTCCGGTCTTTGAAGGCAATGCTGCGCGCATCGAGCGAGGCATCTGCCATTGGGATGTCGTAAACCTCGGCGAGCCAACCGGCCAGATAACGCGGGTCGTACGGCTTGAGCGCCGAAAGGTCGAAACCTGGAATCAGTTTCATGAAGACAGCAGACAGTTTCCGGGAGGCGGGAAGCGCGATGTCGATCACCAATACGGGGAATTTATCGTCGATCCGGACCACCCTGCGTTCGCGTTCGTTGTCGAAACCGTTCTCCTTGTATTCGACAACCTCGGCCGTATAATCGATGGAACCGCCGATGTTGAACGTCCACATGGGAAGATAAATACCACGCGGCAGGTCGACCTTCTTTTCCGGTTTGATGTCATTGCCTTGCACCCAATCGACCAAAAGGCGCACGGCTTTTTTCTGGTCGAATGCAAATGGCAGGATCGAATTCGGCGCGATCAAGTCCTTCGTTTTTTCCAAGCTGACCACGTGGGGCGAATCGCAATAGGCACAATTGGCGGATATCTGCTTTGGCGGCAGGATGAACTCCGCTCCGCAACCGTTGCAGTGGAAGACCTGCTCCTGCAATGGTTTGTTGTGCCCTTTCATGGTCGCCATGGCCACGATGAAATCTTTTTCGTTTTCCGTTCCCCTGCCCGCGCCGGGTTGGTTTTTACTCGAGCAATAATCACAGATGAGGGTCGCGCCATCCGGCGAGAAAGACATGCGCCCGCCGCATTTGGGGCACATGAATCGATCTGCCTGCACTGCGCGCAATCCCTCGGGCGCGGAGGGCAGTCTGTCTGGATCGATGATCTCATCGCTCTTTATTCTGCCGTCGAGGACCGCCAACGAACGCCGCGCGCGGGTATGATGCAAATCATGCGAAAGGCAGTTTTCGTAGGCCATGCGTTTTTCGACCGGGTCGTCCATCACTTCGCCCATCCAGAACCAGGCTTCGGCAAGCACGTCGTGCGTGCCCGCCATATAAATGGCGCGGTCCAAATACCGCCGGGCAGAATCCTTGTCACCCGTCTTTGCGTCTATGATTCCCGAACGGAGAAGGTCTCGTGCGTAATCTGCAGAGCTCAACTCGCCCTCACGATCGCGTCTGTCATCTTTGCCACGCGCACCATCTCTTTCACATCATGCACGCGGAGCACGTCCGCGCCGCGTGTGATTCCAACTGCCACAGTTGCAGCCGTTCCTTCCACGCGCTGGTCAGGCGGAAGGTCCAGCGTGAAGCCGATAAAGGATTTTCGAGATGTGCCCAGCAGGATGGGATACCCCAGCGAGCGGAGCTCTCCGAGTCGGTTGATCAGCTCGAGGTTATGCTCCCGCGTCTTTCCAAAGCCGATGCCTGGGTCGAGGATAATGAGCCTTTCCTCCACCCCGGCTTTGACCGCGATTTCAACGCCGGCGAGTAATTCCCGTTTCACATCTTCGAGCAGGTCATCATATTCCGCGCCGAGATATGTCCCCCCTAATTTCTCGCGGACTTCCACACTGGCGGGGTTGCTGCGATTGTGCATGAGGATGACCGGCACTTTATGTTTCGCTGCCACCGACGCAATTTCAAAATCCGCGCGGAAGCCCCACACATCGTTGATGATGTTCGCGCCCGCGAGAATCGCCGCATCCGCTACTTTGGCTTTATAAGTATCAATTGAAATCAAAACCTGTGGGAAATTCTTTCGCAATCCCTCAATGACGGGAATCACGCGTTCCATTTCTTCCTCGGCATCGACCGGCTCCGAGCCGGGTCGCGTCGATTCGCCGCCCACATCGAGAATATCCGCGCCATACAGAATAAATTCCCGCGCCTGCTCCACTGCCAGCTTGACGGCATCCCCTTTAGCGATGATGCCGTCTCCTGAAAAGGAATCGGGAGTCACATTCAAGATTCCCATCACATAGGTGCGGGAACCCCAATCGAATGTAAAACTCCCAACTTGAAGCGTTTTTGATTTCATAAACTCGGAGATTGCTTCGGGCTGTCGCCCTCGCAATGACAGGGTTACGCGATCTGGTCCAATGGGCGCGCCAGCCAGGCTTCAGCTTCGTTGATGTCGGTGAATATCTTCATCGCCGCCGCAGATTCGGTCTCTGCCAGCGCAGCCACTTTGCGGATGGCATCCGCAACTGCTTCGCTTGCCACCACCACCGCCACGCGGATGTTCCGCGCCGAGGGATCGCTGTTGGCTTCCACTGCCATGCGGATGGCTTTCTCGGGAATGTCAGCCACAGCGCGCAGGTCGTAGAGGTTTCGTGTGCGGCGATCCGCGCCGAGGAGGTGTTCGAGCGCGAATTTTTGCCAGTGTGCAATCGTCGCGTCGGAGAGATCGGTGAAGGTCAGGGTCATGCCCCCGTCGCCGCGCCGAATGACAGAATAGCCAATGCCTGGTGTGGGCGTCCAGTTGAGAGGTTTCGGGTCGCTCATGGAAATTCTCCTGTTTTATTAAAGCATTATACCCAGCGCGGGCGCAAATTGCGCCTTTGGGTATTGAAAATCGAAGGCGGATTTATTTCCCGGGTTTTTGAAATCACATGCTATAATGCGCCTGTTGGGCGCTTAGCTCAGTTGGTTAGAGCGTCTCGTTTACACCGAGAAGGTCAGGGGTTCGAGTCCCTTAGCGCCCACCTACTTTTACGGCGGATTGCTGCGATCTATTCTTGTAGAAATGGAGTAATCCGCCATGAATGTTTTTTCAGGTCTGAGAACCACAAAAACGATGCCAGATCTCGCTGAGTTTATGCAAACGGATGAAGCAGCAAGGTTGTTAAACCTTCATGTTGTCACAATCCGAAATATGATTAGGACCAAAAAATTGGAAGGGGTGAAGATCGGCGGGAAGACCTGGCTTGTTTCCAAGAAGTCAGTTGAAAAATATCGCCGCGAAACTGTGGACATGAGCAAAAACGACCCCAGGCGCGGCAGGAACTGAAAACGCTTTAGTCACTTGACGAGCGTTTTTTTGTTTGATATACTCATTTCGTCACGAAAATAGTAAGGCGAAACTAGATCGCCTTTTCTTTTGACCTCTTACTCATTTCGTGACAAAAAGACTAGCACCTTACCAACCGAATAACCGTCTACCGTGTAACCGTGTGATATAAAATGCGGTGATGATAGCGCGGATGAGGGAAGCGCGGGGGCAAGCGCAAAGGCAGTGAGTGAATAAACGAACAGCGAAAGAGAGGTAATTAACTTTTGAACCGATTGAGACGATGGGAAGTACCCTGCAACGGATGTCAAAAAATTATCAATATCAGCTTCTATATGCTGGAAGATCGCCTTTGGAAACACATCACGAAGCCAGGGGATGAGCATCTTTGCATGGAGTGTGTTCAAATACGGTTAGGGCGCAAATTGGAAAAATCAGATTTTCAAGATTTGCCAATCAATTACATCTATGGGCATTTGACATACGAAGAATCACCTATGGAATTTAGAAAATCTATCATAGGTCATTGGATGGAAACTACTAATAACCAGTTGATGAAATTGAGAAAAAAACGCTGCCCAGACTCGGACATAATGAACACCATAACTAGTTTTTGCAAAATGGCTTGATGAAGAATGGGAACGTCTTCAAAAAGCCGACAAAAACCACTTGGATTGAAAGCGAGGTAAATTCAGTATGCGCGAACAAGACAAATCTAATCAATATCTTGAAACAATAAAACGCCTTTGGGATCGGCTCCCCTGGTATGCGCAAATCAAGTTTGCGCTGATGATTGAGTGGTATTCCCTCCCCGGCAGGATGCGCGTGTTTACAGGAAAGGCGGTTCAATGGATTTCACAACAGGCACTCCTTCTCAAGTAGGGCTGGATGCGCTTGTCGAAAGTCTTGTTAACTTCCTCGTTGATGAAGTTAACGCAGGAAGGCTTGTCTTTGTAGACGGGTGGCTCATTCCTGTTGAAGCCGTTGAGGAGGTCAAGGAAGCCGAAATCAAAAGCGATCCCCCAAAGTAAAAACTACCGTCACCCAAGGCACGGATAACGGTAGTCACGAGGCAGGCGCATAGCGTCTGCTTTTTGATTCTACTACACGAGGCAGGTATGAAAAACAATAACGACTCATTCGGCAGGATGAAGCGCAGGGAATGGGGCAGGCGCGGCGGAAAGGCAACCGTCAAGAAACACGGGATCGAGCACATGCGCAAGATCGGCAAACGCGGCGCGGCAACCTTCCACAAGCTTTACACCCTGCAACCGGTAGGGCTCAACGATTTTGCGATTGTGAAACGCAAGGACCCGCGGATCGTGATCGGCTTTCTGAGCGGAAAGGCTTTCAGCGAATGAAGAAAATCACCCTGGCTTTTATAGCCGTCCTTTCCCTGGCTTGCAGCTTGCTTGATTCCCTCGAAGGCGTCTCGGGGTTCGCAACCGGGACGCCTCTCCCCTCCCCCATACCGACAGGCACGACCGCGGCGCAAATATGCACTGTGACCGCAACGCATTTGAACTTGCGTGAAGTTCATGGTACGACCGCGCGGGTCCTGGCTGTTTTGGATTACGGGGAGATCGTCACCATCCTTTCAGATCCCGCGCAGGGCAACTGGATTCACGTCAACGCGCGGGGGGTCGATGGATGGATAAATCAAACCTATTGTAAAAAAGAAATGAGGTAAACCCATGAAACTCTTTTGGAGTGGGATCGCTAAGGTCCTGTTTTATGTAATCAGCGGCGCCCTGCTAATTTATGCCGCCTCCCGGTCGCTGGATTTCATCACGGCAACCCTTCCGCCCGATCAACGCATTGTCGGCTACCTGGGGCTTGCGGCAACATCTGGCGGTATGATCGCATGGCTTTTGCTTTTCCTGTATAGCGCGGAAGGCATTGGACAGAGAGTCACATCCGGGATCATGACCGTCCTTTGCATGATCGGCGAATTCGGGCTTTTCACAATGGACACGCTTTATCAGGCAGGCGAAAGCGGCATGACCAACAAACTCACGCCCGACGAAATCAAGCTGGTTGTGCTTGCCCTGAGCGCGTTGATCGCGGTGAATATCCTGGCTACGGTTCTGTATCATCTCATGAATCCAGAGAACATCAAGCGCATGAGGGAGTCATCCGTCCGGGATCAACTCGAAGCCAAGACGCTGAAGGAGATCGAAGAGCGCGGCGATGAGCTTGCCCGCAAGCTTGCCCCGCAGCTCGCAAGTCAATGGGCAGATGAATTCGAGAATCGATTCGCAGATATGCAGTCCTTGGGCTTGGGAGAAAAGCAAAAGGATTCACCCGCGTCGGAGAGACCCGCCCGAATCAACGCCCCAGCCCTTACGGTGACAAGATGCCAGAAATGCAAATCGTCAATCTATGCGGATGGCTTTTGTCCAACGTGTGAAATATACATCGATAAGATCCCCGCTATGGGGCAAGGTCCACAAAAGGAGGCGGCTGAATTGCAACCCGTCCCTTTGTCAATCCCTTTCAGCGGGAACGGCAGAGGGGATCACGCTCAAAAGTAAGGCGGGTCTATACCTGGGTTTGTCAGTTCTGCGGGATCGAGTTTGAGACGGAAAACTACAGTCAACGATACTGCAAGATCAGTCACAAACAACGCGCCTATGAACTGAGACGCGAGCAACGCGCGGAATTATCCATAGCGCGTGACGCATTGACCGTCACTCCCCAAGGAGCAATACCGCCCGAAAGCGACCCGGAAGCCGTCCAGGTCATATAAAGGGGCATGTAGCCCTTCTGTGAGGCAAGGGCTACATGCCCCAAAAAGGCAAGAGGCAACCAATGAAAAACGACAGTCAGTTAAATCTCTTTGGGGAACAGGAATTAATCACAGTGGAAAAGGACCCGGAAAGATCCGGGTTGGAGCAAATGGACGATCGGGCGCTTGCCCGTTATACAGAACGGCATTACGCATTGATCGCCAAACTCGAAGAGTTGGGTCTGCCCAAACCAGGACAGCAATTCAGGCTCATTACCCGCAGGACATTCAACGCGATCCAATTCCTTGAATACATTGCAAGCCGGGAAAAGATCATCGATCTGAAAATGGCAATCTATTCGATCAACTATAACGCCGCAAAAATTCTTGTCAGGTTGATCGATGAGGGGAGAATTGAAAGGGTCGAGATCCTCATGTCGAACCTGAGGAATAAAGCTCACAGGGAGAAAGAAGAGATCATCAAGAAGATGTTTATCGGGCATAATAAGATATCAATTTTCTTTGCATCTTCTCATGCCAAGATGTTTTCATGCGTCACATCCGAAGGGAATTATTACACCTGTGAAGGATCGGGCAACCTAGCATTCAACAGCCGGGTAGAGCAATACGTCATCGATAACGATAAGGAGCTCTATGATTTTTCATGTTCGTGGATGGAGGATATAAAGATATTCTTAGAGGGCAAGAAAGAGTTGGAGATATATGAATAGGAAAATCTTCTGAGTGTGCAAGATGGTGTAAAATTTTCAAACTGCCAGTTTTGGCGCTGTTTAGGAAAAGAGGAAACGATGAAAGATTTGGCGGATTTCTCCGATGAAGAGTTTGAAGAGTTATTGAGAAGAAAAGAAAGGGATGGCAAGAATATGTCAAGGGTTTTTCAAGTAATGATTGCTCAACTCATGCCACTTTATGCAAAGCGAAAAAAACCAGAGTTAACCTATGGCAAAAAAGAAACTGTAAGCGACCAAGTAAGGAAAATACTTGTGGATGCCTATGAAAAAAACAGAGAAACCACCGGGGAATCTTTGGCGAATTTTTGCAACCATAAAATTTCTTTTGTGGTCGGATTATCTGATGATCCTACTTATGCCGCGGATGTATTTCGAGCACAAATAGAAGATGATATATTTACCCAGAAAAAAGGGAAGTCGTACGCGGGTGAAAACCCCTTTGATTTAAGAGTGTCCGATTTTGCGTTACCAGGACAATTTCAGAAGTGGGTGGATAAAAGAAAATCTTCCAAAAATAATCTGAAGAAAGGTAGAAAATAATCCTATTATTTTGGAGCTCTTGCTTTTACAAATGGGGGCATGCTTATAAAAGATTTCGAGAACATCCGGCGCGAACTTGAATTCATGGCAACGAACTTGATCGGGGAGACGGTCAAGGTCTATCTACGCGATCCTGCAATAAAGGGATTTTTAGGTCATGCTTATCGGGATTCGATGGGTGTGCGGGTCATTGATATTTCGCCTTCGGTCAAAACGCTGGCGGATTTTTATGAAATCGCATTGCACGAGTGTGGACATCACGCTGAACACGTCGTAGAGGAAAGTAAACGCCCGCTTGAAATCGAAGACCTGCACAAAGCCGAAGGCGCATTTTATGAACTTACTCCCGATGAAGTCAAAGAACGCGAAAACGATCCGCGCGAGTCTGAGGCGGACAACTTCATGCGGGGGGTGGACCGAATTGCCCAAGAGGTCGCGCACCGCTTATTTGGCAACGATTCAATCATGACGCGGATTCGCGTTTTGAAAGAAATACGTTTCTTGAAAGGAGAATGATGAAATGGCAACACAGATCACGATCACTTTGAACGACGATGAAACAAGGGGACTAAAGGCAATGGCGGAGATTCAGAATCTCTCACCGGAAAGCACAGCCGCCCAGATCATCCACCTGGAATTGATCGAGCGCGGGTTTATCCGAACCGTTGACGCGCAGGTCAACGAATCGCAGGGCAAGAATTTTATACGAATGAACACCCTTCATGATTTTCAAAGGCAACTTGCAGAGGCTGAGAAGCGCCGCAGCGAATTGGACAATGAATTTGACTCGTTGTCGAAACAGTTGAGAGATAAACAACTCGAACAGGGGATGGCGGTTCTATCAAAAGAAAACGCGGAGCAAATCGAGCGTGAAATCTCCGCGATTCAAAACTCCATTGCGGGAGTGCGAACGGCAAAAACAATAAACGCGAAAAACATCACGTCACTTAACGATCGCATATTG
>JAPKMP010000008.1 GCA_026645935.1 Candidatus Villigracilaceae bacterium | reverse complement strand
TGGTCGAGTTCGCGCACGAAATCCTTTAATTCGAGGTTGATGGAAGTGACTTGCGGGTTGCCGGAACCCGCCAGCCTCCCAATCGACTGGATCATCTTCCTTTGAAGGACCTCGATTTCATTGAGGATACTCTCCTCCGGACGAATATTGGACATGGCATTGCTCCTGGTTGATGGAACGGCTTCCGGGCTTCACAACTTCGGCAGGACGATGGACTGTTGCTTCTGGTACTTGCCTTTCTTGTCGGCGTAGGAGATCTCGCATTCCTCGTCCGCTTCGAAGAAGAGCACCTGAGCCAGCCCTTCGTTGGCGTATATCTTGGCGGGCAGGGGTGTGGTGTTCGAAATTTCGAGCGTGACGTACCCTTCCCATTCCGGCTCGAACGGTGTGACGTTGACGATGATCCCGCAGCGCGCATACGTGGATTTTCCCAGACAGATCGTCAGCACCTTGCGCGGGATGCGGAAATATTCCACCGTGCGCGCCAGCGCGAACGAATTGGGCGGAACGATGCAAACATCCCCGTTGAAATCCACCATCGAATCCGTGTTGAAATGTTTGGGGTCCACCGTTGCCGAAAAAACGTTCGTGAAAATCTTGAACTCATTCGCCACGCGGATGTCGTATCCGTACGACGAGACGCCGTAGGAGATCACGCCATTTCGCACCTGCCTGTCCACGAACGGCTCGATCATGCCTTGCTCCAGCGCCATTTTTCTAATCCAATGATCGGGTTTCAAACCCATGCCCTGCTCCTTAAAGTGAATTTGGTCTTTTGCCTCAGTGAACCTGCATGAATCATTTTATCAAAAACGAAAGCCCGCTGCTCATGCAGCCCGCCTTTGATATAATTTTTCCATATGCCCGATAAGACATACCGCCAGATGATTGCCCGGTGGCGAAAAGAGCGCAATGAAAACATCCGCAGGGAAAACAACTGGCTTGCCCTCGCCGGCCTCTACTGGTTGAAACTCGGCAGGAATCATTTCGGTTCCGACCCCGGGAACGAGATCGAACTTCCCCGGCGGGTTCCCGACAAGATCGGTTATTTCGAATACAATGGCAGATCGGTCTCGCTGCGAACCAATTCCGGGCAGAAGATCATTGTCGACGACAAACTGACCGATTTTGCCGTCCTCCAACCGGACATTACCGAAAACCCGAGCTTCATCAAACTCGAGGCGATTCAAATGGTCGTCATCCAGCGCGGAAACCGGATGGGAATCCGCATGTGGGATAACCAGAGTAGGAAGCGCGCCTCGTTCCCCGCCCGGACCTGGTACGACATCGACGAAGCCTTTCGCATCCCGGTGGTTTTCACCGCTTACGACAAGCCAAAGATGGCATACTTTCCCGATCTGACCGGCGAAAAGGCTGAATTCCTTGTGGAAGGGTCTGTCTCCTTCGAGTTCAAGGGAAAGGAATATAAATTGGACATAAACAGGGAGGACGACGGCGCGTTCTTCCTCCGGTTCCGGGACCCCACCAGCAATGACGAAACCTACCCGACGGGCCGCTATCTCGTTGCGGATGTCGAGCCGGACGGGAAGCTGTTCCTCGACTTCAATAAAGCCTACAACCCGCCCTGCGCCTTCACCGATTTTGCCACCTGCGTCTTCGCACCCGAACAGAACCATATGGAATTGAAAATCAAAGCCGGAGAGACGTATCCGCGTGATGTGTTCACATAATTCTCCTCGCCTGGGGGCTCGGTGTACTGCGTGGCTTGATTAAATAGACCTCTCGCATCAGTGCTCCCGCCGCAGTCCTCGGCAGCGGGGACGCCGCCTTGAGCCTGGCAAGAATGTGACTATTACAATAAGCTAATAAAAAACGCCGCTCCGAGCGGCGTTTTTGTTCAGACGAACAAACTCATGAAGAAATCCGGTACGAAGTACTCGCCGATACCGAACACCCATTTCAGCACACAACAACTGACAAACGCTGCGACCCCGATCCCCAGGATGAGGTAATCGCGCGGCGCATACTTCAGGTTGTCTTTGACCCATGTCCTTTGCCTGGTGCCGAACGCCCGTAAATCCATTGCGTCGATCACCTCTTCACCTGTGACCGTGGACTGCATGACGACAGGGATGATCAACGGGGCAAGTTTCCGGATGCGCGTGGGGATCCCTCCCTTGAGCTTTTCCATTTCATACCCGCGTGCGCGCTGGGCATCCATGGTGATCGTAAAGTCGCGCGCAAAGGTCGGCAGAAACCGGAACGCCAGGTCCATGGTGAAGGACACTTTGTCAGACGCGCCCATCCTTTTGAACGCTGTTCCATAGATGTTCGGATCCATCGTATACGGGATGGGAATGGCAAGGATCGCCATCGTGATCATGCGCGTCATCTGATTCAACGCGAACCAGATCTTCGACACGGTCACCGGGACATCCCAGCCGATTTCGGTGAACGGAATTTTTATGGGTACTTCGAAGACGACGGGGGAGGGGAGGTTGGTCACCGAGGAAGGACCGCCGCGCCCGGAAAGCAGGCCGTTCAATCCCACGATGAAGAACACAAGGATGAAAATGTATATCCACGCGCGCCGCACATCCTTCCACTCGATGCGCGCCATAAGGTACAGGGTCAGCGATAAGGCAAAGAGCGGAAGAATGATGCGGTAGTCCCAGATCTCGGGGATGGTAAATGCAAAGATGATGCAGAGCATGAAGATGAGTCTGGTGCGCGGATCCAGCCGCTGGATGAACGTATTTCGCGGGCGGTACTTCCAGGTGACCAACATAGGATTTAGCGGCCGCGCCTCGATGCGACGGCGGCGAAGGCGACCATCAGGATGGGCAGGAGGACGATGGTGACGATCGCGTTACCGAGGAAGGCGGGCGTAAAGTAGCCGAACAGGGCGGTATTGAAGTCGATGCCGCCGGTGAACATTTCGGTCAGGGAAGCGAACAGCATGCCGACAGCAATGCCGATCAAGCCGTAAATGACGGCTTTGATGATTTGACCCTGCGCGCGAAAGTCCGTGATCTGCGACATTACTAGACCCGCGACTAGGCCCATCAATCCGTTGCCGAGGCTCCAGTTCCAGTAGAAGCCCCATCCGCTCAACGCATCGCCGAGCGTGTTTCCGATGAAACCGGCGAGCAGGCCCACCCAGGGACCGTATGCCACGCTGAAGAAGATCAACACGGCGACCGCGGGGCGGAAGGTGATGTTTCCTGCAGCGGGGAGGGGGAAGATATTGGTAACCCACGAGAGGACGCCGTACAACGCGGCGCCGATCGCCCCGTAAACGACCTGACGGGTTCCAAATGCCCAGGTGCTGTTATCGTTCATGATTTCTCTCCTTTTTGAATTATCGAATTGAACAAACGCTGACCCTGTATGAATAAACCCTGCAGATGCCTCCGCGTTGCAGGGGGATTCACTATGCAAAAGCCGCCAACGATTCGGCGGGCAGAAAACGCCCGGTGCGTGGCAGCAGGTCGAGGTTTAGGCGAAGAAGCGAGGTGGGACGCACACGATACTTTCGGAGAAGTTGGTCATCCTTCAATACATCCTGTGGTTTGCCGTCGGCGATGATGTGTTTGTCGCCGAACAATAATACGCGGTTGGCGTAGGTCACTGCAAGGTCGAGATCATGTGTAATGAAAATCGTCGCGGCAAAATTCGCGGTCAGAATGGATTGCGCGTTGTCCGACGTGTCGCATAATGCCTTCATAAAACGGGTGTAATTTGCAAAATCCTGCCCGGCGGTCGGTTCATCCATGATGAGGATCTTTGATCGCATCGCCAGCACCGCCGCGATGGTGGTTCGTTTTTGCTGTCCAAACGACAAACCGAGCGGCGGGTATTCATCGAGCCCTTTCAGGTTGACCGTTAACAGGCTTTCGTTCACGTATTGCGGGATCGACGCCGGGTCGAATTCGAGATTTTTTGGACCGAATTCCAACTCTTCCCTGACCGTGGGCGCATACAACATGTGGGTCGGGCTTTGAAAAACGTAACCCAACGTCCGCGCGATTTGGGCGACGCTCATTTTGCGCGTGTCCTCGCCTTCGACGAGCACCCGTCCTCTCGTGGGTTTGAGCAAGCCGATTGCATGTTTGACCAGCGTGGATTTCCCTGCACCGTTCGGGCCCAACACAGCGATCAGATCGCCGGGATAGATCTTTAGGTTGACGTTCTGCAAAACGAGCGGATATTCCTCATCGTAACGGAAGTCCACGTTCTCGAAGACGACCAACGGCTCGCCTCTTTCCCCGGCTTCGGGTTTGGGTGTCGCGGCCGGGACTTTATCCAACGCTTTGACCCTTTGCACAACCCATGGGGCGGGCAGTTTCACCTTTGTGTGATCGATCTCCGGCGGAAGGTCGCGGATGGGACCAAGATATTTGATTTTTCCATCTTCCATGTATAAGAGTCGATCCGGCCTGGCGTCGATCGCATCTTCGACTCGGTGCTCCACAAGGATGACCGTTTTGCCTTCATCTGCGAGGCTTCGAAAAACTTCGAGGGCTTCATGAGCAGAAGCGGGGTCGAGAGAGGCGAGGGGTTCATCCAACATCAGGATGGACGGGTTCATCGTCAGGACGCCCGCCAGAGCCACCTTCTGCTTTTCGCCACCCGAAAGATTGAACGTCTCGCGTTCGCGCAGGTATTCGAGATTCAATCGGCTTATCGCCTGGTCGACCCGATTGATGATCTCTGCGCGTGGAAGCCCCAAATTTTCGGGACCAAATGCGATCTCGTTGAAAACATTGCTGGCGACGATCTGGCGCTCCGGGTCCTGCAATAACGTCCCCACAACTTGAGCGATTTCGGAGATCTGCATGTCGGCAACTTCCCTGCCATGCAGGAGAACCTGGCCGCTTCGTTCGCCGCGGTAGCTTCGCGGAATCAGGCCATTGATGCAGCGCGCGAGAGTCGTTTTGCCGCATCCGCTCGAACCGGCGATCAATAACAATTCCCCCGGGTTTACCTTTAAGGATATGTTCTCCAAAGCCAGCTCGGGACGGGTGCGGTATTTGAACGTGAGGTTTTCGATGATTAAGGGCTGGTTGGGCATCTCGCCAGTATTTTACTCGGAAAGAAGGACTTCTACCATATCACCAACGGAGGCGTTTAGTGTTTCTTTCGCGCTTCCGTTGACAACGGCGATCTCGAAATACTCTTCGCTGTCCACCACGACAACCAAATCACCGGCGGGTTTATGCCCATACGTCTCGACAATGCCGGAGACCTCCCTGCCCTTCAAACGGAAGCGGACATCGGTCCGGCCGTCGAGGGCTGCGGCGGGCAGGTCGAGCGTCATGTTCCCGAACGAATCGATCACGCTGATGTGCGCTTCCCAACCGTTCTTCGTTATTACAGGTCTGGATAATTCCAGCCTTACCGGGTCGGTGATGAATTTCCCCATGTCCGCCAATGATGCGCCGCCTGCCAGGTGGGCACCCACCGGCGAAAAAATATCGCGTCCGTGAAAAGTGCGGCTGACTTTTTCGAGCCAGTATTTTTGATTCTGCAAATGGACGACCTCAACAGTTTTTCCATCCCGTTCCGCATCTACTATGACGGGTGTCAACAAACCGTTATCGGGACCCACGAAATATTGTCCGTGGAGGTGGGCTGCGATGGGGCGCCGCCTTGTGCCCACGCCAGGGTCCACGACGAATATGTGAACAGTACCCTGCGGAAAGTACGGGTACGCCCGCCAGACTGAGATTGCGCCTTCCCTGACGTTATGCCGCTGGATGTTGTGCGTAAGGTCGACGATCCTGGCGTCAGGCGTGATCCCGTAGATCACGCCCTTCATCACCCCTACAAATTCGTTGTCTGTTCCAAAATCTGTGAGAATGGTTACGATGGATATTTCAGCCTCCGATCATATCGAATAATGTTTGATAATCCGCCGGGATGACCTGCGGAATTTCGAACGATTCTGTGATGATGGACGGGTCTTTCATCCCGTGGCCGGTGCAGACGATAACCACCCGCCTGCCTTTCGCTTCGATTCTGTCCGAGCCTGTCTCTGCGATCAAGCCCGCCAATCCCGCCGCAGAAGCCGGTTCGACCCAGAGGCCTTCCGAGGCGAGGATGCGTTGCGCATCCAAAATCTGCGCGTCGGAAACGGCGATGATCTTTCCATTGGACTCATGCGCGGCTTCCAACGCCTGTTCGCCCCTCGCTGGTTTCCCAATTCGTATGGCGGTGGCAATGGTCTCAGGTTTTTCGACCGGACGCCCGAGCACGAGCGGAGCCGCCCCTTCCGCCTGCACACCAAGGATGCGCGGTAATCCTTTTTGGTATTGCTTGAAGCCCGCCCAATAGGAAGTGATATTTCCGGCATTGCCGACTGGCAGGCATAACCAATCCGGCGCGGACCCAAACTCATCGCAAATTTCGAATGGAGAAGTCTTCTGTCCCTCGATGCGATAGGGGTTGATGGAGTTGACCAGTGCGATGGGTGTCTTTTGGGTTATCTCAACAACGAGGGTCAGCGCATCGTCGAACGAACCCTGAATTTGAATTACCTCCGCGCCGTAGGCAATTGCGCCTGCAAGTTTTCCCGTTGCCACTTTTCCCTCTGGAATCAAGACAATGCACCGCAAACCGGCACGTGCGGCATACGCGGCAGCGGAGGCGGCTGTATTCCCCGTCGAGGCACAGATGACCGTTTTTACCCTGCGTCCGAGCGCTTCGCTGATGGCGGCGGTCATGCCGCGATCCTTGAAAGAACCGGTGGGATTCAAGCCTTCGAATTTTACGAACAATTCGCAATTCAGTTCGCGCGCCAAACCGGGCAAGGGGACGAGCGGCGTATTCCCTTCAAGGAGGGAAACGATCTGGGTGTGGGCGGGAAGATTTAGATACGGCCCATAGCGATGGATCAAACCTTGATACGGCATTTCAACTCCGGGGTCGAATTGAGGCGATTATAATGTCCCGCATGATTAAAATCCGGGTGCCAGCCACATCTGCGAACCTGGGTCCGGGATTCGATTGTCTCGGATTGGCTTTGGATATCTGGAACGAAGTCATCTTCGAAACAGGGGAGGGATTGAATTTTCGTGTCAGCGGTGAAGGCGCTGAAAAATTGAACAAGGGGAATAGAAATCTTCTTACAAAAGCGTATGCGCGAGTCCATCAATTGTGCGGAAAAAATATGGAAGGAGTATCGATCTCTTCGCACAATGAAATCCTGATGAGCAGCGGACTGGGCTCGAGTGCAGCGGCGATCGTGGCTGGAGTGCTCGGCGCGAACGAAATGCTCGGCAATCCTTTAATTCAGGGTGAATTGCTGAAACTCGCGGCGGATTTGGAAGGGCATCCCGATAATATTGCCCCGGCGCTGCTGGGCGGATTGGTGATTTCGACGAAGGCGGAAGATGGATTCCTCTGGAAAAGGCATGAAATCCCCGAATGGACGGTCGTAGTGGTAAAACCGAAACTGGAGTGGACGACAAAGATGGCAAGGGCGGTCCTGCCGAAGTCCGTTTCACGCGCTGACGCGATCTTCAACATCGGCCGCTCGATGTTGGTTGTCGAGGCGTTGTTGAATGGCGACCTGGAATTCTTAAGAAAGGTAATGGACGACCGGATTCATCAGTCGTATCGTTTGCGGCACATCTCCGGCGGAATGGCGGCTTATAATACAGCCAGGAAGTTCGGTGCGGCGGCGCTTTCCGGCGCGGGACCTTCCATAATTGTGTTTACTGTTCCGGATCATGCTAAAGATGCTAAGGCACAGATTTCTTCAGTATTCGAAGAGCGAGGTATTCGGGCGAAATCCCTTGTGACCAAGCCGGTAAAAACGGGCGCGTACCGGGTGGAATCATAAATCCGCCCCAACAGCATCACCATTGGGGCGGATCGTCATTTACTTCTTCTTTTACCCTTTGATTTTGCGGCTGGAGCTTTTTTTGCTGTCGTTCCTGCTGGTTGCAGGACCATGGCGGGCTGTTTATAAGCGCTGCGCAATGCGACGGGTTCGATCTCTTTGTCGCGCATGCGGATATTGATCATTTCAACGAAGACCGAGAAGCCCATCGCGAAGTAAATATAACCCTTGGGGATGTGCAGGTGCAAGCCTTCGACCACCAATGTAAAACCGATCAATAACAGGAAGCTCAATGCGAGGATTTTGATCGTGGGGTGCTTTTCCACGAATTCGCCGATGGTTCCCGCGGTAAAGATCATCACGCCTGCTGCGATCACAACAGCGATCATCATGATGGAGACATGATCCACCATGCCGACCGCAGTAATTACCGAGTCGATCGAAAAGACGATATCCAGCAGCATGATCTGGATGATCACGCTGGCGAAGTTCGCCGCGACCCGTGTGGAGACGCGCCCTCCCGTGCCTTCCAGTTTGTCATGGATCTCGTGCGTGCTTTTCCACAGGAGGAAAAGCCCGCCGACGATCAGGATCAGATCGCGGCCTGAAATCTCGAGACTTTCGCCGCCAAACCACGGCACGAAAAAGAACGGCTCATCGAGGCTGATGATCCAGGAAAGGGAGAGCAATAACAGGATGCGGGTGATGACCGCCATTGCGATACCGGTCGTGCGGGCGCGTCCCTGATCTTGGGGAGGGAGTTTTCCGGCGAGGATGGAGATGAAGATAACATTATCCACGCCGAGCACCAGTTCGAGCGCGACGAGGGTCAATAGCGCAACCCAGGTTTCAGGGTTGGAAAGCCATGAAAAGTCAAGCATAATTCTCCTTATGATGTATGGCGCAATTTTACCAAAAGCCAATCACAGTCGGACTCACATTTGGTTACCATCATGTGCCGGGCACGCCAAAGTGTTTTCTGCCTATCGCCAGCATCTTGTTGCGGATGGGGAAGACCAGGAAGAACAAATGTACAAAAGGGAGAAGCAGTTTCACCAACAGGTCGGAATGGAGCAGTTTCTTCAAATAGAAACCATATGGGAAGGAGAGTTCGTGAAACCGTTTCAGTTCCACCACTTCCAGCCCGGAAGATTCCAACAAACCGCGCATCTCTGCGAGGGAAAGGATCTGTTTATGCCCGAACGGTTTCGACGAATACATAGTGTTCAGAAAGGTCGGGAATTTTCCGCGCGAAAGGCGGTAGGTGAGTTCGCCGAAACGGTGATAGAACGCGTCGCGGCAGGGTGTGTCGATCGATAAAATGCCGCCGGGTTTAAGCATCGCTGACGCTGCGCGCAGGGTCGCTTGCGGATAATTCACATGTTCGATGACGTCCCACAAAGTCACAACATCGAAGGTCCCCTGAAACGGCTTCCAATACTCGTCTTCGATGGGGCGTTTGACGACTTCGAACCCGTGCCGGGTCCTTGAATAAAATGCGCGCGTATCGTTCAGCTCGATCCCTGTCGCCTCTGCACCTTCGCGCTGCAATGCTGCAAGGAATATTCCGCCGCCACAGCCGATATCCAGGGCTTTCTTTCCCCTTACAGTGACATGTCTTTTGAGAGCAGTGATCTGATTCGCCAGCCGTTCCGGGTTCGACTGCAGTGATTTCTCGATATACTCCACCTCGGCCTGGGTCAGAGACCTGCCATCGATCTCGGGCGAAATTTCCTCAACAGGGTCGAGATGGTCGATAAAATGAAAACCCCCCGGCGAAACGAATACATTCGCGGCCGAAAGTCTGTATCGCGGTTCGCCGGTTATTTGATGTTTGATTTCGTCCAAATTTTCCATTTATATGGTTCGGATTTTATCAAGAACGACTGGCACACTGGCGGGATACTCGATGCCTTCGTGTGAAACATCCAATTGCAGGATTCGCGACTCGGGGAGCGGATTCAGCCATTCGGCGATATACGACTCAAGCAGTTCCGCATCCTGCGCAGACGCGATGTTGATCCTGTTTCTCGAGGCGAGTCTTTCGCCGATGGTTTTCGAATCCGCGAAAAGATGGATGATGAGTTCGGGCGGCGGGAGATGGGAACGGATAAATGCGTGCAGGCGTCGGCACAGATCGAACTCCGCAGCGCTGAGCCAGCCCCGGTTATGGAAGAGGCGCGAGAATCCGTAAAAGTCGAGATCGAGCCCGCCGTCCATCAGGGCAGGAAATTTGCCGGATCGCAGTTCGCGTTCCTGTTCCGCGCGCAGGAGCAGGTAGTCGAGTTGGTTGGCCAGGGCGTATTTCGAATCGCCCTTGAATAAGGATTGGAACGGCCGCTGGTCATGCTGCTCGTATGCGACGGCGAATTCTTGCCTGGCGCGCAGGGCATTCATGAGGCTGGTCTTGCCCACGCCGCTCACTCCGACGATAACGATGAGTTTGTTCATTCCGAGTCGATTTTATAATAAAATGGGGCAGATTCAAGAACAGGAAAATATATGAGCGATTCTCTTGTCATTACATCAGACGACCCGATCCTCGTCAGATTGAACTTCAAACCCTATCGCAACAAGATGGTTCGCCGTGTGACGGCTTTTGTTCCCGGACCCGATGAGCCTCAAACGAGAGAGGTTAAAACGCCCTGGGGTTCGGTCTTGACCGCAAAGAAAGGCGACATGCTCATCAGTGAAATGGACGATCCCGACGAAGTCTGGCCCATCGACGCGGTAATCTTCGACCAGACCTATATCATGACAGGACCCGGCGTTTGCGTCAAACGCGCCATCACCTTGATCGTTCCGCTGGCAGATGTCGCCGACGGAGATGAAGACCGCCTGGTGACCGTGGTCACACTCGAAGGACCGGAGACCGTTCGCGCCGGGGATTTTTTTCTCGCGAAAGGCGTTCGGGGAGAGATCTGGCCCTGCTTAAAAGAAAGGGTTGCGCGAACAATGAGACCCGCCGAATGACCAGCGGGTCTCTTCTTTTCAGGATACGCGTTTGCGGGCAATGCTTTTCTTGATAAGTTTTACGCCTTCGCCCGATTTTTTCTCCTCAGCCTCCTGCTGGATCATACGTTCGAGCGCGGTGTCGATCACGCTGTAGATGTATTTCGACGGGTTGATGATCTCCTCCACCACGCCGCCCACATTGCGCATCAGGTCGATAGTGTAACGTGTGAGCAGAACGTCACGATCCTTTGTATCGCCTGCAAATTCGTTTGCCACCGCGACCATACGCATATTTTCGATGCCCACGCGCCCAAGCGCGGAATAGATCGCCCATCGGCAATTCCGTTCGTACAGGTTGTCCCCATCCTTTGGTTGACCGAGGTGCTCAATCTGGTAGATTTCATCCACCAGGTGGTGGTTGCGGACCTTGTAGAAGCGGTCCACCCATGCCTCTCCTGCCGGGGAGACGAACCTGCGGATATAGGTGGATTCAGTATGCGGCAGAAAGACCTTGACCTTGATGCCCGCCTCGGCGCAAACTTCGGCAAAGATAATTTCACTGCCTGCGGATAATCCCGCAAGGAATGCCCTGTCCTGCGGGCCAGGTCCGAATTTTTCCACGCGCTTGCGAATCTCATGTCTGACTTCATTTTCCTTATCGGGTGGAAATACCTTCTTGTCCTTACCTGGATAATCCACCATGAAGCCGGTGAAGAGGAGTGCCCTTCCGCCAGTGGCTTTGCTCCCAGGGCGGTTGTCGGAGGCGGGCACATTCCCGGCATCACCTGAGCTGGCCAGTTTGATCTCGTCCTTAATCAGGTCGATGCATTTTGACACGTATTCCGTGCGAACGCCAAGAAGTTTAATGGTTTCCAGTTGACCGAGCGAAGAGCGCAGAGAGAACAGGTCGCGCCTTAAAGCGGTAATGGCTTTTCTGTACGAACGGATGACCTCGGCATCGTCGTGCGAGGTCAACAGGCGCAGTTCTGCGATCGAAACGAGCGACCAGTAATCCGCTTTTTCCTGCTGGAGCTCGATGGCGCTTTCGAGGCAGAATTCCAGCGTATCCCTCAACCCCGGCATGATCTTGCGAATGCGGGTGATATCGGGGTCGGGATTCTTCTTGGAGTCGAATTTATCCGCCAGATGGGTGGCGAGCACCGAAAGGGTATACGCGTTGATTCCGGGATAGTAATCCCGCACATCCATCTGAAATCCCTTCAGATAGATATCGACCGACTTGATCAGCCAGTGATAGGTTTCGAAGGCGGTCTTCAGGCGTTTCCTTTTGTTCGATATCCGGTTCCAGGAATTCGTCCACATCTCTTTGTAAATGCGCCCGAGATAGGAGATGGATTTCGTGTCCCTGGGGAAATCGTTCAGAATGCCTTCGAGTTTGATGATGGCTTCGTTCACGCGCCCCACGCGGTTGAGATGGAATGCCTCTTCGCGCCGAAATTCGAGGTTATTGGAGTTTACCTGGATGCCTTCGCGGTATTGACTCAAAGCGAGCTCATTGCGTCCCAATTTGGCGAGCGCGTTTCCCACCTCGGCAACCGCGTCTTCGCGGATGAGTGGATTCTTGATCTCTTCTGTAAGCAGCAATATATCCCCGATATGTTTTTCACGTTGTGCGACTGTGACTCTTTCCTTCCACTCATCGTATTCCCGCCAGAAGCCTGTGGCAAGGGGTGTCTGCAAGCTTTTCCTTTCCGGTTCTTTCAAACCTGAGAGCAGGTTGTAGATCGGGCTATGCACTGCGTCGCGGTCCGAAGCCCAGGTATCCCGGAGCAACCGCGCAATGGCTTTGATATCGCTCTTGATATATTCCGGGTCCGGGACCCCTTCATTTGTGACGTGATAGGGGAGCGTGCGGACGTTGAAAATATCGAAAGGCATGTAAGCCCGCCCCGCCTGGATGTGGACCACGCCTCGTTTCCTCAAAGCATGACGGATGCCAAGTTCGTAGAAGGCGTTGGCGTTGTCGATGCTCAGGTCGCACAGGACCATATCCGCCAACAGGAGTTCCTGGAACATATCGGTCAGTATGTCGCCAGAGGCGGTCTCTTCATCAGCGCGGAAAGGCTCGAATCCGGCGTCTTCGATGGCGGGTTTGATGAGCGTCTTGTAAATGGCGTTGAAGTCGAATGGATGCCCGTCGGAACCGGTTTTCTTTCCAAATGGCATGACCACAAAGGCATGCGGTTTTACCTCGGGGTGCAAGGGGCGGTATTCCCTTGCGCCGCCATCGCTATCGTCGTCGTCTTTTTCACTGGGTTGACGTTTCGCCTTCGATTCCTGCGAAGCGGTCTCTGTTTTGGGCTTGGCAACTTGTTCTGCTGTCTGGTTATCTCCGGGGGAAGAAGCTTCGCTCGTCGGCACGGTCGGCGGCACGGGGACGGGATTCTCGGCCGGGTCCATTTTCTTTTCAGGTGTCTTTTCACTCGTCTCAGTCATGGAGTATCAGCCTTTTACTTCTTCGGTCTTCGGAAACCGCGCAAGCAGATCGTTCAAAACGCCGCGCGGCGTTTCCCCGCCAACAGCCACATCCTTGTAATCTTCCTTGATGGCATCGAGCGAATTGGATAGACCGAATTTCTGCGCGATCTTCTCGGAAAATTCCTGGATCGCCTCCCGCATCGCCGCCAGTTCGGCTTGGACCACATCCGACGAAGCTTCTTCTGCTAGCGTGCCAAGGATCTCATCGAAGCGCTCGCTCAAATCTGCGGTGACTTTATCTAGCTCCTCCGACGTTTTGTTCACGATGGAATCGGTCAGCGCCTGCCTGAAGCGCGCATCGGCTTCGCGCTGCTCGGCGATGACGTTGTTGATGAGTTCGGCTTCCTTGTCGAGACTGGAGTCGCGCAGTGCTTCCTGCATGGCTTTGATGTATTCAACGTTGCGGCTCCAGAGAATGTTTTCGGTGCTTTGCACCATGCGGTTGACCTCGCTCTGTGTGCGTTCCTCGGCTTCGAGATTCTTCCAATGATCCGAGATGATGCCGAGCTCCATGATGACCTTGCTGTAGTTGCGCACAACCTGTTCGAGATTCTTCAATTGCTGCCAGACCGAGAACGCGCTCGTCAGCGATGCGGTTAACGCGACCCATATGGCGATGTTTGAAGCTGCTTCCCCGAAGGTGGCGATCGCGGCAATGATCGCGCCGAGGGCTCCAGAGATGTAGATCGAGACCTGCAAGCGGAAGCGTTCCTTCTGCTTGCCGATGATCTTCTTCTCGTGCCATTGCAGTTCATTCCTGAGGCGATAGTTGAAATACTCATCGCCGGTCAAATCATCGAAACCGTTATCGTTGCCGGGTTCGGCGGGATTGAAGCGCGGCTTGGGCGGCACGTTCCCTTTGAAGGTTTCCATCACCAGTTCGCCGTTCATGCCGCGGAAGACCGCTCGCTGCACGCGTCCCAGCCTTCTTTCCAGCCATTCGCGCCGCTTGGGGTTGCCTTTTAAAATCGTCCGGTACAGGTACATGTCCCGCAGAATTTCTTCCGCGCCTGCCCTTGCCACGAGCCAATCGCCGGTGGAGTAATATTCGTTGCCGATCGCGGCAAGCACCGAGGCGATGATCGGCGACGCAACCAGCAGGATCTTCAGAGCGAACAAACCGAGGGGATAAAATCCAGCCGGGTAGATCGTCGTCAGGATGGAAAGTAATGTTGCCAGCACCCCAAAGATCAAAATCCATCGTCTCAATCGGGTGAACGATGCGGTTCTTTTTACCGACGTATCGTCGTATTGGGCGAACTTGCGCCAGGCGACTTCGAGAATGGGGGTTACATTTACGGGTTGGACAGCCATGATGATTCTCTCCAGTCTGCTACCGAGCCAGGAACCATGCGGCGATGTAACCTTCGTTCGTCGCATCCTTGACTTTGATCCATTGATTGTTTGCGCCGATCTTTGATTCGCCGCCAGGCTCGGTGATCGTGAACTCGTAGTTGATCGGCACGCGCTTGATCAGCGTCGCATCGCTGACGAAGGGTTGGTTTCTCAGCGATACGGCCTCGGCTGTCGTCCGCACTTTGACCGCTCCGCCGGATGATGAAGCCGTCGAACCTGCCTGCGCGGTCGAGCCGCCTGCATATTTGACAAACCACGCTGCAACATATCCCTCCCTTTTACCCGCATCGCGGACTTTGATCCACTGATTCTGAACACCAACCTTTTTGATGGCATCCTTTGCCGGTTCGAGGCTGATGAGTTGCTCGGTCGGTTCGATGTAACGTATGACATTATCCGCCGCGACAACAGGTTTGCTGCGTAATGTCACCTGTGCAGTGGGATACAACGCCAATGCCCCGGCAGGCACGGGGGCGGGAGCGGGTCCCGGCTTGGGCGTAGCCGAAGGCGTGGGAGCGGGACTCGGCTGACCCGTCGAGGATGATGCGGGTGTTCCTTTTTTATCCGACACATACCAGGCGGCGACATATCCCTGGTCGCCTTTCGGGTCCTGCACTTGGATCCATTGTCCTTGCACGCTGATCTTTGCTTTCGCTTTCGCCTTATCTTCCAGGCTGATGAGTTCGGTGTTCATCATCATGCGCTTCCAAAGGTAACCGGTGACGGAGGGTTCGGCGCGGAGGGCGAGGTCGTCTTCGGAAACGTATAGGATGAATTTTTCGGCAGGGACTGGGACGTTTGTTTTCTTCGGCGGCTCGGGCGCATTGACGGTGGTGCTGTCGAACCAAAGGACGGCGCTAATCTCGGTGCTGAGTTTTGCGCCGTTGAATTTATAGCGTGTCGTGAGCAGCACTTCCTTATCGGGAGAATCACCGCCGTATTTGTAGGGATCGTAGATGACGTAGTCGTCGCCCTTCTTTTCCTTGACGAGAACAAAGTGAGTTTGAAGCCCGACTTGTTTGTTCCAATCCACCTGCAAGATGACGGGCTTGCCCGCTGCGACCGCCGCGTCGATCTGAGCAATGGGGGCGGGGGTTGTTTCGCAATTTTGCATGTCGCGGTAGACGCAGTTGGGCCATATGTATGGCAGGACGCTGGGGATAAAAAGAGACCCCTGAAAACCGCCGTTCGCTTTCATCTTGTCGTTGACGGTGGCAGGGGTTTCGTCATAGCCGATGCCGTTAAGCATCATGGTGGCGGAGGTCAATAAACAGCCCCACTTGCCGATGGTGCTTTCTCCCGATGCGCCGAGCGGGACGTCCTTCCATTGATCGTCGTTCTGGTAGAGATTCTTGGTGACGAACATGCAAACCTCACCTTCTGAGTTGGATATGGAGAAGAATTGGGCAATTTTACTCCATTTCGAACAGGGCACTACAGCCCGCAGCAAATCCATGCGCCAGCCATCAACTCCTCAGGGATTCCATCCGGTTCGGAGAATTGTCTCGCCACGAACTTTCCGCCTTGCATCACATATTCGATGTTTTTTCTATCTGCCAGCGAACGCAAATCATCGAGTGGATTCGTTTTGACCACGATCAAATCCGCCAGTTTTCCGGCTTCAAGCGTGCCGAGTTTCGAGTCCCATCCGAGGGCGCGGGCAGCGTTCTTCGTCGATGCCACGATGCAATCCATGCTTGTCATCCCTGCCTGAGACATGTAATATAGCTCCATCGCATTCTCGCCGTGGAAATTATAGGGAGTTGCGGCGTCAGTTCCCATGGCGATAGGCACACCCATCCCATACGCTTCGCCGATGGAACGCAGCGCATCTTCCTGCGTATCTTTGCTTTTCTCCATGATCCAAGCCGGGATGCCGGGTCTATCGCCGTAGATCACGTCGTATCCAGCTTTTAAGGTCGGCACGAGAAAGATTTCCTCCTTTGCCATATGTTCCATCAGGCGAGGGTCCTGGTTAAGATACGTCCCGTGTTCGATGGTCTTTGCTCCCGCGGACACAGCATTGCGGATGCCCTCGATCCCATGCGCGTGAGCCGCGACGATCTTGCCGACCTTCGCCGCCTCTGTCACCGCCGCGCGGATCTCTTCCATTTCGAAGGTCGCCGCGCCGGGTTTTTCTCCGGGAGATAAAACCGCACCCGTAGCCAAGACTTTGATGAGGTCGGCTCCGGCTTTGAGTTGTTCCCGAGCCGCCCTGCGGACTTCGTCCACGCCGTCTGCTTCGCGGTACATGCCGTCGTACCACTCCGTTCCGGTCGTTGTGATCGAAAGCAGTTTGCCAGCCAGTGACATGCGCGGCGCAGCGAAGAGTCCCAACTCGGCCGCTTTACGCAGCGAGAATTCGAGATGATGCCGCCCGCCCACATCGCGGATGGATGTGACTCCCGCCGCAAGCGTGTTTTGGGCATGTTTCAACATAACCAGAGTCGTCCAACCCCAGGGACCCGCCATCGTGCTATCAGGCAGGCATTCGGCGGCGATGTGAACGTGACAATCGATCAAACCGGGAAGAATTGTTCTTCCGGATAGATCCAATTCTTGAGCATCCTTTCCCTCGGGAATTCTCCAATCTTCCAATTCTCCAGCATAGATGATCTTTTCATATTCGACGGCGACAACACCGCGCTCAATTGGCTTTGAGCCCGTTCCGTCGATCAGCAGTGCGTTCTTCAATACATGGATCGTCATATCGTTACGCCTTCCATTTTCTGGCTCGGATGTAAGCGGGGATTGCCGCATCCGTATGCTCTCGTTCGCGGATCCGTTCCGCCAGCCACTGGAACCACTCGAATGCCGTATCGCGCTTCGAGTTCTCGCGGAATTGTGTGACGAAACCTTCCAGCCTTTGCCATGAGACCATCACCGTTCCGCCGAATGCGTCGTCCACCAGGTCGAGTGGGATCTCACGTCGATGCACGAGGATGCCAAGCCTTTCCCATGTCCCAAGCAGGATATAGAACGCGAGATAATCCTCTTTCGGAAGCTTTTCTACCGTCTTCATACTGATCTCGCCGCGCAGGTCGAACATCAACATCAGCCCACGCACGAAGTCTGTCGTCTGGAAGGAATTCAACATCAGGATGGCGGCTTCGCGCCGCCGCATCATCTGGAAATTTCTCAGGTTCAGCAAACCAAAGATGATTCCCAGAATGACCGCCGTGGTCGAGATCAATTGAAAGACAAGGGAGAGTTCCATGATTTTGATAATCGACCGCTGACTGCGGTTTGCTGTCAACGGTCTATTGTCGTTGGAATGAGTAATTACATGGTCAATCGCAAATGACCGAACAGTGAGCTACGGGTATTGTCTGATCCACCAATCCGCGCCGGGAAGTCCGCTCGCCTTCACCAGTTCGGCCAGCGCGTTGGTGTTGAAATATACGCGGCGCATGTCTGCGCGAAGCATGTTTCCGTCCTGTTCCAAAATGGCGTATTCAGCCCACGGCAGTAAACTTGGCGGGTTGCCGGGAGAGAATGCATATTTGAAGGCGTTCCCGACACTGCCCGAATTGAGGATTAATTTTTTACCGTGACGGCGGTGCATTTGAATGTGCGAGTGTCCGCCAATGAAAACCGACGCAGTTTGACCTTCGAAATACGCGTCCAATTCTTCCGGAGGCGTGATCGCCTGGATCAAGTGCGTGGTAGATTTGGGCGAACCGTGGAAGGCGAGCAATTCGATCCCGTTCATAAATTGCACTGTATACGTCGAACGAAAAGACCGGATGTAATCGATATCCGCGCCTGTAAGTCTCTCCCGTCCCCATTCCAAGTCTGGGACCAGGTGAGTCGCAATCTCAAATTGAGCGCAATTTGCCGGATCAAGGATTGCCTGGTCGTGATTTCCCATGATGGTAATGGTATTCCATTCCCTCAAGGCATTTAATACCTCGACGGGCTGTGGACCCAGGCTGACCGTGTCGCCCAAACAGATCAATTGGTCGATGTTCTGCTTCTTGATGTCTGCGAGGACAGCTTCGAGCGCTGTAAAACTTCCGTGAATATCAGAAATAAATCCAATGCGCATGATTATGCCAATTGTACACGACGCGACTCGTTTTTTTCGCCTAAATAGAACTTTTGGGTGATGGAAATCCGCTTCAGCGCGGGTGCCGGGTCTGGTCCTACGTTCAGGTTTTTCATCCCGCCCGAAGCGTGATCTCCCTAGGATCAATGCCCGCTTCGAGCGAATCCCCGTATTTGATTTCCGGAATCTGTTTTGTGATTACTTCCAGAAGTGATGGATTCTGGAAGTGATTGCGCTTTGTCTCGGGGTGTGGATAATACACCCAGCCCGGATATTCGATATCTTTATAAACGACGTTACAGCGCGAAAAAGAAAATGTTTCTGGCGGGTGCAGGTCGGTCCATTCGACGAGCGGAAATGTAAACTGTGGCGCGGTCATTTCAAAAATAAGCGGGGCGATGGAGATGTTCAGCGTACCGTTGAAATATCCGTATAGATCCAGCCCTAACGCTTTGAAGAGCGGCTTCTGCTTTTCCAGTGCGCTGTAGGGATAATCCTTCGAGGGGCGCGAGGCGACCTGGTGTCCACGGAAAAGGATTCCTGGCAGGCGTTTGAACATACGGGAAGTATATCAGCCGGGATTTTAATTCGTCCGCTCGAAGTTCGTGCTATTGTTTAACTGCCCGGGTCTTCGGAGCGAAACCGGGCAGGAGCAGATTTATGGAAGTCGAGATTGGAAAGGTCACGCATTATTACAACCATCTTGGCGTCGCTGTCCTGGAGTTGGTGGATGGATTGAAACTTGGGGATAAGATCCGTTTCTATGGGCATTCGACCGATTTTACCCAGCGGGTCACTTCGATGGAGGTGGATCATCACACCGTCCTTTGGGTGAAACCGGGAGATAACATGGCGGTCAAAGTGATCCAGCCCGTTCACGTACACGACAAGGTGTATCGAATCGTGGAAGAGGAATTGGAGTCGACTGCCTAGACCTGCTTGATGAGTTTGTCGAAAATCCTGCCATAGTTGTGCGTGGCAGCCCTCAAAAAATCAGTGAAGCTGATATTGGCGGTATGATCGGCTTTGTCCGACATGGCGCGGACGCACAGGAAGGGAACTTTATTGATGAAGCAGACATGCGCGATGGCAGCGGCTTCCATATCCACGCACAGGGCTTGGTGCGTCTCCCATAATTGACCGGCTTTTTCACGGCTGGAAATGAACTGGTCTCCGCTGACAAGCCGTCCCTGATGGACTTTCGGGACGTGACCGGCAATGGTGTCCAATTCGCTTGCTTGCGCAGCTTCGTAGGCGAGTTTGGTCAGGCGCGAATCGGTCGGGAAGACCTGTCGCGAAGTGAAGGTCAGTTGTCCCGATTCTGAGGCGGTTTTTACATCAAAGAGCATCTCGCCGGGCTTCATTCCCCAACCGGTCAGATCGAAATCGTGCTGGATGGCTTCGGTCGCCACTACAAGATCTCCCACTTCGAGTTCGGGTGAAAGTGCGCCGGAACTGCCCATGTTGAACAGGCAATCGGGGGTGAAGAGATCGATTAATTGCTGGGCGGCGATAACGCTGTTGACCTTGCCGGGATCGCAGCGCGTGAGATACACCTGATGTCCGTGCATGTCGCCGTGCCAGTATTCGCGTGCGCCTTTTTCGATCCGTTCGAGATGAGTTGATAACGCGCGGATGGGGGCGAGTTCTTCGTCCATTGCGCCGACGATTCCAATTTTCATGGCGGGTTTCCCTTCGCGGTGAAATGATTTTCGATCTGGTACCGGATTTTACCGCTCCTTGGATGGCGGTTGGAAGAAACAGAGGGATTGAATATTGCCTGAAAAATCTTGACACTCGCATTCAGGCATGATAATCTTGCGCGTGCATGCCCGGCACGTGGCGTCACGGCGCCATGGCGGGCATAAATTTTTTAATTGCAGGAGTAGTAAAATGTCTGAACGTATCGTTGGAACCGTCAAGTGGTTCAATGCGACCAAGGGCTACGGCTTTATTGGGCGCGATGGAGGCGAGGATGTGTTCGTGCATTTCAGCGCCATCCAGTCCGATGGCTACCGCAAGTTGGAAGCCGAGCAGAAAGTGGAGTTTTCCGTTGAGGATGGTCCTAAAGGTCTGCAAGCCGCCAACGTGGTGCCCATCTCGTAAGAAGTACATCATTTGCATAACGAGCAGGGTTGTCGTGAGACAACCCTGTTTTTGTTTAATAACTGGTAAAGAATATTGACAATTATCCCTTACTTATATATATCATTCAAGCGCCTTCAATTCATGACATTCGTCACTATTTGGACGATTGAAGGCAGATTTACAATAATCTTGTATCACCCCGTAACCTTTTCTCCCATTCAGCGACATATCCATTATGGAACTATTTTCGAACAATCGAAACCGCCGCATATCCTTGTCGACGGGATTTGTAGTTCCAGACCCTTATCGTTGTGTGCAGTGCGGCATCTGCACCTATAACTGTCCTATCGGCATAGATGTTCGGGCGCATGCATGGCAGGGTGAATCTGTCAAGCATCGCGAATGCCTGACCTGCGGTGAATGCGTGGCGCGCTGTCCGCGCGGGGCGCTTCGTTTCGAACAGGCTGTTCCGCAGAGGGAAGGTGGCGCATGAGGCGCATCATCATCGGCTCAGGCGTGGCGGGACTCTCAGCTGTGGAGGCAATTCGCAGCGTGGACAGAGGCGTGGAAATCATCATGCTCGGCGACGACCCGCATGGATATTATTCCCGACCCGGGCTGGCTTACTTCCTCACCGGGGAACTGCACGACAAGGCGCTCTTCCCAAAGACCCGCGAGGATTACTCGCGATTGAATTTTTCGTACAAGAAAACACGGGTGAAAGGGATCGACCGGAAAAACAAGGCTGTGATTCTAGGCGACGGTTCGCCTCTTACGTACGATAAGCTGTTGCTTGCCACCGGAGCCTTGTCGGTCCCGATGACGGTTCCCGGCGCGAATTTGCAGGGCGTGGTGAAACTCGATCATCTCGAAGATGCGCTCGCGATTTTGAAACTTGCCAAACGCGGGCGGACCGCGGTTGTGACGGGCGGGGGCATCACCGCGCTCGAATTAGCCGAAGGATTGCTGGCACGCGGCATGAAGGTTCATTATCTTCTTCGTGCAAGCCGTTATTGGAGGGGTGTCCTCGACGAGCGCGAGTCCCGCATTGTGGAGGCGCGTTTGCAGGAAGAGGGTGTTGAGATCCATTTTCGTTCCGAGGTCGTTGAGATCCAGGGCAGATCGGGCAGGGTGAACGGCATCTGCCTTTTGGATGGGCGTGTCATGAAGTGCGATCTTTTCGCCTATGCTGTGGGAATCCAGCCGCGCATCGATATTGCGAGAAATGCCGGCCTCGCCTGTGACAGGGGAATCCTCGTCAATGAATATCTTCAGACGAGCGACCCGGATATTTATGCGGTGGGCGACGCGGCGCAGGTCTATGATCCCTTGTCGGGACGATCCGTGCTGGATAGTTTATGGAGTCCGGCTCGCGAACAGGGGTTTGCCGCCGGGTTGAATATGACCGGGCAGGTCAAGCCGTATATCAAAACCGTTCCGTTCAACGTCACGCGCCTTGCCGGGCTGACCACGACCATAATAGGCGCGGTGGGGCATGGCGGTGATGAAGATGTGGTGGGCATCGCGCGCGGAGACAGCGAGACCTGGCGCCAATTGCCGGATGCCGCTGTGGCTCAAAGCGGCTTCGACGTCAACCGCGTCCGGTTGGTGATCGGTGAAGACCACCTCCTCGGTGCGGTCGTGATGGGCGACCAGAAACTCTCCACGCCTTTGCAGCACATGATCGCCGAAAAAATGAACATCGCCTTGATCCGTGACCGGCTTCTAATGAAGGACGCCAGGATCGCCGATGTGATCTTGGATTATTGGATGCGCAGCCAGGCAGGATAGTTTCACCATCCGCCGTAAGTTTCGCTTTTTTGCCTCGGGAGGGCATATATGCTTCGTGGGAACATCGAACTTTGGCTTGCAACGATCACATGTATATTCATCGGCGCGGGATATGGACTGATATCGCTTTGGACGCGGGAAATCCCCGCCGCAGGGGAACTGATCGGTCACACACTTGGGATCATCGGATTCATTCTCATGCTCATGACCGAAATTCTTTACAGCATCCGCAAACGAAGCCGCAGAGCCACATTGGGACGAATGTCCACCTGGCTTAGGTTTCACATCTACATGGGTTTGGTCGGGCCTTTCATGGTTTTGCTTCATACTTCATGGAAGTTCAACGGACTGGCGGGCGCGACCACCCTGTTGACGGTCATCATTGTCTTCAGCGGCATCATCGGGAGATATATCTTCACCCGCATTCCGCGCACGCTCGACGGTATCGAGATCGAAGGCGCGCTCTCGCAGGAAGCGCTCAGGCGCGGGCGTCAATTCCTGGCGCTGTGGCACACTGTCCACATACCCATCGGGATGGCGTTGTTCATCTCCGCCTTTATCCATATCGGCGGGGCGTTGTACTACGCTACGTTTCTGAAATAGGAAGCGGTCATGAAAAACGCAAATCGTCTTGGCTGTCTGACAGGAACGGGAATCATCGCCGCTCTGATTACCATATTCGTCATCTTCGGCGTCGCCTACGCCAGCGGATCGCAAATGTTCAGCTCCGGCGCGCTGAACGCCCAACCCGGCGAAAACATTCACGGCGTCAATTCGCACGCGCAGATCATCGAGTGTAAATCCTGTCATGTTGCGCCATGGGGTCAGGCTACAATGGCTGACCAATGTCTCGATTGTCATGAAAATATCGCCGACCAAATGCGGGACGTTGCCCAGCTTCACGGCTCCATTACGGCAAAATCGCCCAGCCTTGCCTGCCGCGATTGTCACCATGAACATCGCGGGAAGACCGCATCCCTGACCGACCTTGGGGATAATACCTTCCCGCACGATGCCTTCGGTTTTGCCTTGAATGAGCACAAGCGGATGGAATCCGGTCAGCCGATAACTTGCGATTCCTGTCACAGTGATGATTTGACGACCTTCACCTCAGACTCGTGCCAAACCTGTCACAGCGACATGGACATTGTCTTCGCCCAGGGTCATATCCTCTCGTTCGGCGCGGATTGCCTTGCCTGCCATGATGGCGTGGATCGGTACGGCGATTTCAACCACAACGCCTATCCATTCGATCTCAAGGGCGGGCACGCAAACGTTGCCTGTACGAAATGTCATCTCGACGCCCGTTCCATCGCGGATTTGCAAACTGCGCCCCAGGATTGCTTCTCGTGCCATAGGCAGGACGATGCTCATCAAGGCGCATTCGGCGCAGAATGTCAGAACTGCCATTCTGTTAAAGGCTGGACGCCTGCCAATTTCGATCATAACTTGTCATCATTCAAACTCGAGGGTGAACACTCTAAAGCCGCCTGTGAGGAATGCCATGTGAACAATGTCTTCAAAGGCACGCCGCAGGATTGTTATTCCTGTCATCGTAAAGATGATGAACATAATGGACAATATGGTACTCAGTGCGAGTCGTGCCACAATCCGTCCGATTGGGAAAATGCATCGTTCGATCACAACAGCACTGGCTTTCCGCTACGAGGCGGTCATGCTCAAGTGGAATGTGACGAGTGCCATGTAGGCGGTACTTTCGAAGGGCTCTCCACCACTTGTATCAGCTGTCATCAGGATCCCGCTTTCCACGCAGGTGCGTTCGGCTCGGTGTGCGAGTCCTGCCATTCTGTAGATTCATGGTTGCCAGCCCGGTTCGATATCTCCCATCCCGAACCGCGCGCAGAGGAAGAGGGAACTGGAATCCACCATGGTGGCGCCTCATGCAGGGAATGTCATCCTTCATCTGTGTTTCAATCCAGCTGTATCGCCTGCCATGAAGGGAACAACTTCGAAGGTGAGGGTGGCGACGATTAATAAAACCGGAGCGCAAAATCTTTAATTTTGCGCTCCATGTCGTCGTTCGAACCAATTGCGGGTTTATGCCGCTTAATCTCTGATCATTTTCCGTTCCTCTTCGGCTCTTCCAGCTCCCTCGGTTCGAGCATTCCCCATCGTCCCGCCGCAAGATAAAGGATTTCCAATATCAGGTCGGTGTGGCTGATGCCCTCGGCTTCTGCTTGCAGGCACAAGTCGCTGTAACCGGGTGTGAGACCGGGCAGGGTGTTGATCTCTATCAGGCGCGGATTGCCTTCCTCATCCAACCGAATGTCGGTGCGCGAGACATCGAGCGCATAGACGATGTTATGGGCGCGATATGCCAGGTGTTTGAGTTTCTTTTCCAGTTCGGGGTCCACGATTGCCGGACAAAAAAAACCTTCATTGCCCTCAGGACCGACATCTTTGGATTTGGCTTCGTTGGTGTAGATCCACGGACCTTCAGTGTTGCCCGTATCCAATTCCAGGATCGGAAAACGGTGAAATCCGTCCTTATCGTACCATTCGGGATGACGACTATAACGTTTGGCGTCCGTGCGTCCCAGAATGCCCACGGTGAATTCGCGGCCCGGAAGAAAGACTTCGACCAATGCGGGTTGTTGATAGGCGTTGATGATGTATTGCGCGCGTTCGCGCAGTTCCGCTTCATTGTTGACAATGGCGTTCATATCCACGCCCATGCCTGTCCCTTCGCGCGCAGGCTTGACGAAGAGCGGGAACTTCAACTCGGGGCGCAGGGGTTCGTCGCCGAATGTGAACTCCTGAAAGGGGGCGACGGGCAGACGGCGGTCGCGCCAGATGCGTTTCGTCAGTGTTTTATCGAGCGAGATGCCGTTTGCGAGCACCCGTGATGCGGTGTAAGGGATCGAGAGCATCTCCAGCAATGCGGGAACCTGCGCTTCGCGCGCGTCGCCGCCGAGTCCCTCCGACATGTTGAAACAGATATCGGGCTTGTATTTTTTCAGCGCATATGGCAGATCGCGATCGGAGTGGAGAAAGACCGTGGAGTGGCCATCCGTTTCGATGGCAGCGCGAAGCGCGTCCATCGTTTCCATCGTATCGAAATCGGCGAAGACATCCGGCGGGACGCCCTCCGGCTTGGGCTGGTTCGCATCCTTGATATTGCCGATTACCGCCACTTTCCATGGACGTTTCGAACGACGGTTGGGTTTTCCGTCAAAGGACATCAGAGATCGGTTGCTCCGGATTTGATTTCATGGTTTCCAGTATAGTATAAGACGGATGATTGACAAGGGTATCGCGAGCCCAATTCCATTGCATTCGTTGCGCATGAAATGTAGAATATCTTGAAAATTGAGGAGCCGTTCATGCATATTCCAAAATATTATCGTGAAGAAGACCATAAGCGGGTCGTGGAATTCTTGAAAGGGAATGGATTCCCCGCGCTTGTCTCAATTCATGACGGGAAGTTGGTTGCGACCCACCTGCCTGTGGAGGTCGTTGAGAATGTCGATGGTTCATTGACGATCTATGGCCACATGTCGCGCGCAAATCCACAATGGAAATCGTTCGGGGATCAGGAAGTGCTGCTCATTTTCCAGGGCGCGCATACTTACATCTCGCCGCGCTGGTACAACCACATCAACGTGCCGACGTGGAATTACATGAATGTGCATGTTTACGGCAGGGCAAGGATGCTCGAAGGGAAGGGGTTGTATTCCCTGCTTGATCGGTTGGTGGAAAAACACGAAATTGAGACTGGATATGATTTGGAGTCGTTGCCGCGCGATTTCGTGGAGAAGGAAATGAAAGGTGTGGCAGGCTTCGCCATTGAAGTGACGCGGTTCGACGCAGCGTTCAAGCTTAGCCAGAACCGAGACGACGAATCCTACGCCAATATCATCCGTGAGCTGGAGGCGCGGGGCGACGATGCTTCCGCGGAGGTTGCGCGCGTAATGAGGGACAGGCGGTGATTTCCATTTTCCTTGACGAAACCCCCGTCAGCGAATAAAATCCAGCCCGTTCCAGACCATGCGCCTCCGCAAGGAGGCGCGTTTTCTGCGGATGATGTCGAATGGCGAGCGGATGTGCTCCGCTTTACAGAAATTCTTTGACAGGGCGAAGGTAATGCGGCGGAGTTGCCGCGTGAGAGGCGCCCAAGGAGATTGGTAAGATGGAAAAAGTGGTTTTGAACGCAACCAAACGCGATGTGACCGGCAAGCAGGTGAATGCTTTGCGCCGCGAAGGGAAACTCCCGGCGGTGATCTATGGGCGGCACCTTGAACCGATCTCGATAGCGCTGGAAGCGCATGGGGCAGGGCTGGCTCTGGCGAAGGTGACTGCGTCCAGCCTGGTCACTGTCAATGTGGACGGCGCAGAATACCCCGCGCTCGTGCGCGAACGTCAGCGCGATTACATCAAGGGGACGCTTTCCCACGTTGATTTCCTCGCAGTGGATATGAACGAAAAGATTCGCACCAGCGTCGGTCTTGCATTTGTCGGTGTTTCGCCCGCCGTGAAGGACTACAACGGCATTCTTGTTCACAACCTCGAGCGGCTCGAAGTGGAATGTTTCCCCGGCGACCTGCCTGAGCGCATCGAAGTGGACATTACGGTGCTCAAACAGATCGGCGATCTGGTTCGCGTTCGCGAGCTTACCGTATCTGATAAGATCCGCATCCTGGGCGATCCGGAAGAGACCATTGCAGTGGTTACGATCATCAAGGAAGAAGCGGCTCCTGTGGCCGCCGAAGCGGAGGCTGTTGCCGCCGAGCCTGCAGCTCCCGAACTGAGCGTGGAGCGCGGCAAGAAGACAGAAGAAGGCGAAGAAGCCGAAAAGTAGTTCTTGTCTTTGTAAAAGTATCCGTCATTGCAAGGTGGCGGATACTTTTTTTATTTTAATAACTCCAATATCCTCATGAAATTCACTGTCATTCTTGCGGTGGCGCCCCACAGCAGTTCACCGTCGTAGGGATGATAGGCGATCACGGTCCGTTCCGAACCGGGAAGTGAAAATTCCCAGAAGTTGTTTCGGTCTGCAAGCCAGAGTAGAGGAATGGTAAAAACCCGCGCCACTTCGATACCCTCAGTTTTGAATGCATAGGGGAAGGGGATGATGCCCACCACTGGGCTCACCCGAAATTTGCTGATGGTCACCATGCGGCTCAATCTGCCGATGACCTTCACATCCTCGGGGCGGATGCCTATCTCCTCTTCTGCTTCGCGTAGCGCGGTCTGCTCTGGGGTGAGTTCGTTTTCATCGCAGGCTCCTCCTGGAAATGAAACCTGCCCCTTATGTGATTCCACCCTGTCTGTGCGGCGCGTATAAAGAATATGCCATTCGCCTTGAAAATGAACAAGGGGCACAAGCACTGCCGCGCATTTGAGGTGCACGTCTGGATGAATCGGGATCTCTGCATAACCGTCCGTCTCGGCATGCGAACGGTTGGACTCCCGCAGTTTTGTTTTCAGGAATTCCACATCGACGACAGTCATCTCATGACTCTGCGCGGACGGGGCTCCCGCAATAATCACATTCCGCAGTGACATCGTCCAACCATTCCACTTCGTCGGATCGAACCGCCGCGCCGCATGATGGACAATGCGTGGGTAAAACTGGACGATCTTTCGGGGTAGACGCCTCCGCCTTTCCCCAGACTGTGGCATTGTTCCTGACGACGGATTCTACCTCGTCCGCTTCGGCGTTGAAACCGTGATCACGCAGTTCGGCAACGATCCGCCGCCCCGCTTTGCGCAGGCGGTGATGACGCTGCTGTGTACCCAGCATGGTCAAACCGCTTCGAAAATGCGTCACGGCTTTTTTACCGTCTCGATTTAACATGGCGGCGTGACCGGCTTCGATGTATAAAAACGGCGCGCGCTCCGGGAATCGATCTTCGGCCTTTTTGGCGAGATCGTGAAAAGCGGCAGTGGCTTCCGGGAATTTCCCTTCATCCATCAGGTGATGCGCGTGTTGAAGTTCCGGCGGAACCGGCGCAGGCGGACTGTGTCGGCGACGGCTCAGGGGGCCACCTCTGAAGAATCTTCTGGCGCGTCGAAACATATCAATACTCCTCTTCGATCCCGCTGACTTCCGTCGCAAGCGCGGACCCGCGCGGGTCGTCAGTGGGCTCGATCTTGCGGGCAAATACCAGAAATCCGGTATGCGCCACCATGCGATCGGTAGGTCGCAGCCTGGCGGGATTGGTCTTGTAATATCTCAACAATAATTCGCAGACTTCCACAAAGGCAAAGTTATTCTGTTTCAAGGCGAATAATACTTTTTCCACCTGATTATAGGTTGGTATCAACGAACCGAAGAATCCTCCGGGTTTGAGCGCGGCGCGCACCTGTGAAATGTAATCGTACGGGTTTTGCACATCGAGGAAGAAGGCGTCGGCATCGGCTTCGTCAAAACCCCCCTGGATGTCGCGCAGCTTGAAATCCACACGCGAGGCGAGCCCCACCCGTTCCAGATTCTTCCGCGCCAGGTTTTGCGTATCCTGCTTGTTTTCGTAGGAGACCACTCTTCCGCTCGAGCCGACGTTCGATGCCAATGCAATCGTCATCGAACCAGAGCCGGTCCCGGCTTCCAAAACGGTTTGCCCCTCGGAGATTCCCATTTGGATCAAGATGTAGCCGATGTCCTTCGGGTACAAAATTTGCGTGTTGCGCGGAAGTTCGTTCAGGATATCGGCCATGGACGGTTGTAACAGAAAGAACGGCGCGCCGGTATGACTGAAGACCTGCGAACCCCACGGCTTGCCGATCAGGTCGTCGTGTTTGATCACTCCGCGATGGCTTTGGAAATCCCCGCCGCTTTGCAGGATGAAGATGAAATGTTTGTGGGTAAGACCGACCAGTTGTGCGAGGTCGCCTTCGCGCGCGTCGACAAAATACTTCATGCTTGTGATTCTACCGTCATTTCTCTTCGATGGTCACATTCAGGATGACATCTCCGGCGGGCAGGTAAATTCCCTGCGAGGGATCGCGCGGCGTGAGCTGCTCGGCAACTTCCAGCCCGCTGATGACCTGACCGAAGATCGTAAAGAATCCGTTCAAATGCGCAGCCGGAGCAAACGTAATGAAGAACTGGCTTCCATTCGTATCAGGACCCGAATTCGCCATACCCACCATGCCGGGTTTGCTGAAGAGCAGGTCGTTCGTCTCATTCTTGAAAAGATAACCGGGATTGCCCCTTCCCGTCCCGCTGGGATCACCCGCCTGCGCCGCAAAACCTGGGATCACGCGGTGAAAGGTTACGCCGTTGTACCAGCCCTGCCGCGCAAGAAAGACGAAAGAATTCACAGCGAACGGCGCTTTATCGGGGAACAATTGGATGTCGATATTTCCTTTTTCGGTTTCAATGGTGGCGATATATTGCTTCGCGGCATTCACTGTGTAAGACGGGCATTTCGTGAATTGTTTTTTACCGAGCAGGATCAAACCGATCGTATCGTTTAACCCTTGATAGTCGGTGAAGTATTGCTGGAGGGACCCGTTGATGAACACCAGGGGTAAAGCCTGGACCGGGAGCAGGGATGCCGCCTCCTTCGCGGACTTGAGCTGTGTCGCGGGACCTTCGGCTTTCATCTCCATCGCAAGTTGATTCCCGTCCACTCCCACCGCGGCGGATTCCCTGACAAGCCAGGACTTAAACTCACCCGGGCTCAGGTTGGACCATTCCGCATGTTTGACGAAGAGCAGATCGTACATCTCCCAAAATTTCCCCTGCTCATTCGCGGCAAATGCCGCCAGCAGGGCTTCGTCCGACTTATCGAGCAGGTCCGGCAAGGGGAAGGGTCGAAAAACGAAGCGGATGTTCCCCGGGTAGTTTCGGTTCAACTCCGCGATCGTTTGCGCCATGAGCAAGCAGATCTCAGATTGAAATTCGCAATACTCGAGGATCGTCACCGGCGCATCAGCGGGGCCGATGGAAAAATCTGCGTCGGTTATGGGCGGTACTTGAGACTGTTCGTCGGGCAGCGGGGTAGGGAGGACGTTGATGATCGTGCAGGCAAATACTGGCGTGGAAGTGGGTGGGATCACAGGATCGAGTACGATGAACGGAGTGATGGTTGTAACCGGCGTCGACTCTTCCTTGGAACAGGATATGATGAAGAAACTGGTACCGGCGAGAATAAGATTGAGTAGAATTTTTTTCATTTTTCTCTAAAAAGGACTTCAACATCTGAAGACGCTGGACAGAGGGCAAATTATTGCTTTACTCTTTCCTGTAACTGCTCGAAAGACCACATCCAGGACATGGTGTTGATGAAATCCGCAAGCGAATTGCTTTTTGCGCGCAAGGCACGAACAGCAGGACCGACCGGGTCTTCTCCCGCCGCGCCGCCGGGGACATCGGCATACGCGCCATGGAACGCAAAATATGCCTGGTTGATCTTGCGCAGCAGATAACCGTTCCTTAAAAACACCTGCCTGCGTTCTTCCATGTAGGCTTCGGCTTCTTCGATTCTTCCTTCTGCCAGCAGGGCATCCGCATTGATTCTTGTCTCATGCATTTGCGCGCGGAAGTCGAACGGCGGGCGGACCAAAGTCCCGGGGTCGGGACGGTCAAAGGGAATCGAGACCAACTCCAATCGGGGAAAGGAGGCGGAGGGTTTTAATTCCGGATAGAATTTTTCGATGACAAGTATCCCGATCTCGTCTCCAGCGATCGAAGCGGTGGTTTCGTTCATCGTGCGCAGTTCGGGCGTGTCGTTATACAGGATGCCAAGCGGGCGAAGCGTAAGGTAATTATGGATCCACTCATGTGCGATCGTGTTGAGCATCCAGTTCAAATCTGTCGTGCGCATCACCATGGTGGGATACACGCCCACACCGCCGATCTGAACGACAAGGGAGGAAACGTTCAAGCCTTTCGCCACTTTATCTTCGAGTTCCACCTGTTCGTCCACGGTAATGCCGGTGTTTACCGAGATATTTGCAGTTTGTTCGATGCGGTCGCGTGGTGAGACGATGAGCGCCATCGGCAAAGGCGTGGAGTGATACCAGACATTCGGGATGGGTTGGCCTACTGCTGTGAGGCCGATCTCTGCCAAAACCTGTGAGACCTGGTCCTGTAATATTGCTTCAGCCAATGGCGCGATCTCGCTTTGGCGCGCATAAAGATCAGCCAACTCGTTGCGGGTTGGCAGGGTCGCCGTATCCTTGTCTGTAATCGATGGGTCTGCATAAAGCTGCGAGAGTTGGTATTCCTTTTCGAGAATGCTCTGAGTTGTCAGGATATAGCCCCCGACGATCTGCCTTTGGGTTTCGCGGTCGAGCGTATACGGCAGGTCCACGGATGCAGCGCGGATTTTAACGAGTGCGGCATCCGCCATCCACTCAGCGTAATCGAATTCAAGACTGCGCGTATAGGCTCGTACTTTTTCGATTGGGTTGGTCAGAGAGGGATTGCTGAACCCTGTCAGCGCGGCAAGGATGAAGAGCAGAAACGTCATCTCGAGTCCGCGAAGGATGCGTTCGATCATGCGGGGATTATACCCAGTAAAATAACCTCGCAGGTTTGACGATGGGACTGCGGTAAAATTCGATGGATGGATTATTCCCAAGCATTTGTAAGCGGATGCCCTCCACTCGCAATTACTTAGAAAGCAGTAGTCAACCTTTCAATGAAACCAGCCGACCTTGAGAAATACCTGGACCATCTTGTCCAGCACCGACTGAAGCTCAGCACCATGATTTGGGGACCGCCCGGCATTGGCAAATCTTCGATCGTCGCTCAAACCGCCGGCGCGCATAAATTGCAGTTCATCGATGTGCGCCTCTCACAACTCGCTCCCACCGATTTACGCGGCTTGCCGGTTGCCGTAAAAGGGATTTCACGCTGGTATCCGCCCGAGTTCCTGCCGCGCAGCGGTAAGGGCGTTCTTTTTCTCGATGAGATCAACCTGGCGCCGCCAACGATGCAGGGAATGGCGCAGCAATTGATTTTGGATCGGCGCGTCGGCAGTTATGTGGTTCCAAATGGCTGGTTCATCTGGGCGGCGGGAAACCGCAGTGAGGACCGCGCGGCAGTGTTCGATATGCCGGCGCCGCTTGCCAACCGCTTTTTGCATTTGGAAGTCCAGCCCGATTTCGAAAGTTTCAAGAACTATGCGCTGGCAGCGAATGCGCACGAGCACATTATCGCGTTTCTTTCATTCCGCCCCGAACTGATCCACAAACTGGATCCGCAGCAGCCCGCCTGGCCCTCACCGCGTTCGTGGGAAATGGCGAGTCACCTGCACCGTGTTGGGTTGGACATCACTGCTGCGGTCGGTGCGGCGGCGGCAACAGAGTTCAATGCGTATACTGCGCTTTATCACAGGATCCCCGACCTGGCGCAAATTCTACGAGGTGAAGGCGATGGAATTTCCTTTCCTGGCGAGCCGTCCATGCGATATGCCACAGTGGTCGGGCTTCTCACCCGCGTGGGCGAGCCGCAAACGGGTTATCACGCGTTCCGCTGGATGACGCGCAACGCCCCAATGGAATGGGTGCAGCTTTGCGCAACCGACCTTTTTCGGCTCATGCGAGCGCGGCAGATGATCAAACCGCTTTTTGCACTGATCAACAAGGACCCGGAACTCGTAAAATGGATGGGGGAGTATCGCCGCTTGATGGGTGAACCTTCCAATGAAGCTTGATGAGGAACTCCAGCAAACAGTGAGCGCGTCGATCCTGCGCATCACCGAACGGAGCGCATTTTTTGCGACGCTGGCGCTCTACGCGCGCTTCGAAGAGAGTCGACAAATTCCAAGCGCAGCCACAGACGGGCGGACGATTTTCATCAACCCGGAGTTCTGGAATAAATTGACATCGCCGGAACAGGACGGGCTTTTACTTCATGAAGTCTTGCATGCCGCGCTTCTCCATCCAACGAGGCGGGCGGGACGCCATCCACAGGTTTGGAATGCAGCTGCGGACATCGTCATCAACGGCATGATATTGCAGGAGGGGTATCAACTGCCCGAGGGAGGGTTGCGAGATAAATCCCTCGAACGCCTCGGCGCGGAAGAAGCCTATGAGGTCCTGATCAAGAAGGCGGGACCTCCTCCTCCGCCGATGAACGATCTGCTTGACGCATCTCCCGGAGATGCTGAGTCATCGCATGGAATGACCGGCCCGGGTCACGAAATGCAAGAACCAGGGCGGAAACCTGGCGAGGGTGAAGGCGAAGGAAAAGCATCGAAGGAAGCCCTTGAGGGTCACTGGCGTAACGCGCTGGAACAGGCTCAGATGGCGGCAAAGACCTTGGCGGCGGGAAAAATGCCGGCAGGAATTCAACGAGAGATGCCTGGCGTTATTGGGGCGCAATTGGATTGGCGGACATATCTATGGCGCTATCTTACGCAAACGCCAACCGATTTTCAGGATTTCGACCGGCGATTCGTCGGCCAAAGGATGTACCTTGATACGCTCGCGGGTGAATCGGTGCAGGTCTTGGTTTGCGTCGACACAAGCGGCTCGGTAGGCAGCGTCGAAATACAGACTTTCATCGGCGAAGTACGCGCCATTTTACGCGCGTATCCACATTTACGCTGTGAACTGTATTATGCCGACGCCGCTTTATATGGACCTTATCCCCTTAAACCGGATTCGCAGATTCCCGCGCCGCAAGGCGGAGGCGGAACCGATTTCCGCCCGTTCTTCGACCAAATCGCGGCGCATCCGTTTTTGTGGGGCAAGACCGTGGCGATTTATCTCACAGATGGCATTGGTCAATTTCCCGGACAAGCGCCTCGCTGCCCCGTCCTTTGGGTGGTGACTCCCGGCGGGCTCGACCTTGACCGCTTCCCATTCGGCGAGGCGATCCGTTTGTTGAAGTCACAAGCCGCGCCATTCATGGTTACACAATAGCGGGGATTGGATTCTGTAATTCGACTCCATGAGACTGATTGCTATTCATCCGACATTGCGGATTCTCTTTTCTTCCATTCCAGCCATACTTGATGCGCGGTGAGCTCGGCAATTCCCGGGCGAGAAAATACGACATCATACCTGGCGACGAGTTCCTCACCTTGGTAGATCGTGTCCCAGCCCGCGATGATAAAATGCTGCGGATCGACCATCACCGCGCGGTAGGTGTCAATAATCGTGAACGCCGCCTGCCCCTCGATCAGGGTTCCGGTCATCTTCCGGAACGAAGTCTCACCCTCCCACAAGTTATCTATCGACACAAACCTGCCCGTCTGACGGATCTCCCAGATGTGCGCCGGTCGGTCTATCTCTTGGGATTCACCGATCCAGCGGCCTGTGAATTGCCATGCCTGCGGGCGGATTTTTTCATTCATTTAAGGAATCCATATTGGATTGTCTTGATGCGCCTCTCACGATGGTTGGGCGGCTTTGCTTGGTTATCACAGGTCCCGGGGCCAGGGCGAACCGGTTTGTAGTGCTGTCGCATATTCCTGGAGTCGCTCATCATCATGCCCCCTGATTTCCGGCAGGAAGGGAAAATCCTCTGGTGTGATGGTGAGATTCGCCAACGGCGGAACAGGCTCAAAGCTCGCGAGTTGTGCTATATGAACTTGATGAGAGCCAAAAGCCATCGGCGGCTGGGTAATGAAAGTGGTGCTTGGCAGGAGGTAGACAGTGCCGCGCCGCCAGGGTTGATTTGGAAGAGCTGATTGACTGATAGAAAAAACATAGAAGGGACCCTGGAATATGCCTGTTTCATCTGCCAGGCGAACACAGGCATTGGTGATCGACCTCACGCGGTCGCGATCGACGATGGCAAAGAACATCGCCCATAAGCCATCCGAGGCAGCATAGATGGCTTTCTGATTGCCGAATTCGTTGAGGTCATTGGATTGACGTGGTTCGAATACGGCGATACTGGGATCGCCGGACCCATGCATGGCAATTCCATGATGATCGGCGAGATGACAAAGGAACTGCCACTTGGGATAGGGCAATGTGTATTCGATGGTTGGGCATCCGCCAATGCTGAGGGTTGAATTCCACAATTCATCGAACTCATTCCGCGTAGTTTCTTCGAAGTTTGCACTAGGTCGTGTTAGCCAATAATCCGGTAATACCATTTTTATGACTCCATTTCTAAATCCACCAAACAGATTTGTGTCATGAAGGGATATTTTGATTTATCCTGCCCCGGGCGGAGGGAACTGAATACCTGTGCTGCGTCTCAACAGGCATGACATTTTACTTTCATCGAGGTTTGTGAATCGATCTGCTCAATTATATATTGAGCAGAAATTTACTATATATCGCATCTGTAGTTCCTTATGCGGGTAGATTCAAATAAACCTGTTAAATACTTGTGTCGATTATACGCCTGGATTTTGTAAAAGCACACGGCAGAGCTGGTGGCTCTGCCGTGCTTTCGACCTGCCCTCAACAGGTAATCTACGAAACCACAATCCTCTACTCTCTAATCCTCTAATCTCCGCTCTTTCCCTTCAAAAACTCATCGATCGCAAGCCCCGCTTTTCTTCCCGCCACCATCGCGGTCACGACGAGATCGGGACCGGTCACGCAGTCGCCGCCGGAGAATACACCTTCGCGGCTCGTGCTCCCTTTGGCTTTGTCCTTGACCGTGATCAAGCCCCAGTCGTGTGTTTCGAGATCGGGAGTCGTTTTGCTGATGATCGGGTCAGGCCAGTAACCGAGAGCAAGGATGGCGGTATCCGCTGCAACGCTGAAGTTTGAGCCCTCTACGGGCACGGGCTTGCGGCGGCCTTTTTTATCGGGCTCGCCGAGCACCATTTCGATGCATTCCACAGCGGCGAGTCGGCCGTCCGGGCCGGCGATGAACTTAACCGGCTGGGTCAGGAAGCGGTATTTCGCTCCTTCGTCCTTCGCCATCTGGCGGTCTTTCTTGCCGCCGGGCATTTCCTTTTCCGTTCGGCGGTACAAACAGGTCACTTCGTCGGCTTCGAGTCTCAATGCTGTGCGCAGGCAATCGGACGCTGTATCGCCGCCGCCGATCACCACCACCCGCTTGCCGATCTCCAACGGCTTTCTCATCGACTCAGGAAGTTGATCCAAGGGGATATTTCCGCGGATGAGAAAATCGGTCGCTTCATACACTCCGGGGAGGTCGGTGCCCGGGGTGTCTTCCATTTTTGCGTCCACTTCCGAACCGACACCGATAAAGACCGCATCGAAACCTTCGGCGAACAGATCGTCGATGGTCTTGTCCTTTCCAATATAAGTGTTGCCCTCGAACTTCACTCCCGCGCGTTCGAACTCCTCCCATTTTTCCTGCCACACATCCTTCGGCAGTTTGAAATTCGGGATGCCGTAAACAAGCAATCCGCCCGGTTTCGGCTTGGATTCGAAAAACGTGACTTCATGTCCTTTTTGCAGGAGGATATCCGCGCATCCCAACCCCGCCGGTCCTGCCCCCACGATAGCAATTTTTCTTCCGCCGGGAATCGTCAATGGAATAATATAGCCCTGCGTCCGTCGTTCGTAGTCAACGGTAAAGGCTTCGAGTTCACCGCACAATACCGGGGTTTGATGTTTGTTCAGCACACACGAGCCCTGGCACAGCGCCTCATGCGGACAAACCCGCCCGCAGATTTCCGGCAGGGAACTGGTCTTATGGTAAATGCCCGCCGCTTCCACGAACTTTCCCTGCTCGATCAGCCACATCGCCGATGGGATATCGTTCGAGGTCGGGCATGCCACCATGCAGGGAGCCGGATCCGGGCAATGGATGCAGCGCGCGGCTTCGACCATGGCGCGTTCCGGCGAGAAGTCGATCACTACATCTTCGAAATCACAGGTGCGCACATCCGCCGGGCGAAGATCCAGATCGAAAAAAGGACGGTTTGCCCGTTCTCTGCGGTCAATGGCTAAGAATTCGCTTGGGACAGCCTGCATTCTTCCTCCGAATTTAAATGGAAACACAAGTAAGATAATTGGATGATACCCAATCAATTCGGAGATACAAAGACGTAAATGTCACAAAACAGAAAGACAATCGTCATGACTTTATTAGATATTTCTTAATACGACGCCTGTGTCGTAATAAATATCTTCCCCTTGAATTAGAATTGTCTGGCTCGAATCTGCACAGTTTATCCACATTATTTCGTATATAGTGTGATATACCCGTCATGGTTTCATCGGAGGATTTCAATAATGCGTAAATTCCTTGCGAAAATATCGCGCCGTGCATGGATCGTCATCGGCGTGGTCGCCGTTATTCTATTGGTTGCCTTGTTTTCGATGTCGCGCCAGCCCGAACAGGCCGTCTTCGAGACCGTTCCGCTCGAGCACGGGGACCTTGCGGCATCCGTCGGTGCGACGGGCAGCGTCCGCGCAAACCGGACGGCCGTCCTCAATTGGCAAACAAATGGAATCGTCGGAGCCGTGAACGTGGCCATCGGTGACACGGTCGCCAGTGGAGAAGTTCTTGCCGAACTCGACAAGGCTTCGCTCAGTCAGTCGATCATCCTCGCCGAGGCAGACCTGATCAATGCCCGGCAGGCGCTCGAAGACCTGCTCGAATCTGATACGGCGTTGATCGAAGCGCAAAAGGCTGTTGAAAAGGCGGAGAAAGCCTACGAGAAAGCCTACAATTGGCGCATGGAATTGAACGGCAAGATCGATATTAAAGAAGTCTGGTACGACCAGTTCGGGGATTTGAAAACCAAGGAATACAGAGGCTATGCCAGCCCCGAGACCATTGCCGAAGCTGACCGTGACCTTGCCCTTGCCGAAGCAAAGCTTGAAGATGCCCGGCGCGAACTCGAACGATTGATGAAGGGCGAGGAATCCGATGCGGTACAGGCGGCTCGCGCCCGTGTCGCAGCAGCCGAGGCGACCTTGAATCTCGCCAGGCTGATCGCGCCTTTCGATGGCAGGGTAACTCAGTCAAGCCCCAAGATTGGAGACCAGGTCTCACCGGGAACTGTTGGATTCCGCGTGGATGATCTTTCGAGTCTGCTCGTTGATGTGCAAGTCTCCGAAGTGGATATCAATAGTGTCGCGATCGGCCAGGATGCCACTCTTGCCTTCGATGCCGTCTTGAACAAGGTATATCACGGCAAAGTCCTGGAAGCGGGCCAGGCTGGCGATACGGTCGGCGGCGTCGTGAGTTTCACCGTCACCGTGGAATTGACCGACGCGGACGAGCAGGTCAAACCGGGGATGACCGCGGCGGTGAGCGTCATCGTCGAAGAGGTAAAAGATGCGTTGCTGGTCCCGAACCGCGCCGTCCGATTGGTGGATGGGGAACGGGTCGTATATATCCTGCAGGATGGAATCCCTCAACCGGTCAAGATCACCCTCGGCGCATCCTCCGACACGATGAGCGTACTGATCCAGGGCGATCTGAAGGAGGGCGACTTGATCGTCCTCAATCCGCCAACGTTTAGCGGCGGACCTTTTGGCGGAGATTAGCATGGACTGGGTCATCGAAGCGCGCAGCCTGACAAAGACCTACGTCATGGGCGAGATCGAAGTGCAAGCCTTGCGCGATGTTTCCTTCGATGTGACTCGCGGAGAGGTCGTTGCGATCATGGGACCCAGCGGGTCTGGCAAATCCACCATGATGAACACGCTTGGCTGTCTTGACCGCCCAACCTCCGGTGAATACATCCTTGACGGCGAATCCGTCGCGCAGATGAACGACGATCAACTCGCAAGCGTGCGCAACCGAAAGATCGGTTTCGTATTTCAAAGTTTCAATTTGCTTTCGCGCCTGACTGCGCTGGGAAATGTGGAATTGCCGTTGCGGTACGCCGGCCTGACCCAGGGACGCCGCGAACGCGCCCAGAAAGCCCTCGAAGCCGTGGGCTTGGCAGATCGCATGACACATCGACCTTATGAGCTTTCCGGTGGGCAGCAGCAGCGCGTGGCGGTGGCGCGGGCGCTTGTGAATAACCCCGCCATCATCATGGCGGACGAACCGACCGGCAACCTCGACTCGAAAGTGGGCAAGGAGATCATGAATCTTCTTCTTTCTCTGAATAAAGAACTCGGCACGACGCTCGTCATCGTCACGCACGATCAAAAGATCGCCGAGCAGGCGCAGCGCATCATCCGCTTGAAGGACGGCGAACTGGATGTCATCGAAAAGGGGAACGGGGGGTCCGCATGAGTTTTACCCAAGCCATCATCGAAGCGCTCGAAAGTCTGAACGGCAACAAGATGCGTTCGGGTCTGACCGTGTTGGGCATCGTCATCGGCGTTGCTGCGGTCATCGCCATGCTGGCAGTGGGCAATGGCGCGCAGGCATCAATCACCGGTTCGATCTCCAGCATCGGCACGAATCTTTTATTCGTATTTAGCGGTTCCCCCAACCAGGAAGGACCTCCCGGCTCGGGCGGACGGAGCGGAAACAACGAACGTCCGCTAACGCTCGGCGACGCAAACGCCCTGCTCGATCAATTTGCGGCTCCATCGGTCGAAATGGTCGCGCCTGCGATCCAGGGCAACGGCTTGTTGAACTTCTCGAGCGAGAAGACGAACACATCCATCAGCGGCGTCACACCGGAATACTATCAGGTGCGCAACCTTGAATTGGCGGAGGGCGAATTCATCAACCAGGAACACATCCTTGGGCGCATGTCGGTCACGGTGCTCGGACCCGAAACCGCCATCGCTCTCTTCGGTCATGCCGATGGAGTTGTAGGCGAAACCATCCGCATCGAGGGGCAGCCCTTCCGCATCATCGGCGTGCTGGTGGCTCGCGGCGGCGGCGCGTTCGGCAGCGAGGATAATGCCGCCTACATTCCATTCACCACGGCGCAAGCCCGCCTCATCAAACGCGGGTCGCGCGACCAGGTGGATGTGATTTTTGTGCAGGCAACCACAGCCGAAGCCGTCCCATCGGCGGTGGAGGAAGTCTCATCCATCATCCGCCAGCGTCATCGCACCCCGGTCGGCTTGGACGATTTCACTGTCTTTACCCAGCAGGACTTCCTCAGCATCTTCAGTCAGATCACCGGCGTGTTGACCATTTTCCTCGGCGGCATTGCCGGTATTTCGCTGTTAGTTGGCGGCATCGGCATCATGAATATCATGCTGGTATCGGTCACGGAACGGACCAAGGAGATCGGCTTGCGCAAAGCCCTCGGCGCGCGCAAGCGCGATATCCTTTTGCAGTTCCTCACCGAATCCTCCCTCCTGAGTCTCATCGGCGGGATCATCGGCATCATTTTCGGCTGGGTCATTGCGCGTATTGTCGAGCAGGTGGCCACCGCCACGGGAAACAACTTCATTCCCATCGTCGGGTGGGATGCGGTACTGCTCTCCACCGGTTTTTCGGCGGCGATCGGTTTGTTCTTTGGCATCTATCCCGCCAGCCGCGCCGCCAACCTCGAACCCGTCGAAGCATTGCGTTACGAGTAACATGCGAACATCGCGAACGGTCGTCCTTGCCTTGCTGATTTCGTTGATTGCGCAGGGATGTTTCTTTGCCCGAATCAGGAACGGAGGCACGTCGTTTGCCCAAACGGAATCATCTCCCGTGTCCACGTCCACGCCTCAGCCGGAATCTCCCGCGCCTCTTCCCACAGCGACGCCAATTCCCGCTTCCACACAGCTACCCAAGCCTGAGCCGCTTTCATCCGTCCGCGTCATCGCCTCGGAAGGGAATCTGTACATCCGCCGCGGACCAGGCACGGAGTACAACCGCATCGGCTTGTTAAAGAAGGGCGAAAGCGCGCAAGTCATCGGGCAGGATGTACTTTCGAAATGGGTTCAGGTGATCATTCCAAATACTGAATATACCGGCTGGATTTCCCTGCTCACCCCTTTCACAAAACTCGAAGGCAATCTCAAGCTCGTCGAGTCGTTCACATTCACCGACTGGCCTGAACCTGCCTACATCAAGAATTGCACCGAACACGACCTCATCATCGGACCGAATGAACTTTATCTCTACAACTTATTTACCAACAGCAGATATTTGAATGAAGTGCAGGTCGACCCCGGCGTGTATGATATTTACGACCTTTTTCTTCCCGATGAACCAAAGATCCAAACCGTGGATGTGCAGGAGGGCGAGACGGTCTACATCACAGTGGACGGAAACGGCACAGAGCATCTCTGTCCTTGATGTCATTCTGAGAAGCGGAGCGACGAAGAATCTCTACTTTTGCTCAAAATCTATGTTGTTTGCCGAGTAAGAGACCCTTCGCTGACGCTCCGGATGACATGACCTTTAATTTGTATACAGATCCTAGGAATTAAAACTCATCTTCTCCATCACATCCCTTGGCAATTCGGGTAAATTACTTCGCTCGATCAAAAACGTCGAAACCTCGGTCAACTCCTTGAAAACATAATGCTGTCTTAACGCTCCTTCGAGATAGCCCGCTCCGCTCGTGCCGCCGGTTCCCACGCGCATCCCGATCATGCGCCGCGCCATCAGCATGTGTTTATAGCGAAACTGCGAAAGCATTTCGTCGATGTCGATCAGGGTGGTCAGCAGGTCGAAAGGTTGTTGGAAGATCGGCAGGTTGCGGTACAGCATGATGAACAACACCGCCCGCATGGCATTCACCGAGAATTCACCCAAGCCTTCCTTGTAAAAGACTCTGTCTAATTCATCCAATTGACGCATTTCAACCGGTCCATTGAGGCTGTTCCGGTAAATCTGCTTGTAGTCACTCCAGAATTTGTGAATATCTTCCCCGCCTGGGAATCGAGCCTGGTAATCCTTCCATAGCGACTCGTCGAAGAAGGGAGTCCGCTCCGCCCACTTGATGATCAGACTCTTCAGCGTCGCCTCGGATTCCACTCCGGTGATTGCGTCGTAATCCCTTTGGCTGAACCCGCCTGGGCGCGTGTTCTTGTAATAATTCGCCTTAAAGCGTTGGTCCATTTTGAGTCCCAGCTTGGCTTCGATGATGCGGAATTGCAGGCTTTGGAATCCGGAAGACGGCAATAGCAGGTTGCGGAATTCAAGAAAATCCATCGGCGTCATCGATTCGAGGACGTCCACCTGGCGGTTGACGACATCGAAGATTCTGACGACCCGTTTCAATTTATGGGTGGCAATGCTCATCTCTCCGGCGTTGTCGGGGACGTTATCCGTGTCGAAGATGGCGCGGACATGGTCCAGCTCGTGAATGATCATCTTGAACCACAGCTCATAGGCTTGATGGATGATGATGAACAGCATTTCATCTGTTTTATTTCCGCTTTTTGGGTGTTGCGCACCGAGAATCTTATCGAGTTCGAGATAATCGGAGTAATACAAGGGATCGGGGTTTTTTGTCATCGGCTCCTCCGGTTTGCGAATGTAGAAATAAAATCGATTGTACCCAGAAAGATGGCTGACTCATGTGTAACTTTTATGCCTCGAATGGATAATGTAAGATAGAGACAACATGCTTACCTTACATGAAATCTACGAGCGGCATTCGAGAGATGTCTATCGATATGCCTTCTGGCTTTCGGGCAGTGCCGATGACGCTGACGACATCACCTCCGAAACCTTTGCGCGTGCATGGGTTGGGCGCGATGAGATTCGTACCGAAACGGTCAAGGCATGCCTGTTCGCGATAGCCAGAAACCTTTACCTGAAAGGACTCAGACATTCAAAACGCCAGGTGAATTTAACCGCCCATCACGCGGACCCGCGGCCTGCTCCCGAATTACAAGTTGAATCCAGGCTGGAAGTGGATCGCGTCATGACCGCCATCCAAGCTCTCCCTGAGGTGGATCGTGCTGCCTTCCTTTTGCGCATCCAAAACGGACTGCCTTACGATGAGATTGCCCGCATTATGCAATTGCCATTGACCACCGTCAAAGTGAAAATCCATCGCGCACGCTTGAAACTAGCCGCCCGGCAGATTGGAGAAATCGAATGAATGAAAAAATTCCCCAGCACCTCATCCTCGATCTATTACCGCTGTATCTCGCAGATGAGGTCAGCGACGAAACCCACAACCTGATCGAGGGTTATTTGAAAACCGACCCACAGCTGGCAATACTCGCCGAACTGGCGAATCAGTCCCCAACTTTGCAGGAAATCCCTGCGCCGCTCAAAAAGGAGAATGAAATGGACGCTTTAAAGAAAGTTCGCAAATTGATGGTTCAGCATAATGTGTTTCTGGCTCTGGCAGTGATCCTGACCATCATGATGGGCATCGCCTACATCTTTCCGTGGGATGAGCCGCGCGGCGCACAGGCTCCTTTCGTCTTTGGCGGGCTCGCGGTCTTTTTCTGGGTTGCGTTCTTCTGGGTGAACAGGAAGATCAGCGAATAAACAAAAATGGACGATGGATCGCGCTCGATGGTCCACCGTCCATTTTCTATGGCTCATTACAGCGGCTCGAACCTCGCCGTGAAGTGACGCAGCAAATCAGGCGCGTAGGTAAATTTATAGCCATTCACTTTACTGGCTCGTGATTTGATGGCGGCGAGACAATCTGCAACGTAATCGAGATGACTTTGTGTATACGTCCGCCGCGGAATGGCGAGGCGCAGCAATTCCAATTTTGGGTAATGCCATTTGCCATCTTCCGGGTCGAGGCAGGCAAACATCACCGAGCCGATCTCCACGCCGCGGATGCCGCCTTCGCGATACAACTCAACCGCAAGCGCCTGCGCGGGGAATTCGTAATTGGGGATGTGAGGAAGAATCGCTCCCGCATTGACGTACACGCCGTGGCCGCCGGTCGGCTGAATGGTGGGAATCCCAGCCTCGTTCAGGCGTGAGGCGAGATATGCCGTCTGCCCAAGACGATAGGCAAGATAGTCTTCGTCCAGGCCTTCGTAAAGTCCAACCGCCATCGCATCGAGATCGCGACCGGCAAGCCCGCCATAGGTTGGGAAGCCCTCGCGCAGGATCAACTCATTTTTCAAATTTTGAAACCGGGATTCATCGTTCAAACACAACAAACCGCCGATGTTTACGATGGCATCCTTCTTAGCAGACATGGTCATGCCATCTGCCAGCGAGAACATTTCACGCGCGATCTCTTTGACCGATTTATGCTCAAAGCCAGGTTCCCGCTGTTTGATGAAGAAACAGTTTTCGGCGTAGCGTGCGGCGTCGATGAAGAACGGGATACCATTCTGGTGGTAGACATCCGCCACAGCCCTGAGATTCTCCATCGAGACGGGTTGTCCGCCTCCTGCATTGTTCGTAACGGTGATCATGCCCAGTGGAATTTGTTCACGCCCATACTTTGCAATAAAAGCCTTGAGCTTGTTGATATCCATGTTGCCCTTGAAGGGATGACGATTCTCAGGGTCGTGGGCTTCGTCGATGACGAGGTTGGCGGGGCGACCCTGCCTTGCGCGGATGTTGGCGTCGGTGGTGTCAAAGTGCATGTTGCTCGGCACCCATTGACCGGGTTTGACCAAAACCGCCGCGAGGATATTTTCGGCGGCGCGGCCTTGATGAGTAGGCATGAAATACTTGAACCCGAAGATATCGTCCACGGCGTTCTTGAGGCGGTGATATGAGCGCGCTCCCGCATAGGATTCGTCGCCGCGCATCAGCGCCGCCCATTGATCATGGCTCATCGCGCCGGTGCCGGAGTCGGTCAGCAGGTCGATGAACATGTCTTCGGCTTTCATGAGAAAGAGGTTGTAGCCTGCCTCTTTGAGCGCCGCTTCTCGCGCCTCACGCGGAATGAGCCGGATGGGTTCCACGACTTTGATGCGGAACGGTTCAGGGGGATAGGGATGGGAAGTCATTTTTTCTCCTGAAATTTGAGGTTGCGTCAAATTTTGGGTAGCGAGCCTGGCGTGTGCCCCTGTGTGTTGCCATTCGGTCTCCAATGACAAGCCCATTTTATGATTAATCCCTGTTTTGTGGCTGTAACAAATGTCATGAAAATTGATAGATTTTAGTTGATTAGTGACAAGAGGGTAATTCAAACCAGTTCCCACCATTTTGTGATCCTCCCTTCCTAATTATGTTCCCCACATGAACGGACAGATTCCCGACCTTCTGCTTTTAAGCCGGAAATATCAGGAATATTGACACGAGTTGGGCGGTTTGACGTGGTGCTAATATAAAAGACGGATCAAGGAAACCTTTGGAAAGGGCAGAGCCATGTTAAAGATATTCAAACGCAAAGAGGATGTTTTCAATAAGCTCATCATCGATCAAGCCAACCTTACCTATGACGGTCTTAAGCTGCTGGCGAAATTTCTCGAGACGCCTGGCACCGAAATTTCGGATGCCCTGTCTCTAAAAGAGAAGGAGGCGGACGAGGTCCGGCGCATCCTGATCGATGAGTTGAACCGCACCTTTGTCACGCCGTTCGACCGTGAAGATATCTTTGCCCTCTCACGCTCGATCGACGACATGGTGGATTATGCCGACACAACCGTTGTGGAAATGGGTATTTTGAAGGTTCAACCGACCGATTACATGAGACGGATGAGCTCCCTCTTGAAGGATGCAGGCTGGGAGATCCAACAGGCGGTCCAGCGGCTCAAGAACAACCCGGGCGTGGCGATCGGACATGCCCAGCGAGCCAAGGCTTTGGAGAATCGGGTCGAATCCATTTATCGGGAGGCGGTGGCGGACCTGTTCAGCGGACCCGAGGATATCCATCACGTGACGGAAATGTTGAAGGAGCGCGAAGTCTATCGCCACCTTTCCAATGCGGCTGACCGCGGCGACGAAGCGGCGAATGTCATCGCAGATATCGTCGTGAAGAGGACATAGGTTAACGTATGCCGCTGGAGTTATTTTTCGTCATCAGCCTCGCGTTGCTCTTTGATTTCCTGAACGGGGTCCACGACTCGAGCAATATCGTCGCGACGATGATCGCTTCGCGCGCCTTCCGCCCGGGGACCGCGCTGGGGTTGACGGCGGTTGCGAATTTTCTCGGACCCTTCCTGTTCGGCGTCGCGGTCGCAACCACCATCGGCGATGAAGTGGCGCAATCGAATGCTCTGAGCATCGAGGTGATCATCGCCTGTCTGGTGGGCGCCATTGTGTGGAATGTTCTGACGTGGATCCTGGGGATTCCCAGCAGTTCCTCCCATGCATTGATCGGCGGCATGGTTGGCGGGGTCCTGGCGGGCGCAGGATTTGGCGCCATCAAACTTCGCGGACTGGAGAAGGTGATCATCGCCTTGTTTGCCTCACCGCTGCTTGGGTTTTTCTTCGGCTTCTTATTGACCCGCCTGATCCATTTCCTGGTTCAAAATGCGCCCATGGAGATCAATACTTTTTTTAAACGCGGACAGCTCGTGACTGCGTTGGCAATGGCGTTCAGCCACGGCACGAACGATGCGCAGAAGACGATGGGGATCATCACGCTCAGCCTTCTGATCGGAGGTCAGATCGACCGGTTTCAAGTCCCTCTGTGGGTTGTGACATTAAGCGCCGCGGCGATCGGACTGGGAACCGCTCTCGGCGGCTGGAAATTGATTCGCACCCTGGGCGGACGGTTCTATAAGATTCGCCCCATCCACAGTTTTTCGACGCAGATGACCTCGGGGGCGGTAATCCTTGCCGCATCGTACTTGGGACTGCCGGTCAGCACGTCGCAGGTGGTCAGTTCCGCGATCATCGGGGTGGGCGCTTCGGAAAGTTTCGGCAAGGTGCGCTGGAGCGTTGCGGAAGAGATCGTGACCGCATGGTTCATCACCATCCCCGCCAGCGCGTTGGTCTCCGCGGGGGTGTATTGGGTGATTATGTTGTTCGGTTGGTAGAGATTAGATGGGTCGGGAGTAGAGAATAGTCTAACAACTAACAACTACTCTCTTTTTTGCTGTATGGAAACTATCCACGAATTTTCGGCGAATACGCCGACCTCCATTCGTGGACGGTTTTACTTTTTTATCGCATTATCCCGCCCAGTTCTTTGGATGGGTTTCATATCCTTGCCGGGAAAGACGCGTCGATATTCCAACCGCCTGCGCCCAAAGTTGAATAATAGCGCGACAGGCGCGCCTGTGGCTTTCAAATAATTGATGACCTGCGCCAGTTCGTCATTGGTCAGTTGGTGACTGAATGCTTTGATTTCCACAATCACTTGTTGGTTTGGAAACAAATCCAAATAGAAGGTTGCCACCCGCTCGCCCTCAAAATCCACGAAGACTTCGTGTTGGCGAAATGGCTCGATTCCCGCATGGTTAAGTTTGATTTCCAAGGCTTTCTCGTACACTTCCTCTTTGAAGCCATAACCAATTTCATTGTGGACTTCCATCGCCAAGCCGATGAGCTTGTAGGTCAGGTCATTTCTGGTTGAGTCAACTACGAGGGGCATATTTCCTCCGCTACTTGGTGGTTTTGAAAAACCGTCCACGAATGTTTCACGAATACACGAATGCAAGACTCCCCATTCGTGAATTCGTGGTTGATCTTATTCGTGGATGGCTTTCTCGATCTCCGCCAGCGTTTCCTGCGCGGACTGCAACTCGGGGTGACGCAGGTGCGTGTAAATCTCGACGGCGCGACGGGAGAGGGTGAGGGCTTCCTGTAAGGCGGATTGCCAATCCGCCCCACGACTCTTTTTGAGCAGGGCTTTGGCGACATGACCGCTCTCGCTGGCAATCAAATCCTGCCGCCCGACTTTTTCTGACAGCGTGAGGGCTTCACGGGCGAAGGACTCGGCTTCTGCCCACTGCTCGCGGTCGAGGGCGAGTTTTGCTAGGCTGCCTGTGATAGTAGCAATGAATTCATCGTTTTTAAAGATCTTTGCAATGCGCAGGGCTTCGCGGTAGTGGCGCTCGGCGGCGGGATATTCGTTGTTTTTCCTTTCGACCCTTCCAAGGTCGATCAATATTGTGGAAACAGCAAGTCTCTCGGAATTGATGGAACGTTCAATTTCCAACGCTTCAAAGTATGCAGCAATAGCGGCGGGGAATTCTTTTTTTAGTTCATAGCCATTACCGCGCATGTGAATAGGAAGAGATTTATTGTGCGGTGTGCTCTCCTGCCAGTGTTCGGCGGCGCGGGATGCGCACGCCAGTACCTCGGCAGGTTGGCCGCGGCTGAAATATGTCTCTCCTGCTTGATATGCCCGCCAGCCCGCGTTCTCTTTATCATCAGCGGCGAGGGCGCGAGCCTCGGCTTCACTTGAGAGCCACAAAATTTCATCCCAGCGTCCAGTGAAATTTAGAAAAGACATGATTCGAAGGCACATTGTTTGCAGGCGATCATTGTCGCCAGTCAGCAGGCGCGGCAGGGCGGCGGAGATGAAGTCCCATTCGGCGTCCAGCGTGGGGTAGCCTTCGTAGTTGGTTTGTCCACCATATTGCACGGCGAGGGCATAGGCGCGGTCGGTGAGGGCGTCGCCTGTCTGGGTCACGGCTTCAGGTCGGCGGGTACGGATGAATTTTGCTGTCAGCGGGGGCAAAAAATAGGTTTGTGCGGGCAGGTCAGAGGTCAGGATGGAGCGGTCGGTCAGGTCTTCCAGCGCGGTCTCGGCGACGCGGACGGGCAGGTCGGTCATGTCCGCGATCCACTTGAGTTTGGCGGGCAGGCTGAAATACGTCAGCGCGGCGAGGACTTTCGTCTCGTCGGCGGTGAAGGTCTCCAGCAGGTCGCCGAAGATGTATTCGAGCGGGTCGTTGCCTTTTGGCGCTTTGTCAATGAAGGCGCAGGCGTCGGCGATGGTGCGGCACTGCGATCCTTCACGCCCCAACTGCCCCGCGATCCAGCGGATGAAGAGCGGGTTGCCCTGCGTGATCTCGTACAGGTCTTCGCGCTCTTTTTGCGAGGCGCGGGCGAGGCGCGGAGTTTTGGCGGCGAGTTCGGCGATGAGTTGCAGGGCTTCGTCGCGGGCGAGGCGGTCGAGGCGCACGATACGCGCGTCCACGTCGGTGCGGCGGCGGGAGGTGACGATGGCTTTGTTCCCTTCGGGCAGGCGCGAGAGGAATTGGAACAAGCGCGTGCGCTCTTCCTCGGGCAGGGTTTCCAAATTGTCGAAGATGATCAGCGCCTTTTTGCCTGCCAGCGCGAGGCGCAGTTCGTTGGGACGTTCATCGGGCGCGAGTTTTTCGAGTCCGTCTGCGCCCAGTTCCTTGCCGAGTTCGTCCAGCATGGCGAGGTAGGTCGGGCGGGTGAAATCGGTCAGTTTGGCTTCGCCTTCGGCGGTCAGTTCGCGCACTTTGGCGGTGATGAAAATCTTGCGCTCGAATAAATCCGCTGGCGCGTCGTGCGCGGCTTTGATCGCCAGCGCGGTCTTGCCGATGCCGCCAGGTCCGTCAATGAGGGCGCCCCAGGTGCGGGAGTCGGGGGATATTGCATCTGCAATCGTGGCAAGTTCTTTGACACGTCCAAAGAAATAAGGCTGTTGCAGTAACGTGTTCTTGAGTAATTGGTGATTGGTAACACCTGCACTTGCGCCAGGTGCAAGTGTTGGAGATTGGTAATCGGGTGGATAGTTGTGAATGTAAACGACTTGGCTTTGAATTTGCTCTTGATTTTGAGTCTGGGTTTGGGTATTTGTTGTCGGCGAATCTTTTTTAAATACATCCATCCAGCCTTTGATGCTTGTGCCCAATCCAGAAAGAAACAAAATGATTGATCCTGCCGTGGTGAATACTCCGCCTTCCGCGGGTGGTTCGAGCCAGACGACGATGGCGGCGATGACCAAAGCCAGGCCCAGTAGGGCGATCAGTAACGGCACAAGTTTTTTCATTTTCCGTCCTTTGTATTCGCTCGGGTTTATGTGCTAATGTGACATGATAATTGTCCACAGGTATCGGGTCAAGTTGGTTTATATGGCTTGTTGAAACTCAAACTGTTGGACTACGGACACGGGAATTGAAATTTATCCTTCCGTAAAAATATAGCACGAATTCCCCGGATTTTGGTTGAATTCTTTCATCCTCTCATCGGGCAATCCGAAACTTTGACCGCGCGGGGTTGTTAATAATTAATGAAATCCGGCTGGCGGCGTGTATAATCAATTGCATACCAGCGTAACACCTCTGCAAGTGACCCTCTGACCCAAGGATTGCATGTGACCACCATTTTCTTTGCGACAGACATTCACGGTTCGGATATTTGCTGGAGCAAGTTTCTCAATGCGGGCAAGTTTTACAACGCCGATCAGTTGATCCTCGGCGGCGACATGACGGGCAAGGCGGTGGTCCCGTTCGTGCATCAGGGCGGAAAGAATTACCGCGTCACACTCCTTGAACAGGTTTACGAGATCACCAACGAAGACGAACTGGCGGACTTGAAGAAGCGCGTCCGCAGCCGCGGGTATTATCCCTACCTGACGAATCTGGATGAGATCAAGGAACTGGAGAAAGACCCTGGGAAGGTCGGCAGGATTTTTTTGGATGAGGTTTTGAAAGTCGTCCAGCAGTGGATGGAATTGGCGGAGAAAAAACTCGCAGGCACGGGCATGAAGGTCTATTGCTGCCCGGGCAATGACGATATGGATGAAGTGGACGACATCATCCGCGAGAGCAGGACGGTTGTCCTTGCGGAGGGGGACGTGACGGTTCTCGACAGCGGTCATGAAATGATCGCTTCCGGTTGGAGCAACCGGACGCCCTGGAATACGCATCGTGAAGAGGATGAGGACCGGCTCAAGGTCCGGTATGAAGCGATGACGTCTAGGCTCAAAGACCCGAAGAATGCCATCTTTAACATCCACGTGCCGCCGTATAAATCGAACCTCGATGAAGCGCCGGAGTTGGATGAAAACCTGCGTCCCAAAATGGCGGGGCAGGCATTGAAGGCGGTCGGTTCGACGGCTCTGCGCGAATCGATAGAAAAGGTCCAGCCTTTGCTCGGCTTGCACGGACACATTCACGAAGGACGCGGCGTTGCTCGCATTGGCGAGACATTGTGCATCAATCCCGGCTCGATGTATGAGCAGGGAACCCTGCTCGGCGCGATCGTTCGCCTTGGCAGGCATAAGATCGAAGATTACGTTCTGACAACAGGTTGATTTTGTAGGGGCGCGATGAACGCGCCGCTACCGATAAAAATAATTCATAAGAGGAGAGTGTTATGAGCGACTTGTTTGTCCGTAAAGCGACCGGCATGGTGCGATCCTGGTCGGTCCTCGACGCGTTCATCTACGCGTTGTTTTCCATCAACCTGATCACCCTCGGCTTGTACAGTTTCAGCCAGATGTATTACTTCGAGGGCGGGATGGTGAACGCGCTGATCGTCAGCGCGATCTTCATTTTTTTCGAGGTTGTGGTCTATGCTGCATTGATCGCCGTCATGCCGCGTTCGGGCGGCGATTACGTCTGGCAGAGCCGCATCCTGGGCGGCGCGGCGGGTTTCATCCTCGCGGTGACCGGGTGGTGGTTCATACTGTGGTTGTGGGTGCCGCTGTATGGCGACATGTTCCGTCACATTGTTCTGGTTCCGATTCTCGGTGTGCTCGGCGCGAAGGATACCGCCCTGTGGTTTGCGGGAACCCAAAACGGGGCGTTCACCGCTTCGATGCTGACCATCATCATCGTCAGCGTCTTCATCATGCTCGGCATGAAGGTCTACGCCCGCATCCAGAAGTTTTCCTTCTACGGCGGAATGCTTGGCTTGCTGATCGTGATCGCGCTGTTGTTGGGCGGCACCCCTGAAGCGTTCAAAGCCGGTTTGGAGGCGAACGCCTCATCCATGTTCGGCGTGAGCGGCGTGTACGATGCAACCGTCGAACTCGGCACAGCTGCTGGCGCAGTGACTCCGTTTGCGGGCGGCTCGTTGGCTGTCGTCTTCCTCGTCATCCCGTACATGGTCTTCTTCAACTTGTGGCCCAACTGGGGAGCGACCCTCTACGGTGAAGTGCGCGGCGCGACGGATTTCAAACGAAACATGTCCGGCATGGGATGGGCGCTCGGCATCACGACCCTGCTTGGCATCGTTCTGCTCTTTGCCATCAGCAAAAGCGTCGGCTGGGAGTTCTATGTCCAATCGGGTGCCGCCTGGTGGAACTACGCCTGGGGTTTCACCGATGTTGCCCCGGCATTCCCTGTCTGGCCCTATCCGGCGCTGTTCGCCGCCTTCCTGACGACGAATAAAGTCGTTCAATTCCTGGTCGTGGCATTGATGAGCTTGTGGTGGTTCGGCTGGTGCGCAACGGTATTCCTTTCATCGACGCGCGTGATCTTTGCCGCCGCCTTCGACCGCCTCCTGCCCGAATCGGTTGCAAAACTCGATGAGCGCACCGGGACGCCAGTCAATGCGCTTTTGTTGATGATCGTTCCGTCGATCCTGGTGGCGTACCTGTTCAACTACAACATTGCCAACTTCGCCTCGTTGACACTGTGCTCCACCCTGGTCATCGCTGTGACCTTCCTCGGCACGACGATTTCGGCAATTCTTCTGCCCTACGTCAAACCCGATCTCTACAAGGCGTCGCCCATTGCAAAGTACAACATCTTCGGCATCCCGATGATCACAGTTGCGGGCGTAATCTTCGGCGGTTTCCTCGTATACCTGTTGTATCAATGGATCCTCGACCCGAACGCTTTGTACGGTATCGGCTACAGCATAAACGAAGCCGGATACAAGAACGGCACATCGCTGATCTTCATGGGCGTCAATTACCTGCTCGCCGCGATCATCTACTTCGGATTCAAATCCTACCGCATGAGCAAGGGCATCGACCTGAACAAGGTTCAGGCTGAGATCCCGGTCGAGTAACGAAACATCAAGAGACCTGGCAGCCACGCTGAAAGTGTGACTGTCAGGTCTTCTTTTTTATTTGGAGGCACATATGTCTGTTATCGAAAAGATCGCCGCCCAGGTGGAGGATTGGAAGGGAAGGGATGTTTCCATTCAACAGCTTTCGGGCGGCCTTACCAATACCAATTACAAAGTGACCGTGGATGGCATGCCTTATTTTGTTCGTGTGCCGGGTGAAAGCACGGAACTGCTCGCCATCGACAGGGATAACGAACATCACAACACAAGAGCCGCCGCCAGCGCCGGGGTCGCGCCGAAAGTCTTGCACCACCTACCGGAACACAGCGCCATGGTTTTGGAATTCCTTGACGGGAAGACCATGTCGAAGGATTCTTTGAATCAGCCGGGACAACCCTCCCGCATGGCTCAAGCCATCAAGAAACTCCACGCCGGTCCGCGCTTCTATTCGGACTTCAACATGTTCCGCCTCACAGAGTATTATCTCAACCTGTGCCGTGAACGTAGTATCGATATCCCTAAAGGCTACCCCGAGCGGATACCCGTTGTGAACGAGATCGAAAAAGCCATGGCTGTCAAACCTTTGGCGCCGGTCCCGTGCAATAACGATCTGCTTGCTGAAAATTACATCGACGACGGCGAACAACTCTGGTTGATCGATTATGAATACAGCGGCAACAACGACCCGACCTTCGAATTGGGCAATACCTGCCAGGAAATGCAGTTCAACGACGATCAGATCGAGGAAGTCTGTGCCGCGTATTTCGGCGATGCGTCACCGCAGATGGTCGCGCGCATGAAACTCAACATGATCATGTCCGACGTGGGCTGGGGGTTGTGGGCGGCGATCCAGGCGAGGATCTCGACCATCGATTTCGACTTCTGGGGCTGGGCGCTCGAACGCTGGGGCAGGGCTGAGGATAAGATGGATTCAGCCGAATTCCCCATGTGGATGAAGGATGTTGTGCAGTAAGAGGAAAAGAGTAAAATGAAAGCAGGCAAACAACCTGATGGAAGCGCACCCCGACCTTGTACAGGAAATGCACCGCCTTATCGATGCCGCGAACGAGAAGAACATCCGTTTGCGCGCCATTGGCGGGCTGGCGGTGCAAATGCACAACAAAACCAGCCATCCGCTCTTCACGCGCGAATTCGCCGACCTTGATTTTTGCATCCCGCTCAAGCAGCGCCGTGAATTCGAAAGCTTCATGCCCGGGATGGGCTATTCTCCGCACAAGCAGTTCAATATTCTCAACGGCGACCAGAGACAGATCTACTATCACGATCCCACGGAAATGAAGGTGGATATTTTCGTCGGGCATTTCGAAATGTGCCACAAAATTCCGCTCGAAGACCGCCTTGCCGCAGACCCGGTCACCATCCCGCTGGCGGAACTATTTCTTTCCAAAGCCCAGATCATCGAACTTAACCGCAAGGACGCGTTCGATCTCACTTCGATCCTGATGAACAACGAAACAGGCGAGGGCGATAACGAGACCATCAACCTTGCCATATTGGCACACTTATGCAGCGCAGATTGGGGATTGTATAAAACGACTTCCATCAACCTCGATAAGCTTGAAGCGATGTTGAACACGAATGAAATCCCGCTCTCAAATGAAGAAAAGGCGCTCGTTATTGGGCGCATCAACGACATCCGCCGCACATTCACAGAAATGCCCAAGCCTGTCGCCTGGCAATTGCGCGACCGGGTCGGCACACGAGTAAAGTGGTATATCGAAGTGGAGGAGGTTCAGCGTTGAGATCTCTGCGGCTCGCCCTAACTGTCATTATCCTCTCCGTTTCAATTGCGCTTTTGATCTGGGGGTTTTCACCCAACCCGCGTGAGACTCGAATCCAGACCATCTCTCCCTCTGAAATGAAGCTCCCGACGCCATCCTCGCTTCATCTTGATTCTCCGTCTGTATAGTGAAAAAAATACCTTTTCGTTTCCATTATCTGTTCGTTGTTACTGCCGCGGCGATCTTGCTGTTTGCATCCTGCGGAGCGCCTCCGGCGACCGAGGCGCCAGCAACGGAAGCGCCGCCAGATACTTCGACTCAACAGGTGGCAGTTCCAGCCACAGCGACGTTCGAGCCTGCATTTCCAACTTCCACGCCGTCCTCACAAGTAGCGACTCCGTCTGTCGGAGGCGAACCGGCTCCCGCCCTGCCTGAATTTCGCCGCCTGACCCTTGAATATCCTTCGAGCATCAAGGCGGGAGCGGAGAGCGACGTCGTGCGCCTTACCCTCGAGGTGGATACACTGGGGAATATCACGCCGACCGCCGAGGTCGGAGGGAATGTCGTTGAAGGCGAAGTGATCGAAATACCGAATTTATACGCAACTCATAACGTTACAGCGGAGGCGTATTTCGAGGTGGTCGGTCTGGAAGTAAAACCGACTGGGTCGACCTTCCAGCCATTAAAGCAGGGGCAGTCTGTGACCTTTTATTGGAGCGTTGGTACGCAAAATGTGGGCAGGTATCGCGGCACGATCTGGCTGCACCTGAATTTCGAGAACCGCTCCACGGGAGAGAAAAGCCGGATTCCGGTAAACGCTCAAATCGCCGAGATCGAGGCGGTGGACTTCTTCGGTTTCTCCACCAACTTTGTCCGGACATCCGGCGTGGTCGGCTCGGTGGTGGGATCCATTGTAGGCTTCCCGTTTTTGAAGGACATTATCAAATTCCTATACGGCAGGCTTCTGAAACCGAAGCGGAAACCTTCAAAACCTGCGGCGAAGTCCAAAAAGAAAACGTGACAAATATCACCTGAAAAATTGACAAGGGATAACAGGCGGGCGATTTGTCCTTTATGGTACAATGTTCGCGTTAAATTTGTAATACAACATTTCCCAATGGAGAAATCTAAATGAGCGAGTGGATATATGTCGCCCTGTTTATTGTTGTAGGATTGGTCATTCCCATTGGCGCGATTGCAGCAGGTTTTATTTTCGGTCCCAAGAAACCCAACCCGGTCAAAGAGTCAACCTACGAGTGCGGGATCGAACCTGTTGGCCCGGCGTGGATCCAATTCAAGGCGCAGTATTACATCTTTGCGCTGGTCTTCCTCGTCTTCGATGTGGAAGCGGTGTTCCTTTTCCCCTGGGCGGTGAAACTCGGTCACCTCGGGTTGTACGCCGTCATCGAAGGCATCATTTTTGTCACCATCCTGGTGGTAGGTCTGGTTTATACCTGGCGCAAGGGAATGTTGGAATGGGCGTAATTGTGCGGTAAATGGAGAGAAGGCTGATCGGAGATTTCCTTTCAGCCTTTTCTTTGTGTAATGTCAATGCGTGTGTGTATCGCGCATTCACCGATGCGCATGGGGCGGACGTAAGAGAACGTCCGCAACGCGAATAAACGGAGTGATTTATGAGTTTTTGGAATGACCCCTTGAAAGTAGCCGCAGACTGGTTGGAAGGTGTTTTCACCGGCTGGGGCATGAATGCTGACGCGGCTCATGTACTGGTCGCCTTCCTTGGCGTATTCCTTCTCATCGCGATCCTGATGGTGATCGATATTTTTCTCGTCTGGGTCGAGCGCAAGGTGGTGGCGCGCTTCCAGGACCGGCTCGGACCGAACCGCGTGGGTCCATTCGGCCTGATCCAGCCTTTTGCAGACATCATCAAACTCATCATCAAGGAGGATACGACTCCAGGCAACGCCGACAAGGTGGTGTACAACCTCGCGCCGATTCTCTCAATGATGTCGGTCCTGATCCTTTGGGCGGTGGTTCCACTCGCTCCCGTCATGCTCGGCACGGATCTAAACGTGGGAGCCCTCTTCCTCATCGCTGCCGGAGCCATCGGAACGCTTTCCATCATCATGGCGGGCTGGGCATCGAACAATAAATTCGCGCTTATCGGCGGTTTTCGTCAGGTCGCAGTGATGGTTTCCTTTGAGATCCCGATGCTGACCGTCTTGATGATTCCCGTCATCTTTGCCGAGTCGATGAACATGAACGCCATCATCGCGGCTCAGAGCACCTGGTACTTTCTCATCTCGCCGCTCGGAGCTTTGATCTTCCTCGTCGCCGCTATCGCGGAGCTCGGCCGCGCGCCCTTCGACCTTGCGGAAGGCGAATCGGAGTTGGTCTCCGGCTTCAACATCGAATATTCAGGCATGAAATTCGGGATGTTCTATGCTGGCGAACTGCTTCACGCTTTTACCTTCGGCGGTTTCTGGGCGATCCTGTTCTTTGGCGGCTATCGCTTCCTCGGTCTGGAACAGGTCAGTCCGTTCCTGGCCATTCTTATCCTTATCATCAAGGCGATGCTTGGATATTGGGTCATTATGTGGGTCAAATACACGATGATGCGCATCCGCATCGACCAGATGCTCGCCTTCAATTGGAAATTCCTTACTCCTTTGGCGTTCGCCCTCCTTTTGGTGACGGCTCTGATGAACGCGCTTCTCGCCTCCGCCCCGGCCTGGCTCTATACCCTCGGCATGATCCTCGCCAATATCGTAACCGGCTGGATTGCCATCGAAATCGCGCGCTCCGCTACCCGCTCCGAACGCGAACACATTGAGGGGGGGAAGAAACCTGCGGAGGCGCATCACTAATAAATTTTCCGATCCTCCAATTCTCTTACGGAATTTGGAGGAGAAGAGAATTGGAGAGTTGTTATGACGGCACAACAGATCATTTTCATCCTTATCGCTCTCTTCACGCTCGGTTCCGCCGTGATGGTGGTGACGACACGCAACCTCGTCCATGCCGCGCTCTGGCTGGTCTCCACGCTGTTCGGCGTTGCGGCGGTGTATGCGCTTTTGAACGCGAACTTCATCGCTGTGGTGCAGGTGGTGATCTATATCGGCGCGATCGCCATCCTCTTCATTTTCGCGGTGATGCTCACGCGAAAGGATATGCGCGATGCGGGTCCGCAGATCAACAAGAACTGGTGGGCGGGCGTCCTGGTTTCGCTGCTTGTCTTCGGCGGATTGGTGTACATGCTCAGGGAGTGGAGCGGATTCACAAAAACCGCTTCAGAGCTCCCGCCCGGGTTCGATTCGATCGGATTGTTGGGCGAAGCGCTGGTCTCGCCCAATGCATACGTCCTGCCGTTCGAGGTCGCGTCTGTTTTACTCCTGGCTGCATTGGTGGGCGCGGTGTACGTCGCGTTCAACCCCCGCGCCGGCAACTCTGATAAATAGGAGGCGGAATCATCATGGTCCCTCATTCATGGTATTTGATCCTCGCGGCGGCGTTGTTCAGCGTCGGCATGTTCGGCGTGCTGGCGCGGAGGAACGCGGTTGCGATCCTGCTCGGCGTGGAATTGATGCTCAACGCCGTCAACATCAATCTCGTGTCGTTCTGGCGATACAGCGATGTGTTTTCGATGTCCGGTCAGGTTTTTTCGATCATCGTGTTTGCAGTCACCGCCGCCGAAGTATCGGTCGGCCTTGCGCTGGTTATTTCCATGTACCGCCGCCGCAATACAGTGATCGCGAACGATGTGGATATGTTGAAATTCTAGAGGGCAGATATTGGAGATTGGCTGTTGGAGATGAGCGCGAACAAACCTCCAACCTTTGATTACCATTCTCTGCTCTTGGAGGCTTCATGACGACTGAATTATTGATCTGGCTGATTCCATTGCCCCCGGCGCTTGCCTTCTTCCTGATCGTATTGTTTACGAACAGAAGCAAGATGCTCAGCCATACATTGGGGGTGGGCGCGGCTTTCCTTTCCTGGCTGGGCGGGATGGTCATCTTTGCTCGCGCGTTGGGAGTGGAACATCTTGCCGAACATCCCTTCGAGTCGGCGGTCAACTGGCTGGCGACCGGTGACAGTTACCTCAAGATCGGCGTATTGTTGGATCCGCTTTCAGCAACAACCCTTTTCTTTGTCGCATGGACGATCTTTATGATCTTCCTTTACAGCGTGGGTTATCACAATTTCGGTCAGCCTGAAGGCGACCATGACCACGCCGGCTTGCCGCCTCATGGCGCGACGGTTCACGGTCACACGGTTCCCTCCGTCGAACCGATGTATTCGCGGTTCTTTGCTTTTCTTGCTCTGTTTGCCTTCGGTATGTATGTGCTTGTCGTTTCCGACAATGTGCTGACAATGTTCGTTGGCTGGGAGATCATGGGTTTGTGCTCGTACCTGCTGATCGGCTTCTGGTACGGAAAAGAATCCGCGCGGAATGCCGCGATCAAAGCCTTCATGACCACCCGCGTAGGCGATGTGTTCATGTTGTTGGGAATCGCCTTCCTTTACAGTGTGACAGGATCGCTCTCGTTCAAGGATATTTTCCGCGAGGAAGTCTTACACGCTCTCGCCTCCGTCCCGACGGGAATCCTGGGTCTCTCCGCCGCAGGCCTGATCGGCCTCCTTTTGTTCATCGGCACGATCGGTAAATCGGCTCAATTTCCGCTGCATGTCTGGCTTCCGGACGCGATGGAAGGCCCCACCCCTGTCAGCGCGATGATCCATGCTGCCACGATGGTCTCCGCCGGTGTGTATGCCGTCATCCGCATGTTCCCGATCATCAGCCTTGATGAAAAGACCATGACCTTCGTGGCTTTCATCGGCGCGTTCACAGCGCTCTTCGCCGCAACAATAGCGGTGGCGCAGAACGATATCAAACGCGTTCTGGCTTACTCCACGATCTCACAACTTGGTTTCATGATCGCCGCGCTCGGCATTCATGCATATGTGGCGGCGACTTTCCACCTTGTTACTCACGCATTTTTCAAGGCATTGCTCTTCCTCGGTTCCGGCTCCGTCATTCACGGCATGGAACATGGAGTGCTTCATACCGGCAATCATAAAGTGGACCCGCAGGATATGTTCAACATGGGCGGATTGCGAAAAAAGATGCCCATCACTTTTTGGACTTTTCTGGTCGGCGGGTTTGCACTTTCGGGCTTCCCGGTGTTGACGGCCGGCTTTTGGTCGAAGGATGAGATTCTGGCTGATGCCTGGGCGCACGGACATACGATCGTCTTCTTCACTCTCGCTTTCGCCGCCTTCCTCACCGCTTTCTACACCATGCGCCAGATTACATTGACTTTCCTCGGCGAAGCCCGCACGGAAGAGGCAAAACACGCTCAAGAAACTCCCTGGACGATGACAACCCCGCTTGTGGTGCTATCCGTCTTTGCGGTAGGATATGGCTGGGTCGGCATGCCGCACTGGGCGACGGGCGGACTTGTCCCCAATTGGTTCCACGAATTCGTCGGCTCGATGCTTCACGAGCATGCTGAAGAACTGGCGTTCAATATCGTTCCATTGGCGACGTCGCTTTTTGTGGCTCTCGGCGGTTTGACCCTTGGTTATTTTGCGTATCGGAATGTCAGATCGTCTGCCGAAGACCGTCTGCAGATTTCCGTCCTTAAGAATAAATGGTATTTCGACGAATTATATAACTTCCTGTTCATCAAGCCCGCCATTTGGTTCTCGGAGGTCTTTGTTTCCAAATGGATGGACCAGGGCGTGATCGATGGGATCCTTCACCTGTTCGGACCAGCCACCGGCGGAGTCGGAGGCGCGATTCGGAATTACATCGACCTGCCCGTCATCAATCGTTTCTTCGGCGATGGTTCTGCGGAGGTGACCTGGTGGTTTGGTAAAAACCTCCGCCCGATTCAGACGGGACGAATCCAGCAATACCTTTTGCTCACATTGATCGTCATTTTTGTGATCAGCGGGCTGCTGTACTTCCTTTTGATGGCGTAGGAGCGACTCATGGAATATCTCAACACACATCTCCTCAGCCTGATCCTCTTCACACCCGCGGTTGCGGCGTTGATCATGCTTTTCATGCCGAACGAAGCGAAACTTCACCGCTGGTTTGCGTTTGTCGCCAGCCTGATTCCATTCCTGTTGACCCTTGTCCTTTGGAGCCGCTTCGACCCCAATGTCGCCGGTTTTCAATTGGAGGAAAAATACGTCTGGTATGAAGCGTTGAATTCGTCCTTCCATCTCGGCGTGGACGGGATATCCTTCTCGATGGTCCTGCTCACCACGCTTTTGACGCCGCTTGCCATTCTCGCGTCGTTCAGCGTGACGGACCGCGTCAAGCCGTACATGATGCTCTTCCTGTTTCTCGAAACCGGCATGTTGGGCGTTTTTCTCGCCCTTGACCTTTTGATCTTCTTCGTGTTCTGGGAGATCGGCCTCGTCCCGATGTACTTCCTCATCAACCAGTGGGGGAGCGCCAATAAGGATTACGCGTCCCTGAAGTTCATGATCTATACAATGGGCGGTTCGCTCGGCCTGTTGCTTGCGGTGCAGATGCTGGGCGTCCTCTTCGGGAGTTATGATCTCGTCTCGCTTTATCAGAATTGGAACGCGCTGAATCCCGGTGCAATGTTGCTCGGCATGCCGGTAGCCACGGTCAAATCCATCGCCTTCTGGGCGTTTGCGATCGCATTTGCGGTCAAGGTACCCATCTGGCCCTTCCATACCTGGCTGCCCGATGCTCACACCGAGGCTCCCACCGCAGGCTCGATGATCCTGGCGGGCGTCCTCCTGAAACTTGGCGCGTATGGATTTATCCGCCTCGTACTCCCGCTTTATCCCGTTGAAGCGAAGATATTTGCCGGCGCGCTGGCATTCCTTGCAGTAGCGGCGATCGTTTTTGGAGCGTTCGGCTCGTTCGGCCAGACGGACTTCAAACGCCTTGTCGCGTATTCTTCCGTCAATCACATGGGATTTGTCGTCCTCGGCATCGCTGCGGCCGGGCTTGCCGCCGGAACCACCGACGCCCATATCGCCATGAGCGGCGCAGTCTTGCAAATGTTCAACCACGGACTCTCCGCTGCGGGCATGTTTTTCCTCGTCGGCGTGATATATGAACGGACTCACACACGCAACCTCGACGATTTCGGCGGTTTGTTCCCGGTTGTTCCTATTTACGGCGGCATCCTGATCTTTACCTCGATGGCGTCGCTCGGCCTGCCGGGACTGAACGGCTTTGTTTCCGAATTCATGATCGTGCGGGGTTCCTACCAGCCGTTGACGGTCTACACCGCCATCTCAATGCTTGGTTTGCTCTTTACCGGCGCTTACATCCTGAAGGGAATCAAGAAAGTCCTGCACGGGCCGATGAACGAGCATTGGGCGCACGGCGAACACAAATTGACCGAGATCAATATACGCGAGGTCATTGTCATGGCCCCGCTCATGGCGTTGATGCTGTTGACGGGTCTCTGGCCCCTGTGGATTCTGGATATCATCAACAAGGCAGTGACAGCCCTTTTCTAATGCGTAATCCGTAATGCGTGATTCTCACGGATTACGCATTACGCAATACGAGGTGATTATGACTTTTCCAGTTCTGAGTGTTATTACCCTCCTTCCGTTTGCGGCGGGCATCTTCATCCTGATGCTGCCCGCAAACCGGAAGAACGAAGCCCGCGCAGCGGCTCTGGCGACGGCGGTGATCGACCTCCTGTTGTCCGCCTGGGTCTACCTCCAGTATTTGCTGCAGGATATGACGGGATATCAATTCATCGAGAAATATACTTGGATCAATATCCCGCCGCTGAACTTTGCCCTGCACTTCGGCGTGGACGGCATGAGCGCGCCACTCGTCCTGCTCACGGGCATTGTCATGTTTACAGGTGTTCTCATTTCCTGGGGAGACGACGACCCGCATGTAATGGCTGGTATCCAGGACAGACCTCGCGAATTCTTCGCCTTCCTCTTCCTGCTCGCAGGCGGCGTGTTCGGCGTCTTCGTCTCGCTCGACCTGTTCATGCTGTTCTTCTTCTACGAGATCGCCGTCTTCCCGATGTACCTGCTCATCGCCATCTGGGGCTGGGTCAAGACCCGCGAATATGCGGCAATGAAACTGACACTGTATCTTTTCGTGGGGTCGGTGGTGGCTCTTGTCGGCGTGCTCGCAATGTATTGGGTGCAATATCAAAATACCGGCGCGCTTTCGTTCGATATGCTTGAGATGGAAAATGCAGGCTTCTCGACCGCGTTTCAAAACTTGTGGTTCCTGCCGGTATTTCTCGGCTTTGCGGTGCTGGGCGGCATCTGGCCCTTCCATAACTGGTCGCCGGATGGCCACGTCGCCGCGCCTACAGCTGTTTCCATGTTCCATGCCGGTGTGTTGATGAAACTTGGCGCTTTCGCCGCTCTTCGCGTTGGCGTCATGCTCCTGCCCGAAGGCGCGAAGACCTGGTCGCCCCTCATCATGACTTTTGCAGGCATCGCGGTCGTTTATGGCGCGTACATCGCTTTTGTACAGACTGACTTGAAATACATGATCGGTTTTTCCTCTGTATCGCACATGGGACTTGTCATGCTCGGCATCTCCACACTGAATGAAACCGGTTTGCTCGGCGCAGGTGTGCAGATGTTCTCTCACGGTGTGATGACGGCTCTCTTCTTTGCTGTGACCGGAATGATCTATGACCGCTCGCACACACGCATGATTCCCGAACTGGGCGGCATGGTCAAAGTGATGCCGTTCGCCGCCATCGGCTTCATCATCGGCGGTCTGGTCTCGATGGGCATGCCCGGTTTCTCCGGCTTCGTTGCCGAATTCCCGATATTCATGGGAGTATGGCGGGAGCAATGGCTGGTGGCGGTCATCTGTTCCATTTCGATCGTCATCACAGCGGCGTACATCATGATGAACATCCGCAAGGTGTTCTTCTCCCCGATGCCTGAAAATCTTCAGGGACACATGGGCGACATCACGGTCATGGATAAGGTCGCGATCTCGACCCTCTGCCTGTTCATGATTGCTCTTGGCGTCTTTCCCTCCATCATGGTGCCGATGATCGAATCGGGAGTCACATACATCATGGCTCTTTTGGGAGGTGCATAATGTTTACGACACAGACCTTCGCCTCCATCCTTCCCGAGATCCTGATCCTGGCCATCGGGCTTTTGGTCCTCGTCTTCGAGCCGTTCTGGAAGGGCGAACAGCGCCGAAATGCCGGATGGCTCACGGCAGGCGGTTTGTTCGTCTCTATGATCATCTGTTTGTTGGCTGGTCGCCCCGGGGACCCCGAGATGACTTTGGGCGGTATGATCCGATTCGACTGGCTGGGCTTCTTCCTCAAAATGCTTTTCATGTTCGCCGCGGCGGCAACTGCGCTTCTGTTGATGGACCATGACAGGGCGGGGAAACGAGGCGAAGCCTATCTCCTGCTGCTCGCATCGTTGATCGGCATGAACCTGATGGCATCCTCTGCGGATCTGGTCATGCTGTATCTTTCCATTGAGACCGCTTCCATTCCGCTTTATGTGTTATCCGGTTTTCTTCTGGATGATGAACGCAGCACGGAGGCAGGTTTCAAGTATTTCCTGTACGGCACGTTGGCATCCACCATTATGCTTTACGGTTTCAGTCTGCTGTTCGGTTTTTCGGGCACGACCGATTTGTACGGCATTGCGGGAGCGCTGGCGTCCGGTAAAATCCCGCCCTTGATCGGCTTTGGCATTGTATCCCTTGTGGTCGTTGGGCTGGGCTTCAAAGTTTCCATTGTTCCCTTTCATTTTTGGGCGCCGGATGTGTACGAAGGCGCACCGACCCCCGTCGCCGGTTTTCTCTCCACGGCTTCGAAGGCTGCGGGATTTGCGGTCATTTTGCGATTGTTCTTTGTCGTTTTCCCTGGTTTCGATCAAATCTGGACGATGACATTTGCGGTACTGTCGGCGGTGTCCATGACGGTTGGCAACTTGCTGGCTCTGCCGCAGACGAACATCAAACGCCTGCTCGCCTATTCCTCCATCTCCCACGCGGGGTATGCGCTGATCGGGGTGGTGGGATTCAGTCAATTCGGCGCGGCAAGTGTTGTCTTTTACCTTGCAGCGTATATAGCCACGAACCTGCTCGCCTTTGGTATCGTGATGGCATACAGCCGGATCACCGGCATCGAAGATATTCGTGAATACGCCGGTCTAAGTCGAAGGAATCCTCTGCTCGGATTGATGATGCTGGCGGCATTTCTCTCCCTGGCGGGAATGCCTCCCTTCGGAGGATTTATCGCAAAAATATTGGTCTTCGCTGCGGGCGTCCAGGCAAACTATATCTGGCTGGTTGTGGTGGGGATCATCAACTCGATCATCGGCTTGTACTATTACCTGAACGTCTTGAAATTTGTATACTTGTACCGCCTGCCGAATGAAGACGAAGACAGGCATCCTGTCCCGCTGACTCAACCTTACATGATTGCTTTGGTGGTATTGGTTCTGGGCGTTATCCTGATCGGTACGATCTTCGCGCCCTTCTTCAACTGGTCGGATGCAGGCGCGTTCAACCTGTTCTAGTCGCTGCGTAATTTGCCTTTGACGATTGTCTGACCTGTCAGTTATAATCGTGCAACATGGCACAATCGGAACAAAAGGGTCGTTATATTCTAAATACCCTGCTCGTTGTGATGATTGGGCAGGTCGGTTGTCTGACCCTGGTTGTCATCATGGCTTCGGTATTCCTCGGGCTCTGGCTCGATGGTATGTTCGATACCAAGCCCGTTTTTACCCTGATTTTGCTCTTTGCAGGCATTCCTGTCTCGGTGTTGCTGATGTTGTTTGTTTCCCGCAGGACGCTGGCAAAATTGCAAGAAAAATATGAGACCAAAGAAAAGGAAGAATAAGTAATGGCGGGCTTGGAAACCCAAAAACGCACCCCCTGGCGGCGGTGGATCGTCCTGGTCCTCATGATCGCAGGCTTTATCCTTGGTGGGATCTTTATACCCATTCAGCCTGAGATCGTGGTTGCCCCGGAAAAACTGAGTTATGAGCCTTTGTTCACCCTTCCGGTGATTGGCTCGTTCTATCTTGTAAATACGCTTCCCACTTTGGCAATTACGCTTGTGTTGCTGATTGTGATTGCGTTTTACACCAACCGCTCCATTAAACGGAGCGCGCAGACGGATATGGTACCGAGCGGGATCGGCAACCTTATGGAAGCTTTGGTCGAGATGCTCTATAACCTGACCGAGGGTTCTGCGGGTGCCAAGTGGGCGCGGGCGATCTTCCCCTGGTTTGCAACCATCATGATCTATGTGTTGTTCGCGAACCTGTTGAAACTGGTGCCGGGCTTTGAGTCCATTGGGCTCATCAAGGAAGCGCATGGCGAACACGGTTATGCTGTGCAAGGCATGTTCCTGACTGCCGAAGAAGGGCATTATGTAATTTATCCCTTCCTGCGTGGTATTTCAGTGGATCTGAACTTCACTGCCGCGCTGGCGATCATCTCTGTGGTGATGATCCAGGTGATTGGCTTCCGCGCGCAGGGACTTGGTTATTTGAGCAAGTTCTTCAACACGCGCCGGATGTTCAAGGTGCCGTTCTTTGGCGCGATGGACTTTTTGGTCGGCTTGCTGGAGTTGATCTCGGAGCTCTCGAAGATTCTCTCCTTTGCCTTCCGTCTCTTCGGTAACATGTTTGCGGGCATCGTATTGGTGGCCATTGTGGCGGGTTTGTTGGGTCGTATTTCGATCCTGCCGGCGATGGTGATGATGTTCGAATTGTTTGTCGGTATCATTCAGGCGTTCGTATTCGGTATGCTGACCATGGTGTTCATGGCGCAAGCCACGCAAGGTCACGGCGAGCATGAGGGTCATGAAGACTCTCATGTGGAAGCGGCGCACGAAATCTAAATTATCAACCATTCTTAAGGAGATTGAAACATGGAAGGAAACATTCTGGATGCGATGCGCTATGTGGGCGCGGGCTTGGCGATGATCGGAGCCGCAGGCGCTGGCGTGGGAATCGGGCTCAGCGTGCAAGGCGCGCTTACGGGTATGGCTCGCAACCCCGATACTTACGGAAACCTCTTGACCAACATGATCCTGGGGATTGCGTTCTCCGAAGCGATCGCGATCTACTGTCTGGTCATTGCGTTCCTCATGCTCTTCAAGGTCGTATAAAGCGGATAGGAGAGTCAGATGGAAGCATTAGGTATCAATCTTGGTCTCCTCATCGTCCAGATCATTGCGTTCATCATCGTGTTCCTCACGTTGAACGCCTGGGTGTACAAACCCATGCTGGATATGATGGAAACCCGCAAGAAGAAGATCGCACAAGGCTTGGAAGATGCGCGCGTCGCTGCCGAAGCCAGGGCTGACGCGGAAAAACAGGCGGCTAAGATCCTTGCCGATGCGCAGGCTGAAGCGGGAAAGACCGTGCGCGAAGCCACGGAACGGGCCACAGTCGCCAGCAAGGATGTAAAAGCTGCGGCTGAAGCGGAGGCCGCACAGGCGCGGGAGTCCGCGGTCGCGGAAGCCGAATTGGAGCGCAACCGCATCCTCGGCGATCTGCGCGGACAGGTGGCGGCGCTCGCAATTGCCGCCGCCAATAAACTCGTCGGGGAGGCGCTGGATGAAAAGAAACAGCGTGCGCTCCTTGATGAATTCTTCTCAGGGGTGAAATCCGGGAAGATTGTCGTGCTGGACGATGTCAACTTCAAAGGCAATTCCGCCGAAGTGACGAGCGCGCTCTCGCTCACTGAAGACGAGAAAGCTGTTGTTAAGAAGGATCTTTCGAGCAAGGTCGGCGCGACGGAAGTTGTATTCCACGTCAATCCGTCCATTCTGGGAGGGCTCGTCATCAAAGTGGGTGACAAGGTCATGGACGGCTCTGTTGCCGGAAAACTTGAAGGCCTGCGTCAAAGCTTGAAATGAAATAGAAAAGAGGGCTTTCCGATTAAAGCCCTCTTTTGATAAATGCGAAAAACGCTCCCAGGATGGGAGCGTTTTTCGCATGTTTACGATTTCACAATAAGAATCGTCATTGGAGAAATCCGCCCTTGATTGTCGTGTCTTAATACTTTACAATAGCGGGCATTAATCATCCCGATAGACCTGAGTGAGGTGACACCGTTATGAACGAGAAACACATTCAGCAGGTGCTCGAGATCGAAAAACAGGCGCAGGAAATGCAGGAAAAAGCCAAACGCGAGGCGCAGGAGATCCCTGTAAAGGCCGAGCAGGAGGCGCAGGCTCTAATTGCAAAGGCGGTCGCCGATGCGCATGAGGAGGCGCGGAAAATGCTCGCCGATGCGCAGTCACAGGATGCCTCGGATGAGCTGGCATCAGAGATCGCCGCCAAGAACAGCGAGTTTGAGGCGATTGCCAGGAAGAATTTCGACAAGGCGGTTGCCTTCGTTCTCGATCGCGTCATCGGCAGGGCGTAACTCATGGCGGGCGGCGTTTCCGGTTACGCGGCGATCAGCACCCGGGTGCGGGCAATGTATTCCTATTTGTTCACCCCGCAGGATATGATCCGTCTGAGCGATTCACCTGATTTCATGTCCTTGGTGGGCGCGTTGAAGACATCGCCTTATGGAAAATATCTCACCGGACTTAAAGACAACGAACTGACACCGCGGCGTGTCATCCTTCAGATCAAGAACAGGCTGGCAGACTCCTATTCCAGCGTCGTCCAGCAGTCTCCGGAACAGACCCGTCCGTTGATCAAGCAGATGTTCCGTTATTACGAGGTGGGTAATTTAAAAGCTGTCTTGCGTAGTATTCAAACAGTTGCTCCATGGAATTCAGAAATCGCAGCATGGGATCGCGTGCGCGAAGTGCTCTTCCCTCTGGGGTCGACCGCCTCCATCCCCGCCCAGGCGATGGTGGAATCGGGCAGCGTCGCCTCCGCTGTGGACCTGCTGCATGGTACGCCGTACGAAGCGACCATGTCCTTCGCGATGAAACGTTTTTCCGCGGAGCAGAATCTCTTCCCCCTCGAAGTGGCTCTTGACCTGGATTACTGGCGGAGGCTGTGGTCTGAAGCAAAGAAACTCTCCGGCAAGGACCGCGAAATGGGAGTCAAGATCATCGGCTCCCTGCTCGATATGAACAATTTGATGTGGGTGATTCGATACAAGATCTATCACAAGCTTTCAGAAGAGGAATTGATCAATTACACCCTGCCGTTTGGCTTCCGCGTCAAGGACGAGGATGTCCGCGCGATCGCGGCAGGTTCGGATATTGCCGCCACGGTCTCGCGTGTCTACCCGGGAATTCCCGATGTGAATGCTCTGTTGGAACACCCCCAGTCCGGTTTGCCGAAATTGGAGCAGCAGCTCAAGCGCCAGGTGATGCGGCAGTGTGTGGCGGCTTTCATCGGCGACCCATTCCATATCGGTATCCCGCTGGCGTACCTCATATTAAGCGATTTTGAAATCCAGGACCTGACCGTCCTGATCGAAGCGAAATCCTCCGGGGTTTCGGAGGAGGAATACCGCGGATTGCTGCTGAAGACAAAGATGATCCAATGACCTGGAAATATCGCCTTCCCAAAAAGTGAGGGTTGGTGACGAGTAACTTATCACTTCCAAACATGGAGATGTTATGTTCTTTCCGAGAGAAATGACCGAACTCGAGCTGATCGTTCCATCCAAGGACCTGATGGCTGTCGTCAAGGTCTTGAGCGGACACAGCGTTTTTCATCAGGTGGATAGTGCGCACTTGGGGGTGGAAAACCTGGGTCCCAGCGGATGGCAGGACAGGGCAGGCGCCTATTCCGCAATGGAACGCCGCGTGCAGACCTTGGTTCAGAACCTCGGTTTGCCGGAGGAGTATCCCGCCAAAGCCGATGCAGAATCCATTGCCGATCTGGATGTCGTCCGGCAGTCGCTTGACCGGATCGAAGACGAAGTCAAGGGGACCAGCGACCAGTTATCGGCGGATAAGAAGCGGCTCGAACTCCTGGAGAGTCAACTTCGACAATTGGAGCCGATTTCCGAAGTCAATGTGGAAGTGAGCGCCTTGCGTCAGTCCGCGTACATGCATTCCATCCTGGGTGTGATCCCCGCCGCGAACATCGGCAGGTTGCAGACCAGCCTTTCGAGGGTTCTGCATGTGTTCTTTACCCTGCGGGACGATCCTCAGAAACCTGTTGTCTGGCTGTTGGGACCCAAAAGCAATTCTGATATTTTGGAGCGCGCGGCAAAAAGCGCCTATCTCAATCCGTTGGCTCTGCCCGATGAGTTTAGTGGAACCCCTGAACAGATCACCGTTTTGCTCAAGCAGGAGATCGAAGCGACAAAGAAGAGGATATCCGATCTCGAATCAAGTCTCGCGAAAATGGCCTCGGCTCATAAAACAGAACTTCAGCAGCTGCTTTGGGATACGCACATCAGCCGCATCATGGCGGATGCTATTGTGCGTTTTGGGCAGTTGCGCCACACATACGTCGTCGTGGGGTGGGTGCCGACTGCGCACCTTGTGGAATTGACCGAAAAGCTAAAGAACGCCTCGAATGAGATTCTGATCGAGTCCATTCCGACGACCCGATCCGGTCATGCCTCGCATATCCCGGTCGCGTTGTTTAACAACAAATGGTTGAAACCCATTCAAATGCTGGTGGGTACCTATGGGCATCCCAGCTACAGCGAACTCGACCCGACACTGCTGATGGCGTTCACTTTCCCTCTGCTGTACGGCGCGATGTTCGGCGACCTGGGGCAGGGATTGGTGATGGCGCTGGCTGGCTTCCTCATGCATAAGAGGATATTCATGAAAGGCATGCAAAGCCTTGGCTTGCTGCTCGTGTATTGCGGACTGTCTGCGGCGTTATTTGGGTTTTTGTACGGAAGCATCTTCGGCTTCGAGGGTCATCTGGTCGAGGAATATCTTCACTTCCACTTTGAGCCTACCTGGATGAGCCCTCTTCACAACATTCTCGGCATCCTCAGCATTGCCATCGACGCCGGGATCGTCATATTGACGATCGGTTTTCTGCTCGGCATGTTCAATAGCCTCCGCTCAAGGGATTGGGCGCATTTGTTATTTGGGCATTCAGGCGTTGCCGCTTTCCTCTTTTACCTGTGTTTCCTGGCTCTGCTGGGCGGTTTCCTTGGCGATACCGCCATCGCTCCGAAAGTCGCCGTGGCGATCGGCAATCTCCCGCTTCCGTTCACCACCCTGGCAGGTGTCTTCGCCCTGTTCGTGATGTTTGGCGGCTTTTTCCGGAATATGGTAGAAGGGCACACCCTGATCGAAGGGAAAGGCATCGGTGGTTTCATGATGTTCCTCGTGACCTCCTTCATGGACTTGTTCGAATCCGTCATCAGCATGCTGAGCAACACGCTTTCCTTTGTTCGCGTGGGCGCGTTTGCCGTTGCGCACGGCGGTTTGAGTCTCGCCATCTTCTCGCTTGCAGGTGAGGAGCCCAACATTGGCTTTTGGATCACGATCCTGCTCGGCAATATCTTCATCATCGGTTTCGAAGGCTTGATCGTCGGCATCCAGACCATGCGTTTGCACTATTACGAGATTCTCGGCAAGTTCTTCCACGGCGGCGGTCTGCAGTTCGAGCCGTTGAAGTTGAATCCCTCGCGGGAGGAGGCTTAACCCTGGATCCGGTGAACCTGCCTTTCTTGGTCGCTAACGAGTGTGAATAAATCTATTATTCCAACTAAAAGGAGATAAAAAATGTTCTTGGTCTTTGCAGTTCTGGTCGGTTTGGTCCCGGTGATTCCGGCAGTGATTTATCTGCTTCAAAACGGTAAATCCAACCCATCGCAGGCGGTATCCCGTCTTGTGAACGGCTTCAATGGATTTAATTTCCTGGTCGGGTTGTTTGCTGCGGGTCTGGCGGTTGTCTGGTTTGCATCGCCAACATCGGTACTTGCGGCAGGCGCAGCCCAGGAGGCGGCAGTGGATCAATATGCGACCCTCGCTGCGGCGCTTTCCACGGGTCTGGCTTGCATCGGCGCGGGCATTGCGGTGGGCGGTTCGGGCGCTGCGGCAGTCGGCGCCACTGCAGAAAAACCTGAATCCTTCGGCCGCGCTTTGATCTTCGTGGGCTTATCCGAAGGGATCGCCATCTACGGCTTGATCATCTCCTTCCTCGTGCTTCCGTAGTCGGGGAAACCCGGATTGCCCTATGAAGATCCTGGTCATCGGTCATCCTGATGCGGTGTTGGGCTTCTCCCTTGCGGGAGTGGGCGGAATCGTCGCCTCCACCGCCGAGGAAGCCAACCGCGCATTGGACGAGGCGCAAGCCAGCAAGGAAGTCGGCATAGTTCTTGTCACGCAGGATGTGGCTGAATTGATCCCCGCTCGCATGGAACACCTGAACCTGCGGAGCACCATCCCATTGGTGGTGGAGATTCCATCGCGGGGCGGCGTTCCGGAGGGACAGGCTTCTCTTGGCGACATCGTCCTGCGGGCGATCGGCATCAAGTTATAGGCCTTCCTGCAAGTTCCAAACCAAAGGATAAGATTGGATTGAGCGTTATGAAACCTGAAGCGGAAGATATCGAACGGCTCGGGGTCGCCATCATGGTGGAGGTGCGAGAGGACGCCGAGAGGCTGCGTGCGGAGGCGAAGGAAAAGGCTGATGCCATTCGCAATCGTGCCCGGGAACAGGCGGAGGCGGAACGTAAGGTCGTCCTTGACCGTGCCAAGGCAGATGCGGACCGTCTGCGCAGTCAATCCCTGGCGACCGCCCAGCTCAAGGCGCGGTCCATGCAGCTCGAACAACGTGAAAAAATATTGAACAACGTCTTCGAAGAGGCGAAGAAAAAACTTGCCGACGTGAAAGATCGAAATGATTTCAACGCCATTGTCCAAATGCTGGTGCGTGAAGCCTTGAGCCAGTTGAAGGTGGACCAGGCGGAAATCCGGACGGATGAAGCGACCCGCACAGTGTTGAAACTTGACGACCTGTCGAAGGAATTGAACGGTAAATTTTCTTTCGGTGGGAATCTCGATGAAGGGACGGGTGTTGTGGTCAGCGCCTTAGGCGGCAAACTGTATTTTGACAACACCCTTGAAACCCGCCTGGAGCGTTTGCAAAGCGCCCTGCGTTCCTCTGTGTATAAAGTGTTGATGGGAGAAAACGTATGAGCGAACAAGTCGGAACGATAACCTGGATCAGCGGACCCGTCGTCCGCGCCCGTGGTTCCCGTCATGTGGGTATGCTCGAACTTGTTGAAGTAGGCACCGAACGCCTGGTGGGTGAAGTGATCGGTCTTAAAGGCGACCAGATGACGGTTCAAGTGTACGAAGAAACGGCGGGCATGCAGACCGGCGCGCCGATCTTTGGAACGGGATTGCCGCTTTCGGTGGAATTAGGCCCGGGATTGATCCAAAGCATTTACGACGGTGTTCAGCGGCCTCTTCCATTGATCGAGGAGGCGGTGGGCTCCTTCATCAATCGCGGCGCCCGATTCGATTCGATCAGCCGCGAGAAAAAATGGAAATTTACGCCCAAAGTAAAGGTCGGTGACGAAGTCAAAGGCGGCGCGGTTCTCGGCGCTGTGATGGAAACGGACACATTCGAACACCGCATCATGCTCAATCCGGACGACTCCGGCACGATCTCTTGGATTGCGGCATCCGGCGAATACACAGTAACAGACGTCATTGCAAAAGTGAAAATGGGAAGGGAGGAAAAATCGGTCACGATGCTCCAGCGTTGGCCCGTCCGCCGGGCCCGGCCGTTTGTGAGCCGCCGCGGAGCGAACATTCCTCTTATCACCGGTCAGCGGATACTGGATACATTCTTCCCGGTCGCCAAAGGCGGCGCGGCGGGCATTCCCGGTCCTTTCGGATCCGGAAAAACCGTCACCCAGCACAGCATTGCCAAATGGGCGGATGCCGAGATCATCGTATATATCGGATGCGGAGAACGCGGCAACGAAATGACAGAGGTGCTGCAGGAATTCCCGCATCTTGTCGACCCGCGCACGGGTCGGCCTCTTATGGAACGCACCGTGCTGATAGCGAATACATCCAACATGCCCGTTGCGGCGCGCGAAGCCAGCATTTATACGGGGATCACCATCGCCGAGTATTATCGCGATATGGGCTATCACGTTGCGTTGATGGCAGACTCGACATCCCGGTGGGCGGAAGCCTTGCGTGAAGTATCGGGCCGTCTTGAAGAAATGCCCGCGGAAGAGGGTTATCCCGCCTATCTCGCCGGGCGTCTCGCGGAGTTTTACGAGCGTGCCGGTTATGTAAATAATCTCAACGGCACACAAGGGTCGGTCTCGATCGTCGGGGCGGTTTCGCCTCCCGGCGGCGACTTTTCCGAACCCGTAACCCAACATACCAAGCGATTTATCCGCTGTTTTTGGGCATTGGATAAATCCCTCGCCTCGGCGCGGCATTTCCCGGCCATCAACTGGCTGGACTCTTACTCGGAATATCTCGAGGATGTGGCTTTCTGGTGGCGAGAAAAGACCGGCAAGGACTGGCTTTCCATGCGCAATCGTGCCATGGAATTGTTGAGCGAGGAAAGCCGCCTCTCCCAGATCGTCAAACTTGTGGGTCCCGATGCGCTTCCTTATACGGAACGCATGGTACTCGAAACAACCCGCCTCATCCGTGAAGGGATTCTGCAGCAGAATGCCACCGAATCTGTGGATGCGTTCTCGTCGGTGGAAAAACAGATCCGTATGCTCGAACTGGTGCTGTACTTCCACGAGCGCGGCATGGCGATCGTCCGGCGGGGGGCGCCGATCAATTTGATCCACGACCTGCCCGTTGTGGATACGATCATTCGAGCCAAGTCGACAGTGACGAACGAGGAAATGCACAAATTCGACGACATTCAAAAACAGATTGACCAGCAGATGGGTCAATTGGATGCGGAGTACAGATCATGAGCGAAGTAACAGTACAAGGCGGCCAGGAAGTTCTCGGCGTCGGGCGCATCGAGGGACCGATTTTGGTGGTCGAAGGCGGCGCGAACGTCAGCTACGATGAAGTCGTTGAAATCCAGGATTCACGTGGTCAGGTACGGCGCGGACGCGTGCTCGAAGTGGGTGAGGGTTTCGCAGTCATCCAGGCATTTGCCGGTTCCACCGGTCTTTCGATTGACGGTACCCGTGTGAGATTCCTGGGCAACACCCTGCATATCCCTGTTGCGGATGAAATGCTCGGGCGCATCTTCGACGGCTTGGGCAATCCCATCGACGGCGGTCCCGAACCGTTGACCGACCGCTACATGGATGTGAACGGACAGCCGATCAATCCAACGGCGCGGATTTATCCGCGCGATTATATTCAAACCGGGATTTCGACGATTGACGGTGTGAACACACTTTTGCGCGGGCAGAAACTTCCATTGTTCTCCGGCGCAGGCATGCCCCACGACCAACTTGCAGCGCAGATCGTGCGCCAGGCGACTCTGGGTAAGATTGCAGGAGCGCCGCCAACCGAAGGAGAGGAATTCGCCATCGTATTCGCCGCGATGGGCGTAAAGAACGATGTGGCGGATTACTTCCGCCGCTCGTTCACCGAAAGCGGAGCACTCACCCGGGTGGCGATGTTCCTTAATCTCGCGGATGATCCCCCGGTCGAGCGTATCGTCACTCCCCGCGCGGCATTGACGCTGGCGGAATACCTTGCCTACGAACTCGAAAAACATGTTCTGGTCGTATTGACCGACATGACCAACTATGGCGAAGCCCTGCGTCAGATATCGAACGTGCGCGGCGAAGTGCCGAGCCGAAAAGGGTACCCCGGTTATCTCTACAGCGACCTTGCGTCGATGTATGAACGAACCGGACGCATCCGCACGAGCAAGGGCTCGATCACTCAAATCCCGATCCTGACCATGCCGAACGATGACATCACGCATCCAATGCCCGACCTGACCGGTTACATCACAGAAGGGCAGATCGTGCTGGGTCGCGAGCTTAATTTCGCCGGTATCTATCCTCCCGTTGCCGTCCTGCCGAGCCTTTCGCGTTTGATGAAGGATGGCATAGGCAAGAACCGCACGCGCGACGATCATCCGCGCTGGGGTGCGCAGCTATATGCGGCGTATGCCCGCACACAGGATGTGCGCGCTCTTGCTTCCGTGATCGGCGAGGAGGAACTTTCGGATGTGGACCAGAAATACCTCAAGTTCGGACGCGCCTTCGAAAGGGAATTCGTCAACCAGAGTTTCACAGAAAACCGTTCCATCGAACGGACGCTCGAGATCGGCTGGAAACTGCTTTCGATCCTCCCGAAGAAGGAATTGACCCGCGTCACGCTCGACGAGATCGCACAATACTACAAGGGCGACGATGCCTCAAATTAATATTGCTCCCACCCGCACGAACCTGATCCGCCTCAAGAAGGAATTGCGATTTGCGAAGGAAGGGTACGAGATTCTCGATCGTAAGCGCGAAGCCCTGACAGGTGAACTGGTTCGTGTGGCGAAAGAGGCGGATGCACTTCAAAAAGAGGTCTGGCGGCTGCTTGATATCGCCTACGATGCGATGGAAAAGGCGCGCCTCGTCATGGGTTCCGACCATGTGGAATGGGCGTCGCTGGCGGTCAATAAAACCGTGGACGTTCATCTGCGCCTGCGCGGCGTGATGGGAGTCGCAATCCCTCAGATCGAGGCGCGCGGCGAACCGCCGAAACTTCCCTACAGTCCCGGCGATACCTCTGCGGTGCTAGATGAAGCCAGCGACGCATTTCGCGAGGTTCTATTGCGCATCCCGCAGCTTTCCATGTTGACCGCGGCGGTGTGGAGACTTGCCAACGAATTGCGCAAGACCCAGCGGCGCGTCAACGCGCTCCAGCACATCTTTATTCCGCAGTACAAGCACCAGATCGAATTCATCGTCAGTTCCCTGGAAGAACGCGAACGCGAGGAAACCTTTCGGTTAAAATGGCTGAAAACGAAGATGACCAAGGCGAAAGCTGAAGGTTAGCCAAATTCAAGAAATGTCAAACAAACTCGAGGTGACATCATGAATATCGCAGTATTGGGTTCGGGAGAGGTGGGGCGGACGATCGGCTCGAAATTGGTACAGTTGGGCCACGATGTAATGATAGGCTCAAGGGAGGAGGCCAATCCGAGAGCGGTTGCTTGGGCGAAGGAGGAAAAGCATAACGCGCTTTTTGGAACCTTTGCCAACGCGGCGGAGTTTGGCGATATCATCTTCAATTGCACGCTCGGTTCGGCGACGCTCGATGCGCTGTACTTGGCCGGCGCTAAATATCTGCGGGGCAAGATCCTGATCGACACCTCCAACCCGCTGGATTACTCCGACGAAAAGCATTGGAAACTTATCATCTGCAATACCGATTCACTCGGCGAGCAGATTCAGCGCGCGTTCCCCGAAACCTATGTGGTCAAGACATTGAACACCGTTTATTGCACTGTGATGGTGGACCCGGACAAACTTGTGGAGCGGACGGATATTTTCGTCAGCGGCAACAGCGCGGACGCCAAGGCGCGGGTGATCAAGATCCTGCACGATTGGTTCCATTGGAAGCACATCATCGACCTCGGCGATATCACCACCTCCCGCGCGGTCGAGATGTACTCCTTGTTATGGCGCAGCCTGAGGCTCTCCACCGGCTCGCATCGATTCAACATCAAGGTCGTATCGACTTAACCTTGCGCGGGCTCATTGAAAAGGATTTTGGCGATACAATAGCCAAAATCCTTTTTTATTGCCTGATGCCATGACAACACACGATAAAGTCCCCCTTTCCCGTTTGTTTGCCGATTTTCCGCTTACCAGACCTGCTGACATTCCCGATGCCCCGGTCGAAGGCATTGCAATTAACAGCCGTATGGTCAAGCCCGGATATCTCTTTGTCGCTATGAAGGGCGGCACAGTGGACGGCCACGATTACATTCAGGATGCGATCGCGCGCGGAGCCTCGGCGGTGATCGGAGAACAAGATATGGGCGGACACTCCGTCCCTTACCTGCGACTCGAAGACACGCGTCGCGCGCTGACCTGGCTTGCCGCGGCCTTCCATGGCTTTCCCGCCCGCAAGCTGACCGTCATCGGCGTGACGGGCACGGATGGCAAAACCACAACGAGTAACCTTTTATACAAGATAATGGTCGCCGCGGACCTCAAAGCCGGGATGATCTCGACCGTCAACGCGGTGATCGGCGATGAAGTGCTGGATACGGGATTCCACGTCACAACGCCGGACGCGCATGATGTTCAGGCATATCTTGCGAGGATGGTGGACGCCGGGCTGACTCATGTTGTTTTGGAGACTACATCGCACGGCTGGGCGCAATACCGCGTGGATGCCTGCGAGTTCGATATTGGCGTGGTGACCAATATCACGCACGAGCACATGGACCAGCACGGCGGCTATGAAAATTACCGCGCAGCGAAGGCGAGGCTTTTCAGCAGTCTCGAGTGGACACGCGAAAAAACCCAGGGTAATCCGCGTTTGGGAGTGATCAACTTCGACGACGAAAAATCCTTTGGCTTTCTGAATGGGTTCATCAAAACAAAAAAGATCAACTATGGGTTGGGGGAGGGAGCGGATGTGCGCGCCGAAGAAATCCGGTTCAACCCCTCGAGAATCCAATTCACCGCCGCGGCCAAAGACTTTCGTGTAGGCGTTTCAAGCAGATTGGTCGGGGCTTATAACGTCTCGAATTGCCTCGCCGCACTGACTGCCGCCATTCATGGGCTTGGAATCGATCCGAATCTAGCTGCGAAGGGAATCGCGTCACTCGAAGGAATCCCAGGCAGAATGGAGCGCATAGACATGGGACAGGGTTTCACCGCCATTGTTGATTTTGCCCATACGCCCAACGCCTTGAAAGTTACCCTCGAAGCCGGCCGGATGATGACCGAAAAAAAGGTCATTGCGGTATTTGGTTCGGCGGGTTTACGCGATAAGGAAAAAAGACGGATGATGGCTGAAACTTCGGCGGAATTGGCGGATTTGACGGTATTGACCGCCGAAGACCCTCGAACCGAATCCTTGGATGGGATTCTCGAGGAAATGGCAGAAGGGGCAAGATCGAGAGGCGGGGTGGAAGGCAAGACCTTCTGGCGCGTCGCGGATCGCGGCGAAGCCATCAAATTTGCGCTGCGTCTCGCCCAGCAGGGGGATATTGTCCTGTCTTGCGGCAAGGGGCATGAACAGTCCATGTGTTTTGGGAAGACCGAATATCTCTGGGATGATCGCACAGCGATGCGCGCCGCGTTGGCGGAATTTCTTGGGGCAAAAGGACCAGCGATGCCTTATTTGCCGACACAGGATAATATGGAAGAGGAATGGCTTAAGGGATGATCCATTACCTGCACCGCGAACAGAACATCCCCGGAACGCTGAATGATGTTTGGGATTTCTTTTGCGACCCTCTCAATCTGAACACAATCACACCCGGGGATATGAACTTTGAAATTGTTGCGGGCGGGGATGAAAAAATGTATGAAGGACAGATGATCGAATACCGCGTGGATTTTGTCCGCGGAGTCCACACGTTATGGCTGACAGAGATCACGCATGTGCGGGACCGGGAATATTTTGTTGACGAACAGCGCATCGGTCCGTACAGGCTTTGGCATCATGAACACATTTTCGGGGCGATGGCAGGCGGAGTCAAGATGACCGACAAAATATCCTACGTCCTGCCGTGCGGTTTCCTGGGAGACATCGTCCACGACTTCTGGGTGGGCAGACGATTGCAGCAAATATTCGATTTCCGGCAAAAAAGGATCACGGAACTGTTTGGGAGTATGGAATGAGCAAGTGGATTAAGCGAGTTACCTTGCAGGGGAGGCACGTCCGCCTCGAGCCGCTGGGGGAAAAGCATATCCCCGGGTTGGCAGAGATAGGCAAGGGACAGGATTTCTGGAAGTATATGTTGTACGGCGAGATGAAAGCCGAAACGGATTTCCGCCGATTTGTGACCGATCTTCTCGCGCGCGAGGAAAAAGGGACCGATCTTCCCTTCGCCGTCATCGACCTCGCTTCGGGGCGTATCGCAGGCTCGACCCGCTATTTAAATATCGATTCGCCCAACCGCGGATTGGAAGTGGGCGGCACCTGGTATGGATTGGATTTCCAGCGCACGGCGGTCAACACGGAATGTAAATTTTTGCTGCTGACCCACGCTTTCGAGACCTTGAAGGCGATCCGAGTGCAGATCAAAACGGATTCGCTCAATGTGCGCTCGCAACAAGCCATCGAACGCATCGGCGCAGTGAAGGAGGGCGTGCTGCGCAAACACATGATCCTGCCCGATGGGAGAATCCGCGATTCGGTCTTCTATTCGATCTTGGATAATGAATGGGCGGGGGTGAAGAAGAGGCTCGTAGCGATGCTGGGTAAGTATGGGGATGGGTAGTTTATTATTCCAAAAACAAATATTCTTTTATCTGTCCAAGGCTTGATTCCCAGTCCGTGTAAGGGTCCAGAATTCTGATCTTCGGCCCGCGCCAGTCATTATATAACCTTCCAGACAGTCTGCGCCACTCCTCGAACAAACTCACCAACCCTTCGAAATCATTCAACCCGCGATTCTTGAACCAAGGATAAGACAGCAATTCCTCCTTTGTGGACAGCATCCATGCCTTGCCGCGCATGAGGTGGAGTCGTTCGAGGGAGGTTTTTGTATCATTCTGATCAAGATGGATCAATACCGGAGCAAGGGGGGCGAGGATTTCTTCTTCCTTGTGCGCGAACTCGATGATTTCTCCACGATCGATTTCACTCATCAACATGTATAGGCACGTGTTCTGCCAGATGCGACTCTCGATGACCGTTATGGCGGATGACTCCCCGGCTTGTAGTGCAAATTTCTCCCATAAGGGGATGACTTTTTTCGGTAGCCCCTGCGTGTCAAAATCGAGGCAGGGGATGGGATGCGGCTCATCGTCTTCCCGGTAGAATTGCGATTCAATTCCGTGGGCTGTTAACGTATCATGGATCCATTTAGTCGTAGTGGACTTCCCAGCGCCGGGCAATCCCTCAATGAGTATTAATTTCGTATCACGCATGGTTTGGCTCCAGAAGATCCCATTTATTCCCGTACAAATCCTTGAACACAGCAACAATGCCGTAATCTTCATGACGCGGCTCTTCGAGGAATTGTACGCCATGCGCCTTCATATGTTCATGGTCGCGTTGAAAATCGTCTGTATGTAGGAAGAGGAAGATGCGCCCGCCGGTTTGATTCCCGATGGCGGCTGTCTGTTCGGCTGTGGAAGCTTTCGCAAGCAGAAGGGATGCGCCTGCACCACCGCGCGGTTTGACGACGACCCAGCGTTTGCCCTCCTGCGGTGTGTCTTCGATAAGATCGAATTGCAAGGCGTTGATGAAGAACTCGATGGCTTCGTCGTAATCGCGGACGATATAGGTAATTTGGGCAAGGGATTGATTCATTGGGAATAAGGGATAGGGAAAAATAAGTGGTTCGAATCAACTTGCGGCGGAGAGGGATGCGTCGCTTGGGCGTTGGGAAAACTTGTTGAGCAGGATCAAGCCGAGGACGCTGGTCAGCCCGAAGAGCAGACCTCCGATCCAAATGGACTTGGGTGAAATATTATCGTTCAGCCAGCCCCCGATGAGCGGGGCGAAGGTCCGCGATAGACCCCAGCCGAACCAATACATCGACATGTAACGCCCGCGCATATTTTCGGGCGAAATATCGGCGACGTATTTGCTGGCGGTGGGCACGATGGTCAATTCGCCGAAGGTCAGGATGACCATGCTGAGCCAGAAACCCCAAAAGCCGGTCGCAAGCGCGACGCTTCCCGCGCCGAGGGCATAGATGAACATGCCGACCGCGATCACAGGCAGGGTTTTATATTTGCGCGAGATATTCGTGACCGCATACTGGACGAAGACGCACATGGCGGCGTTGGTGGTTGGAATCCAGCCGTAAAGCGACTCTGGGATATTGAAGCCGGTCTTGGCGTAAACGGGCATGAGAATCCACAGGATGGATGGGGCGGTCATGCCCAGCGCGAAGAGCGCGACGAACGCCATGTATGAACGATCCTTGAAGACTCGCAGATAACCGTTGGAGTCGGGTTGCGGCTTGAAACTGGTGTGGATGTTCCCCCGCGCCTCAGGCGGGACGTGGAGCGTTTCTCTCGCGAAAAGAATCCAGATCAGGCTGTAGGCGAGGAATCCGATCGCTGCGCCGTAGAAGGCGAGGCTGTAGGAAGTGGAGGCGAGAAATCCGCCGACGGCTGGACCGATGCCGAAGGCTGCGTTGTTGGCGATGCGGTTGATGGAGTAGGCGTCGGTCCGTTGGTGGGAGGGGATCATATCCGCGAGCATGGCATCCGCGCCGACCTGATACATCGGGTTGGACATGCCGATGAAGGCCATCAGGACAGCGAAATGGGTGTAGGTCTCGGCTTGGACCATGAAGATGTACGCCACCCCGATCATGGCGAGACTTGCGACCATTACGGCTTTGCGCCCGATCCGATCGGCGAGGGAGCCTGCGAGAAAGGATGCGAACAGACCCACGCCTGCGTTGATGGAGATGAGGGAAGCAACCTGGCTGAGCGGTAAACTCAATTTTCCACCCGCGTAGATGAGCATGAAAGGCCAGACCATGCTCCCGCCCGCGGTGGAGATGACGATGCCGAGGATCATCAGCCAGTATTGGCGGGGGTAGCGGGAGTAGAGGGTTTTGATGTTGGTCATGGCGTGGGAAGTTTAGCATGAAAAATTACTCAAACGAAAGGCTTATCCCTGAAAAAATTTCCCCAACAATTTTTCGTCCTCCGTCAGCCCTTTGCACAATTTATCCAATTCTCCATACTCCTTACCCCATCGGGACAGAAATACCTCAAAACTCCCATTGGAATCCCATCGGTCGATGGTGAGATATCGTTCCGGGTCGTTTTCAACGTGCATGAGCTCTGTGCCAAGATAGCCGGGCGCTTTTCGGAACAACTCCGACCAGTCTCCATGCGCGGAATAGATTTTTATGAACTCATCAAGTTTATCTTTTTTGACTTGATATTCCCAGACGATAATGTACATACAGCTCCTTTCAATAAAAAACGGACGGAATTTATATCCGTCCGTTCTGTGATTTATGCAATAGAGTTTACGCCGGAGAACTTTCCGCGGCTGGGGTGGGATTGCGTCTTGCCATGAAGTATGCCAGCCCGAAGCCGGTCACGTACATCCAGATGGCGTACAAGCCGGGGATGATCGCCATTTCGTTATTATTCAGCAGCGTGAGCGCGACCGTGATGGAGACCGTCGAATTTTGCAGGCCGGTCTCGATGGCGATGGTCATGGATTGGACGTAGTCGATTCCCAGAAATTTGGGGACGTAATATCCCACGATCAGCGAGGCGATGTTCAGGATAATGAATGCCGGAGCGAAACGAGGACCGTCGCGGACGATCACATCCCAATTCTGGACGACGAGCGCGAGGATAACGAGGAAAAGAAAGACCGTGGCGAAGGTCTTCGACCAGCGCTTGCTGTTCTCGGCAAATTCCGGTTTCCACTGGCGGATGCCCATGCCGATCAATGTGGGGATCAGGGTGATGACCGCGACCTGGATCATCGTATCCACGACCGGGAAATCGATGTCCAAAGCGCCGGTCCCATACAGCGAATACGCGATTCCCAGCCCGAAGGGAATCGTGAGGAATGCCAGCATGTTCGTGATGGCGGTCAACGTGATGCCGAGCGCGCGGTCGCCGTCCCCTGCGTGGATGATGAGATTTGACGTTGCGCCGTCTGGCGAGACAGCCAGCAGGATCAGGCTGATGGCGTAGACCGCCGTCAAGCCGAAAATTCCTGCCACCGCGAAACCAAGCAACGGCAGCAGGATCATCTGGCAGAACAGACCGATGAAGATCGGTTTCGGTTGCACGAAGATGCGGCGAAAGTCCGCAACCGTTAATGTCATGCCCAGAGTCACCATGATGATGGCGATCGCCAGCGGGAGGATCACACTTGAAATTATGCTTTCTTGCATGGTTTACTCTCCTGTTTTGGGGTTGATAAGTTGGATATTGCCGATGCATGGTAAAACCCCGAATCGGATAAAAAGTCTCGAAATAAAAAATCCCGGAGTTCATTCGAACTTCGGGATTCTGACTCATTCTTGTTTACCTTCGATCACGTCCGCCGCGATCACCGCCGCCTCGTGGACCACCTCGCCCGCCCCGGTCTCCGCCGCGTCTTGGCGGACCACCCCTATCGCCCCGTCCTCCGCCGTTGCGGCCACCGCCGCCCTTGTCTTTTTCGCGGGCTTCTTCAAGAGTCCAGCCTTCGAGCACAGCCTGGCGGGATAGACGAATCTTGCCTTGCGGGTCGATGTCTGTGACCATTACGGTAAGTTCATCGCCGAGCACGCACACGTCCTCCACTTTTTCCACACGGTCGCTGTCGAGTTGGGAGATATGCGCAAGTCCGTCGACTCCGGGCAGGATGTTCACGAACGCGCCGAAGGCTTCGATACGCACAACCTTACCTGTATAGATGTTGCCCGGCACCGCCGACTCGCCCATCGCTTCGATGCGTTCCTGCGCGATCTTTGCTCCCGCGCTGTCCGTCGAGGCGATATATACGGTGCCGTCTTCTTCGATGTCGATCTTCACGCCGGTTTCATCCTGCAATGCACGGATGTTCTTTCCGCCCGGTCCGATCAACGCGCCGATCTTGTCCACCGGTATTTTCACCGTGATGATGCGCGGCGCGTGCGGTTTTAGTTCTTTGCGCGGTTCGGGCAGGACTGCAAGCATTTTCTCCATGATGGACATTCTTGCCACGCGAGCCTGTTCGAGCGCTTCCTTCATCATCTGTGCGCTCAAGCCGGAGATCTTGATGTCCATCTGCAGGGCGGTGATGCCAGCGGATGTGCCGGCAACTTTGAAATCCATATCGCCGAGATGGTCTTCGGTTCCTTGAATATCGGTCAGGATTTGGTATCTGCCTGAATCATCTGTGATAAGTCCCATCGCCACGCCGGAAACGGGAGCCTTGATTGGCACGCCGGCATCCATCAGCGCCAGGGTGGAACCGCAGACCGATCCCATCGAAGTCGAGCCGTTGGAGGACAACGCCTCGGACACGACGCGGATGGCGTACGGGAAGGTTTCTTCATTCGGGAGGATCGGTTCCAGCGCCCGTTCTGCCAACGCCCCATGCCCGACCTCGCGCCTGCTCTGGCCTCGAAGAGGTTTGACCTCTCCGGTGGAGAACGGCGGGAAGTTGTAATGATGCATGTAACGCTTTGTGTCGTTGGGGGATAGGTTATCCAACTCCTGCGCTTCGCCGAGGGTGCCGAGCGTGGCAAAGGAAAGAATTTGTGTCTCGCCTCTTGTGAACAAGCCTGTTCCGTGCGCGCGCGGTGAGACGTTTACGTCACACCAGATCGGGCGGATCTCGGTTGGCTGACGGCCATCCGGTCGCTTGCCCATGCTCAAGATCCGTTCGCGAACGACAGCCTGCTCTGCCAGTTCGAATGCCTCGCGGAATTCGTTGACGGGCATGTAGTCGGCCGGGTTGCCGCCCTCGGGCACGGAGCAAAATTCAACTTCGGCAGTTTCCTTGATCGCGGTCATGCCGGAATAGAATTCGACTTTGGCGAGCGGCTTGTCGAGCAATTCATTCATCGCTCCGCTGACACGGTCGAAAACCTTCTTCTTGATCTCTTCGCTCGGGAGATAAAGTTTTACTTCGCGTTTGGGCTTGCCGATCTCAGCTGCCATTTGCATTTGTAATTCGATGATTGGCTGGATCGATTTATGCCCCAGATCCAACGCGGCCGCCATCACATCCTCGGGGATTTCGATCGCGCCGCATTCTACCATGAGGATGGCGTCCTTCGTGCCGGCGATTCTCAGATCGAGGTCGGAGGCGTCCAGTTCGGCAAACGTCGGGTTGATGACGAATTCGCCATTCACCCGTCCCACGCGTACGGCTCCGACAGGTCCGCCCCATGGGATGTCTGAGATCATGATCGCGGTGGAGGCGGCGTTGATGGCGAGGATATCCAACGGATTCACGCCGTCGGACGAAAAAGAGTACATGATGACCTGCACTTCATTGCGCATGCCATCCTGAAAGAGTGGACGCAGAGGCCGGTCGGTCAATCTCGCAGTGAGGATCGACTCTGTGGAGGCGCGTCCCTCCCGGCGGAAGAAAGAGCCGGGGATCTTTCCTCCCGCGTAAAGCCTTTCTTCGTATTCAACGCTCAAGGGGAAGAAGTCGATGCCTTCGCGCACGCCGCCCATCGTGGCGGATGCGAACACGATCGCTTCATCGATCCCCAGCGTAAGCGCGCCGCCAGCCTGCCCGGCGAGGCGGCCCGTTTCGATGGTCACCGTCTTGTTGCCAACGACGGTCGAATAACGTTTACCTTCGGATTTCATATTTGATTGTCTCCTAAATCAGGGCAGATTGCGATCCGCCCCTTACATATCCCGCCTCGGGTCAGGGACTGAAGAGTGGGAATGACGCCTTGCGTCATTCGCGCTGTTCAATTCCTGACTGCGGGTTACACATAAAGACCTGACAGGTTTCCAAAAACCTGTCAGGTCTCAGATTACTACTTGCGGCGTAATTGCAAACGATCGGTCACACTAAGGTACGCCTGGTAATTGCTCTGGCGCAGATAGGTGAGCAAGCGGCGGCGTTGCCCCACCAGTTTGAGCAATCCGCGCCGGCAGGATTGATCCTGCTTGTTATTGCGCAAATGCTCGGTCAATTGATTGATGCGGGTGGTCAAAATTGCGACTTGGACCTCGGGCGAGCCGGTATCCTTGTCGTGGCGGTGAAAATCTGTGATCGCCTTCGTTTTAATTTCCTTTGCGAGCGGCATGACGTATGCGTCTCCTTTCTAAAAACTATGCAGGTCTCCATGTCCGCAGCTCATCCTCTAAAGAGGACCCACCGCAGGGCAGGACCAGTCACGGCGAGAGATTATACCAGAGAATCCCGCCTCAACTGACGTTCATGCATCTCGAAATGCCCGGTCACATAGCGGAAGAGACGCTCAGGTGTGACCTCCCCCGCAAGATCAGAGACGAACTCCACAGGGTATACAACCGATTTGAGCAGGTCCTCCTCCCGCGTCCGCCTCAACCCGGACAATATAACGGAATGTGCCTTACCGTAAGCCTTGAGCAACCCTTGACGGGTGATTCGTCTTTTTCTATGTCCAAACCACGCATTGATCGAATTGAAAATCCGCGACGGGAAATGACCCATCACGAAGCCGAACAATTTCCGCGCATGGACGATCAGCCAGATTTCCAGCGCGATCGCCCGCGGACCCAGTGTAATATGATGAAGAATATCGCTCACCGTCCATTCGGGGTTATGGGTGGGCAGGGGATAATCTCGCTCGGGGATCGAATTCACCAGTTCGGTAAAGCGACGGCGAGTTTCTTCCAGTTCCTGTTCGAGTTCCTGTTTGTTCATTTCACTCCGGGTGGCAAAATCTCCTGATTTTGCTCGAAAGTCGTGAGACTTTCGAATCCTGGTTTTCGAAATTCATTCTTGCATATCGTTTTTGCCTGTGATAAACTCTGCCCGTTCAATTCTAATCTGAAAGGAGGCACTTCGAATGGCAATCATAGGAAACAACCAGGTAGATTTTTGCGTGCCTCCCAGCTGGCTGATTGTGTAATTAAATCCCAGGTTTTCCATCCGCAGGCGCGCCGATGCCCTGCGGTTTTTTTATTGCCGCCGGGCGGACAATTAATTCAAAAAGACCAAGAGCAAAAAATTTATCAGGAGATATCCATGCCCTCTGTCATTTCGATCTCGAAACTGGCAAAACATTATCAGGTCCCCGAGCGTGAAGCGGGCCTGAAAGCCGCCGCGAAAGGGCTCTTCAAACGCACGTACAAGACCGTCAAAGCCGTGGATGAAATCTCGTTCGACATCCAGCCCGGCGAAGTCGTAGGTTTTCTCGGGCCGAACGGGGCTGGAAAGACCACCACGCTCAAAATGCTCAGCGGACTCTTGCATCCCACATCCGGCGGGCTGTCTGTGTTGGGTTACGAACCTGCCAAACGCAACCACGATTACCTGCGTCAGATCACGCTGGTGATGGGCAATCGCAACCAGCTTTCGTGGGATCTGCCCGCTCTCGACTCGTTCGACCTGCAGCGTGCCATCTACAGCATCCCGACGGATGAATTCAAGCGCACCCGCGATGAGTTCGTGGAATTGCTCGAGTTGAGAGACCTTGTGCAAAAACCCGTCCGGAATCTTTCATTGGGCGAGCGCATGAAGATGGAATTCGTAGGCGCATTGCTGCACAAACCGAAGATTCTCTTCCTCGATGAGCCGACTCTGGGTCTCGATGTGACGATGCAAAAGCGCATCCGTTCGTTCGTGGCGGAATACAACAAACGCTACGGCGCGACGGTCCTGCTCACCAGCCACTACATGGCCGATGTGGAAGCCCTTTGCAGGCGGGTCATCGTCATTCATCATGGTCGATTACTTTTTGACGGCGACCTTGCCGCATTGGTCGAAAAATTCTCCGCCTTCAAGACTGTTGGCTTTACGCTCGATAATCCCGCCGCAGACTTGAGCCAATACGGGGATGTGGTATCCATTGACGGGTCCAGAGTGATGATGCGCGTTCCCAAGGAAAAGACCTCGGCGGTCACGTCCCGCCTGCTCACTGAACTATCCGTTGATGACCTCACCGTCGAGGCCGCGCCCATCGAAGATGTGATCGAATCCGTCTTCGCGGTCAGGAAGGAGGCGCTCGAATGAAACGCTATTTCGATTTTTACACGTCCATGATGAGGGTTTCGGTCCTCGAGCAGTGGCAGTATCCCATCGCCAATTATTTTTATATGATCGGCATGCTTGCCGAACCGGTCATCTACATGGTGGTTTGGTCTGCGGTCGCCGAACAGCAGGGGGGGTCGGTGGGTGGGTATACTCCCGGCTCGCTTGCCGCTTATTACATCGTATGGACGCTCGTGCGCCAGATGAACATCGCCTTTACGCCCTACGGTTGGGAATGGCGCATCCGCCAGGGAAGGCTTTCGATGTCGCTTCTTCGTCCGATGCATCCCTTGCATGAAGATGTTGCGTTCTTTGCCGGTTGGAAGGTTGTCATGATCATCCTGTGGATTCCCCTGGCGCTCGTGCTTTCGCTCATTTTCAAGCCGGACCTGAATCCGACCCTCCTCGACGGCGTGATATTTTTTGTAGCGATATGGATGGCGTACCTGATTCGCACCGTCACCTTGTCGCTGCTCGGCATGGTCACATTTTGGACGACGCGCGTCAGCGCCTTGTTCGAGTTGTATTTTGCCGCGGAGCTGATCCTCTCCGGCCGCCTCGTGCCTCTTTCGCTCATGCCTGATTGGGTGCAGAGGGCGGCGTGGTTCTTTCCGTTCCGCTGGGCGTTTGGCTATCCCATCGAAGTGCTGGTGGGGAACATGTCTGTCAACGACTTGTTCATCGGCTTGGGAATGCAGTTCGTATGGGTTTTCTTTGGCGCGGTTTTCGTCAGTCAGATTTGGAAGATCGCCATTCGCCGCTTTTCGGCGGTGGGAGGTTAATCATGCAGGGATTTAAACTGGCTTTCAACTACCTGCGGATCGGGATCATGAACGAATTCCAATACCGCGCTAATCTCTATATCCAGATTCTCCAAACCTTCATTGCGCTCGCCACTGGCCTGATCGGCTTGAACCTTGTCTTCAACCAGGTCAATGAGCTCGGCGGCTGGGGCAAGGCGGATTTGCTTGCCGTGATGGGCGTTTTCACCATCACTGGCGGCATTATTCGCTCAGCGATCCAGCCGAACATGGAACGGCTCATGGACGAAATTCGCGAAGGGACTCTCGATTACATCCTGACCAAACCCGCCGACGCGCAGTTATTGGCAAGTGTGCGCGAGTATCGCCTTTGGCAAAACACAGACGTCATCATCGGGACGATCGTTTTAATCGTCGCAATGTCTCAGCTTGGCTGGCGCGTGGATTTTTGGTCTTCGCTTGGGTTTACCTCGACGCTGGTCATGGGCGCCATAATGGTGTATTGCTTCTGGCTTGTCATCACATCCGCCGCGTTCTGGTTTGTGCGCGTGCATGAGATTGCCAACCTGTTCGAAGGTCTCTATGCCGCCGGTCGCTGGCCCGTGGATATCTACCCAAACTGGCTGAGATACGGCTTGACCTTTCTTGTCCCTGTCGCCTTCGCCGTGACCGTACCCGCCTCCGCCCTGACTGGACGCCTGTCTCTCCAATCCTGGCTTGGCGCCCTCGCCCTAACGGCGGTTTTGGCGACCATTACGAGGGTCATCTGGAGGCTTGGCTTGAGGAATTACTCCGGAGCATCGGCGTAACTGCTATCATTTCCCTCTCTCCTAAAAGCTCTCACGGCTCGATTACCAACTCAAAATCGAGCCGTGATTGTTATTGTAAACTTGTTGATATTTATTATTTCCAGAATAACAATTTAAAGAACGCTCAAACTTCTAAAATATTTTTGTAGGGAAGTAAGATCCCTGAAAATGCCCGGCGTATAATGAAATCGTTACGAGCAACTTCGGTTTATACCATGCCCCGCCCATGTTAATCAAATCGATTCTCAGTTCGGCAGCTGTTCCTTATTTTATACGTCGCGGACAACATGCCGGTTATTGCTGACTCGTGGCGATGTGCGACTTTTCACTGAAAATTCATATACTGCGCCTTTGCTTCCAAAGATTTGATCTCAGAAGCAACCACAGAAACCTGTTCCTCTGTTAATTCGGGATACATGGGTAATGATAATATTTCACCCACCAGTTTTTCCGAAACAGGGCAGGAGTACTGGGGCTTACCATCTTTCAAATAGTACGGTTGAAGGTGAACCGGGGTTGGATAATGTATTGCAGTGCCAATCCCGCGCTCCTTCAGGGCGGCCTGCATGGCATCCCTGTTTTGCGTACGAATTACATAGAGATGGTAAACATGTTGATAACCGGGTAGTTCCACCGGTCTTTCCAAATTGGTATCCGCGAACAGCGTGTTGTAGATTTCGGCAAGTTTCCGCCGCGACGCGATCCATTGATCGAGATACTTCAGCTTTATTCTCAGGATGGCAGCCTGGAGATTATCGAGGCGATGATTGAACGGGTGTTCTTCATGGATATTTTTTACGCGTTGCCCGCAATTTCGTAGTGCGCGAATCTTTTCAGCTGCATTCGCATCGTTCGTCGTGACGATCCCCGCATCGCCGCATGCACCGAGGTTTTTGGTAGGATAGAAACTAAATCCAGTGGCATTGCCGATCCCACCAATGCGGTGCCCTTTATACATCGCGCCGTGAGCCTGGCAAGCATCTTCGACGACAACCAGGTTGTATTTTTCGGCAATTCCTAGCACAACATTCATATCTGCCGGAAGGCCGTAAAGATGAACGGGAAGAATGGCTTTTGTGCGGGGTGTGATCGCTTCTTCGATCTTATGAACATCGATGGTATATGTTTCAAGATTGACGTCAACAAAGACAGGTGTTGCTCCGACAAAGGTGACTGCGGCAGCGGTTGCAGTAAAAGTATGCGCTGGCAAAATCACTTCATGCCCCGGTCCGATGCCAAATGCGCGAAGGCTAAGTTCTAGGGCGGAAAGACCGTTATCCACGCCAATGGCGTACTTAACGCCGCAATACTCGGCAAACTCTTCCTCGAACTTGGCAACATCCTGCCCAAGAATAAAATCGCCCCTGTCAATAACTTCTTGGACAGTGCTGGTGATTTCGTTACGGAGTTGCTTATGCTGAAGGGAAAGGTCTATCAATGGAATGGTGTTCATCGTTCCTCGCTTTATGGTTTTTTAAATAATTGCCTTACACTTTGGTTTTGGGAAGCTGAAAAAACGCGGTCGGATGCGGGCTTTTGCCAAAAAAATCAAACAGAATCAGATAAGATAATCAGGATTTTTATCTAATAACACGCGCGGGGTTTCCAGCGACGACTGTCCCTGCAGGGACATCCCGGGTCACGACACTCCCCGCCCCTACCAGCGCTCCTTCCCCAACAGTTACGCCGCAGAGGATGGTTGCATTGCTCCCAATGGAAGCGCGTTTTCGAATACGAGTAGGAATACAGACCCAATCGGCCTCCGTTTGAAGCCCGCCCGTCTCGGTGGTGGCGTGGGGATATTTATCGTTGATAAACATGACGCCGTGCCCGATAAAAACCTCGTCTTCGACTGTCACACCTTCACAAATGAAGGTATGGCTGGAAACTTTCACTCGCTTGCCAATTTTTACCCCTTTTTGAATCTCAACAAACGCGCCGACACGGCTTTCATCGTCAATTTCACAGCCGTACAGATTGACGAAAGCGTATATTTTTACATCCCGTCCAAGTTTCACATCTGGCGCAATGCGGGCATATTCAGGGTATCCCATGCAAAGATCTCCTTGGATGATTGGTTTCGTAGTGAATTCTCTGCCGCCTCAATGATTTTTACGACCCTTAACCCGTTATGACCATCGCTCTCTGGCCGGGTCTTATTAATAATACTGTCGAGAAAATGATGACATTCCTGTCGCAATGGCTCGGACACCCGAATCTTTGGAATGAGTATATCTCCCGATCGATAATTCCAGTGAAATTCACCGAAACCATCGGTATACTCCGGGGCATCTACACCTTTATCATAAATCTTGAGCTTTTGCTCATTCTCCACATCATTGAAAACGATCATCTTTTTACTGCCAACTACAGTAATCCGGCGTACTTTGCAGGGGTCGAGCCATGAAACATGGATATGGGCTGGTACCTGATTTGGAAAAATAAGATTTAAATAGGCGACATCGAAAATATTATCAATCACACACGGTGCGCCATATGCACTTATCGATACAGGGTCCTGTCCAAGAAGAAACAACAATATGGATATGTCGTGCGGGGCGAGATCCCAAAGAACGTTCGAATCGCGTTGAAACAGCCCGAGATTCAATCTGGCCGTATCTATATAATAAATATCTCCAAGTTCCCCGCTGTCAATGAATTTTTTCAACGCGACAACCGCAGAATTGTACACAAAGGTATGACCGACCATGAGTACCAATTCCTTGGATTCAGCCTTGCGGATCAACTCTTCAGCATGTTCACTGCTTTGCGTCATTGGTTTTTCGATTAGCACATGCAAACCGTTTTCCAGGCAATGTTTTGCAATAGGATAATGTAAAGCTGGAGGAACGGAAACGACAACCGCATCCAAATCCATATTGAACAAATCCATATAATTCGTAGTTGTGCGAACCTCCGGATAAAAGGAGCGAGCCCGTTGTAAACGATCTTCCTTAAGATCGGCAATGGCAACAAGTTCTGCCGAGGGCAAATCGAAGAAATTTCGAGCCAGATTTGGACCCCAATATCCAAAACCGATTACGCCCACCTTGACAGTCTTCATAGCGTTTTCTCCTTTACTGCGATGTTATCCTGCTCCTTTGGTTGATAATATTATTAAAGGGGTCTTCAGCGCGATTTTTAAATCCAGCCAGATCGACGGTTGTTTAATATATTCAATATCAAGTTTAACCTGTTCGTCAAAATCTGCTGTACAGCGAGCAGTAACCTGTTGTAGCCCTGAAATTCCAGGTTGGGCTTCCAATCGTTGTAAATGCCAGGGTTTGTAAACCTCGACTTCGTAGGGTAGAGCCGGACGGGGTCCGATCATGCTCATATCACCTCGTAACACATTCCAAAGCTGGGGAAGCTCATCAAGGCTGAATTTTCTCAGGTACTTGCCCGGCAGGAAAATGCGCGGATCGTTTATAAGTTTTCGAACCAGTGATTTCTCTCCTTGGATCTCCCTGATTGTATCATGATCATGCTGGATCAAAGCTTGCACGTAGGCCCGATGAACAGACTCATCTCCATTGACCTTCATGGTGCGAAACTTGTACAGGATGAAATTTGCGCGTTCCCAATAAAAGACGTTGCCACGTCGAACCCGCTTTGCTCCAACCCGTTCCTGTTTGAAAAATATCGGACCAGGGGAATATAAATAGATGAGGAGGGCTATCGCCCCCATGACCGGCAGCAAGAAAATTAATAAACTTCCGGCGATCAAAATATCAAAAGTTCGTTTGACGAAATAGTGAATGACATATCCCTCACGTAGAAGCGCAGCCAAATTTAAACCGGGCTCATTTACTCGCTTTAAGTCCATTTGATCCTGCATTCTATTTATCCTTTTGACAAGCTCATGATTAGAAAAAAATACATACTTTGGTTCCATTGATGATTAGCCCAAGTTGCTTGTCTGTAAACCTGGAAATAAATTCATCTGAATTGCAAGAATCGCGCTATAGTGAAAGAACGCTGCGCGACCATGATGATTTCTGCTACCAGCCACAATTAATAATTTTGCGTTCTTGTTCCGCTAAGGCAGTGCCGCGATTGGGAAAGGTATTCGAGGTTTCCTGACGAGATTCCGCGGCGGTAGGCATAAGCATGCTTTATCTTGACTTCTGCCTACGTGGCGGTTGAATACGCGCTGCCTGCCTAATTAGGGACTACGGCCAACCATAGGGTTTTCAGAATAATAGTGGATAAATTTTTTAAAAGTTTTTGATTTTTATTTGATTTTCGTTTAACCCCGCCTGCGAGCTTTTACTTTTCTTCACGCGGTTCAAACCAGTAGCCGCGACCCCATTGGGTCTGTATATACCGATGCCCGTGTTCCCCATCCTGTATTTTTTTACGAAGGTAGAACACATAAAGTGAAGTGTTTGATATGCCTGAAGGTGTCTGATCGCCCCAAACTTCCCTAGCTAATTCGCGTTTCGAGACAATTTTACCCTGCTGGCGGACCAAATAAGCTAAAAGGCTATATTCCCGGGGCGTCAATTCAACAACCTTGCCCTTGATTTTTACGGTTTGCAACGAAAGATCAATCGCCAAAATCGGATCTTCGTAAGCATGGATGTATGGATGGGAAGATGATGATTCGCGGGAGGTGGATCGGCGTAGCAAAGCCCGAACTCGGGCTTCCAACTCATTCTTATTGAAGGGTTTTTTTACAAAGTCGTCCACTCCAACGCTAAAACCGCGCAACATTTCCTTCTCATTGGAGTAGGCAGTCAACATTAGTATAGGTACACTGGACATTTCTCGTAATCGGATACAGACATCGAAGCCGTTCAGGTCAGGCATCATGACATCCAGAATCACAAGGTCGGGATGAAGTTCGTACGATCTTCGCAACCCATCCAACCCGGTAAATGCCTGATAGACTGTAAAACCCATGGGACTGAGGATGACTTCCACCAGCCGCCCTACATCCTGATCGTCATCGATCAATAAAATGATTTTTCCCAAAAGATTTCTCCCAGAGAAATAGTATAACTCTGCGCCAGAATAATAACACAAACCAGAATACCTTACAATTAGCACAAACAAAGTAATCATGGCTTTCCCAAGAAACAAAAATTAAAAGTTTGGGTACACGGATTTCACGGATCGGATGGAATTTCTGTCTTTTTTATGAAGGATTCCGTGCCTTTCGTCGAATCCACGTGCAAAAAAACGGTCTTGTCAAGCCATTATGAAAAAGTTGGAACAAGATAATTGAATCTCATTTACCATGGCGACGAAATTGAGACGGACTTGGCCATTTCGGGCAGCTTGGGTTGGTTTGGCGTGGGTACCGCCGCTGAAAGTTTATTCCTGGCTGAATAAATTGTGCGCAATCTGTCTCCAGGCAGAGGGATATTCAGGCTTCTGATATTTCCGAACACCGCCTCGATCTTCGTTCGATTCCACATCCAGCGCTAAACGTAACTTATTTTCAATTGCCCAATGCTTGTGTGCAATCTGCAATTTCTTTTCGGCATCATTGTCCGGACCGGAAACGTAGGTATGAGTGCCGCAGCTTTCATCGCCATCAATATTTCGTGTAGATACAATCAAGACTTTTTTTTCTGCCCTGCCCAATATCGCCGATCCCGAACTTGGCGCAAAGGCTGAGGGTTTGAGGCACTCCAACATTCGCAGATTTTGAGTTTTACTCCTTATCCATGCCAAATAAGACGGAAATGTCTTCAAAACTCAACAGCAGGCGATCGCTGCCTTGCTAGCCCTGCCTGTCACCGCACCATCAACACTAATGCCGTTGAACCCAATAACCTGAAAATGCGACCACACTCTCGGCGGATGGGCGCAAATAGTCTCGACAAATGTTAACAGAAGCATGTTCCGTGTAATGGTTAAGGATGGGCATTTATTGCTCCTTTTGATTTTGAAGAGAATAGATTCTTGGCAGTGCGCCCATGACTTACCAGCCAGGTACGCCATCTATCAACAAGTTCATCTCTTTGGATTGAGGCTGATGTATTGGCCATGATTCATGGCTTACGAAATTTGATCCGATCAGCAATAGGTAAGAATGAGCTGCTTCAGGCAGCGATCCTCGATGGCCGCACCTCCCAATCCACTCCCGCAAGTAGCGAAAATGCAACAAATTCCTTCTTGCGGTAGACGCAAATGTATTATTGCTGGCTGCACATGCCACGCCGGAAAACGATCAACAACGCGCACCCATGAAGGAATTGGCAGACGTCATACAGTTAGCAACGCAAGACTCAGCTCAAAATTTCTCATGGTGATAAAGACAACATAGGTGATGGATTCAAACAAGATGATCGGGCAGCCGGGATTGACTTGGTTGTTGCAAAAATACCAGAATTCATGAAAGAATTTGATTTTCTATCCAGACGATGGTTTGGCGATTGTAGTTTTGGGTGGGTAGCTCGTTTTTGCCGATTGGCTCATGATTTCGAAAGGTTACCTGAATCCATTTGCAGCCTTCACTTTCTGACTTTTGCCAATTTACAAACCTGCATCGATACCATTGCTAATCTATTTTAAATTTTATAACAGCTTCCAGAAAAGGACTAAATTATGGTAGAGTCAAGTGGCTTAGCTGGACGCATGGATGCTTCCATACATACTAAGGAAGATTGTCAGTACCACCCGGTTGGTTATCCTTATCATGAGTTGGTTCAACTTTGGTCTGGAGGAAAACACCCTGAATGAGAAATCTGCCAGGGTTGTCTTCTTTACTTATAAATCCTGTCCGGATTGAAATCGAAAACTGGTCTAGGAGGTTCTCGTTATGGAAATTCGCTTGTATTTACAGATGTTGAAACGTGGTTGGTGGGTGATCTTGCTGACAGCATTGGTAGCTGTGGTGGCGGCGCTTGGTGCTTCCTATGTTGTTACTCCACAATATAAGGCGGTGGCGCGTTTTATCCTTAATCCAAAAAATGTTTTACCCGGCAGTCCCGATTTGGGATTGTGGGGATTGGATATATTAGGTAACCAAACGGTGATTACCACATATATGGAGGTAATGAAAAGTGATCGAATCTACCTGGATGCTCTGAATAATATCGGTCGTACCCAGAAAGAAATGGAAGATTATGCCTATGAAGTTCAAGTGCTTCCAAACTCCAGTGTCATCGAATTGAGCGTAACTGGACCAAACCCTGAAATTACCGCTGAGTTGGCAAATTCCATTGGGAATCAAGCAATAATATTTACATCGCTTTTGAATGATTTTTATCGCTTCGACTTTTTGGATGAGGCGCGTCCCCCGGATGTACCCGAGAGTCCGCAGCCGATCCGCGATTCGGTTTTAGCCTTTGGTATAGGTTTGTTGCTTGGCGGCGTGTTGGCCATCGTTCGGGATCAACTAATGACCTCATTTGACGCGTATCGTCGCCGCTTCCAGGTTGATCCCATTACAGGTGTGTATAACCACCGCACCATTAAAAAGATTTTGGAAGATGAACTGACGCAAAACCCAGAGGGTGTTTTGTCTGCAGGGGTTATAGAGCTGGGGGGGTTGATTGATCTTGAAGACACCCTTCCAACAGCCGGGTATCAGAATATCTTAAGACAGGTCACAACTACGCTACAAAATGAACTGCGGGGCCACGATATTATTGGGCGTTGGAGCAACAACAGCTTTCTTGTCATTCTTCCCAAAACGCCGGGACCTGCGGCCAAAGGGATATTCAATCGCATATCTACAATGCTTTCCTTCCCGGTAATTTTACGGCACTTGGATTTGTCAATTGACCTTAGACCTTATATCGGTGGTGCTGAGTATAGTTTAAACATTACTCCTGAGGAATTATTGGAGAAAGCTGTTGGGGCTCTGGAAAATGCGCGCAAAGACAAAGCAGCCCCCGTCTACGTGTGGGAAATAAAAAACCCATTTTGGAATACTGAGGTGCAGAAATAGGTAGCACGTGGCATTTGATATATACAAGGAGAAACCATGAGTAAGAAGTTAACAAGACTTACATTATTGGTGATTTTGTCTTCAGGTTTGTTGTTTAGCCAGTTCATCTCAGTTGACGCTCAAAGGTTGGAGTCCCCCTTGGTTCAGGTGACGCCTACCGAGGATGTGATCAGTATGGATGCAACCGAGGTGCCCTTCAGGATCTTTCAGGAAGGTGATATTCCTCTTTCAGGACCCTTTGATTCAGCCTATTTTACTTTCGCAATTCCAAATTCATGGGAGTTATCGACTGGTGCGGAACTCCACTTGGATATGACGGTCAGCCAGAACAGGATTTTCTCATCCGAGTTTGGATATCCGTTGGCGGCCGGAGGCGGCACTTTGACCATTTACTTTAATGATATAGTACTCGGTGTCCTGAATCTGAATGAAAACGGCAATGTCCAAGCGGTTTTACAGATCCCTTTAGGGGCCTTTACGTCCAATCTTTCCGATGGGCGCATGGCGTTTTATGCGGAGCTTGATGCTGGTGACTTTTGTTATGTCGATCAGGATTTCAGCTTGCTGATACATCCAACATCATATTTTTCCCTGCCACATCGTATTGTTGCACCTTCGCCAGATATCGTCGACCTTCCAAAGATATTGTATCAAGGTACCTTCGTGCAAGAATCTGCCCTGATCGTGCTTCCAAATCAACCTTCAGCGGCTGAATTACAGGCTGCATTAACTGTGGCAGGGGGGCTGGGTAATATCAGTGGAAATGATTTGCCGATCGATGCAACGACGGTGAGCGCATTGACACCGGAACAACAAGCATCGAATCATTTGATCCTGGTTGGCAAGCCGTCTGCCTTCACTATCCTGGAAAACCTGGGCTTGCCTGCTCCTCCGACTGGCGATAAGTTCCAAGTTTTAGCCGGGGTCGCAGATGCGGGCGTGATCCAGGTGATCAATTCGCCGTGGAATGTTTCCAGTGTTGTTGTTATCGTGTCGGGGAATTCTGACGCGGGTGTGATCAAGGCTGCCCAGGCACTAAGTACGGGTATTATTCTCCCTCATCGTTTCATGAACCTGGCTGTTGTCGAGGATGTCAAACCGCCTCAAGCAACCCTGCTGACTGCTTCCACTTCCGAAACACGAACCCTTTCCAGTATGGGATATGCGAACAGAATGTTCACGTTCAGGGGTTTTAATGTGGAAACTTATGGATTCCAGGTCCCGCTCGGTTGGACGGTTTCAGATAACGCTTATTTTCAGCTTGCTTATGGTCATTCAGCTTTGATGGATTTCGATCAGTCAGGAATTATCTTGATGTTGAACGGTGTTCCGATCGGAAGTGTTCGATTCGATCCCGAAACTGCCAAAAACGCAATAAACCAGGTTAAGATAGATATTCCGCAATCAGCCGTCGTACCGGGTGTCAATCGGCTGGAAGTTCAAGCATACATATACCCAGAGGACGTTTGTACCCCGCCCGAAACTCGGGGTTTTTGGATAAACATTTGGGATGATTCGGTGCTGAGTGTTCCTTTGATCCAAAAACAGACAGATATAAGCACCGCGGTTAACTTGGCGGATTACCCAGCGCCGTTTATCTTTGATTTTGAATTGAACAGCACGGCATTTGTCTTGCCAGAGAATGATCTCGAAGGCTGGCGTGGTGCGGTGAAAATCGCATCATACCTGGCATCCGAAGCAAACCCACCAATTGTCACGTTATCCGCTTTCTATGGAGATGATTTCCCTGAAGATCGTCGCAAGGATTACAATGTAATTTTGATTGGCAGGCCGAGTCAATTGCCTGTTGTCGATGAGATTAGTCGGGTTCTGCCGGTTCCTTTTGAGACGGGCAGCGACAGCGCCGTTGAAGGCAATCTCAGGGTGATCTTTGATATCCCGGTGGATGTGCCTTTAGGTTATATCGAGTTGATGGTTTCGCCCTGGAACCCCGAGAATGTCATTATTGCGCTGTTGGGTAATTCCACTCAAGGTGAGATTTGGGCTGTGGCGGCCATGACCGATGCTGCCCTGCGTTCCCAGATTTCTGGAAATTTCGTAATTGTCAATGGACTCCAAATCTTGGCTTCTGATACGCGAGTATTCCCGATTTCAGGCATCCCCCCCTCGGCGGAAGAAACACCGGATGTCAGCATAAATGTGACTCCTGAACCGGATTCTCAAAATACATCGCCATCTCACAATCGAGATTGGATACCATCAGCGATGATGATCGGGATTGGTCTTATCGTTTTGATCATTGTCATCCTGGCGATCAGATCGTTTTTACAGAAGCGCTCCCGCATGTAGTATGTATGCAAGCTTGATCGTAATGGCGGGGATTGCGCCATCCTGCAATGGTGCAATCCCCGAATATCTTCAACGCGATCAAAGGGTCTTATGACTCGGTCGAATGACACAAGCGGCTGCGATGCACACAGGCGACATCTTCAATATATTGATTTAATATTGTGCGACTACCGAGAGTAGAATAAATATGCTTGCAAACCCTCCTTCTGATCAATTTCGATACATTTTCTTAATGCTAGGCATCTCGATTGTTATCGGTCTGCTCTTGGGCATGGCTATTGTATTTTCTACACCGGGTATTGTTATTCTGGCTATTTCCATTGTGCTATCGGTGAAACTCGTTTTGAAAAACCCGGTCTGGGGGATTCTTGGTTATATTGCGCTTACATCGACGTTGATAGCTACGGATGCAAATCCAGGGGTATCCATAGGAATTGGGCATATTTACCTAACCGACATCATATTGTTTACGCTGTTCTTCTTGATCGGCTGGGAGTTGTTAACCCGCCTAGAGGCAAAACTTGTCCGTACCCCGCTGGACATCCCCTTATTGGTTTTTATTGTGGTTGCTCTTGTTTCTACATTCATTGCAATGATAAGGGGAACTGCCACCTTGAATAGCATGTTGGGTCCGGCACGAGAAATTCTTCATCTCCTGCTTTTCTTTGCAGTTACAAATCTTGTTAAAACCGATAGGCAAATAAGGCTGATGCATGGGATGGTCATTGCATTTGCGTGGGTTGTTTCAATTGTTATGGTGATTCAATATTTCACTGGTGCGGCCCTGCCTTTCCTTCCTGGGCGTGTTGAAGTATTGTACACTGAGGGGACTAGTTTTTCCGGGGTCACACGAATTATTCCGCCGGGTTACCCGACCGTATTTTTCGTTTTTGTGATAACTTGTTCCATTTGGTTTTTTGATAATAAATACTCGGGCAACTTTATCCTGACGATCTCCATGGTTTTATCCGGTATTGGCGTCCTGCTCACGTTCAAACGCCATCTATGGGCAGCGCTCGTGGTTATCTTTTTGATCATGCTTTTAGTTAGCAATCGAAGGGAGATACAACGTATCCTGATCAGAGGGTTCTCTGCATTTGCTGTCATGTTTGTAGTCCTCTATTTTGTCTCGAACTACACAGGTTCTACCGGTCCCGACCTGATAGCAAGCTCCGCTGATAGAATGTTTTCGCTGTTCCGTGAGGAAACCTATGAAGACCCAGAATCGAGTTTGCGTTGGAGAGACTTCGAGAATTATTATGCTTCACGCCAATTCGTCTCACACCCTTTTATAGGAATAGGGCTGGGTACCTTATATCGACCCTTTATTCCGGGTAGGGACTGGAGTGGCTTTGATGGCAGAGGTTGGATCCATAATGGGTTTTACTGGCTGCTGGTGCGCACGGGGGGGATCGGCTTCTTGGCGATGATGGGAATGATGATGACAGTAATTTTCAGAGGCTTTAAGTATTGGCGCGTCGCGCCCAATAAGGCTTATGTGCTGGGTTTCACTCTGGCGATTGTCGGAATGCTTATGGGCAACTCGGTGGAACCGTTGATCTCCGAAGGATATTGGACCCCGATAACAGCCACACTGATGGGACTGAACGAACTTTCGATTCGCTCGATTTCGCAATCGGATGTGTAACAGCTAGGGAATAAATATATTAATGTCGACAAATAAGTCAATAATTTCACACTTTTTCTCCGGTACCTTTTTTATAGGCGGTGCGCGGGTATCCGCGATTGTACTTGGCCTCGTCAGCGTCATGCTCGCAACACGCTACCTGACAACGGATGCTTATGGGATATATGTGCTCGTTATGCTCTTTAGCAATTTCCTCGCACATTTTTTGAGTTTTGGTCTTGGCTTGGTTATCCCAAAATATTTAGCTAGTAACGAAGAGGAAAGCTACAAAACGACGCTAATTAATACCGTCTTTCATTTCAGAGTCATAGTTGTTCTTGTGGTAGGAATATCCATTGTAACCTTTCAGCCCTTAATTGCAGGTTTTCTTGATAGCGCATCAACAACGGACATATTCAAGGCAACACCATTGGTGTTTTTGGTGCTCAGTTTCACCCAGTTATTCGAATCTATTTTGCGTGGAAGATTCGAGTTTAGGGCGATTGGGCTGATCGAGTTTATCTCGGAAGTGGTTGAACTTGTTCTGTTGATTCTTTTTGTCGTTGTATATCGGCTTGGATTTTGGGGGTTGATCATGGCCAAGGTCGCCTCACAGGCTTTCTTTAGTTTTCTGGCTTTTCGCGCCATTCGTTTCGAACATAGATGGGAGTTTAATGTCGCGCTTTTGAAAGAAATGTTGAAATTTGGATTCCCATTGCAAGTGCAGTTTATTTTCGGTTTTGCAATTTCCAGACTAGATACCCTGATTGTTGGTTCGATCCTGGGTGCTCGCGGGGTTGCATTTTATGATATTGCCAAAAAAATTCCCGACAGCCTGATGCAATTGTACTCCGTGTTCATCTCGGTTTATTTTCCTCTCAGCGCCAACATCCATGCCACTGAAAAAAAGGAAAAAACAGATTATCTCCTTAACAATTCAATCCGTTTGATCACATTCCTGGCAGCATTCGCTGCATTAATAATTGCGTTCTTCGGAAAAAATATTATTGTCCTTCTCTTTTCAGAAGAATACCTCGCAAGTTACTGGGCATTGGTTTTGTTAATGATCGGACTAACTCTGGAGATGGTTGAAAATACTCTCGGATACTCCCTGGTTGCCATCGGAGAACCGGACAAACCCCTGTATATAAGCATAATGAGGTCGATTATCAGCCTTGTTGGAAACCTAACCATCCTTCCGATTTTAGGGTATATCGGCGCAGCGATCATTTATGTTTCTGGAAACCTCATCGCCTTGCCTGTTAACATATTTTTCTTAAGAAGGAAAGGCATCTCTCCAAACCTTATCGCCTCTATAAAGCTACTCTTTGTTTTTGGTTTGCTTTTTACCTCATTTCTATTGTGGAATCCAGGCGCCATTCTGTCAGCAGTTTTTTTGTTGCTTCTCTACATCCCCATGAGTTTTATTCTATCTGTGATTACGTCTCGGGATATGACGATTCTCTATGGTGAAGTGTCTATACTTTGGTCAAAACTCCGAGGCAAACTTCCCGGTGCGCTAAAAGTCCGGTAAGGGAAGGATCAAAGATTCAATATACACGAATGCCGATTAGGTTTCATCGGTTCGAGTATGGTGTCGAATTTCGAAAACCCTACTTGGGATGACAGTTTTGATATTTCGGCTCCGAAAGAGGACTTCTCAATGTAGTTGGATTGTTACGGATTTCACTTCTATGTGAAAGTAGTCATTGGAATTCATGCGTATTTTGCTTCTCTCCACCAATGTTCCATACCCGCCAAATTCCGGATTCCGTTTGCGTGTATATAACCTCCTTTATCGGATTGCGAAGGAGCATGATGTATGGCTTGTCACATTTATTCCCGAATATGAAAAGCTGACTGATTTGGATCATCTTTATTCAATTTGCAGGGAAGTAATTGTTGTGCCTTCTTATAATCAGGGGGCGCTTGAGAATCCGTGGAAAGCGATGCGGTATTTTATTAGAGGCGCCCCTCCCGATTTGCGGGCGTATGAGTCCAAGGAGCTTGTTGATAAAATACTTGCATTGATTTCCCGGGTTGAATTTGACATCATTCAGATTGAAGACTCGCATATGAGTATTTATTTGGATTATCTGCCCAAATCCCTTCGTTCGAGGGCAATCCTGACCTTTCACGATGTGAACTTTCACAAGCATGAAAGATTAAGCCGGGTGGAACCGAAACGTGCTCGCAGGATGCGTTTATGGCTCCATGGACGCCTGATGCGGCGCTGGGAACCCCGTCAAGCCCAACGGTTCGGACGTTGTATTGCCATGTCCCATTCCGATGAAGCTCTCTTGCTGAACGTCAACCCTTCCTTGAAGATCACTGTTTTACCCAACGGTGTAGATACCCAATCTTACACCCCGCTGCCTTTTCCCGATAAAACATTCAGGCTGCTTTTTGTAGGTACAATGGGGTATCGTCCCAATATCGATGCGGTAACATACTTTTGCAGGGACATTTACCCGAAAATCAAAATGGAGGATCCAAATATCGAGTTTTGGATTGTGGGCAGAGATCCCAGCCCGGAGGTGACAGGACTTGAAGGTGGCGGAATCCATGTTACAGGTCAAGTGGAAGATCTAATTCCTTATTACAGGGACAGCGTGATTTGCGTAATTCCATTACGGGCAGGGGGTGGCACTCGCCTCAAGATTCTCGAAGCCATGGCGTTAGGCCGCCCGGTAGTCACCACGACCGTTGGCTGCGAAGGACTCGCTGTTAAGAATGGGGAACACCTTTTTATTGCTGATACACCTGAACTCTTCGCCGGCCGTGTCCTCACGCTTCTGAAAGACAAACAAAAATGGCTCCAAATAACCCGCCAGGCCCGCGCCCTAGCCGTCAACAGTTATGATTGGGATATGATTGCACAAGGGCATATGCAACTTTATAAAGAAATAACCGGTCAAAAGCGTGCATAACTGCCAATGAACGTAAACTCTTTAGTGGATAGCCGGGGTCCTTGAAAAAACATGGACTCTACAACATGGATTGAAAAAGCTGGGAACTTAATCATTCCGAATGGGAGATAACTCTGATGGAGATTTGAGTTGCTTAACCTGGTGGACAAATTCGGTATTTCTATTACTGTTCCGCATTATCTCCCGGCGCATCGAATCGAACCGCATTGGACATGGGATGTTCCGTTTGATCGGTCGAAACTGGACCGGGCGGCCTTTAGTGTATTATGAAAGGTGTTTGAAGTTCAGCCGTACGAGTGAAACAGAAACAGGCTATTGCTACTTGGCTTATTATGACGGAAAACAATACCGAACATAACAAAAGTTTAAGCCCGACGAAGAAGTCAATACCTTGAGACATCCGAGTCGTTGCTGACCCCGGGAAACGCTCTGTGTTTGCAGTTGGCTGCTACTTTATGAGCTTATTGCGCACGATAACCACGATGACCTCTATTGCGCTTCAGTTCACCACTGACACTCGACTTGTGAACACCAATCACTTTTATGTTCCAGTCATAATTTGTTGGGTCTTTTATAATGCGTAAACCTGGTATCGTTGGACCTGAGTAAGGTGGTGAAAGGTCCTCGTCATACTCCATATGCGCCTTAGACTTGGTTCTTGAAGGAGCATAACCCTATTCCCAGTTTACCCATTGGTAACCTTAAGGGTTGCACATTCAAGTTGAATCTGCACCTTAAGTGGAGAAAGTAAGTTTATGGATCAGAGTAAGGTACTGATCAAATTCTTTTTCCCAAGAGTATTTATACGTGAACATTTTATTTGCATTTTCAACAAGACTTTGTTGCAAAACGGGTGAATGATATAGGTTTAGGATATGGTCGCAGAATTCGTCCACATTTCCTGGAGTAAAGAATAAGATTGAGCGATTATCAAAAAATGCTTCCAATATGGGCAGGCGGCTGGCGACGACCGGAATGCCAATAGTGGCAAATTCGAGGACTTTTCCCGGCATGGCAAAGCTCATATGGGGATCGGGCAGGGCGGTGTATATGCCAACGTCTGCTCTGGCGATCTCTGATGCTATCTGGTCCGTTGGCATGAAGGGGACAAAATTTATATATTCTGTGACATTAAGTTCGGATCCCAAAGCAGCGAGTTCTTCAGCATGTTGTGAGTGTTTTCCAATGATTTTGAGTTGAATATTGGGAATCGACTTAACCAGTTTCGGCAGGGCTTTAATGGCAATATCAAGACAGTATCGAGGGGCGATGGTTCCAGGAAAAATAAGAATGAATTTACCGGAAGACTTGTAATGTTCATTTTCGATATTCTGCCGATTGAAAAGTTTAGGATTTGGGATGTTATTAATCACGAGAATTTTTTCGGACGGAACTCCTCTTTGAGATAGCAACTCCTTAAAAATTGGATTTGCTGTTATAACTTCATCTGAAAGACCGGCTGAGATTTTTTCCTGGATCTTGAAGAATCGAACAACAGCATGTTCAGGTCCCATGCCGTATTTTGACATAAAAACGTTCGGCATGGGGTCGTGAATATCAAGAATAACCCTCGCGCCTAAAATTTTAGGGACAAGAGCAGCCAGAATGAGCGTATCAGGCATATTATTTACATGGATAATCTGATACCTGCGCTTGAAATACATCCAAGAAGCATATAATACAAGAAAAATGGTCGAGAGAATATAATTGGACAGATACCCGAGTCCATCTCTGTATTTTCTTGCACTCGGCGTAGCATAAACCCTTATATTAGGGTGTTGGTTAGGGTCATTTCGATCGGAGTACTTCGACGCAATCACGTCAACCTCGGCGCCTGCTTGCGCCAGCATGTTGGCATAACTCATTACGCGCGGATCCGTATAATAGATCTGATTCACAATTACACAAACGCGTACCCCACTTAACCGGAACTTATCATAGTTATTATGATTACCTAGATTGACCACAAATCACCTCTGCTTAGTGAAAAACACTATTCTTCAAAAAAGATTATAAACCTTGGATAAAATCCTTAGTATTATGATATTTAAAGGACTATTAAACACGCCATCCTTGTACTTGAACATCCAGGGACCTTATCTGCAAGACCTGCTATTTCACAAGAGGCGATATGCACGCCTTTTTTTCGTCACTTGGCGAGGGCAGCGGTATAACCGATACTTTGGTATCTGTGTGATTAGTTTGATTGTGATAGCACAGACCTTTAATAGGATGAAGGAAGATTGAGACAATCTGTCCGCCAGGAGGATTTTCATACATGGTGCTTATCTATAATCGGTGGTAGGGATCGGGTTGACAATAAAGGTTTGATACCACAATTCAAATGTTATCAAGCTGAAAAGGTGCCGCTGATAATCGCGGTGCTTATTGGTATGATCAGTGATCATTCTTTCCAATTCTTTCAGGTTGAAAAATAAACTGCAGCCTGAGCCGTGCCGCAACAGCAAATCGGACAGGTAACTTCGCAATTCTCCCCCAAACCATTGATCCACAGGGGTTTCGAACCCAATCTTTTTTCGTTGGATGATCTCAGGAGGCAGCCATTTTGCAACAGCCTTTTTAAGGAGATACTTTTGAGTGAGACCGCGAATTTTATATTTTGCAGGCATGCCTTCCACCAACAACATTAGGTCAAGATCCAAAAAAGGCACACGGGCTTCCAAAGAAGCAGCCATTGCCATTTTATCTCCATATAGCAATAAATTATCCGCTAAGGAAAAGCGTGCATCCACATAAGCCATTTGGTTAAGTTCACTAAGATGTTTAGCATCCTCCCACCATTCACGGACGATAGGTTCAAAATTTGTATCAATTTCATCGAGCAGCTCAGAACGGTACAATCGCTGCTTCAATTCGCTTTCAAAGATATGGTATATCTGGGTAAGGCGTGTTACCGGGTCCGAGATATCGAGAGTGCGAACGGCTCGTTTAAACCTTTCCGTTCTGGGTAATCTATTAATGAACGGGGAGATAAACCGTTTCCGCACAAATTCCGGAGCCATGCGGAACCATCTCCCGTAATATGCACCCAGGTGACGTGCATAACCGGCAAAGGGTTCGTCGGCTCCTTGCCCGGTTAGAACCACTTTTACATATTCACGAGCAAGCTTGCTGACCCAATAAGTCGGTAGGGATGCCGGGCTTGCGATCGGCTCGTCCAGATACCATATTGCCTTCGGTAAAAACTCCATAAAATCATTGGCAGAGATGATCACCTCATGATGGGTAGTGCCGATGAGTTCGGCACTACGTCTGCCCTGCGCCAACTCGTTTTTCTTAAAGTCTCCACTGAAACCGACGGTGAATGAATGAATCGGTTGCCCGGAATGTATTCTTGCTAACATTGCCACGGTTGCAGAATCTATCCCGCCGCTCAACATCACACCGACAGGGACATCTGCCACCATTTGTCGAACTATTGCTTTCTCGATCCCATCTTGCAACGCTTCCAGCCATTCAGGTCCGCTCATTGTTGGCGTGGTAATTTTCGGCCGGTAAAACCTGACTTTTCGTGAGCCCTCTGGGGTGACGCAAAGAGCATATCCTGGCGGAACCTTTTTAATGCCTTCAAACAGAGTGCGTGGGGAGGGCACAAAAGAAAATGTCAAAAATTGGTCGAGGGCAGCCGAATCCACACTGCGGGGCACATCGGGATCTACCAGGATGGCTTTGATTTCAGAACCAAAAACAAAACGATCATGTTGTTCAAAATAGTATAGGGGTTTGACCCCAAAGGGATCACGTGCGAGTACGAGTTCTTTCCGCTTACGATCCCATAACGCAAATCCATACATACCATTAAGTCTGGCAAAGCCGTCTATTCCCCACTCTTCATACGCATGAATAATCGTCTCTGTATCCGATTGGGTGCGAAAAACGTGCCCTTTGGCGGAAAGCGTCGCGCGCAAATCCTTGTAATTATAGATTTCGCCATTAAACACGATCCAAATGCTCCCATCTTCGTTCGACATCGGTTGATGACCGCCATCGAGATCGATTATGCTCAGACGGCGCATGCCTAAGAAGATATTTTGTTCGGTAAGGGATCCCTGATCGTCGGGTCCTCGATGTCGGATCGCCCAAAGCATGGCGGATTGAAGATTCGGACTGATTTCTTGGTTTACCTTTTTCGAATAAATGCCACAGATACCGCACATCTAATAACTCCTTAATTTTCGTCTGGGTTGCGCTTCGTTTTCGTCGACGGTTATTCCCGAAATTGATAAAAATTCTCTGCGATTCAGGTTGATAACAACTACTCTTCTGTTGCCTTCTTATTGTTGCCGGGTTGATCACAAAATGTTATCGATGGGTAGATAGACAGAATTCAATGTCCGTGCAGCGCTTTGTCATAGCTGTTAAGTGCGAGTCTGTAATTAAATATGAAGACGCCACTTAGCGGAAACTTATCTAAACTGCGGTAATCATGCAGTGTAGACACACATCACTTTTTACTTCCAAAACCCAGCCTTTTGTAAAATGATAAAACTTCTTGAGAAGTATCCTCGGAATTTTGGAATTCTGAAGGACGATTGAAGAAACTTTCCCTTCGCTCGAACACCCAGGAGACCTTCTCGGCAATATCTTCTGCTTCATCGGAAGCAATATACCCACCCCTATTTGTCTCCACTACTTTCCGAACATCACCGACATCAACAGAAACTACAGGTAGCTTACAGGCCAAAGACTCTCGAACTGCCAAGGGAGACCCTTCATGCTCTGACGTAAGCAGCATAACATCGCAGGCGCTCATATACTTGGCAATAATTTCACGGGGCTTATTGAATATTGTCAATAGCTCGACATCATAATTGGATCCGAGCAATCTAACCACTTCCTGCGCGATCCAATATCTTTTTTCGGGTCGCGTTGGCTTCCACGGAAACAGAACTAGCTTCTTGTCGTGCGGCAGATTCAATTCCGCCCTGGCCAGAGTTGCGGGATAGGGCTTGAAGATATCTGTATTAGCGCCGAAAGGGATTATCCAGGCGTCTGAACGATTTGACGCATTTTTCATCTCTTCCGTCATTACAATCACGCCATTTGCTATGCGAGCGGCATATTTACCAATCCAACTCTCATTTTTACTCAATAGGTCCGAACTCAAAAGGTCAGAACCTAAAAAAGTGACAACCACCGGATACTTATTTTGAAGTTTTGCCAATAAACCAGTATATCCGTAAAAAGCGTGGACAAGATCGTATTTTTTGGGCGTGAACGAGAGTAAAAAAATCTTCAGCGCGCCGATAAGATAATTGATCTTTCGGCTGCCATCAATATAAAGAACATCAACGGATACCCCCAATTTTTTAAGTCCCTCGACTTGGTCCTTTATGCTGGGGGTTTCGCCCGGTCTGGCTTCAGATGGGTAGGTATTCGTAACAATCAGAACGCTGATATTATCTTTCATATTATTAGATATGCCTATATGTCAGGTCGACCGCGGAGAAAAAATTTAAATGCCCGGTATTATACAACTTTTTGATTTGGTCTATTCTCATTTAAACCATATTCGATTGCGCGTTTAAGCTTGTCAGCGGATGATTGCCATGTCCACCTTTGAGCGAGACTAGCCGCGCGTCTGCCCATTTCTGCAAGCTTTTCACGATTCTCTGTTATCCGGTTCAAAGCATTAAGCAAACTATCCTGGTCTGCACTTTCAGCCCAGAACGCGATATCGTTATTTTCAATCACGTCTGTATGACATACGATCTTGGTTGCCAAAACGGGCATTCCTGCTGCCATGTATTCGAATAACTTGATTGGACTGCTGACACGAAACTTCTCCTCATCGGGAAATGGCAGTACGCCTATATGGGCTTTGGATAATAAGACAGGGATCTCCTCGTGCGGTACGGGCTGATAAATGTGAACAAATCTTCCCTTTTCCCTTGAATAGTCCTCCAACTCAGATCGGGCATTTCCATCGCCGACGATCGAAAAGGTAAATACATGTTTCTCGGCATTGGCTTCCGTCACTGCTTTGGCAAGCGGCAATAAATTCCTCTCATGGTACACAGAGCCGATGTAAATGATATGGATGGGCTCATCAGGTTGTAAAAAATCCCTGCGCCGAGTCGTCTGCAAGAAGATTTCCAGTTGAACACCTGATGGCCAGACTCCCCATAGTTTTTCCGGTGGAATTTTCAAAGACTCAGCCATCCGGTTTGTGATCGCTGTTCTTCCGTCAAAGAATCTATTGGCCAGAACGTTCATCTGAAGCGAAAATGCCCCTCTAAGCCGCTCTTTCCAGGATGCTTTATCTTCAGGCTCCATGGGTAAGGTGCGCGTGTCCATTATAAACAAGGGACGTTTTCTTCCCCCAATCTTTAAGAACGCCAGGAATAACAGAAGCCAGGGCGCGGACAGTTCGTGAAATAGCAGGATGTCGGTTGTCTCGAGTTGCCGAAAAAGTTTTATTGCTACGCGCCAATGAAAAATGGCCTGACGGATCATATATACCTCCGGCCTAGAAATGTTGCAGACTTCTACATCGCGAATCAAAGTTTGGCCAGGATGGCCAACTGCGATAAGTGTGACCTTCCATCCCATTTTTCTTAACTCATGAGTAGTGGAAAGAAAAGTGGCGGCGTCCAAGGCTTCTTTGAGGCTGCCGCAATAAATCCAGGCTATGTGAGGAGCAGGCGGAATGGAGCCTATTTTTGCATCCATACTTTAATTATACTTGCGAAGAGCTATTTGTGAAATGTCTCAACTACTAAGGTCGTAATATCGAGATCGTTGTATAAACGATGGGTGAAAAGTTTGGTTGTGTTGCTATAGCTTTTGATAAAGTTACAATTTTGATGTTCGTCAAAGGAGTTGGTTATTTCACCATGCCCCGCATCCAGCAATTTCAGGGCTTGGCCAAAACAAGTAAGCCCTCTTGCTCACCCTGAGTCGCCCGGCAATGATTATAGGCTTGCGCTTGCACTATCCGCAATAGACTGTTAAAGCTCCCCGACAAATTCTCTTATAACTCACCGGCTCGCTTGGCAGAAGGGGCAGACTTGAAAGAAACGGCGCAACGTTCTCGTTTCTACTGACCGAAATCCTTTCTCCACTTTTAAAAATATGCATACTGCAACTCAATCGGTTGTACTCTTCTTTAATGAAAGTTCGTTCTTCAATTGTTTTATTCTCGCTTGCACCCGTCAATCACTCAGATTTGCTACGACTGCACTTAGACGTGGTAATGATTTTTCCTAATAATCCCCACCAATCTGCGATAATTTTGGACCCGTTTCCAGACTGATCGGGTTTGATATTCAGAAATATTCGTATTTTTGCTTGTCTTATCCTAACTTGCTCCGGTTACCTCGTTTTACGCGATCCTGCAATTGTAGTATGCCTTTGGCACTATGATGCGAATCTTATATACACGTCTCCAACTTCTCTGAGCCTTGAAAGAATCCCAACCATTTCCTTCGGAGTCACCCATTTCGCCAAAACGAATTGCATGGTCTCCCCTAATGAATAATTTAATTGAATATCACCAAGTCGTTGAAGGTGATTAAAGCACTTGAACGTAGACTCGATGAATTCTGGAGTGAACTCTAGAGAAAGCGCCTTCACAGGTTGGGATAACCCCTTTATAACTTGATATTCAAAACCTTCAACATCAATTTTGATAAAAGATGGTGTTCCATATTGCTCTATCAACCTATCGAGTGTGGTCAATGGAACGATTTGTTTCATGTTCCAACTATACTCGCTAAATCTCCCGCTCTTTCTAACGGCTTCCACCCACTCTTGGGACAGTGATGAAATGGATCTGGCGTTGCTTATCATTATTTCGGCTTCACCCTCTGATTCTCCAATCGCCTTTTGAATTATCGTTAGATGCTTATTGTTCCCGTAACCCGTTCTGAGTATGTTTACGCATTCATTTTGAGGTTCGATAGCTATGACATTGGCTTGTAATTTGAGAAAGATTTTTACTCTGTTGCCAGTGTTCGCGCCTACGTCGAAACAAAGTGCGCCGCGGGAAATGAACAGTGAATAGAAATCCAACATTATTTGGTCGTGAGCCGTCCATAGTATAGCCTCCTTTTTTACTCGATACCACTTGATGAACCCATACAGGGGAGAGCGCTTAATATAGTTTTTTATTGGTTGCACGACTGTCTCCTTCTTTGATTATACACTAGCAAGTTTTTGTTGGAACTCACGTAATAATAGGTTATTAGGATTTGCCATGGTACGGTAATATCAGGATGTGTAAAACGAGCTCTTGGTGAAAAGCCCTCATATTTTTCTGGTACTACGGCAACTGACAAAGAGGTCGATAAAGCTCGATTGGGAAAGGAAAATCAATAAAGCTTTAGGTAACTGGTCTCGTGCTTCTCATAGGAAACATGTACTCCCAGGTTTAGGCGTTGATCTGGAAGGCTGGTTCTAATTTGATATAACCGGTAACAAAGCGGTTTTTCCCTAACAATATTTATTACTTCTTGTGTTCCTGTCGGCATTCCTCATTCCATTAGACTTCTGTTAATCGGCTGGCAGTCATTTACCTTGTCGATGCGATAAATGATTTTGGCAGCAGGAAAAACCTTTCTGAATGAACACGTTCATCAATAATTACCCCTAATCGGAGAAATAAGGTCGGGAACAAATCGGCTATTTGGTCTAACCTGCGTTTAAAGATGCTGACGCCCAGCAATTTTGGAAATTAGCCTTTCTCAAACCAAAAACGGCTTGTCCGACGCAAGGTTCAACTGGAACTCTTGATTAGGATATTTCTTACTATTTTGGAGAAATTGCCCGATTATGGCGAGCGCACCGCACTATATATTCATACTAATGCCTTAACTTGCCGGCATTATAAAACCGCTTGAATCCTGCGCCAAACACGGGCAACACTGAAGCCAAGGCTATGCAATAACTGGATCTCAGTGACTTTGGATCCGGTGAGGTGCTGAAGTTTACCAAATCTGCAGAGTTGTGCAGTCAACACTGTGGATGAGAATTTTTTTCATGTAGCCCTGCGGTAAGAATTATCTGTTCATGGTATTTGCCATTTCTACAATCAATCTTTATTTTTTTACTGGATAGCGAATTCAAAGGCACCAATATCAACCCCTGCCCCCTGTGGCCTGGGATTGCCATCGAAGTCGGTCGTGATACCCATATCTGTACCGGCATCAATACAGGGAGAATTGGGTAATAAACGATGATTACTGTCCAGTTGCGGGTCTATGTCCCAGACATCGCCGGGGTCGGCGAGCCTAGAGGGTGAGCCATTTTCGCGATAGATACAGTTGAAACCTGCATTCACCGGCGTGTTGATGTTCCAAATGTGCCCTATGCCATTCTCCTGCTTGTACAACACATTGTTCTTAATAAGAATATTTCCAGTACAATTTTCGAACTTTAATCCCTGCGCATGAAAATCTCCGGAACCAATGAAAGTGTTATGGGCGATCGTGATGTCATGACAACCATCAAGAAAGAGCGAGAGAAAATCCGCAACGACCAAGTTATTTTGGAAAGTCAAATTGTAGGCATCGCCTGAAGATTGAAACGCCTTTGCCCCGAAGTCATCTACCCAATCATTGGCTGGCGGCAATTCACAGCGGTTGGCTTCGAACAGCATATCATGCCCGGCGATCCTCTCTCCGTCATAGGTCTGAAAACAATCGATATGCGAGTTGGAGACGAAATCCATGCTCAGGTCCCCCAGGGTTTCGAGATTGCAAGAGGCGGTGTCAAAGCCCTTGCGTCCATAGGTCATGTCATGGATGTAGTTGCCGCGGAAGGTATGCCCGCTGCCATGGAAGCGAAAGGCGTCCGCATCAAGCCAGGGTGCAGTGGAACTGGAGCAGGGGTGGTGCTGGATGGTGTGTGACACATCATTGTTTTCGATCAGGTGGTTTTGCCCCATGATTTCGGCGGCATATAGCGCGTTGCGAAAGAAGACATTATCACGGACAATGCAATCGTGGGAGGCGTCTGGGTCGTTTAGGCTGCCCATTAAGCGGAGGCCGCCCCATGTGTTGAAAAGGAATCGATTGTTTTCTATGATGCAAAAACCTGCTTTTGGAACATCGATGCCGATACCGGTCGGTACATCATCGGTTAGTGACACAATCGTAAAGCCAGTGATGGTTGTGTGATCTGCCTGGATCGAAAATCCCTGCATAAGGACTTCACCCTGGGCTTGAAAGGTCAGGTTGGGTTGTGAGACGTACACGCGTTCGGGGTAATGACCTTCGAGCACGATGGCTGTGCTGCCCTCTGGCATTGTGCTGGCTGCTTTTCCGATCGTGAGCCAGGGTTTGGATTGCGTACCTGGATATGCATCAGAACCAAGTTGACCATCGACATAATATATGTATCCTGTGTCGGGAACAGGCGTGGATTGAGGATCTGGCTTTGGTGAGGGCGTAATTTGGCTCGTCTGACAAGATTGAAGCATAATCCCCAATAAAACTAGGCCAACAATCAAGAAATGGGGACGAATTTCAATATTCCTCTGTTTCCTCATTCATACCTCAAGAAAAATTGTAAATATTAATATTATTAACCGGATCCCCCAAGCCCCGATTCCAAAGTATTCAGACCTGCTATTTTCTTATCGATTAAATCCAAAATCGTCGCATCAATCTGAGGATCGAATTTTCGTGCGAAGAGACGATCGCTTGATATTATATCTTTGTAGTTGGCTTCGGTTAGTATATTTGGATGACCTTCGTCTTTTTCCGGCCAGAGGATAAATCTTAAGTCGTTATTGATGATGCTTTCTCTGTATGCTGAATTCATTAGAACGGTCTGAATATATAATTCCGCTGGATGCCATGTATGCTTGTAATATTTGATGATTTTTTTCCCGTCTGGTGAGTGATGCTGCCGGTGTAAAAACTCGATGCAATCCTTGGTAAGAGCCCACCAAGTTGATCCCTTATAGGGTACGAAGTTCTCCGGCAACTTTCGATTTTTCGAGATGAAGAGAGAAAAAATGAAATTATATATAGCGATTAATAAGTTGTCTGATCGTTGATTCGGATGTAAAAAATGCCTCTTTCCCACCCAGACATGATATGTTTCCATCCAGTGACTGATATGATTTAGTTCGCTGAACGGAATGATCTCCAAATACTGCTTTCCCCGGTTGATACTCAATGTTTGAACTATTTGCTCGCGCGATTTTATGGGGTAGCACTGTCCGCTAAGGAGAAAGGCGTATTCGAAGTCAACATTGCTTTCAATTAGTGTGTCGATTGAATTTAGCACAGCCTGGACAAGGCTGAATTCGCCCCATATGACATTGCTGCGTTTTGAAAAAATGCAATTTTCGTGACCCTTGAGTGCCTCGCGAAGCTTTTCGTAATAATGCGGTTCGCATTTTTTTGAAATGTGAAACACAAAATAGGATTGTTTATGGTTCAATCTGTTGAATAACCGCAGGGTTTGCTCCAAATTAAAATGCGATACGATAATATAAGCAAGTCTCATCAACGTTCCATGGAATTAGTTTTCGACAGGCCTGTAAAGGACATTCGAGAAGTTTAAATGCAGGAATTAGGTGTGCAAACAATGGCATCTTCGGGTATTCCCCGGGCGCGCATCGATTGGGTGCGATATTTATTATTCTGCCATTGGGGATACCCGAGACGTGAATGTGATTATAGCACGAAATAAAAGCGGCACGCAGGGTTAAATCCCTTTCTTGCTCTCCATGTAGCTTGCGCGTATAATTACAGAATCCTTTTGAAATATGCAGAATTTCATGTGAGGGAGTCTGGCTTGGCGTCATAAAAAGAAAAGTTCAGTCAAGGCTTGTTAGTCACTTTAGATGATACAGAAAAGATATAATATGGTAAGGCCCGTCGTGGGTGGATGCGGTTCTCTTGGTTCGTAAATGACAAAGGAAATTTGTGCATAACGAAAAACGAAAGTTGGAGCAAAAAATGAAAATACTGGTAACGGGTCATAGAGGCTACATCGGCACAGTTCTTGTCCCAATGCTGCAAGCCGATGGGCACGAAGTCATGGGGCTGGACAGCGACCTTTACGAGCGCTGCACATTTGGTGGTGGCATGCCGAAAGTCGGGGCGATGCGGAAAGACATTCGGGATATTGACGTGGCTGATTTGGAAGGGTTCGATGCTGTGATGCATCTGGCGGCGTTGTCGAATGATCCGCTTGGCAACTTGAATCCTGCTCTGACTTACGACATCAATTACCACGCATCGGTCAAACTGGCGAAACTTGCCAATCAGGTCGGCGTGCCGCGTTACATCTTCTCATCGTCGTGCAGTACCTACGGTGCGGCGGCGGATGACCGCATGTTGACCGAGGAGGCGGAGTTCAATCCCGTAACGCCGTATGGCGAGTCGAAGGTGTTTGTCGAACGCGATGTGGCGCAGTTGGCGGACGACAACTTCAGCCCCGTCTTTTTACGCAATGCCACGGCATACGGCGTCTCGCCGCGTTTGCGCTTCGATATCGTGTTGAACAACCTTGTGGCGTGGGCGTATTCCACAGGCAAGGTGTTCATCAAAAGCGATGGCACGCCTTGGCGACCGATCATCCATATCGAGGATATTTCCCGCGCTTTCATCGCCGCCCTCAACGCCCCGCGCGAGATCATCCATAATCAGGCCTTCAACGTTGGGCGCAACGACCAGAATTACCGCATCCGCGACCTGGCGGACATCGTCAAGGAGACCGTGCCAGGCTGTGAGATCGAGTACGCGCAGGATGCCGGTCCCGACAAGCGTACCTACCGCGTGGACTTTACCAAGATTTCCGAAAAATTGCCCGAGTTCCAGCCGCAATGGGATGCCCGAAAAGGCGCGCAGGAACTCTACGAAGCCTACCGTCAAGTGGATTTGAAACTGGATGAGTTCGAAGGTCCGAAATACAAGCGCATCGACCATATCAAACAATTGTTGAGCAGCGGTTCGCTGGACTCAACCCTGCGTTGGACGAAGGTTGAAGCCTAAATGAATCAGACGAATAACTCGAGCAAATGTCGTTTCTGCGGACATCCCCTCCGCTTCACCTTCGTGGATTTGGGCAAGTCACCGTTGTGTCAGAGTGTTCTTGGTCCAGGTGAACTCAACCAGATGGAACCGTTCTATCCTCTGCATGTATTCGTATGCGGGAACTGTTTCCTCGTTCAATTGGAGGAGTATGTCAGCCCGGAGGATATTTTCACAGAATATGCCTATTTCTCCTCTTACGCGGATACCTGGCTCAAGCATGCCAAGGAATACACCCGGCTTATGATAGAGCGCTTCAATTTGGGGCGGGAAAGTTTTGTCGTCGAAGTTGCCAGCAATGACGGCTATTTGCTCCAATACTTTGTGGAAGAAAAGGTTCCAGTGCTTGGCATAGAGCCCGCTAAAAATGTCGCCAAAGTCGCCGTAGAGAGAGGCGTTCCCACGTTGACAGAATTCTTCGGGTTGGGACTAGCCCGGCATTTGCGATCTAAAGGCAGTATGGCAGACCTGATTACTGGAAATAACGTGCTGGCCCAGGTCCCTGATATCAATGATTTTGTCGCAGGGCTGAAGACCCTTCTCAAGCCCGGCGGCGTCATCACCATCGAATTCCCTCACTTGATGCGATTAATGGAGGAAAATCAGTTCGACACGATCTACCACGAGCATTTCTCCTATTTCAGTTTTATTTCCACGGAAAAGATATTTTCGGCGCATGGGTTGACTTTATTCGATGTAGAGGAACTTCCCTCGCATGGTGGCTCTCTCCGGATATATGCGCGCCATGTCGAAAACGATTCGCTTCTGGTTAGTGAAAGGGCGCGCGAATTGCACGCGAGAGAAATCAGCGCCGGCTTTATGAACCTGGAGACGTACGCCGCCTTCGGAGAGCAGGTAAAAGAGACCAAACGGAAACTTCTTGATTTTTTGATCGAAGCCCGGCGTGCAGGCAAAACAATCGCTGGGTATGGCGCGCCTGGTAAAGGTAATACCCTGCTGAATTATTGCGGCATTCGAACCGATTTTCTCGAATACACCGTTGACCGCAATCCGTATAAGCAGGGTAAATTCCTGCCCGGAACCCACATCCCGATCTATCCGGTGGAAAAGATACGCGAGACAAAACCGGTTTATGTATTGATCCTGCCTTGGAATCTCAAAGACGAGATCATGTCACAAATGGCTTATATTCGTGAATGGGGAGGGAAGTTTGTCATTCCCATTCCTGAAGTCGAAGTTGTCGGTTAATTTCAAAATGGTTAATCGTTTTAATTCTATCGGTACGGAAATGTATCAACTCATGGAAGAACTTTACCCGATTTGCAGAAGCATTACCGGGGATGGTGTGCGGGAGACTCTGCAAATATTGGCAAAGCATATTCCCCTAAATGTGTATGAAGTACCCTCTGGCACGCACGTTTTCGACTGGGTTGTCCCGAAGGAATGGAACATCCGCGATGCCTACATCAAGAACGCCAAAGGCGAAAAGATTGTCGATTTTCAAAACTTAAATCTGCATGTTCTAAATTACAGCACACCCATCAACCGGAAAGTGAAGTTGACAGAGTTAAAGGAACATCTATTTTCATTACCAGAACACGAAGACTGGGTGCCTCATCGAAACTCATATTACAGGGAGGAATGGGGGTTTTGTCTAGCCCACCGTCAACTGAAAAGCCTGATGGATGCAGAATACGATGTTTTTATTGATTCATCCCTCGAAGACGGATACCTTACCTATGGCGAGTACTTCCTTCAAGGGGAAGAGGATAACGAATTCCTGATTTCCACACACACCTGCCACCCCTCCCTTTGCAACGATAATCTTTCTGGTTTGGTCCTGACTACCTATCTTGCCAAGGTGCTGACCAAAATGCAGCTCAGATATTCTTATCGCTTTTTATTCATTCCCAGCACAATAGGTTCCATAACATGGCTCGGCCGCAATGAAGAAAAGCTATCAAAAATAAAACACGGTCTAGTAGTCGCATGTGTGGGTGACCCGGGAAAAATGCACTACAAGAAGACTCGGCGAGGCGATGCCGAGATTGATAAAACTGTAGAGCATGTATTGAAGCATTCCGGGCAGGATTACGGTATCCTCGAATTTTCACCCTACGGTTATGACGAACGCCAATACAGCTCTCCCGGTTTCAATCTGCCCATGGGGAGCCTCTCGCGTACCCCTCATGGGCGCTTCCCTGAGTACCATACCTCCGCCGATAATTTGGATTTCGTTAAGGCAGACAGCCTGGCCGATTCCTATTCGAAATACATGGCGGTGATCGATGTTGTCGAGCATAACAAAAAATACCTGAATACCAACCCCAAATGCGAACCTCAATTGGGGAGGAGAGGGTTATATAGTATGTTCGGAGGTAAAAGGGATGCGAATCTCTATGAGCTCGCCCTGCTGTGGGTGCTGAATTTTTCAGACGGCAACTTTTCACTTTTGGATATTGCGGAACGTTCGGGCTTACCCTTCTCCTACATTAATGAGGCTACGTCGAAATTGGCTGGTCACGGACTATTAACGGAAGCAAATCTGAAGCACGCCTGATACGCTTCAAAGAGAGATAGGATGACATGATGAATGGTTTATCGGTTAAATCCCTTCTAAGGCATGATCCCGCTGTCAAAGGATATTCTTCTGGGTTCGATAAACAGATACTTGGAGGTTGGAGATGAAGGTCGTATTGTTTTGCGGAGGGTTGGGAACCCGGCTGGGAGTGTATACGGAGACGGTTCCGAAGCCGATGATCGAGATCGGCTATCGCCCATTGATCTGGCACCTTATGCGCTATTATGCCCACTATGGTCATAAGGATTTTATTCTCTGCCTCGGTTATAAGGGCAACGTTATCAAGAGATTTTTTCTTGATTATAACGAATGTATGTCAAACGATTTTGTTTACGGGAAAGGAGGCAGGGACATTCGCCTTTTCAATCACGATATTGAGGATTGGACGATCTCATTTGTGGAAACCGGTCTGAATACGAATGTGGGTCAGCGGTTGTTGGCGGTCAAAGATCTCCTGGAAGGGGAGGATGTCTTTTTGGCGAACTATGCTGACGGTCTCTCTGATCTTGATCTCAACGCCTATTTGGAAAACTTCCGCCAAAAGAATAAAGTTGCGAGCTTCCTTTGCGTAAAGCCGCCTCAGTCGTTTCATGCCGTGAGGTTCAACGCCGATGACAGTGTCAAGGATATAATCCCGATTGCAGACTCGGACCTTTGGATTAACGGCGGTTTTTTTGCGTTCAAGAAAGAAGTATTCAACTTTATGGAAGGGGACGGGATACTTGAGACAGAACCTTTTTTCCGTCTAATTGATAACAGTCAAATTATCGGTTACAAAAACCGGGGTTTTTGGGGCTGTATTGATACAATGAAGGATAAGAAGGCTTTTGATGACATGTACCAGAACGGTATCACGCCCTGGATGGTATGGAATGATGTCCTTAATCATCGACAAGCGGATATTATCTATCCTTCAGGCGGCAGACGGAGAAGCGATCGCTAGCGGGTACCGATCGCCTTTTGCAAACAAAGAAGATTATGCTCAGGACTATTTTCGATAAACCGAAAGCGCTTCCATTCAGTATCCTTTTTCTAGGAGCGCATAGCGACGACATTGAAATTGGATGTGGTGGAACAATTCTTCGGCTAATCGACGAATTCCCTCAATTGCGTGTATTTTGGGTTGTTTTCGGGGCAGATGGTCCCAGGGCAGAGGAGGCTCGGAAGAGCGCCGATCTTTTCCTGTCCGGGGCGGTGGAGAAGCAGATTTTTATCAAAGGCTTCCGCGATGGGTATTACCCCTACAACGGCGCCGTGATTAAGGATTTTTTTGAAGAATTGAAAAATCAGGTCTCACCCGACCTGATCTTTACTCATTATCGGAATGATCGGCATCAGGATCACCGATTGATCGAAGAGTTGACTTGGAACACCTTCAGGGACCATTTGATTTTAGAATATGAAATCCCGAAATATGATGGGGATCTCGGTCGACCGAATTATTATGTTTGTCTTGATGAGGCAATGGCGTCAAAGAAGATGCATTTTTTACGCGAGGTCTTTGTCTCTCAGCGGGAGAGGCATTGGTTTAATGACGACGTGTTCAAAGGCCTAATGAGGCTTCGCGGCATGGAAGCCAGGAGTCCGGGGAAATATGCCGAGGGATTTTATGCATATAAGATTGCTCTATAAAAGGATGCCTTATCCATGAGAATCGTCTACATTATTCTGGCTCACACGAACCAAGAGCAAACCCTTCGTCTTATTAACCGACTCAACAAGGAGGGAGTAAGTTTTGTTATCCACATATCGACAACCAGCGATCCCAGATATTTTATGGAGATTTTTTCGGCATTGAAGGATCAGCCCAACTGTTATTTTGCCAAACGCACAGTTGTTAGATGGGGTGATTTTGGTGTTGTGCAGGCCGCTTTGAATGCAATAGATACCATTACTAAGGAAAAACTAGAATACGATTACGCTTTCCTCCTTAGCGGGCAGTGCTACCCCCTTAAGTCGCATGAGGTGATTTGCCAGACCTTGGAGAAATATAAAGGTAGGCAGCTTGTTGAATATATTCCTTTTACCGAAAAAGAAGGTGATTACTTACATAGAATTGTACCGCACCATTTCTGGGTAGGAAGCCGACATTTTTGGTATCCTCATCGAGGCGGGCGAAACAAGCTGTTGACCGCCTTACTGGACGTATTGATTTCCCCTTTTGTACCTAAACGACCACCTCTGCCTAACGGATTATTGCTCCACAAAGGGTCCTTTTGGTGGACCCTGACAAGGGATTGCGTTGAGTATCTTCACCAGCAGGCTCATTCAGAAAACGGGCGAATTCTTATCGAGTTCCTGAAAAAAACGTACCATTCTGGCGAGACCTACTTTCAAACGGTTTTGATGAACTCTGAGTACAAAAATAATACCGTCAATAAAGACTTGCGATATATTCTGTGGGATGAAGTAAAAGGGGGTGAAGGTCACCCGGATATCCTGACAACCGGGAATTTTGAAGGGATTGCGTCCAGCGAATGTCTTTTTGGAAGAAAATTCGATATTCGCAAAGACGCCAAAATTTTGGATATGATTGATGAACGCCTGCTTTAGTTGTGTTTCTTGGGTAGTCAATTCTTATTTACTCGGACCGGGAATTTGGATTATCACTTGCAGTGCATGTCGGGCGTGCGTAGCTGGCTGAAGACGTGACGACGTGCAGGAATAAGGATTACGTCCCCTGATGGGTTTAACAACAGGCGCAAGGCAGGAGCCGAATCCATCTCATCACCTTATGGAGCCAACCGCTGATTAAACAACAGGCGCCCCAGGCAGGAGTCGAACCCACAACCTACTGATCCGAAGTCAGCCGCTCTATCCATTGAGCTACTGGGGCGTGGCCGCGATTATACCTGATTCTCCCGGAGAGGCTTGGACCTTCAGCCTCTCCGGGAATTTTATATAGTTAAGGCATTTTGCTCATATTGAGTTTAATGACCTCATACAGGAATACATCCACTGATCCTTCGTAATACTCCTGATAAGTGGCGATCGGCTCAGCGCCTGCGGGTCTCATCATAGTGACACTCGACCAGTACAAGCGCCCGTCTTTGAGTACCAGCAGGTCGATCAGAACATGTGCATTGGGATGAGTGCCCACGTAGATGGCATGCTCATAGGGGATACTTAATCTGGACGGAACGGCTTGTTCGTCTGCATAGAGTTGCCCGCTTTGAAAAAACGACTCAATGATACCGTCGAAGGTCGAGCCGGGGGCTGCGTTATAGATACAATTCAAGTGGACATTAGGTGTGGCGCTCTCGCTTACCCCTGTGAACTCCCGGCAGATTCGATGCTCGCCGGGCGTTTCGCCAACCAGTTCCCACTTGATGATGAAAATCGGCGCGGATAGGGTGTTCAAGTCTTGCGCAGTCACCAGCGCATTCATGCTTGGGGCGGAAAGACCCGATATTTCAACAGCTGATGGCGAAAGGGTAAAAAATACACCGGCCGCCCCGGCGCTTATTACTGTCAGGCAGCAGCATGCCAGGATAAGTACACCTGCAATCAGCCAGCCGCGCTTCGAACCTGATGGTGTTTGAGATTGGGTAACTTGTTGGTTTTCCATATACGCTCCTTTTAAGATGAGCAATGATACTGGAAACCTCAATGGGTAAAGGATGAAAATTCCGTTACAATTTACTCATGTCTTCACTTGCCCTAGTGACCGGTTCCGCTCACCGCCTCGGCAAAGCCTTTGCGATGACTCTTGCCCGTATGGGATATTCGATTGCACTGCATTATCGCGGGTCTGTGGTTGAAGCGGAACAGACCGTCGATGAAATTCGATCTTTGGGCGTGGACTGTCTTCCGATTCGCGCCGATTTGACTCTGCCCGAAAAAATCGATTTTCTTTATTCACTGGTGGATGAATTTCACGCTCCTTTGAAGGTTGTGGTAAATTCGGCTGCGGTAATGCCTGTGGGGAGCCCGCTCGATCTTGAATTGCAGGAATGGAACGCCGCCCTGGACCTAAACCTTCGTGCGCCATTCCTGATCGCCCGGCATGCTGTCAAACGCATGAAAGACGGCGGATTGATCGTAAATATTTCGGATGTTGGCGCCCAAAAACCGTGGACTCGATACCCATCCTACTCCGTCAGCAAGGCGGGGTTGGAGTCGCTAACAAAAACCCTTGCGCGCGCCTTTGCGCCGAAGGTTCGCGTCAACGCCATTGCGCCTGGGCTTGTCCTTCCTGGCGGGTTCGTCACCCCTGAGCAATGGGAACTTTTGGTGAAAAGGCTTCCTTTAAAACGGGCTGCCACGCTGGATGAGATCACATCGGCACTCGAATTTCTCATAAAGAACGAGTATATTACCGGTCAAACCATCGTCGTCGACGGCGGTTATTCATTGATCTAACGATCAAAAAACAAATCCATCCGCGATCTCCATTGACTATTCGCCAATCCCCAATGTCTCCCAAAAAAAAACTCCTTCCAGACATCATCTTCTCCGTACTTTTATTCGTCTCCGTCGTTTATTATGCGTTCAACTTCATCGATTTTGCCATTCCACCTTTTGAAGACGCAGCGATGCTTATGAGGTATGCGCAGCACCTCGCAGCCGGACATGGCATTGTTTGGAATATTGGTGAACCACCGGTTGACGGCGCCACAGATTTTCTTTTTATGGCCGCGTCGGCTGGTTTGATCAAGCTCGGGCTCACGGTTGGTCAGTCCGTGCGCGGCATTGGCTTCGCTTCTCATTTACTTACGGTACTCATCATCTATTGGACAAATCGCCGCATCCATAACGGCGGTATTCCCGCGTCTTTTATCAGTGGACTTTATTTTGCTGTTGGAACTGGACTCTCCTATGTATCCGCCTACTTCGGGACGCCTTTCTTTGCTCTCGCCGCCGCCTCCACCTGGACCTTGGGCTTGATTCTAATGAAAAAACCGCAACCCCGCTGGTGGCTTTCCCTCGCTTTCGCCCTGAACGGTCTCGTCATGGGATTGATCCGTCCTGAAGGCGTCATCCTTGCCTCGTTGATTTTGCTTTCCATCGTCCTCATGCGCGGACTGAATAACTCTCTTTCCATTATTTTTGTCTTTGGCGCGGTTTTTCTCACATTAGGCGGCTTTTACTTCCTCTGGCGTTGGGACTATTTCGGTTATCCCTTGCCCAATCCATTCTACAAGAAGGGGGAGGAAGGCTGGGATTGGGCTACCTTCAATTCTTCACTGCTGAATGCCCTGCGATTGTGCCTCCCGATGGCACTTGCTTACATCATTTCTTTCCGTTCCAGGGAAACGACAAAAACCGCCATCGCGTATCTTGTGCCCATCCTTGGCTTTGCGGCGGCGTTCGGCTTGATCTCCGACGAGATGAACTACGGCGCGCGATTTCAATATGCGATCGTGCCCATTGCGCTGATGTCGTGGATTCCGCTGATCGGGTATCCCAGGCTCGAAGCGCTGAATCAAATTCGAGCCCGGGAAAGAGCCGCGTACATCGTCGCATTGATGAGCGTTGCGGGAGGCATCGTCTATTATTCATGGTTCCAGAATTGCTTCCTCGCCTTGCATCAACAATCCTGTGACCGACCCTACGAGCGTGATGGAAGGTTGGAGATGGCGCAGATGCTGTCCGACTTCCGCGGCAAAGGCTATTTGATCGCAACGACCGAGGCGGGCTTGATCCCGTATTATTCGGGCTGGGATGCGATCGATACGTGGGGATTGAATGACCAGTTTATTGCCCATAATGGTTTAACTGCGGAATATCTCAACAGTAACAAGCCGCATATCATCATGTTCCATGATTATTATTCGCCGCTCGTGCCGCCCCGGTTGACCGAAGCCAATCTTGCCCAGCGCTGGTTCAGCATGACCATTCTGCTCAAAACGTACGCAGAAGACAACGGTTATGTTCTCGCCTCCGTGTTTGGCGACAGTCCGTACGATACACATTATTATTATGTGCGCCCTGATTTCGAGGATAGCGAACGTTTGGTGAAGCGCATTTCTGAGTTTCGTGATTATTACTACCCGACAACGGGAAAACGCTCGATCAATTACGCAAAATTTCCCGGACCATAACCCTTGGTGTTGGAAAAATTATCAGGAGAAACGGATGTCTGAAATTCCAGAACTTGCCGAAAAACTTAAAACCGAAGGCGAACGCATGACGGCATTCTTTGCAGGATTGAACGAAGCTCAATGGAATGCTGATGTATACACCGAAGGGACCACGTGGAGCATCCGCAATGTGCTTTCGCATTTTGTCACCTCAGAGCGCGGACTGATCCGACTTTTCGAACGCATTCGCACCACGGGCGAAGGATCCTCGGTTGATTTCTCCATCGACCGCTACAACGCCGCGCAGCAGGAAAAAACAAAAGATTTGTCTCCTGCTGAACTGATCGAACAATACAAACAAACCCGCGCCGAGTCTGTGCAGTGGGTAAGCGGACTGAAGGATTCGGATTTGGAGATCAAGGGGCGGCATCCATTCCTGGGCGAAACGGTCATTCGCGAAATGGTGAAGATGTTATACCTGCACAATCAACTTCATTATCGGGATGCGAAGCGGGCTTTGAAATAAATCGTCACAAAGTGTCGCTGGGGTTTTGCTTTGTGCTCTTGATGACCCTTTGCGGTCGAAAAGGTTATTATGCTACTCTCCCCTTTCAAACTCGAACGTTATTTCGCAAGATACGAATTTAACACCGAATTCCTGCTTTGCTCCTCGGATTGTGAATCCATGTCGATTTCGGAGTTGCTTGCCCTCGAAGATGGCGCGGCGGATAAATTCCAAAGGCATTGGCTGGGGTACACTGAATCGTTAGGCAGCCCCGCTTTGCGATCGGAGATCGCAGGAATGTATTCGACAACCAAGCCTGAAGACATATTGGTCTTTTCCGGTGCGAACGAGGCTATCTACCTTTTCATGTTGGCGGCTTTGAAGGAGAATAACCATGTCATCGTCCAGACGCCGCATTACCAATCCCTGAGCGAGGTGGCAAAGGGACTCGGATGCCTTGTCAGCCCGTGGCGTGCGCGCGAAGAGAACGGCTGGGCGTTGGATCTGGATGAACTGCGCCGCCTCATCCGGTCGTCGACAAAAGCGATTATCGTTAATGTGCCGCACAATCCAACCGGTTATCTCATGCCTCGCGCGGACTTTGACTCACTCAATGAACTTGTAAAAGAAAATAAATTACTTCTTTTCTCCGACGAGGTCTACCGCGAATCCGAATACAATCCGGCTGACCGACTTCCCGCCGCCGTGGACTATGGCGACCACGCTGTCTCGCTTGGCGTCACGTCCAAAACGTACGGTTTGGCAGGTTTGCGTATCGGTTGGATCGCCACCAAAAACCGCGATCTTTACGACAAATTGGCTTCACTGAAAGATTACACCACCATTTGCAATTCCGCCCCCAGTGAGTTCCTTGCCGAAGTTGCCATTCGTCACCGTATGAAGCTTGCCGGGCGAAATCTGAACATAATCCAGGGCAACTTAACTATCATTGACAATCTCTTCACGCGTCACGCTTCACTTTTCACCTGGCATCGCCCGAAGGCGGGTTCGATGGGCTTCCCGAGACTTCTCGAAGGCAATGTCGAATCTTTCTGTGCCGACCTCGTCAAAAAGGCTGGAGTCCTCCTGCTTCCCGGCACCATGTATGACGAAATGAACAACCACTTCCGCCTTGGTCTGGGACGCAAAAACCTCCCGCAAGCGGTGGAGCGTTTGGAAGAGTATCTGGTGAAATCATAGACCTCTGACCTCCAATTACCAAATGTTTCGCCTTACCCGCCCCCTCCACCTCCTGCTTGCCGCACTGACCTACCTCCTCGGCGCGAGCATCCCTGCCTATTTGGGCAAGCCGTTTCAACCTATTCCGTTTGTGCTTGGCTTGGTGATTGCCTTGCTGGCTCAAATCAGCATGTCCTATCTGCGCGAAGTCTTCCGTCCGCACAATGAGCCGCTCATCGGAGGTGAAACTCCGCAGAAAAAAGAGACTCTCCGCAACAACCTTCTCTATACTTCCATCGGCATGATCGGCACCATTGCCGTCATTGTTTTCCTCATCTACCTCAACTTCAATCTCTCGCTCACCACTTTCCAATTTCTGCTCTTTTCCCTTATCCTCATCCTTATTAGCTCCATCCCGCCTTTTCAACTGGTCAACCGCGGATTTGGCGAACTTATCCTCGCCGTTCATATTGCCTACATCATCCCATCCCTCGCCTTCCTCCTGCAAGCCGGCGAAATGTCCCGCCTGCTGACCACGCTTTTGCTGCCGCTTTCCGCGCTTGCCCTTGCATATTTTCTTGTCATCAACTTCACCACATTCCCCGATGACCAAAAATACGAACGTGGAACACTCCTTCGGCGCATCACGTGGGAGCGCGCCCTTCCGCTCCATCACAGTCTTATCATCTTTGCCTATCTTACTTTCGCGATTGCCCCGCTTTTTGGTTTTGCCCTCCGCCTCGTCGCGCCTGCATTCCTCACGCTTCCCTTCGCCATTTTTCAGATCCTTCAACTTCGTGCCATCGCAAATGGCAGCCCGCCCAACTGGAGGCTTCTCGCATCCACTTCATTAGCCGTCTTCGGTCTCACCACCTACTTCCTCACTCTTACCTTTTGGCTTCGCTAACCTTCAAACTTCGACCTTCGACTTTTGACCCGAAATGCCCGAATTTCTGACTCTCCTCCCGCCGGACGAAGCGCGTGAAAAACTTCTTGCGGCTCTCTCCAGGGCGACGCCTGATTCAGAAATCCTGGCTGTGGATTCCGCCTTGGGCAGAGTCACTGCCGAGGATATTGTTGCGCCGCACCCATTGCCCGAATTCCCCCGTACCACCGTGGATGGATACGCCGTCCGCGCCGCAGACACTTTTGGCGCGACAGACTCCCTGCCAGCGTATCTTCATCTCATCGGCGAAGTGCCAATGGGGGATGAGCCGTCCGTTGAAATTGGCGCAGGTCAATGTGCTTTGATCCACACTGGCGGCATGCTCCCGGATGGCGCAAATGCGGTTGTAATGTTGGAATACACCCAGCGCATTGTAGGCTCGGGGTCCGTCCGCCCGGAGATCGAGGTTTTTAAATCCGTCGCAGACGGCGAGAATGTCATCCGCATTGGAGAGGATGTTGCCAAAGACCAGATTGTGATTCCCAAAGGTGCCACTTTGCGCCCAGCCGAAATTGGCGGGCTGATGGCGCTGGGAATCACATCCTTGCGCGTAGCCAGAAAGCCGATGGTAGGGTTGATCTCAACGGGCGATGAAGTCATCGAACCTAGCCAGTATCCAAGACCCGGTCAGGTGCGCGACATTAACTCGTACACTCTGGGAGCATTGATCGAGAGGAGCGGGGGAATTCCCGTCCGCTATGGGATCATTGGCGATGAATTTGAGTTACTGAAAAGCGCTTCGGCGAAGGCTCTCAATGAGTGTGATGTTGTCATCGTCACTGCCGGGTCGTCCGCCTCCACCCGCGACATGACCGCCGAAGTCATCCGCCAACTTGGGGAGCCCGGCGTGCTCGTGCATGGCATCAACACCCGTCCCGGCAAACCGACCATCCTCGGCAAGTGCAATGGCAAGGCGGTCATCGGGTTGCCCGGCAATCCCGTCAGCGCCCTGGTGAATGGATATTTGTTTGTCGTGCCGGTCATCGAGAAGTTGCTCGGCGCAATACCCAAACCCAAGGCGACTGTGCAGGCAAAATTAACTGTGAACCTCCCATCGCAAGCTGGGCGAGAAGATTGGTGGGCGGTGAAGCTGGTGGCGAATAGTGATCAGGTGTCAGGCATCAGGTATCAGGCAGAGCCGATTTTTGGGAAGAGCAATTTGATCTTTACCCTGGCGGCGGGCGATGGCTTGCTGAAAATTCATCCTGACGCAACAGGATTGAGCGCGGGTGAAATCGTGGAAGTGGTTTTGATCTAGGACGATAGGCCATTGGCGTTTGACCATGAAAAGATTGCCTATCGTCCTAGATCTATCGTTCATCTTTGCTTATTCGTTCGGCTTGGTTTTCATAAACAGAACGCCTTGCCAGGTGTATAAGACCATGCCTAGCAATATACCCAGCCCTTCGGCGGCTGGAAATAAATAAATAAAAAGTGAAACGACGCCCATTACAAAATGAACCAGGCTTAGCAGGCGCGGCATCTGCTGAGACCCCCAATGGACGATGCCGATTAGGATTTGAGTCCATCCCAAAAAATGCCAGCCGACGGCGGTTAAACCTGCAATAAGCGTGGTCCACACGACGAGGATGGGAATGGATTCTTGCAGGTTCAATTCGGGATGATGAATGTGATATTGCCGATTGGATGAACGGATGAAGGCGACGGCCAGCATCATCCCTGCGGAGAGGAATGCTGACATCAACGCCAGCGACATGCGCCGTGATGCTTGTCCGCCGGTTTTTTCGCGAAGTGTGAATACTACAATGACGAGACACACAGACCAAACCGGTCCGTACATAAAATCGGCCAGGTGATAAGCAAGTTGACCAATGGTTGAGCGTAGGTCTCCAACGAGATAGATAAATGCTGGCGCTAAAAATGTGAAAGCCAGCAAAAAGGATGCAACTCCGCTCCATTTTTGTATTCTTGAATCTGTCATCGTCGGTTCCATAGGAACTCCTTCTGCCAGCAGATGGTTTTGCATAGCCAATGGCAATCGCCAATTACCAGATATCGCCAATTGTAAATCCATTCGGGTATGGGTCGCTGGGGTCGACCATGAATTGATTGATGCCCGTGATCCACGCTGTGCCGCCAATGGTGGGGACAACGGCTTTGTACGGACCGACCTGCGTCTCTTCGATGAGCCGACCCGTGAAGAGCGTGCCGAGTATCCCTTCGTGGATGAAATCTTGATTCAAGCCAAGTTGACGGCGCGCATACAGTGTTGCCATCTTGGCGCATGAGCCCGTGCCACAGGGGGAACGGTCAATGACGCCTGTCCACGTGGAGGGTTTGTTCCAGTCAATCCTGCCGGTTGAAACGGTGACGACATTTTTACGATGTGCTTGCGGGTGAACTGGCGTCGTGGAAAGTTGCCCGATGGTGGGACCGGTGATTTCAGGATTGTCGGGATGCGCAACCGGGTATTGCTCGGCTGTGGCTGTTTTGACCATCTCGGTGATGCGCGTGATGTCTTTGCCTTCGTCGGGGGTGAGGCGCAAACCGAATTGCGAAGCGTCTGCAATCGCGTAGAACATGCCGCCCCAAGCCACATCCACATTGACAGTGCCGAGGGTGGGAACTTCCACATTGAGGTCGAGATGTACAGCAAAAGCTGGAACGTTCTTGAACGTAACCTGTGTGACCTTGCCATCTTTGCACTCCGCGCGGATGCCGACCAATCCAGCAGGCGCTTCGAGCATGAACTCGGTGACGGGTTCCACCATTGGAATCATGCCTGTCTCAAGCAACGCCGTCGCCACACAGATGGTGTTTGTGCCAGACATGGGCGGATACTCGGTCTGCTCCATAATGATGAATCCGGCAGCGGCATCTGGATGCGTGGGCGGCATAATGACGTTGCAGCATAAGGCAGGATATCCGCGCGGCTCGCGCAGCATGCGCAGTCGCAAATCATCAAGATTCATTTCGAAGTATTTCATCTTCTCGAACATCGTCCTGCCAGGAACGTCGAGCACGCCGCCGGTGATGACGCGTCCCGGTTCGCCGCAGGCATGCAAGTCAATGGCGGTGATCAATTTGGTGAGGCGCATGACTTTCTCCGTGGAAAGTTGGGAGTGGAAAGTGGCAGATCACTAAAAAAGAAAGAAGGATGTGCAAAGTTTACCTTATTTGATTCCCGCCTGATAAAATATTTGTATGGAATACAAACGAGACCAATTTACGATATCAGATGACCCATCCCGCCTTGACATCGACACCATTTGCGATTTCCTCTCCGGCGCCTACTGGGCAGATTCGCGTCCGCGTGGGGTGATCGAGAGATCGATACAGTTTTCTTTGAATTTCGGTGTGTACGATGGGGAAAGACAGATCGGCTTTGCACGTGTGGTGACCGACCGCGCCATCTTCGCCTATCTTTGCGATGTCTTCATCCACGAGGACTATCGCGGGCGGGAGATGGGAAAATGGATGCTGGAATGTGTAATGTCACACCCCGATTTACAAGGGATGAAACGCTGGTGCCTGCTCACTCGCGATGCTCACGGATTGTATAATCAGTTTGGTTTTACCGAACTGGACGATCCATCTCGTTGGATGGAAAAACTCGACCCAACCCAATAACCAATTATCAATAATTAAGGACATCCATGCTCGAAGAACTGTTTGCAAAACCTGTAGGCTTTTTCCTGATCGTCATGGCGATCATCCTGATCACGCCGCTGATCTCGGAACGGCTGAGACTTCCCGGCATCATTGGAATCATCGTTGGGGGCATGCTCATCGGTCCGCATGGGTTCGGTCTGCTCGAAGATAACGACCGGATCCAATTCCTTTCGACCATCGGACTGGTCTATCTCATGTTCAGCGCCGGCCTCGAAGTGGATATCAACCAGTTTATGAAGGTCCGCGCGCGGGCGTTGGTATTCGGTCTCATCACATTTACATTCCCGCAACTCATGGGCATGGGTCTCGGCTACATCCTCGGGCTCGACTGGCTTGGGATGATCCTGCTTGGTTCGGCGTTTGCATCCCATACCCTAATCGCATTCCCTATCCTTACAAAGCTTGGCGTCACTCGTAATGAGGCGGTGGCTGTCACGACCGGCGCAACCGTCCTTACAGACATTGGCGCATTCATTGTCCTTGCGGTCGTCCTCGGCGCAGACAAGGGCGGTTTGAGCTTCGGTTATTTTGCTCAATTGTTTATCCTGCTTGCCATCTTTACGGCGCTCATCATTTTTGGGTTGCCGCGTTTTGGCAAGATTGTCTTTCAAAGACTCACTGGTCGCGCCGTCGAATTTCAATTCGTGATTGTCGCGCTTTTTGTCGCCGCCTTTGTGGCTGAAGTCATCGGTGTGCATGAAGTGGTCGGTGCGTTCCTTGCGGGCCTGGCGGTCAACTCGATGTTGCCGCGCCACAGCCCGGTGGCGGGTCATGTACTCTTTATCGGCGAGTCCTTTTTTATTCCTGTCTTTTTACTATACAGCGGTTTGATCACCAATCCGCTGACTTTCCTCGAAAGCCCGCAGACCATTGTTGTAGCGGCAGGGGTCACGGTCGTAGCATACGTTTCCAAATTCATCGCCGCCTGGCTCACTGCCTGGATTTACAAATACTCAAGATCCGAGTTCTGGACCGTCTATGGGTTATCCCATGCCCAGGCTGCGGTCACGATCCCAACTCTTGTTATCGGTTTGGAAACTGGACTTTTTGACCCAACACTCTTCAACGCCGCCATCCTGATGATTCTCCTCACTTCGATCACTTCGCCTCTCATCGTCCAGCGGTTCGCCCCCGACATTCAAACTGTCTCCGCCGACGTCGAGCAGACTTCACTCTTCGGGCGGATTCTCGTCCCCGTCTCCGAGTCGGGACACTCCGAAGGATTGGTTTCACTTGCAAGTTTGCTCGCGCGGGGGTCGAAGGGAAAGGTTTTGGCAGTCAGCATCGCGCAGGACAAGGGACCGAACGAACACAATAGTCTGATGATGCACAAGGAATTATTGGGCAAAGTGAGCCAATCCATGCATGATCCGGACGCCGAGATCGAATTCATCCCGCGTCTTGCCGCCACTCATGCGCAGGGAATCCTTCACATGGCACAGGAGGAAAAGGCCTCACTGATCGTCATGGGCTGGCGCGGACGACGGACCTTTCGGGAGAGCGTTCTTGGGTCGGTCCTGGACGAAGTGATCTGGGGAACCGATTCTCCTGTGGTGGCGGGGAAGTTATCCCTGCCATTGAACAGCATGCGGCAGGTGATCTTTATTGTTCCACCCAAAGCGGTGCCTCCCATCGCCCTGCGCCGCATGGTGGAAGCCACGCTCGCCATCGCCAAGGCGTTGAACGTGCCTCTGCTCGTCCGCGCGGATAAAAGCTATGTTCAAAACTTCGAAGCATTATTCGCCGCGATCAACCCCGAACAGGAATATAAGCTGGAGACATTGAAAGACCAGCTCACACCTGAGAAATTGGAACACGAAGTCGTCAGCGATTTCATCATCCTGCCGGGATTTGGCTCCCGCAAACGTGTTCAGGATACGCTGGGGAACATTCCCGAACAGATTGCCCGGTATTTTGAGGGCAACCTCGCGATCTTGCATTTTGATAAATAACCCATTGTGTCACTATTGGCGGAGTGAAGAGTCTCTCAGAAAGGAGCGGAGATGCCTCGCTTCGTTTAGTGTTACATCACTATCATCATTTCAAATAGATATCGTAGAATGCGATCGTTTGTCTCATTGCCTGCGAAAAATATCTAGATATGTTGTGGTTGTCGCCGTCGTAGGTATATAAATTTACGATCTGACCATACTGCCGTCCCAACTCCGCCAGCCGGATCGAAAACTCAACGGGGACATCCTCGTCCGCAGTACCATGATGCAGTTCCAATGGTCCGGAAAGCTCCGCGAGGTAGGATGTCGCAGAGACAGACTCCCAAAAGACCGGGTTCTGCTCCGGAGTTCCATATTGCTCGATCCATGCGCCGCGCCACCCCCTCCCTGTGGAGCTCGGTGAGGGAGTAAATGCGCCCGTCCGCCGCCAGTTGTAGAGCAGGTCCGTATACGAAGCGACGACGCCAGCCCAGATCACGCCGACTTTAACTTCATCCGAAATGACCATCGCGCGCAGGGTCAAATATCCGCCCATCGAATGTCCCCACATGCCGATCTTCTCCGGGTTTACATCGGGATGCCGTTGGAGAGATGTGACGGCATTCATGACATCGATCTGGTAGCCGGGGTTGCCGTATGCGCCTGTCGCCTCGCCTTCGGATTGATCGTGTCCGCGGTAATCGATGCGGAAAACGACGTAGCCCGAGCGCGCAAGTTGATCGACATAGTGAATGTACCGCTCGGTCGTGCGGTACACGTCCGGCGGGATGTAGCCGTGGTTGAAGACGATGGCAGGGAAGCCCCCTTCGGGTTTCTCGCCATTGGGAATGGTAAGCAGGGCATAGATCTTCAGTCCCTCTGAAAGATAATAGACATAATATCGGCGGTAATTTACGCCGCGCTCCAATTCTTTAACAACGGTGATATCGCTGCCGGGATATTCCTGGTTTCTGAGCGCGATGATGCTCATGGGATGCGGAACAGGAGTGGCGGTGGGCGCCGGGGAATATGTGAGTGTTGGCTCCGAAGTCAGCGTAAATGTGGGTATCGCTGTGGCGGGCTGGGGTGTGGGAATGGGCAGGGGAGATGCCTCTGCGCCGCAGCCGGAAAGTAATATCGAAAGCAAGAAGAATACCGATAAGTTTTTTTTCATTTCATTCTCCAAATCTGCGAGGACATTTTTCTTGTAGTATAGAAAACAAAAAGAGGCGGTCTATTACCGCCTCCAGGATTAATCTCTTATGATTATAGCTTCTTCCACGCTGCGATCCACATTTTGACCCGTACCCGGACCCGGGCATCGGCATTGGCGGACGCCCATAACGAGCTTGTTTTTCGGTACAGGTCATCGTCCATCTTTTCGAAATCCTCCCATTCCTCGTCGATGTAAGACTTCATCTCGGAGGGTGTGTCCCAGATGTAGAAGAAACCGAATTCGTCATCCTTTTCTTTCGAGAACCAACCGAGCGCTTCAACCTCATTCATCGCTTGGAACGCCGCGTTATCATCTGCGATGCCGACGGGCATATCCATTAACTTTCCTGCGACCTGATTTCCGGTCGAAGTAACCACCTCCACAGACCAATTATCCTCGACGGGGCGCAGGTCGATCAGGATTCCCCGCGGCTTTAGGATTCGATGGATTTCGTTCAGAGCATGGACCATGCTCTCGTGTTCCATTCATCAGAGCGACCAGGCGAGGATGGCGATATCGAAAGTTTCTTTACGAAAAGGAATGTTTTTTGCGCTGGCACATGCGAATCGGACTTTGTCGTGCAAGTCAGGGGAGGAATCCGCACGGGCGATACGCAAAGCCGAATGGTCAGTGTCAAACCCGATGGTCAGGGACGAGGCGGAGGCGTACTTCCACGTCAAACGCCCTTCGCCGCATCCGACCTCCAGAATGTGTTTTCCATTAAGGTCAACAATGCTGTCCAGGTTCTTTTTTTCGAAACCTTCGGGATCTTTTTGCAGGGTCATGGTTATTTACCGAGGATCGGATAATGAACTTGGGGCGCTTTTCGCTCGACAACCTGTTCCGCGGCGAGCGCCAAACGCAGGAGTTGATGCTCTTCCCATGCGCGGCCGATGGCTTGCATGCCAACGGGTAATCCGCTTTGAGTGTAACCGACAGGGAAGGAGATTGCGGGGTGACCCGTCATGTTCGCGGTGGTGACGAAGCGCATGATCTCGGTCAGGACGGTAAGATCAGAATCGCCGTCTGGCAGGGCGCTCTTCTTGATCACAGGCGCGACGATGGCTGTTGTGGGAGTAAGGATCACATCCACTTCTTTGAAGGCACGCACGAAGTGATCGATCATCCGGGTGCGGATGCGCTGGGCTTTGACGTAATCATCCGCGCTGAAATTCCGGCCCAGCGCAAGGTTGACCCGGACATCGTTTCCGTGCTCACGATGGTATTTGTCATAATACTTCCCAAGACCCTGCAGCATCTCGCTGACAATGGTGAATAAATGTGCCACACGATTTGCTTCGAGATCGGGAATTACGATTTTCCTTACTTCGCACCCCATCTCTTCGAAATTCTTGACCATCGCATCGCACGTGGCAACAACCTTTTCTTCCGCATGCTCGAACCATGGACGATAGATACCGATTCTAAATCCCTTCAGGTTGACGTTCTCCCAGCCCTCAAGGGTCGGCAGCGGCTGGTGGAGGGAAATTGCATCTTTCGGATCGGGACCGGCGATGAGGGCATAGGTCAGTGCGGCGTCGGTGACGGAAGCGGCAATGGGTCCGACGTGGGCAACGCTCCAATCGAGGGGATATGCCCCGTGTTCGCTGACTCTGCCGAAGGTGGACATTAAGCCGACAAGTCCGCAAAACGCTGATGGAATGCGGATCGAGCCGCCTCCATCCGCGCCGATGGCGACTGGAACGAAACCGGCGGCAACAGCCGTGGCGGAGCCGCTTGAGCTTCCGCCTGTGTAATGATTTATGTTGTAGGGATTTCGCGGCGTGCCGTGATGCGGATTTTGGCCTGTCACGCCGATGCCGATCTCGTGCATGTTGGTTTTGCCGATCAGCAATGCGCCTGCTGCGCGCAATCGCGCCACAACAGTTGCGTCTTCATTTGCCGGTGTCTTTCCGAGGAATGAGGTTCCGACCGTGGTGGGGTAGGGCGTCATATCGATTTCATCTTTGACTGCGACGGGTACGCCGTCGAAGATGCCAAGCGGTTTGCCTTCCTTGAAGCGCTTTGTCGATTCGCTTGCCTGTTTCATCACATCGTCGCGGTTGATGGCGATGAATGCCCTGATCGGCGGGTTGGACGAATCGCTGGCTTCGATGGAGTCCAGCACACGTTTTGCAACATCCTCCGGGGTCGTCCTTCCATCGCGATAGGCTTTGGCAAAATCGTGAATGGATGCAAATTGAAATCCCTTCCCTTGAGATGGTTTTTCAGGCCAAAGTGCTTCCGGAACGGATGCCGGGTCGGTTTGCAATACCCCGGTGTAATGAATTGGAAGATTCGTCGGCGGTTCGTCAAAGTGCTGTTTGCGCAGGCGGGTAATGCCCGCGGTTTCGAACAGATTGGGAATCAACAATCCCTGCAGCGGTCCTTCAAGCAAGGATGCGATCAATTTCAACGCTCCACCCGCAAGGTATGGGAGGTTGACCGATTTCAGGTCATATTGGTTTTCCATGATGCGCCTCTTTTCAGATTGGTCGTAGTATGCGCTTTCCTTTCGTCAGCTCTTTGTTTCGCAGGCAGGCTCTGGGCAAGCCTGGTTTTTGACACCGCCGTTTACACATCTAAACTTTAAAAATCAGATCCAGATACTTCTTAAGCATATCGCTCACCAGTCCGCGCATTGGCATGGTGGATGCCATGCCGTACACGGGCGCCATGCTCCCCTTTTCCTCGGGATGACTTTTCACATGCGCCACCGCAGCCTTGAGGTCGGAGATGAAGCGCTCCTTCACGCCGGGCTGGGTGTGACGCAGCGTCACGCAGATGTGCATGCACGTAGGCTTGTGCAATCCGTTCAAGCTCCATTTTTTGCGGCTCATAAACTCCAGGACTTTGTAGATATCGAGGCTATCGGACGCGAATGCGATCACGAACAATGAATCGCCGATCAGGCGCAATTCCGGGATTTGCCTGACTTCATTTTTCAAATACTCGGCGGTTTCGAGAATCCTCTTTGTCGCGTCCATGTAGCCTTGTTCGCCGATGGAAGTCAACGCCGCCCAGCATGCCGCGCTCAACGCGCCCGGCCGGCTGCCCGCAAAGGTGGGCGAGAAGTACAACCCGCCGGGCCATTCGGTGGTTGTGTAATATTGATAACGGCGCAGTTCCTTGTCCCGATACAGGATCACCGATGTGCCTTTTGCGGCATAACCGAATTTATGCGTATCCACTGAAATGGATGTCACGCCGGGCAGGCGGAAATCAAAAGGCGGGACATTGTAGCCAAGGTTCTCCGCCCAGGGCAAAACAAAACCGCCCAGGCATGCATCCGTGTGAAAGCCAACCTTATGCATTCGGGCAAGTTCGGACAAATCCTTGATCGGGTCGACGGCTCCGTGTGGGAACGAGGGGGCGGATCCCACGATGACCACCGTGTTGCGACTAACAGCTCTTCGCGCGGCGTTAATATCGGCGCGCGAGTCCGCATCCACAGGTATCTTGATCAATTTGATCCCGAAATACTGGCTGGCCTTGTCGAATGCCGCATGAGCCGTGACAGGGGCGATCATTTCGGGACGCGTGATTCCTTTTGCGTCCCGCGCCCAGTCGCGATAGGTTTTCATCGCCAGCAGGATGCTTTCCGTTCCGCCTGAGGATACGGTCCCGCACACAGCCTGGCTTTCGCCTCCGAGCATGCTTGCGCACATGGATACGATCTCCGCCTCGAACTTGGTCGTGCTGGGCCAGACATCCGCATGCAGGGGATTGCTCTGTGAGTTGATCGCGTACACCCGGTTCAAGAATTCGATGTGTTCTTCGTCGCCGTGATAGACCGCGCCGGAGACGAAACCATCCTTCCATTGCGCCTCCTCCCGTTGGCGAAGCGATTCCATTTCCTGCAAAACCTCCGCGCGGCTGCGGCCTGTTTCAGGCAGCCTTGCAAAGGTTGGGAATTTGTCCTTGTAGGGTTTCAGTGATGTTTCCAGCCCGTCCATTAATTCATCGTATTCCTTTTCGATCTTGCGGCGGATGGATGGGATTTTCTTCAGGTGCCTCTCCGCCCATGCCACCATCGGCGGCGGCAGTTTGCCGATATTCTTCATCAAAAATTCTTCGAGGTTCATATATATCCTTTATTTCTTCTTTCTACTTCCCGCTTTCCATTGCCATCCCCCTGTTCAGCCTCGCATACATCTTCTTGTTGTTCTCATAAACTGCCAAGAACTCGCCGAACAATTCATCGTAAATCTTTCGATGGTCGGGATTGGGTGTGTAGGTCTTCGCCACCGGCACGCGCGAAGCGATATCGTCATAGTGGATGTGCCCCAGCGATGCCGCCGCCAGCAAAGCTACCCCGCGCACGTTGACTTCGATGGGATCTTTCATTTGCCGGATCGGGCGGTTCAATATGTCCGCGTGGATCTGACACCAGATATCCGACTTTGCCCCGCCCCCGACCATGTTGATATATTCAACTGACTTGTTTATGAATTGCTCGACATACTTCAAGAGCCAGCGGGTATTGAAAGCCACTCCCTCGAATACTGCGCGCACCATGTCCTCCCGCGAAGTTTGCAGGGAGAGGTTGAAAAAACCGCCACGCACAAAGCGATCGTCGACGGGAGCCCGCTCGCCGTACAGCCAGGGAGTGTAGATCAAGTTTCCGCTCCCGGCGGGAGTCCGTGCAGCGATCTCGTCGAATATTTTATAGGCATGACCGGGTTTCTGGTTCGACAGTTCGTTCTGATAAAAGAATATATTGTCGCGTAGGAATTGCAGGTTCACTCCTGCGCACTCCTGCTCATTGGTGAGCAAATACCTGCCTGGAATGGCGGATGGAAGTGCGGCAAGACTGTGAGAAATGTCCGTTTTCTTGAACGGCACGTGGCAGGTCAGCCAGCCTGAGGTGCCGACGTAAAGGTGAGTATCGTAATCCGCCACCGCCCCCGAGCCGACCGCCGCGGAGTGAACGTCAGGAGAGCCGATGATTACTTTTACATCATCGCGTAAACCCCATTCACTTGCAAGAGCAGGCAGTAATGGACCAAGCACGTCATTTGCATGGCGCAGGTCGGGCAGTTTGTCCCGATCGATTTTCGACAAATGAACAAGCTTCTCGTCGTAAACGATGCGGTCGATGTTTCGATTGTCCGTCAACCAATGCAGCACGATCGAGTTGACCGAGGCGGCAAATTTCCCTGTCAATAACGATCCCAGGTAATCGATCGGTTCCAGGAACTTATATGTGCGCTCGTATATTTCCGGATGAACATTTTTGTAGTACAGGATATGCGCGATGGGGTCCTTGCCGGTGTTGCTCGGTACACCCCCCGTGGCACGAATCCATTTCCAAAGTTTTACCGGCTCGTACCCTTCCACTTCGATCGCGCCCCCGCAGATCTCGCGGATGTACGGCTCGCCTCTTGAATCCATCCAGATGATCGCGTTCGACAACGCCTTGCCATCCCTGTCGACCGCCACAGTACCGGACCATTGCCCTGTTGTTCCAATTGCGATAATGTCGTCGTTCAGTACAAGTTTCCTGCCGAGCAATCGTTTGACGGCCGTATCGATCGCCTCCCACCATTCGGCGGGAGATTGCTCCGCGCCGCCATCGGGTAGGAGGATCAGGCGATTTTCCTGAAACTCGCTTCCCACAAGGTCCCCGCGTAATGAGAACAAAGCAACCTTCGGTCCCGACGTCCCCAGATCGATCGCAAGCACATATTTTTCCGACGACATGCCCTCTCCTCAATTGACAGTTATTACTTTCGCACCACGGATTTTACCTTGCTTCATTTCGACCAGCGCCTGATTGGCGTCCTTCAAATCATATTCCTGATATTCCGGTTTGATCCCCGCCTCTGCCGCCAGCTTCAGGAACTCGCTCACGTCTTCGCGCGTCACATTCGCCACGCTCTTGACTTCCTTCTCCATCCATAAATGCGCCGGGTAATTCAACTGGAGGAGGATATCCTTGTCCTTATCCTCTTTGCGGATCGCATTGATGACTAATCTGCCCCCTGGCTTTAGGATTTTCAACGCCTCGATGCCCGGACCCCAAACCGGGGTGGTGTCTATGACCGCATCCAACACCCCGGGTGGATTCTGATCTATGCCTCCCGCCCAAGCCGCTCCCAACGAAAGCGCGAATTCGCGCTCCTGTGGATTACGACTGAAGGCAAAGACTTTTGAATTGGGAAATTTGAATTTCACCAATTTCAAGACCAGATGGTTCGATCCGCCGAATCCCATCAAGCCCAAAGACCCCCCATCCTGCAAATTGGATAATCTCAATGACCGGTACCCAATCGCTCCAGCGCACAACAATGGAGCGGCTTCCGAATCTGAAATCGAATCCGGGATGTGGTGCACAAAATCCGCGCGGACTTTCATGTACTCGGCGTAACCTCCGTCGATGTCGCGTCCCGTCGCCTTGAAATCAGGACATAAATTTTCACGTCCGCAGTTGCAGAAATCGCAATCTCCGCACGCGGATGCGATCCATGCCGCGCCAACTCGACTGCCTTTGTTCCCGCCTTCTTCGATAATCCCCACCACTTGATGCCCCAAAATGATCGGCAGTCTTGGAGGCGGCATCCTACCTTCGATCTCATCCAATTCGGTGTGGCAGACACCGCAGCGGGTAACCTTTAGCAGGACCTCGCCCGGGTTGAGGGTTGGCTCGGGTTGTTGAACCAGTTTCAGGGGAGGGTGAAGCGGGTCTACATCCCCAGTGGATTCGAGCAGCATCGCTTTCATGGTTAGAAAGTAAAAGGGATGAACATCTTCGTCGTTCGCATGTATTCCGCATACTGTATTCCAAAGAATTGAACGCACTCGGCTTCATCGGCTTTGGCGGTGGCGGTCAGGAACAATGTGGCGGCGATGACCAGAAAAACTCCGGGCAATGAAAACGATTTGAAGAAAATACCCCATGCAAGCAGGAGCAGTGAACAGTAAAGCGGATGGCGGATATATTTGTAAATCCCGTCCGTGACCAGTTGTGTGGTTTTTTCAAAAGCAAGCAGGTTCGGGTCGCCCTCGCGTTTTTCGACCGTTTTGCCGCGCGTGCGCAAGGCATGGACTCCAAACGCCAGCGGAACGAGCGAACCGAACAGCAACAGCCACGCAATGATCTGATTCCACGCAAAAGGATCGCGGAACCAGTATTTTATGTTGAGAAGAAATAAGCCCAGGATACATTCCCAGGCGAAGAAACGATGGAATCCATGAGAGCGCGGGTGGGATAATGATTTCCACGATATGGCGATGAGAGCCGTCGAGATTAGCGCGAAAAGAATCCACTGTGCCATGTAATCCTCTCATTTCGGCGGTAGCGCCGCGGCAAACTCAACGCCGGTCTTGACCCACTCCTTCAGTTGCTTCGCGGTCTTGCATCCGTCCGGTTCGACCATCACCCAGCCTTTCATCGGTCTGGGTCCGCCTGTCATCGTGAAGACCTTGACGTGGTTTTGTTTGAGGAGTTTTTCGTAATTTTCCGATTTCACGCGCACGATCAGATCGTCGCCGAGGATGCCGACCGCCATGTTGCCGTTGAGCATGTAACCCACCCCGCCGAACATCTTCTTCTCCACGAAAGGGATTCCCTTCAATTGAGAGCGAATCCGTTCCGCCAGTTTCAAATCAAAAGCCACACCGCCTCCAATCTGCAGTCTCTAATCTCCAATCTCTAAAATCCAATACCAATTCTCCGCTCCTCTATCACAAAAACCCAATTACCACTTAACCCCTCACCCCGTCCCAAACTGCCGGTCTCCAGCATCGCCAAGTCCCGGAACAATGTAGGCGTGTTCGTTGAGGTGACTGTCGATCGCAGCGACGTAGATGTCGATATCGGGGTGGGCGGTCTGCATGGCTTTGATTCCTTCCGGCGCGGCGATCAGACCGACGAATTTGATCTTCTTCACACCCCATTTTTTCAATACTTCTGCTGTCGCGGTTGCCGAACCGCCCGTCGCAAGCATCGGGTCGAGGATAAGGCAGACGGCGACTCGCGGCTCAATGGGTAGTTTGTTGTAATACTCCACCGGCTTCAACGTCTTTTCATCGCGATATAAACCGATGTGCCAGACCTCTGCGCTGGGCATCAACTCCCAAATGCCCTCCACCATTCCCAATCCCGCCCGCAGGATGGGAACCAATCCGATCTTTTCCCGCAGTTGTTGGGCGTTCATCTTCGCCAGCGGCGTTTCGATCTCGACCGGGGAGGTGGCAAGGTCGGCGGTGGCTTCATATGCGAGAAGTCCCGCGATCTCACGTACGAGTTCGCGGAACTTCTTTGGCTCCGTCTTCTTATCGCGCAGCCGGGCAAGTTTGTGGGCGACCAGCGGATGTTTCGATTCGTAGACGTTGGACATGCGATGTCTCCTGAGGATAATTTACCTGATTATAGCGCGAAGTGATTTTCGACACGTGAATTCCGGGAGGGAATTTTGTAAACTGATTTGTGGAGAGGAGGATCGGGGCTGCATGAAAACAAATATCATTGCATTTGTCGAAATTCTGAATGTCTTGCTGGTAGACAGGCGATAGGCATGCTCTGCGCCTTTCGACCAGTCCCTGAACCGGGAATCCAATCACGAATGAACCGGTTCGACGAAAGAGATGCAAATGAATACTCAATCCACCCCGCTGTTGCGGAACAAACTCTTCGCAATATTCGAAGTCCTTTTAGTGTACGCGCTGATGCAAACGCTCATTGTGTCTTTGGGGTCGATAACCTTGGTGCAACAGGAGAAACAGGTGTTGGGCTGGTCGTATAGTGTGCCCTTGGTATGTTTTGTGATCTTCCCCGCACTGGTCATTTGGCTGGCGCGCAGGAATTGGGCGGAGTATGGTGTATCCCTCGCAGACTGGCGGACAAACCTGGATGTCGGCGTTAAGGCATTTGTGGTCTTGATTATCCCTCATGCGATTGGCAGAGGCATTCCCACGTTCCTCGGCTTGTCTTCCCAAATTCGAGATGTCGCCATTGGCATTTGCTGGGTGATTGCCATTGCGGTCATGATCTGGGTCATGAGCCGGCACAAACCCGTTGCGTCAGGAAAAAATAATCTGATCTTGATCGCCGTGCTTCTCTTGATCCCGATTCTTCTTGGATTGTGGATGAGGAAATTAAGTGTGGTGGTGGTCTCGACAATCGTCTGGCAATTTCTCCTTTCGGGCTTTGGCGAGGAGTTTGCCTTTCGAGGCTATTTTCAATCGAGGCTGAATCAGGTATTCGGGCGTCCGATGCGGCTGTTCGGAATCCAGTTCGGATTGGGAGTGATCGTCGCCTCCCTCTTGTTTGGACTCCTGCACGCGTTCGGTTCGTACGATCCAGCGCTTGGTTTTGCCTCGCTCGGCTGGAGCGTAATGATCGTGAATACGTTGGCAGGTTTTTTCCTCGGCATCATCCGCGAAAAGACCGGGACCCTCCTGGCGCCCGGCATCGCGCATGGGCTTCCCGACGCGCTGGGCGAGCCAATGATGAAGATCTTTGGCTGGGTGATGTATTGATTCAAATGAAAGGAAAATCCCATGAAAGCACCGATCAATTGGAAAGTCTATTTCATCCTGCTCGTGGCGGCAATATTGTCCAGCCTCGCGGTGCTTCCCTATGCATTGGCGTTGCAGCCAGAAATCCAATCGGACATCTCGACTTTGATCGTTCAGCAGATCATCCAGGGCGGATTGATCTTTGCCGTTATGATTTTCCTTGGGATGATTCTGATGAAGCGCATCGGTCTTTCCACGCCGATACTTGACTCGGTCGCAAAAGGTGAATCGGCGTCTGAGACCTTGCGCCGCATATTGCCCATCAGCATCGTTCTCGGAGTGGTCGCGGGACTGCTCATCATCGGCCTGGATTTCCTCTTCCGGCCATTTCTGATCAATGATCTTGGCGATAAGGCGGACTTGTTCAAACAAGTCGTGCAGCCCGCGGCATGGAAGGGATTCCTCGCATCCTTCTCCGGCGGCATTGGCGAAGAGGTTCAATTGCGCCTGTTCCTGATGTCGCTGTTGGCCTGGCTTGGATCCTTTATCAGCCGGACGCCCGAAGGTAAACCATCCAACGCGATGCTTTGGATCGCGAACATCCTCGCGGCAATCATCTTTGGTCTTGGGCACCTGCCTGCCATGGCAACGATCCTTCCATTGACAACGCTTGTCGTCATTCGAACCGTATTGCTGAACATGATCGGCGGAATCGCCTTTGGCTGGCTCTACCAAACGCGCGGGCTCGAATCCGCGATGATTGCTCACTTTTCGGCGGATATCGTTCTGCATGTCCTGCTGGCATTGTAGCCAGAACCGCCTTCATCGGGAATCGAGCCGTACTCCACGGCTTGCCCTAAATTCTGCGGCTTGAACCTCCCCTCTGTCCATCAAATGGAAGGAAGACCATGAAAAATAAGTCACTCAGCGCATATTTCGTAATTCTCATCATCCTCTGCGCTGGGTTTGTGGTCGGCGCAAGGATGATGGAGGAGCGGGGCGTCTATCTCGCGGGCGGATACATGCTCACGCCTGCGATTGCCGCGCTCATCACGCGCCTATTCTTCCATAAGCCGCGTTTCAAGGATGCAAATCTCCGCTTTGGCAAATTCCGCGATTACATCAAGTTCTGGCTGTATTCGCTGGGCATTACCGCTTTTTCGTTCGCGCTGTTCACGCTGTCAGGTTCCATCCGCTGGGATTTCTCAGGAAAAATTTTCCTCGACCTGCTTGCCCAACAGTTTGCCGCAACCGGGGAAGACATGCTGGCATCTCTTCCGCCCGGCTTCACGCCGCAGATGATGTTGTGGCTGTTCGTCATCGGCGGCTTGACCGTATTCAACATCTTCCCCGGCATCGTCTCTGGCTTCGGGGAGGAGTTCGGTCACCGCGGGTTCATGTTCACGCTTCTATCGACGGACAGACCCTGGTTTGGATTGATCTTTGGCGGTTTTCTTTGGTATCTGTGGCACCAGCCGCTGGCGTTGGTCTTTCCCGCCTCAGCCCCGGTTCCGCTCCGGCAGACCATCGCCAATCATGCCTTTGCCATCGTTGGCTCGATCTGCACACATATTTATCTTTGTTACGTTTTTGCCAAAAGCAGGAGCATTTTTGTTCCCTCCATCGCTCACATTGCGATGAACAACGCCGCGCGTTCGCTGGCTTATTTTGTCGTCATACAAAACCAGTTTACGGCAAATCTGATGCAATACCTGGCGATGATATTAGTTGTCACGCTTCTATACTACCGCAATGAACTGAAGGTCATCCCGGAATTCTTGTCTGAACAGAATGATCGGGTATGAAAACGAATTCACTCAAGGATGCAAGGAGATTGATAATGAAAGATGTGCAGAAGAAAAATACAGGCTGTCTTTCACGGATCGTTCGCACACTTTTATGGGTCATCCTCATCATATCTATTTTTTTCATTGGCGGTTGTACCTATCAACGTATAGCCCTCGCCCGCACGCGCGAGCAATTTCCCCCGCCCGGCAATCTGGTGGATGTGAACGGGCACCACATGCACATCAACTGCAAAGGTAGCGGTTCGCCCACCGTGCTGATCGACGCGGGAAACGGAAGTTTCTCCGTCGAGTGGATGCCCATTCAAGATGAACTGAGTCCGGCGACGCGTGTCTGCGTCTACGACCGATCAGGTTACGGGTGGAGCGAAGCGGGTCCAGGGCCGCGCGATGGGATACAAGTCGTGTCCGAGTTGCATGATCTGCTTCAAGCGGCGGGCGAAGCGGGTCCTTATGTGCTGGTCGGTCACTCGCTGGGCGGAGTCCACGTGCGATTGTTTGCGGCGACTTATCCAGATGAAGTCACTGGCCTGGTTTTGGTGGATACCGCCCATCCCTTGACGATCACGCCAGAGTTCGAGATGCAAATGCGATCTTCGATTGGCTTTTATCAGGCGATGAACCTGATGACCAGCACGGGTCTGTTGCGCATCCTCGGACCGCTTGGCGGCGAAGATAGCATGCCCGCCACCGCACGCAAGTTGCCGCGCGAATTGCAAGAGACTTATTTGAACCTTCTCCTTGATCCGAATCAATATGTCACCGCCATTGCGGAGATGGAGCAATTGCCCCAGACCTTTCAGCAGATAAGCGAATTGTTGCCGGGTGAATACCCTTTTGGCGATCTTCCCCTGATCGTGCTGACTGCGGGATTGACGAGTGCGCCCAGCTCGACACCGTTCAATGAACAATATGTCCCTGTGACCGATTCGCAAATCCAATCTCAACTGGAACTGGCCGGGCAATCATCGCGTGGCGAACAACGTGTCATCGCAGAAAGCAGCCACTCGGTCCATTTGGATGCGCCCGAGGTAATTTTCAAGGCGATTCTTGACATGCTCGAAGTCATTCGTTAGTCCATCATGCGGATTTGTATTCAGGCGAGAGTGTTTCGAGTTGTAGATTTCCTCTGGAATGTCATCTGGAATCAGGAGAACGCCCATGACGCGAAAATTTTTCCACTACCTTTGGGGCATGATCGTTCGCCCCAAATCCACGATCGATGAGCTGGCGCAGGAAACTTCCATCCGTTACGCGGTCGCGTTGGTTCTCTTTGGTGTAGCGCTCACGTTGTTCAACCTTTTGCTATTCGTCGCCTTTGGTTTCGATTGGCTCGGCACGCGGCGCGAACTTCCCAGCCCGACCTACATCGGTTTCTTCGGCAGATTGAGCGTTGGAACGGATGATTACGTCACTCTCTTCAATTTCCTGATCAACCCGCTGATGGCATTGGTCGGCTTGATCTTCATCCCCGGGCTGGCGCAATTGCTCGCGAAGATTTGGCGGGGCGCAGGGACGTTCGAGCAGATGGTGAATACGCTCGTATTCGCAACAGGCGTGCCGTCCATCGTGATTTCGTCCGTGCTGAACGATATGGTGCTGGCTGGAGTTTTGCCCAACCTGCTCACGGGTCATCCCTACGCCTTCACCGCCGCGCAGACGGGCGAGTTTGGCGCATCGGTCCAGGCATTATGGTGGGTCTACATGATCGGGATTTATATTCTTGCAAAGGATGCGTGGACGATCGCTTTGGGCGCTCTGGCGATTCGACGCATTCAAAAGATTCCGACCTGGGCGGCGGCTCTGATCATATTGTTCGGCTACTTCCTTTGGTTTTACGGCTTGGCTGGGACGTTCGTGCGCTGAAAGCCAGGTCACCGTGAAATCCAAACTGCTTCCCCTCCTCGAAATCCTTCTGGTCTATGCTGTAATGCAGGCGATCAGCATCGCGTTGCGACCAACAGGCATTGACGGATGGCAACGAAAGAATCTCGGCTGGTCGTATGCAGGGATGTTGATCTTCGTTGGCATCCCCGCCCTTGTCATCTGGCTGGCGCGGAGGGATTGGGCAGCGTACGGCGTCTCGTTCTCGGATTGGCAGACGAATCTCGACATCGGCATCAAAGCGTATCTCGTCCGCCTTATCCCATATGTGATCGGTGTTGGCGGCGCGGCATGGCTAATGCTCGATGCAAGCAAGATCATTGGTGGCATATTCGTCGCGTTGATGGAATTGGTCGGCGTGGCGGTGATGATCTGGGTGGTGAATCGTCAGAAGCCGGTCAGGTCCGGACGCGGGAATGTGATCGTTACCTTCGCCTTGCTGCTATTCCCCTTCGGCGTTGGGCTCGCCATGAACAAGTTGAGCGTGATCATCGTTTCGACGGTGGTGTGGCAATTCGTCTTTTCGGGGTTTGGCGAGGAATTTGTCTGGCGCGGCTACGTTCAATCGAGACTGAATCAGGCGTTCGGGCGTCCGATGCGGATGTTCGGAGTCCAATTCGGCGCGGGACTTTTCATCACCTCCCTGCTGTTCGGATTCTTCCACGCCTTCAACACCTACGATCCTGCCATCGGACTCGCTTCCCTTTCGTGGGGATGGGCGCTTTCTTCGTCGATGGCTGGCTTATTCTTTGGAATGCTCCGCGAAAAGACAGGCACATTGGTCGCACCAGGCATCGCGCACGGACTTCCCGACGCAGTGGGGGAAGCGCTGGGAAAAATTTTCGGCTGGATGTGAGGAATATGGATCGGGAAAAAGTGATTTTTGACCCGTGACTCTCATTCTCGAAAGGCGTAAAGTAGGTATAAGCAAGGAGCTCATCATGAAACTTTCCGGTTTGCACATCCTCCTGACCTACCAATGCCTGTACGAATGCGATCATTGTTTTGTTTGGGGGAGTCCACGCCAAAAGGGCGTATTGACCCTCGAACAGATCGAAGACGTTCTGCATCAGGCGAAACAAGCGGGGGTCACTTCGATTTACTTCGAAGGCGGCGAGCCGTTCCTGTATTATGCTGTTCTCAAGAAGGCTGTCCACCTTGCGGCGGATATGGGCTTTGAAGTTGGCATCGTCTCGAACTCCTATTGGGCAACTTCCGTGCCGGATGCCGTCGAATACCTGCGTCCGTTTGCAGGCAGGGTCAGCGACCTTTCCGTCAGCAGTGATTTATATCATTGCGAAGACATGCTCGGCGAAAGTCCGCAAAATGCCGTTGCCGCAGCCAAATGGCTTGGAATTCCAACCGGCGTGATCAGCGTCGCCCAACCCGAAGAAGAATCTCAAGAGTCGCACGGTCAACTTGCCGAGGAGGAAAGCGGCGTGATGTATCGCGGCAGGGCGGCAGATAAACTCGCGCCGCGCGCGCCAAAACATCCCTGGGAAGTATTCAATTCCTGTCCGCACGAAGATCTGCGCGAGCCGGGGCGCGTCCATCTCGACCCGTTTGGAAATATCCACATTTGTCAGGGGATCGTCATCGGCAACCTCTTCCAGAAACCGCTCAAGCAAATATGTGATGAGTACGACCCGGAATCCCATCCCATATGCGGACTTCTGCTCACAGGCGGACCTGCTGCATTGGTGACGGAATACAACCTGCCGCACGCTTCATCCTACGCCGATGCCTGTCACCTGTGCTACGAAGCGCGGACTACACTGAGATCGCGCCTCCCCGATACCCTGATACCGGATGCTATGTATGGAGTGCTGAAATGAATGGAAACGATTTTATGAGCTGGGTCCTGCGCTCGCCCATACATGGCTTGTTGAGCGGTGGAATGATGCTGATCACCGTGACAGGGCGAAAGACCGGAAGGAAATATACGACCCCGGTTGGTTATTATTCGCAGGGAGAGTGTTTGTGGGTTATCACCAGCCGCGACCGGAAGTGGTGGCGCAATCTGAAGGATGGCGCGAGTGTTGAATTACTATTGAAACGAAAGCCCGTGAAAGCTGTTGCCGAAATAGAGATTGAAGAAAGATCCGTCGAGGAACGAATGTATGAATACCTCAGGCACGTTCCGCAGGCAGCAAAGCCAATGGGCATTCGTATGAATGGAAGGCAACCCGAGTCAACCGATATCGCACGGACAGCGAGGGACCGGTTATTCATAAAACTCAAGTTAACGGAATAAACCAATGATGAACGGCAGGACGCCTGCTGCCAAGCAGAAAATAAAACCGGTGGCGAAAAGGATGAGGCATGTGGGGAAGAGCCGTCGAATCCATGTCCAGTATGCGTAAGCGTTCCATGCTTTGATGGCAACGGGCTGTGCTTTGCGGAGAAGGTCCGGTCCATCTTTTTCGAGTCTTATCGCTGATTCCTTTTTGGGAGGCATTTTCTCTATAAAAGGTTTTGCCGTTGATCGCATCGCCTGCGGAATGGTCAATGTTACTCCGCAATAGGCGCATGCCATTCGGCTTTCGCCGGGGACGGGTTCGTTCGGTCCGCCGCAGGTTGGGCAGGAAAATGATCGATCCATCGTGAGTGTGGCAGCTAGAAAGAATTGAACACTGCCCAGAGCGTCCCGCCGACGATAAGCAGTATCACCACCATGATGAATCCTGTGATCAAACAACTGAAACCGAACGACCAGGCGGTGATCTTTTTTGCCGTGTCCGTATAACTTGCGATCATGGGGGCAACGCTTGCCGTATAAGCGCTCACATCGTAAACCTGCGATGACGCCAATCCCTCCACAGTGCGGCGTGCGTCCGCTTCACTGACAGGCGAGAAACTCATATATTTCTGAATCGCTTCCTCTTTTCTGCCTTGTTGTGCCAGCTGGACAACTTGCGACCATTGCGCGCCATAACCGAGCATTGAGTTCAAGTCCATGCCGGTGAAGAGGCTTGCAGATGACGGCTGGCTTGCCGATGAAACCGGCTTCCTCAAACTTTCCGGAATGATGACCGAACTGCCGCAATAGGGGCATCTGGCGGTGCTCTCCCCGCCTGGTGGGTCGATGGGACCGCCGCAACTCGGGCATTTGATCAATTTTATATTCATTGTGCTTTCAGGCATGGGACATCCTCCGGTTGATGATTGCCGCATTATACGCCAGGCTCCCTTTGAAACAGGGAATCCATTCGTACTAGCCGGTTATTGTCTCCAGGCATGCTTGAGGTTAGAATCATGCCAGACCAGCTTTGAGGAGTGTGCTCATGACCGAGCAATTTTCATTTGGCGGCGAGATTGTCTGGAAACCGACTTTGGAGCGGATCGAACAGAGCAACCTGACGGAGTTCATGCGCCTTCACGCCATTAAAGATTTCGGCGAATTGATGCATCGCTCAACCGGGGATGTGGCGTGGTTTACAGATGCGGTTTTGAAGTTTCTTGAAATCCAGTTTTATGAACCTTACTCGAGCGTTGTTGATTTCTCTGAAGGGATTCAATTCCCGAAGTGGTGCGTGGATGGGAAGATGAACATCGTCCATAATTGCGTTGACAAATGGACGATGGCCGGTGGACGGCAGACCGCTGTTGTCTTTGAGGGCGAAGAGGGGATTACAAAAACGCTCACCTACGAAGAACTTAACAAAGAAGTGAATAAAGCCGCCAACGCGCTTCGTTCATTAGGGTTGGGCAAAGGGGACGCGGTGGGTTTGTTCATGCCAATGACGCCGGAGATCGTGATCGCCCTGCTCGCTATTGCCAAAATTGGCGGAATCATCCTTCCGCTCTTCTCCGGTTATGGTGCCGGAGCCATCGTATCGCGTATGGTGGATGCGGATGCGAAAGCCCTCTTTGCAGCGGATGGCGCGTTCCGGCGCGGCAAGGCAGTGGAGATGAAGTCCGTCGCAGACGAGGCAGCGGAGCAAATCCCGACCTTGAAGCACATGATCGTGTTGAAAAGAACCGGGCAGAAAATAAACATGAAGAAAGAAAGAAATCATTGGTGGCATGAGTTGGTGGATGGTCAAAGCGATGAAGCAGAGACCGAACGGACGAACGCCGAAGACCCGTTGATGATCATCTATACATCAGGTACGACAGGCAAACCGAAGGGAGCGCTCCATACTCATTGTGGATTTCCCGTCAAAGCCGCGCAGGATATGGCTTTCGGGACGGATGTGCATCGTGGAGATGTCATATACTGGATGACCGATATGGGCTGGATGATGGGTCCGTGGCTGGTATTCGGAAGCCTGCTTCTGGGAGCGACGATGTTTTTATACGACGGCGCACCGGACTTTCCGAGCCCAAGCCGGTTGTGGGAGCTGGCGGAAAAGCACAAGATAAATCAGATGGGCGTCTCGCCGACGTTAATCCGTTCTTTGATCCCGCATGGCGATGAGCATTTCAAGAAACACGACTTGTCCTCGTTGAAATGTTTTGCATCCACGGGCGAGCCGTGGAACCCTGATCCCTGGATGTGGTTGTTCGGGAAAGTGGGCGGCTCGAAGATTCCCATCATCAACTACTCCGGCGGGACGGAGATCAGCGGCGGCATCATGATGGGCAACCCGCTCCTGCCGCTCAAGCCATGCTCCTTTTCCGCGCCCTGCCCCGGCATGGACGCGGACGTGGTGGATGAAAACGGCAAATCCATCCGTAACGCTGTCGGCGAATTGGTAATCAAGTCGCCGTGGATCGGAATGACAAGGGGTTTTTGGAAGGATAGGCAAAGGTATTTGGATACCTATTGGTCGCGTTGGGAAAATGTCTGGGTTCACGGAGATTTTGCGGCGATCGATGACGACGGGTTGTGGTACATCCTTGGGCGCTCGGACGATACGATCAAGATCGCCGGAAAAAGGTTGGGACCCGCCGAGGTGGAGTCGATTCTTGTCCGGCACAATTCGATCACGGAGGCGGCGGCGATCGGTGTGCCGCATGAAGTCAAGGGAAGCGAACTGGTCCTTTTTGCAGTGACCGGTCCCGGCATGGAGGGAAGCGCGGCTCTTCGTCGTGAATTGCATGATATGGTCGTTGCGGAAATGGGAAAACCGCTCGCTCCGAAGGAAATCCTCTTTGTTTCCGACCTGCCGAAGACGCGCAATGCCAAGGTGATGCGGCGCATGATTCGCGCCGCATACCTGGGTATGGACCCGGGAGATACTTCTTCGCTGGTCAATCCGTCTGCTGTCGATGAAATTAAGAACGCGAAATAAGACGAATGTCCTATGCGTGTTTCTCATGAATCGGTCCCAGACCCGACTTATATCCTATTGTCGGTGCTGCTTTTCGGCATGTATACTGATTCATAGAAAGGATTTACTGTCATGAACATTAAAATGAGCGCTTTGTTTATTGTTGCAATGTTTTCTCTTTCTGCATGCAATCTTGGGGCGAGTCAATCTGCAGAGGATGGGACGGGTCCTGAAGCAACAGAGGCTCCGGCTCTCGAAACCCAAGTTGCCGAGCCAGCCGTGGAAGCGACTGCGACCGTGGAACATAAGGACATCCCGGGAGAATTTCCCGAAAGCCCAAGCGGCGTGGTGGGCGACCAGGATTCTTCGATCACTGCGGACGACAATCGCGCGCCGAGCGGCGACCGTTTCACGTTCACACGTTTCGAACGCCCATTCAATTCCGAAACCATGGATGAATACTATCCCTTTATCGACATCCAGGAAGGCGTCGTTTACATGGACGACAATTGGATCTATGTAGCCATCGCTCTGAAAAGCGACGAAGCCAGCCGCGAATTGAAGGGCAGGTACGGCGTGGAGATCGACCTGGATCTGGACGGCGGCGGCGACTGGCTGATCCTTGCCTCCAACCCTGTTTCGACAGATTGGACCACGGATGGCGTGGAAGCATGGTTTGATGCGAATGACGATGTCGGCGGTGCTGTTGCCGCAGCTACGGATGAGAAACCCGAATTCGGTGATGGATATGAATCCTTCGAATTCGGTCCCGGTGTCGGCTCAGACCCGGACCTGGCCTGGGTGCGAATATCATCAGCGGACCCGAACATTGTCCACCTTGCCGTGAAAACGGATATCTTGAACGGCAGTAAACGTTTCCTTGCCGGGCTGTGGGCTGGGGAAGATGATTTGGACCCGTCCATGTTTGACCTGAGCGATCACTTCACACATGAGCAGGCTGGGGCTGCCTTGATTGAGTTGAATGTTTTTTATCCAATCAAGGAGATTTCCGCCATCGATAACACATGCCGCATGGCAATCGGATTCCAACCCACCGGCCGGGAGCCGGGACTTTGCCCGCTGCCTGGGTCATTGGCTGGCGAGGAGCAGATCGATGCGGGTTGCGCAGCCGCGAATATCGTATGCCGGCAGTCTCTCACAGCGGCGTATTCCGAGCCTGTCTGTATCTGTACCGAGCCTTGATGTGAGAAAACAAAACTGAAAATTTGATGAAAACAAGGTCGGCTTTTGCCGACCTTGTTTTTCCTTGCATTATAATAATTCGGTCTCGCAATTCGTGAGAAAAGGAGATTGAATGAAAAAGGTACGAAATCTGATCCTGGGATCGTTCCTCTCATTTGTGTTCGTCATCGCTTCATGCGGCTCGCCGACACCGGAGGTGATTACTGTTATTGTGACGGCGACGAATCAGCCTGTTGAAGCGGCGACAGCAACCCCGGATCTGCCCCCTGCGCCGGTTGCGCTTGGCGGTCCGCAAAATGGAGAGACGATCAAGTGGATCGACGGAAGCGTGTTGGTGTACATCCCTGCCGGGAACTTTACCATGGGGGATGGCGGCTTCGATGCGCCCATGCACTCGGTATCGCTGGATGGATATTGGATTCAGCAAACCAAGGTCACGAACCGGATGTACGACCAATGCGTTAAGGCAGGCGTTTGCACACCGCCGACCCAGGAGCTTGGAGGTCCTGTCTTTACCAATCCTGAATACGCCAGCCATCCGGTCGTCGGTGTGAGTTGGGACCAGAGTCAGGCCTATTGCTCATGGATTCAGGGAAACCTGCCCACCGAGGCGCAATGGGAAAAAGCGGCGCGCGGCGTGAATGGGAATACGTATCCTTGGGGAAATTCCGAACCAACCTGCGGCGTGTTGAACTTTGCCAATTGTTATGGACGCACGACAAATGTTGACACTTATGCCGATGGGAAGAGTCCGTTCGGCTTGTACGACATGGCAGGGAACGTATTCGAATGGATCTTCGACCTTTATGACGCGAACTATTACAACCAATCGCCGGTCGAGAATCCAACCGGTCCGCAAGCCGGAACGTATCGTGTTGTGCGAGGCAGCTCCTTCGAAACCGATGGTGAACAGATCGCAACCTCGATCCGGCGTTACAACGAACAGACCGACAGCGGCCGCGACATCGGTTTCCGTTGTGTGGTCCCCAATCCGCAACCGTTTGCGCCATATTGCCAGTTGATGGCTCACGTCCCTGCAAATCAAGTTGCCTCTGTAAATTCCTGCGCCTTGCCGGAGGGGGTTCAGGTCAATCAATTCTGCCGGCAGGGTGACGGGTTCGGCGTGGTGCAGATCTCGTTTGGTGCCACATGGGAGGAACGCGGCACACGCATTCAATGTACGGAGACGTCGGAGGGCGGGCTTCGCACACTCACCTGCCGCGGTCCGCGCAGTATCGAATCTACAAACGAAATCGTGGTCTGTAATCCGGCTTGTACGAATCAGCCGGATGTTTCCAGTTTGAATGCTTTTTGTGACGCCGGATACACGCTCGATCCAGCCACTGGCGCTTGTTCCTACACCCCAATCCTCGCTCAACCTTCCGCCGGAGGATGTCCAATCGGATATGTGACCGTCATGCGCGGCTCGCAGCAATCCTGCGCCGTCGGTCCGGGACCGGACGATTCATGCCCCATCGGGTTGTACTTCGATGATATGGCGGGAATGTGCGCGCCTCCGAACGGTGAAACAAATGCCCCGTTTGGCATCGATAATGCGACTCTGGCATCCCAGACCTATGCCGGATGCGCCGCCGGGTATTCCTATAACGAAAACTTCCAATGCTGCCAGCCGGGCGCCGGAGGCGTGACTCCGAGTTGCGCGCCGGGGTTCATCTTTGACTCGAATTCAGCCGCATGCGTGCCCGTCAAGGAAGAATCGCTCGGCGGCACAGGTTGTATCACGGTGCGGGTGACCACGGTGAAATGCTCCGAATGGGTGGATAAGGTCTGCGCGCCCATAGCGACCGAAGCTCATTGTGTGGCGAATCTCAACTGCCGTTGGAACGAACCGCAAGACGCCTGTGAACTCCGAAGCATTCCATTGAACAAATAATTTGAATTCGAAAAATTAGCTTCATAAAAACCGTCCTTTTGAAAGGGCGGTTTTTCTTTCGGCAAGGTATGAGTTGATGGATGGGTGACAGGCTCCGGCTGGGAACGAGGCGGGAAATTCCTCCTCTGGTGGGGTTGAAAATTTAGAAAAAATGTTCTATAATGGGAGTAATCGTATCCACTTTTACCAAAGGAAAATGCCATGTCCAAAAGAAACATTGTCCATGTTGAGATTCCAGCGGCCAATCCAAATTCGGCTGCGAACTTCTACAAGGAATTATTCGGGTGGAAGATCGTGACCATGCAAGAGATGAATTACGTCATGTGGGAGGCGGCAGACGGAACCGGGGGCGGGTTTCCCGAAGTGTCCGACGAAAGCCCTGCAGGGCGTGTCATGGTTTACATCGACAGCGAAGATATCGAAGCTGACCTGGAGAAGGTAAAGATGCTTGGCGGGAAGGTCATTCATGAGAAAGCGGAAATTCCCGGAACAGGCTGGTTTGGAGTCTTCCAGGATCCGACTGGCAACATGCTTGCGCTTTATACGAGCATGAACCCGTAGGTGCGTCATGACCGAGACGATATTGACACTCCACCCGGATTCGTCGAAAAAAGGTGTAAGGATCGAGAAGAACAAGTATGAAGCAATGCGGACTGCGATCCTCGAAACTTTGAAACGCGACGGTGCGATGACGTTCACGGAACTTGCCGCCCTGCTCGAAGACCGGATGCAGGCAAATTTCGGCGGATCGGTGATGTGGTATTTCACCACCGTTAAATTGGATCTCGAAGCGCGCGGGGAGATCCGCCGTGTGCCGAAAACAAAACCTCAACTAGTCGAATTAGGCTTGCATTGATATGTATGCGCGATTTGGAAAATTGACGGCACAGCCCGGCAAACGAGACGCCCTGGCTGAAATACTGTTACGCGCCTCAGCCTTGACTTTGAGCTTGTCCGGCTGCCAAACCTATATCGTCCTCGAAGACCTCGCTGATGGAAATGCAGTCTCGGTTTTCGAGCTTTGGGATGATAAGGAATCTCATGCCGACTCCCTGCGCAATGAGGATGTCCGCGCATTGATCGCAGAAGCGATGCCGATGGTATCGGGAATGTCGGTAAGTTCGGAGATGAGAGTAGTAGGCGGGCTTGGAGTTGATATGTTCCGTCAATGATGATCTGCAGCGGGCGTGTTATCATCATGCCCCGGTTTTGTTTTGAGTGAACTTTAAGGAGATTACCCATGAGCGGAGTAAGAGTTTTGGTCGGAACGCGCAAAGGCGCGTTCATTCTCACATCGGACGGAAAACGTAAAAACTGGAAGATCTCCGGTCCTCATTTTGCCGGATGGGAGATCTATCACATGAACGGCTCACCCGCAGACCCGAACCGGTTATACGCATCGCAATCTTCAGGTTGGTTTGGACAGATCGTCCAGCGCTCGAACGATGGCGGAGAGATCTGGGAACCGGTTGGGAACAATTTTGCTTACGAAGGAGTTCCAGGCACTCATCTATGGTACGACGGGACGCAGCATCCCTGGGAATTCAAACGCGTCTGGCGGTTTGAGCCGTCGCTTACAGACCCCGATACCGTTTATGCAGGCGTGGAAGATGCCGCTCTGTTCCGATCCACAGACGGCGGACATACATGGGCTGAGTTGCCGGGCTTGCGCGAAACAAAGGGACATCTTTGGCAGCCGGGCGCAGGGGGTATGTGCCTGCATACGATCATCCTCGACCCTTCCAGTCACAACCGAATCTTTGTCGCCATTTCTGCCGCAGGCGCGTTCCGCTCGGAGGATAATGGGGAAACCTGGCAGCCGATCAATAAAGGTTTGAGATCATCCGGCGAACTGCCCGACCCTGAAGCGGAAGTCGGACATTGTGTTCATAACCTTGCGATGCATCCCTCCCTAACGAATGTCCTGTTCATGCAGAAACACTGGGATGTGATGCGCAGCAACGACTCGGGCGATTCGTGGCACGAGGTCAGTGGGAACCTGCCCAGCGATTTCGGTTTTCCGATCTCGGTCCACGCGCATGAACCGAATACCATCTATGTTGTTCCGATCAAGAGCGATTCGGAACACTTCCCTCCCGACGGAAAACTCCGCGTCTATCGCAGCCGTTCCGGCGGGGACGAATGGGAAGCTTTGACGAAGGGTCTGCCCCAAAGCGATTGCTATGTAAACGTATTGAGAAGCGCGATGGCTGTGGATACTCTCGATTCGTGCGGCATCTATTTCGGCACAACCGGCGGGCAGGTTTACGCCTCTTCCGACTCCGGCGATAGCTGGGTTGCCATCGCAAGGGATCTCCCGGCGGTTCTTTCCGTCGAAGTTCAAACCCTGAAATGATCCGAGTGCAACTCCCATATCACCTTCAAAACCTGGCACGCACCGGCAGGGAGGTGGAGATTTCCATCGAGGCTGAACCAAGAATAGGGTCGATATTGGATGCGCTCGAGAATCGGTATCCGGTTTTGCGCGGGACGATTCGAGACCAGATCACCGGCGAACGGCGCCCCTTCATCCGCTTCTTTGCCTGCGGGAGGGATTGGTCTCTGGATGCCTATGACGTTCTTCTCCCCGAATCTGTTGCGGATGGATCGGAACCGTTTCGAATTGTCGGCGCGATGGCTGGCGGATAGCCATTCTGCAATTTCTTGACGCAGTTAATCCGTAGTGGTATCCTTGCGCCCAATGTTCAGCCCGCTTTACTGCGATACCAATACCAACCTTCATAATACTGTCACCGGATCGGTGATGGGATGTCGGTGGTTACCTGGTGAACAGCAACAAGTTCATACAAACTAAGTAGTCCCAGCGCCCCGAGCCATTCGGGGCGTTTTTCTTGAGGAGAGAAATCATGTCCATCCCCAATACCACCCCTGTATTCGCAGTTGACGAGAAGAACCTCGTCCCTGTCAGCGACCACCTTCGGCAAATGGCGGATATTCCGCCCTCGCGCATGTTCCTTATCAATAAATCGCTGAAGGTCTATAAAGATAAAAGTCCGGATGCGAAAATCTTCGACGCCTCGCAGGGCGACGGAGGCGCATCATTACCTGGGACTCCCAGGTTGATTCTTGAACGCGCGCTTCAACTCCAGCTGGAGCATGGTACGGCTTACGATATGCCTTTTGGCACAGACGCCTATCGTAAATCCGTGATTGAGCAATACTGGAAGTTGGACTCCGCTTCCGGTTGGGGACCTGCCAACGTCCTCGGCACCGCGGGCGGACGCGATGCCCTCGTCAAAGCCTATCAAGCCATGCTCGCCTTCGGTCATGGACGTCAGGGTGACCTCATCATGGTCTCACGCGTCCCATGGATTTCCTACAACTGGGGACCGTACGGAGTCGGTGCGAATGTCCTCTGGGCGCCAGGCGACCCCGCGGAGGGTTGGGCTTACTCCGAAGATGCGATCCGTGAAAGTGTTAAGTTTGCCGAATCCGAGGGACGGAAAATCGCCGGGCTCGTCATCACCAACCCTGATAACCCCACCGGCTTGACCATCGCCGTTGAAAAACAAGTCCTGCTCGCCAAAGCCGCGCTCGAAGCCGGCGTCGCGTTCGTCCTCTTCGATTGGATGTATCACTACGTGACCGACGAATCGCCCATGGACTTGAATTCCTTCCTCAGGTTCTTTACCCCCGAAGAACGCAAGCGCATCATGTTCCTGGATGGCATCACCAAATCGCTCGGCGGCTCCAACATCCGCAACTGCCATTTGCTCGCGGATGAAAGTGTCATCAAGTTCATCACCGCGCGCGCCTCGCACACGGTCATGCCTTCGTTCTTCTCCCTGGCGGTCGCCATGGCAGCCTACGAAATGGGCTTTGCCGAAGCGGCCAAAACTATCATCGAGCCGACCAATGCCAGCCGTATCGCTCTCAAGAAACTCCTCGCCGAAAGTGGACTCCAGCACATCCTCGGCAAAGGCTACTACGCCTTCATCAATGTGGGCGCGTTTATTCAGGCGAAAGGCTGGGCGGATACCGAGCCTCTCGGTCAGTATCTCGCTGAAAATCACGGCGTCGCGATTGTCCCCGGCGCGTTCTTCTCGCCCTTCGGCGGCGAATGGATTCGCTTCTCCTACGCCACACCCGCCGAGCGGACGGAAGGCGCGTTCAAACGGTTGATGGAAGGTTTGAATTCTCTTAAGAGCTAATTGACTGCCAAGCACGCGAAGAACGCAAAGAACCTTTTAGAACTTAGCGACCTTGGCGCTCTTCGCGGTTAATGATCTTACACTTTTTATCTTTGTTCATCTGTGGTTGAAAACTTATGCCTCAAAAATTTGCAGACAAATACCAGCTCGCCCTCGAAGAATCCGTCAAAGAAAAACCCACCAGCGGACTCAACGGCTTCGAACAGGAATGGAACCTCCTTGATGAAGACCTGCGCCCGTTGCTCACCGTCGGCGCAGGACCCAGCCAGCATTCCTTCGTGGATTATCTCCGCGCCGAGTGTATCCCACCGTGGCAGAAACAGTTCAGCCAGCTCGAGGTCTTTCACTGGATGATCGAGTGGGCGACGCGCCCATATTACACGCCGCGCGGGGCGATCTACGAAGCGCGCCTGCAGGAAGCCTCGCTCGTCAACGCGTTGCATCGCGCCGGCGTCAGCTTCGGCGAACGCCTCCATTACTGGCACGGCAACCTGCTCTTCCTCACCGACATCGGTCATCACTCCATTCCTGGGGAGTGGGGGATTGCCAAACGCCGCTATCTCGAAAAATGCGTGGATCTCTATGGTGACACGCTCGCGACCACCGGCATCCATACGAACATGTCCCTGCCCGATCCGCTCTTTGCGTGGGATTTTATGCACCTCTCCACCACCGAGCGCGGCGACCAACATCTCGACGAATTCAAGTCCGAGTTCTACATCACTGCCGCACGCCTCCTGCGCGCCTTCGCGTCGCTCTTCGTGGCGACCACTGCCTCCACGCCGATGCAGGCTCAGGTCCGCGGTGGACGCGCCGTGGTCGCCCTGACCGAGTTCGATTCGATTCGCAATCTCACCTTCCCGAATCCGCCCGCCATCGATCTCCCTGACCTCTATCGTTCGTACAACGATTATCTGCAGATCTCCTACGACCTCGTGCGCCGCGGCGTCCGTTTTGGAAATAACAACTGGACTCCCATCCGCGCCCGCAGTTTTGCCGAACCCGTCGAGCGGATCATCTCCACAACGAGCGACCAACTCGCCTCGCTCTACGCCCGCGGTTTGTTTGCCGCCGGTCAGCCGACTCCACCCGAGGAGATGGCGCTGCAGATCGAAAAGCAAAACCTGATGGCGCGCATCAACCTGCCGATGGGACGCGTCGAAGTCCGCACCGATGAAGGCGGTCATTCGCTCGACCTGGATATCGCCAACCTGACATTCAAATATTTGCTTTTGCTGCGTATCTACTCCGATCCGACCTTTGCGCGTTCTTTCCGTTACGACCGCGAGGATGTTTCCCGCGCCCGCGCCAACGAAAAACTTGCCGCTCAATATGGTTTGCGTGCCGAGATCGAGAACCCGCTCACTGGCAAACCGATGTCGGTGCGCGCCTTTCTCAAATGGGCTCTTAACGAAGTCAAGCCGCTCGCAATAGCCTTGAACCTGGGGGACGATCTTTTGCCGTTGATTGAAATGGCTGAAGGCGGACGCAATGACTCCGAAAAAATCCGTGCGCGCTTGCAAATGGAGCTCGGTGAAAACGACGAGGTTCCGCTCACGATATTGAAGGAATTATTCTACGAACGCGAAGTGCAGGTGAAAGCCGATGTTGAACGAATCGCTTCTGATCACCTCTCGCTCGGTAGCGATGCCTCCAAGATTGCTGAGTATATCAACCGTTCACGTGATGTGATTCGCCAAATTCCCACCGCGCCCATCCGCTTCCGTCCGCGCGAGCAGGCGGTCATCGAAATCTCCTACCCAGATAAAACATCCGAAATCCTTGATTTGGCTCAACAACTGATTCGCATCCCGTCTGTCACCGCCTCTCCAAACGAACGTCTCGAGGAAGTCCATCGTGCCGCTTCCTTGATTGACGACTACCTCCGTGGCGCAGGTCTCGAAACCTATTTCTTTGATGGAAAGTATCCAGCGGTCTTCGCAAAATTCCCAGTTACTAATAACCAGTTACCTCATCAACATTCCTCCAATCCTCCAATTCTCTTAACAGGCCACTTTGACGTCGTCGAACCTGAACCAGACGACTCACAGTTCACCCCGCGCATCGAAGGTGATTATCTGCGGGGCAGGGGCGCTGCGGATATGAAAACTGTGGTTGCAACATACCTTGTTTGGTTGAAGGATACCTTGCGTGTAGCCAGACTAGCGAATGACACTGGCTCGATCCCAAATATTGCTTTGTTACTCGTCGGCAATGAAGAGAACGGCGAAGCCGAAGCATGGGGCACACCGCACGTCTTGAAAGAATTGGATTTGGCGCCGTCCCTTTTCATCGCAGGCGAGAGAACGGGTGAAAAAGGGATCGAACTCTACGGGGAAATTTGCGTCGAAAATCGCGGCGTCATGCGTTTTGATGTCATCGCGCGCGGTGCGAAAGGACATACAGGGATAGCAGGTACTGGGGACTTGAGCGAAAAACTAATCGCCGCACGTTCTTACTTGAACGAAATCTTCGATAAACATCTCACACTCAAATCATCCGATGGGTGGCAATCGCAGGCAAAGTTCCCATTTATCAGTGTTGGCACGCCCGGTATTTACAACGTCACTGCAGGGGAGGGGATTCTTGGCGTAGAGATTCGCCCCATCCCCCAGGATGATGTCAATGGCCTGCGGTCTGCGGTCGAAGCCTATTGTGCCGAAAATGGACTTGAAGCTCGGTTCTCCGTAATGGAAAACGGCGTCTCCTGCAACCCGGATAATCCAGCGTTGAAAGCGTTGATCGAAGCGGTCAAACAGGCTTCGGGTGGTGAAGAGCCGCGACTCGGGAGGAAGTTACCCGGCACCAGTGCCCGATTCGCTCCCGGCGGGCAGGCAGTCGTTTGGGGACAATCCGGCATCGGTCCACATGCAAAGGACGAGGCGCACTTCATTCCCAGCATCGAGCCGTATTACCGATCGTTGAATGAACTGGCGAAGTTGTGGAAGTAATTGCGGGGCAGACACTTGCGCCCACCGCAGGTGCTGTGTTGGTAATCCGCCCTACTTCTTCTCTTGTAGAAAATCAAACGGCGGGCGTTGATTCAACTTAATTAGATTTGCCCCCATCTCATTTGCATGCAGCGCCGTTAGCGAGCCCGTGTCGCAGCTCAAGCGCTGAAAGTGATCCAGCGGCATGCCCAGAAAATGAGCCACCGCCAGTTTGATCGGGTCGGCGTGAAAGATCACCGCCACCACATCCTGAGGCTTGTGATGTTTTTGGATGATGCGCTCGAGCGATCCCACGTAACGCGTCTGAGCTTCGATGAACGACTCGCCCTCCGGGAATCGAAAGCGTGATGGTGAGTTCTGTACGATCTTCCAGACCTTTGTCAACCGGAGCATCTTCAACGACTTTCCCTGCCATTTTCCGATATCGGTATCCATCAGGGCAGGTTCCTTAATGATCGGCAATTTGTGGGATTCGGCGATAGGCTGAGCAGTTTCCATGGCGCGTTCCAGCGGACTGGAATACACCGCTTTGAGAGGGACAACTTTCAACGCTTCGCCCAACGCCTGAGCCTGTTTCTGTCCTTTTTCATTAAGGTGAACGCCGGGAATTCGTCCGGCCATTTTCCCGGTCTTCACAAAATCGTTTTCGCCGTGACGGATGAGCAACAGGAGAGGCATTATGGTCCTTTGTGAATTTCGATTCCCAGCCGCATCAAGTCCAAAAACGGCGTGGACTCGTTGTAATACTCGCATAGCGAAATCCAGACCGGCTCGTGCGGCATGGATTCGGGATGGCACTTCTTGACTTCTTTGAAGGCGTCAAACAAACCCAGATCCTCTTCTTCTTTTAATGCTGCGGCAGAGAACGCGCTCGAACGGTTCACCCCTGCGCCACAAACGACCAGCACACGATTGCCTTTTTGCTTATACTCGCGGATGAAGTCCACGCCCCGCCGGATATGTTCGTGAGAGATCGGAGCGACATCCTCGACAGGCAGATAAAGTGAAACGATACCCGGCTGTTCCACGTGTTCGGCAAGTTGCAGCATCGCGCGGATGGAATTGAAATCGAGATAACTCTTATTCATCGTATCGCGGTACGCGCCGATGAATAACCACTGGCGGATCTCGTCCATGCTATTTGATCTTCCTCTTCATCTCCTGGATCTGCTCTTCGCTCATGGCAGGGATGTTTTCCACCTTGGTGATTCCCAACGCCTTTCGTTGCGCCTCACGCCACATCTCGAGTCGTGCAGTGACCTGCGCTTCGTAACCTTCCTCTGAGGGGGAGTAAAAATAGGTGCCAAGCAAACGTTTTGGTAAATATTGTTGTGGCGTGAAATGACCCTCGAACTCGTGTGGATAAATATAATCCCTGCCGTGCCCCATTGCAGCGGCATCCCGGTTGCCGTCCATCAAATGACGCGGCACCGAGATCTGTCCTTCGTCTTCGATCTTCTTCATCGCCTTGAAATATGCGCCCGCGGAGTTGGATTTTGGCGCGGTGGAAAGATAAAGCGTCACTTCGACGATGGGATAGATCCCTTCAGGAAGCCCGATGTAATCGAAGGCTTGGGCTGCGGACGAGGCGATGACCAAACCCATCGGGTCTGCAAGGCCGATATCTTCACCAGCGAGGATGATGAGTCGGCGCAGAATGAATTTCGGATCCTCTCCGGCGTAGATCATTTTTGCGAGCCAGTACAATGCCGCGTCGGGGTCCGAGCCGCGTACAGACTTGATAAAGGCTGAAATCGTGTCGTAGTGCGCGTCGCCATCCTTGTCATAGAGAACCGCGCGGCGCTGGATCGATTCCTGCGCGACGTCAAGGGTAATGTGAATGATGCCGTTATTATCCGGTGCGGTTGATTCGACGGCCAGTTCGATCGCGTTCAAAGCATTACGGGCGTCGCCCGAGGCGACTTCGATGAGATGCGACCGGGCGTCATCGTCAATTGTAAGGTTCCTGTTGCCATACCCGCGTTCTTTGTCCGAGAGGGCACGGTCGATCAAGATGCCCGTTTCTTTTTGGTTCAGATTCCGCAATTGGAATACGCGCGAACGCGAGATCAGCGCTTTGATCACCTCGAAATATGGATTCTCTGTTGTTGCGCCGATGAGCGTCACCACACCCGCCTCGACGTGAGGAAGAAGCGCATCCTGCTGTGCCTTGTTCCAGCGATGGACTTCATCCACGAACAGGAGTGTCCGCTCGTTGTGTAATCGCCGTCGTTCGAGCGCTTCATCAATAACGACACGCAGGTCGGCTTTCCCCGCCAATATCGCGGATATGGTGACGAAATGGCTTTTGGTGGTGTTTGCGATGACTTGCGCCAGCGTGGTCTTGCCGGTGCCGGGTGGTCCCCACAAAATGATGGACGAAAAAAGCCTGTCCGCTTCGATGGCGCGGCGGAGTAATTTCCCTTCGCCGATGATGTGTTCCTGCCCGATGTACTCCTCGAGCGTTCGCGGACGCATCCGCGCCGCGAGGGGCGCTTCCTGCTTCATACGTTCCTGCATGGCGTGATCGAATAGGTCTGGCATTTTGGAAATTATAGCATTCTTGAATTTTGCCGGGATTCAAAAGGACGCGCGGTGCGTCTTTTTTGAGTGAGTCGACCGACCTATTTGCGCATCGATGACTGCCGTTCCTACGAAGCGATGACGGAAATAAAATCCATGTGGGTGTCCAGGGAAAAACCAACGCCAGTTGCAGTGAGTGGGGTTCGAATGCCTTTGGAAGGGAGAACTCAATTTCAATGGCAGGAATTGACCGCTTGCTCCTCATCCTGAAAGATTTCGATATAGATGTCGAAACCGCCCAGGCGGAAGACCTCCTCGACCGCGGCTGAAAGGTTGACGACCTTGAGATAAGGCGATTTGTAAACGCCGGTGCTCATGCGTTTCCGCAGTTCATCGTCATCCACGTCTTTATGGAGCTCGCGAAGTTTATTGAACAGGTTATGGATGACGCGCAGACCGGCGCTGGAGATGCGGTTGACATTCTTGAAGTTGAGAATGAAATGCCGTGAACCGTTGGCAACCTGATCGTCCAAAAAAGACTGAAAGGTTTGGAAATTCGATGAGTCGATGTCGCCGGCGATGTGAACGATGTTGACGGGGATTGATGCGACGCGAGTGGTGGATTTGATGTCCAGCATGGGGATTTTCCTTTATTCAGGCGTTGGGCGTTTCTTCGGTCTTTTGTTTGTGAGATTGATGCACGATATAGATACCCGCCAGGGCGATTCCGCCGCCGATCCATTGAATGAGAGCCGGGACCTCTCCCAGCAGGGGGATGGCGAGGACAGTGGTCAGAATGGGCTGCCCGACAAGGGTTGGCGCCACAATGGAAGCGGGCAGATAACCCAGGGCATAAGTGATGGAAAGATACCCTACAGTCTGGGAGACGATGGCTGTGGCGAGAAATATCAGCCAGGTCTGCGCGGAATATCCCGTGAACGGATTTCCCAAAAGAATATTGATGACGAAGATGAAAACAGTGGCACTGACGCATACCAGCCAGCTATAACGAAAGGGATCGATGTGAATGCGTCCGCGCTGGGTGGTGAGTTGATAGGAGGCATAGAAGATCGCGGCCGCGCTTGCCATCAAATCTCCGTAGCCAAGCGTGGGATGGGTTAGGAAATCGCTTCCCATCACCAATGCCGCGCCTGCCAATGCGAAAAATAATCCGAGCCAGAATTTTGGGAGGAGTTTCTCGCGAAAGAAAAAAAAAGCAAACAGCGCAACCCAAAGGGGGGCGGTGTTACCGAGCAGGGTTGCATTTGCCGCGGATGTATACTTGACCGATGTATTCCAGAGGGAAAAATCGAACGCGGTGAACATCCCGCCGAGGATTGGAAACATCAGGTAATTCCTCTGGATCTTTTCCAATTGCAGGTTTTGCCGGATGAAGAGCGGGGTCAGAATTGCGGTCGAAATAATGAGGCGATAGAATCCAGTGATCGTGCCGGGAGCATCAGCCCAGCGCACGAACATGGCAGATAAACTAAGTGATGTGATTCCGATCAAAAGTGCGGCGTAAGGAAGAAGGCGCTGACGGGGCATGGAGCAGTATTGTACCCCGAACTCATCGACGCGAGATGGCGATCCGCTCCAGGGTGGGTAATAGTTCAGAGAGTTTGCGCAGGCTGAAGTCGGGTTTGATGCGGCGGATGTCTTCATCCTTGAATTGGGCGCGGCGTGTGATCCAGATCGAGGTCATTCCCGCTTGTTTCGCGCCGACGATGTCCGCTTCGAGGCTGTCCCCGATCATCACAGCTTCAGCGGGGGTCGCATTCCACCGCGCAAGTGCGATCTCGAATGCGCGCAGATGAGGTTTGCGATAAAAGCATGCGGCCGAGGTCAGGACAAAATCGAAGTGATGCCGAATGCCGAAAGACTCGACCAGATCCTGAACATCCTTGTCATCGCCCGCGTTCGAGAAAATCCCCAATCGATAATTTTCAGCCTTCAACCGTTCAAGGGTTTCGATGGTGTCGGATTCCAATTCCCAATTTTTCTGGGTGATCAGATACAGCGCATCGAGCGCGGACCGGAGAACAGATTCCGGAATTTCATCATAACCAAACTCTTTGAGCAGTTCCCTCAGGACGAAGTGATAGGTGGTTTCCTGGAAATCCTTATCCCTCTGGTCATAATACTCGTGCAATCGGGTGCGGAAAACCTGCGCATCCAGTTTTATATTGTAGCCAGAAAGTGTTCGGGCAAGCGCAGCATCCGCCCTGTCGTGGACGGGTTCCCAATCTCCCCGCGCATGCATGAGCGTGCCGCCGAGATCGAACAGCAGATAACGGATCGGAGTGTACACAGGAATGGAACGGGCAGTCATCTTACGTTTGTAACCCGACGACTGCCCGTTGAACATGGGAAAAAGGGTGGATTTCGTTACTGAACGTAAAACGTTCCGCTTTGGACAAGGATGTTATCCGCGTATAGTTCTACCAGGTATTCGCCCTCTCTCAGGATGAACGTCTGGGTGAATTCATACCCGAAGGTCTTGTACCAGGTGCTGCCGCCGCTGATATCGGTCTTATCCACAATTCGGAGGGACTGGTCTTCATAACCGTTGACATATACCTTCCACAGCATTTCCTTCGGCGCATTGCCGGAATAGGTGAATTCCACAGTGAAGGATTCTTCGCCGAACGGAATGATATTGTCCGCCGCCGGTTCGAATTCTGTGATGAAACCCTGCTCGTCTTCTCCGGTGATCTGACCGAACACGAAAGGTTCCAGCCGGATCGAATCTCCCGCGGTTGGTAATTGTCCCGTGTACTCCAGGGCAACTGTTGATTCTTTCAGCCGTTTCATTTGTTCGAGCGCGAACTGGCGTACAGCGGCATGGTCGCCCCGCACCAAATCTGGTGAAGGAGCTTGAGTCCACGGTTTGATGTTGCCGTCCAGTGAATCGATCAGGTTTTGCAGGTCGAGCGCGCCGGCGTCCATGTAATACCACAGCGAAGCTGAAGGTTCAGCGTTTTGCGAACGCGCGACCTGGACCTGCCTGACCGCCTCGTCGATCAAAACGTCATATTGCGCCTGCGCGTTTTGAAAATCGCCATTGACGAGATAACTGATTGCCTGGTTCATCCTAACGCCAAGAACTTCGGGGCGCCCGCTGAGGACGCGTTCATTGGCTTCAAAGGCTTTATCATATTGCCCCGTGAGATAATACGTCCACCCCAGGTTCCAGTTGATACTTGTATCGTCCAAACCTTGTTCGCGGGCGGCTTCCATTTCGGACAGGGCGGTTTCCAGATCTCCCAGTGAATAATGGGAAAGACCGCGCTCATAATACGCCTTGGCGTAGTATGGGTTTTCCTGGATGGCGAGGGTGAATTTGTCGATGGCTTCGGCATCCCTTCCCTGGTACGCCAATCCCACGCCATCGGCATATGCTTGAATGGCTTCCGGGTCCACTTCGGGGCGGATGAACAACTCCAAAAGCGACCAGCCCAGCCAAAGCATGCACAAACCGACAATGCCTGTTCCAACCACGATAAACAGCCAGCGCACCCTACCCTTCAACGCCATTGAAAGACCGTATAATGAGAGCGAAACCGTCAAAAGGGTGATCTGCACAATGAGCGCGTCGGCAGTATTGTCGGTGAAATTTCCCAGTTCAGATTCAGCAAGATACGTTTCGGAAAGCCGTGTCGCTTCGACGAGATACGTATCCGCTTCGTATTTGCCCGAGTCGGGCCAACCAACATCGGGATCGAAGTATTCCGGCCCGAGCAATTTGCTGAGGGATATGATCCGGTTTTGCAACTCCCTATATCGTTCCTCGGCTGCCGTGTCGCCGACCTGCTGGGCGGCGGTGATCTGCCAGCCTAATTCCTCCCATGTCTGGAATGCGCTTTGCCATTCGTAACTGAATTGGATGGCGCCATTCACCTCATGCTTGGTTGCCTCGATAGAATACTGCTGCGCGCGACGCCTAGCCTGGTCCGATATGTTCGAGGCGTAGTTCTGATAATAGGCGGTAATCGCAACCCAGATCGCGACGGAGGCGATCATGACCGTCACCATGTTTTCGAAGCGTTGTTCGTTGCGGGATTCGTTTTTCATATCATAAACCTCCCGATGATGATTCCTGCAAGCCCGGCCAGACCTGCAAGAGCGCCAAGCGCTGCCCAAACGTATTTGATCTTCTTTTCGGTCGCTTGCGCGAGGGTCAGGAACCAGAACGAAAAGGCGAGCACGATCATATCCGCAGTGAGAAAGGAGGATTGTCTCCTCAGCCTGTCCGATTCATCGAAATATGGCTGGGCATCCAGGTCGGAATCCTGCGAATCCTGCGCATACGCTTCCTGCAATTCCCGCTCGATATCATACTGTCCGTCTGAATTGATATATCGCGGACTGAAGAACACCGAACTGATCCCGCTTGCCAGCCCCCAGACCTCATCCTGGACCTCTGCGTTGCGGGCATCGGTCTCGGCATCTGCATTCGGGTCGTACATCAGGTAGCCGAGTTCGTTGTAACGAAAGTAATCTGTGAACGCCCGGTAATGTTCGTACGCGTACACATGGTTGATGATCTCGGCTTTTTGGGCGCGGATCGAAGCGTCCAGTCCTGAGAAATCAGAATCGCCTGCGCTGGAGACCGCCACTGCCGCAAGGCATGCCGCGGTCGCGCCAAGGACGGTCACCAACGCGGTGAGAACGGCAACCCACGATTTGAAGTTACTCTTTTTTTCCATACACTCTTCTCCTTTGGTCGGGATTTTACGCGGCGCCTTTGAGATAAATGCCGGTAGGATCCAGTTCCTCTCGAAGGATTTTCAACTCTTTCTTTGTAACCTCTTCAGTCGTTTTTAGTGATGACGCCACTTTTAGGTCCCAGCCTGTGTTGGCTTTCGCCTCGTCCGCCGTTCGGCCTGTGTGTAAAGCCGTGAGCATCATCTCCCCTGAATCATCCGGTTCCAAAATACCGATATCTGTGACAACCGCCAGCATCCCGCCCCCGCGAAGCCCTCGTATTTCACGCGCGTCTTTGCCGTCAATGAAACCCGCCGAAGTCATGAACTCCACCCTTTCGGGGAAACGGCGTTTCTGGTGCGGGGTCATGATGTAGCAGCGGTTTGCCCAGGCTGCGATCTCCTGTGAACCGCCGGAGCCGGGCAGGCGGACTTTTGGATGCGTATAATCCCCGATTGTAGTCGCATTTATGTTTCCGTATCTATCGATCTGCGCGCCACCCATAAAGCCTACATCCACGTTGCCCCGTTGCAGGTAATTCGTAAATATGTCGTACATGCTCACCACCGAAAGTGATCCGCTGACGAGGGTCGGGTCGCCAATGGATAGCGGCAGGCGGGCGGGTTCCGCGCCGATCACGCCCGCTTCATAGATCATGACGAGGTTGGGCGCATGGGTCCGTTTGGCGAGGTTGCAGGCCAGGTTGGGTTGACCGACGCCGACGAAAACCACATCGCCGTCTCGCAGGAGGCGCGATGCGTTGATGATCATCAATTCGGCGGAGGAATATTTAAGTTCGGGCATCTTTTCTCCTACAGGCCTGACAGGATTTCAAATCCTGTCAGGCCTGACAAAATTATCTATGATTTGCGCCACCTCTTGCGGATGCTCGAGCGGCAGGAGGTGCGTTGCTTTTTGCATGGTGATTATCCGTACTCCAGGGTTTTTCTTTTTGACCAGTTTTTCTGCATCTTCCAAAAATGTATCCGTTTCTGCGCCGCGAATGATCAAGGTAGGCACTTCGAAGCGGGGGAGATTACGCCACAGATCGAAGTCGCGCAAGCCGGTCAGGTAGATGTGAACTTCCCACTCAGGCGAATAAACCAGTTCGTAACCACCGTCCGGTTTGGGCTTGGTAATGCCTTTTATGTATGTTTTCAGGCTTTCGTCGTTCATGTAACGGAAAACATCCCGTTTGCGATATCTTTCGAAAACCAGGCCAAGGTCGTCGAACACGCGTCTCCGTTTCTTTGCGGCAGAGATCAATGGATGCGTTCGCTCGCCCAGGCCAATGGCACGGACAAGATTCCACGCAGTCATAAATGGCGGAACGAACAATACCGGGTCGAGCAGGACGAGAGCTCGAAATTTTTCCGGTTCGCGCACTGCCGCCCGCAGGGTGACGACTCCGCCGATGGAATGACCAACTCCGATGACCCTGCGGCATTGAGCGAAGCCCTGTGCGGACGAAGGGTAAACGGAAAGGAATTTCAGCAAGTCGCCTGAGTAGGGACGCCAATCTTTCAATCCCTCCCGCGACGCTCCCTCCCACAGCGGACGGAGTTTCATCCCAAAGAGGCGATAATTCTTTTGTAAATGTTCGAATAATGGATGATAACATTCGGGCGGGTAGCCATTTGCGTGAAGGAAGTGAAGCGGTGCGCCGTTCCCGCCGAGGTCGAAGTGATTCATCCTCTATTCCATGCTAGTACTTTCCGTAATTGATCCTGTCGCTGTATTGCGCCTTGACCTTTAAACGTTTGTGAGCCTTTTCTCCGAGTTTCTTCCAATACGCGTTACGATCTATTACTCCGAAGACCCATTCATCGAGATACTTCTGTGTCAGTTCCTTCGACTCGCTGATCTTATCCCACGCAAGATAGAACTCGTTGTCCCGGTCGTAATACCCCTGCGAGTAGGAGGGATGGCTGGCGAACGGCACATGACAGACCGCGCTGACAACGATTCCCGGGATCATCGTCCGATTCGGATCGGAACGAATGACGGATTCGTCTACAATCTCTTCGGCGGTGAGGATCACTTTTTTCGAGGCAAATGCGGCTTCCTTTTGCTCGCCGATGATTCCCCAGAGATGAGCGTTGCCGTTTTTATCGGCGCGTTGAACGTGTACAATAGCGACATCCGGATTGAGAGCCGGGACGACAATCACGTCTTTTCCGCCGAATGGGTCAGGGATGCGTTTGATGCGCGGGTTGACTGTCTCCAAATCCTCGGCTCCGGTCTGATTCATCGGCAAAAAGGGAAGTCCCGAGGCGCCCGCCTGTAAGCGGGTAATCATGCCAAAGTGGGAATATTCCTCCCATTCCAATTCACCGCGTTCGATCGCTCCACGGACGACGCGTAAGGAACCGACGCCTGGATTCCCCATGTAGGAAAAGATGACCTTCTTCGCGCATCCCGCTGCGACCATCTGGTCGTAGATCAAATCCGGGGTGGCGCGCGCGAGGGTGAGATTCTTCTTTCCCTGCCGGATGATCTCATGCCCGGCGGCGAAGGGGATCAAATGCGTGAACCCGGCGGCATAAACCACATCGCCGTCTGTGACGTAATCTGCAATCGCTTTTTTAAGTGGAATCAATTTGCTCATATGAATGATTTTATTCTTCACTTTCCTGTTTGCCTTTTCCGCCGCCTTTGCCTTTGGGTCTGCCGAAGCCCTTAAATTTTCCCCAGGCGCCCCTGAACCAGGCGAATCGGTTTGCCGGTGGAGGCGGGGCTTTCTTCCTGCGGAAGTAATACCCAATTGCCAGCAGGACGACCGAGACAAAGAAGTAATCGAACTCGACCATGTCCGCCACGTCGGAGACGACGAATAGCAGGAATATCCCCATGCCCATCACGACAAAAAACGTGCCAACGCGCACCTTGATCGGGTCGTCGTTCTCCATGCCCGTATTTTACCGTTAACAACGTCACTCTGAGCGGAGCGTAGTGCCTCTTTTGCCGGGGTAAAGATGCTTCGCTGCGCTCAGCATGAAATACAGTTATTGTCTGACTAACTTTCCAACTTTTAAACCTTCCAATTTTTCGACTCCTACCACAAACATCGTCACCTCGATCTGTCTCTTCACCAACTTCATCATCTCGACCACTTTCTCGGTCGAAACCGCTGCAGCTTTGAGAAATTGTCCCGCCATCCCGCCGAGGGTTGCGCCGAGGGCGATGCATTTGGCGATGTCGAGTCCGTCTTTGATGCCGCCGCTGGCAAAGATCGTCATATCGGGAACGGCTTTTTTGGCGTTGAGGATCGAGTCTGCGGTGGGGATGCCCCAACCGATAAAGGTCGCCGCGAGCTGGCGGGTGAATTCGTCCGGCGCGCGGTGCATTTCCACTTGGGACCAACTCGTGCCGCCTGCGCCTGCCACATCTATTGCAGAGACGCCGCAATTGGTGAGTAATTTGGCGGTTTTCACTGAAATTCCCCAGCCAACTTCCTTTGCGATGACGGGCACTTCGAGTTTCTTGCAGACTTCTTCGATCTGTTTCGCGATGCCGATCCAATTCGTGTCACCAGCATCCTGCACGGCTTCTTGGAGCGGATTGAGATGGAGATAAAGCGCGTCGGCTTGGATCATGTCCACGGCTTTGCGGCATTCGACGATGCCGTAGCCGTAATTGAGTTGCACCGCGCCTAAATTGGCAAATAACAAAATATCCGGCGCAACCCGGCGAACTTGAAAGGACCGCGCTTGTTCGGGATGTTCGATGGCGGCGCGCTGGCTGCCGACTCCCATCGCAATGTTCATTTCTTGTGCCGCTTCGGCGAGGCGCAGGTTGATGGTCTCGGCTTCGTCCGTGCCGCCGGTCATCGAACTGACAAGGAGGGGAGAGGCCAGGGTCTTGCCAAAGAGGCTCAGGCTTGTATCGAGCCGGTTCAGGTCCATTTCGGGCAGGGCTTCATGGATGAAGCGATAATCCTCCAGTCCGGTCGTCAACGCGGAGCGGACATCCTGCTCTAAGTTGATTTTAATGTGGTCGGCTTTCCGCTGGTCTATCCGCGCAACTTTTGTCATGAGGGGGTGTTCCTGTGATTGATTGACGGCTTGACAGCGCAAGCCATGAGATTACAATTTTCATCAAAATCCAACTGGAGGATGTCATGTCAGACACATACAATGAATTGAAAACGATCATCAAGGATTTGCTTAACGTGGACGAGGGAAAGATCACGATGGAAGCGCGCTTCCGTGAAGAGCTCGAAGCGGATTCGCTCGATCTTGTCGAGTTGATCATGGCGTTCGAAGACAAGTTCGGCGCGGAGATCTCCGACGAAGACGCCCAGAAGATCACGACGGTCGGCGAAGCGGTCAAATACATCGACGCGAATCGCAAGTAATTGATTTTGGGATTATAACCGTAGAGCCGCCCATGCCGGGCGGCTCTTTATGATTCTTGATAGGAATTGATTGACAAAAAGGGGCGGGGTTACCGCGCCCCAACATAATCATTGCAGGAGGGTGGGAATTTCTTCCGGGTGCTTGGCAACTTTCACGCCAGCCTTTTCAAGCGCTTTGATCTTGTCTGCGGCGGTTCCGGCTCCGCCCTCGATGATGGCTCCGGCATGGCCCATGCGCTTTCCGGGAGGGGCGGTCTGACCGGCGATAAACGATGCAACGGGTTTTGTCATCTTGGTGCGGATGAACTCTGCGGCTTTCTCTTCCTCGTTACCGCCGATCTCGCCGATCATGATGACCTTCTCGGTCTTGGGATCGTGCTCGAACATTTCGAGAACATCGGTGAAGTTCGTGCCGTTGACCGGGTCGCCTCCGATTCCGACGCATGTGGTTGCGCCCATCCCAAGATTTTTCATCGCGTATAGTACCTCGTAGGTCAACGTGCCCGAGCGCGACACGACGCCGACGTTGCCGGGAATGGCAATATCGCCGGGGATGATTCCCACTTTGGCTTCACCGGGGGTGAGCAGGCCGGGGCAGTTCGGTCCGACAAGGCGGACGTACTTCTGGTCGAGATAATTACGCACGCGCATCATGTCGTGAATTACAACACCTTCGGTGATGCAGACGATGAGCGGGATGCCCGCATCGGCGGCTTCGAACATGGCGTCGGGTGCGAAGCGGGCAGGGACGAAGATGATCGAAGCGTTCGCGTCTGTCGCTTCCTTTGCGGATTTAACCGAATCAAAAACCGGAATTTTTCCATCGAGGACCCATTCGCCGCCCTTGCCGGGAGTCACGCCGCCTACAACGATATTCGAGTAGGCTGCCATTTGAGTGGTGTGGAATAGACCTTCGTTCCCGGTAATTCCCTGCACCAGCAGGCGGGTGTTCTTATCTGCAAGAATGCTCATTTAATGTTCTCCAATGTCATTGCAAATGGCGACTTGCGCCATGAAACAATCTACCAGTTAAAAAATGAGATTGCATCGTCGCTTCGCTCTTCGCAATGACATTTATTTTTTCGCCGCCGCAACTGCCTTCTTTGCCGCATCCGCCAGAGTTTCGGCGGTGATCATATTCGCTTTTTCCAGGAGGCGCCGCCCCTCTTCCGCGTTCGTCCCGACAAGTCGCACGACCATCGGCACCTTCGGCTTGACTTCGTCCATCGCAGCCAGGATTCCGCGCGCCACTTCGTCACAGCGGGTGATGCCGCCAAAGATATTGAAAAGGACCGCTTTTACATTCGGGTCGGTGAGGATGATGCGCATGGCGGCGGCGACTTTCTCAGACCCGGCTCCGCCTCCCACATCGAGGAAGTTGGCGGGTTCGCCGCCGAAGAGTTTGATCACGTCCATGCTGGTCATTGCCAGACCCGCCCCGTTGACCATGCAGCCGATATCCCCGTCCAGTTTGATGAACGAGAGTCCATACTTTCGCGCCTCGATCTCCGCCGGGGCGTCTTCGTCCGTGTCGCGCATTTCGGCGAGTTCCGGCTGGCGGAAGAGCGCGTTATCGTCGATCATCATCTTGCCGTCGAGCGCGATCATCTTCTTATCCTTGGTGATGACCAGCGGGTTGATCTCCGCAAGTGACGCATCGGTGCTCTGATACACCTGCCACAATCCCATCGCGATTTTTGTAAAATCCTTCCAGTAATCGCGCGGCAGATCGATCGAGACCGCCACATCGCGCGCCTGGTATTCGCGCAGTCCCAAAAGCGGATCGATATTCACCTTGATGATCTTCTCCGGCGTCTTGACAGCGACTTCTTCGATATCGATACCGCCAGCCGCCGAAGCGATCAGGACCGGCTTCTTTGCCGCGCGGTCGTCGGTGATCGCAAAATAAATTTCCTGGTCGATTGCCGAGGCTTCATCCACGAGTACTTTTCGGACGGGAAGCCCTTTGATATCCATGCCGAGGATCTGGGTCGCCAGTTGTTCCGCTTCTGCGGAATCCTTGGCGAGTTTGACACCACCGGCTTTGCCCCGTCCGCCCACCAGCACTTGAGATTTAATAACAACGCGACCACCGAGCTCTTCTGCGATCTGTTTCGCTTCCTGAGCGGTAGCCGCAACGCGTCCCTTGGGAATTGGGATGCCGAACTTTGAAAAAATGTTTTTGGATTGATATTCGTGAAGTTTCATTATTCTCCCTCGAGGGGATTTGTTTGCCGTAAAGCACCGGCATTATACACCAGAAAAAAATAGACCCTGAAGGTTTCCGAAACCTTCAGGGTCTCAAGACCTATGGCAATGTGAACCTCATGATTCGGTTGAAAGCGCCGTCTGTCACCCAGACCTTCCCCTCCGGGTCGATGGCAATGCCGGAAGCAAGACCGAAGCCGGTGTACGTATTCCCGTAATCGCCCCACACGCGGACGATCGTCCCGCTCGGGTCGAATTCCATCACGCGATAACCTTCTGGATCGGTGATGAAAACGTGCAGGTCTTCATTGACGGCGATGAAGGGTTTATTGTCGAGCGATTGCCCGAACCAGCCGAAGACCTCCCATTGTTGATCGGGGATGAACGAAAGCGAGTCCGTGGAATCAACCTTCTTGAAGGTCTGGATGCGCTGGTTCCACGTATCGGCGACATAAACTGTTCCGTTCCGGTCGATGGCAATGCTGGTCGGTTCGTCGAATTGACCGGGATCGAATCCCGCCGAGCCGAATTCAGTGATGTAGGTGCCGTCCTTGTCGAAGATGACGATGCGCTTGTTGCCTGTATCAGTGACGTAGACCCTTCCCTCGGAATCCACCGCCAACCCGCGCGGACCGTAAAACAGGGTCGCCTCATTTCCCTGACCGAAGCTGCCCCAGGCTTTCAGGAACCTTCCCTCCGCCGTGAATTTTTCGATGCGGTGATTCCATGTGTCGGCGACATATACCGAACCGTCCGGTCCGACTGCAATGCCCCAGGGTTCGTTGAAAGTCCCATCACCGACGGGAACGCTTACCCCGTCTGCATAGGTTCCCCATTGGTGCAATATTTTTCCCTGCTGGTCGATGTGTAGGATGCGGTGATTGCGTGAATCAGCGACGTAAAAAGTTCCATTTGGGGCGAACGCTAGCGCGCGGGGTGCATTAAGTAATATGGGTTCCGCCTGGGTTCCGTCAAATATCAGGTCTGAGGAAATTACAGTGTATTTCCCTTCCGTGGGATCCTCCACCGCGGTATCGCCGCTCGGCGCCACCCCGTAATTCCAGATCTGCTGCGCCACATCTTTGCGGATGTAAAGCCGCATTTGATCCGCCGGCTGCCAGGTGGCGAGAGTCAGATCGGAACGGCCTTTGGCTTGCGCATACAGGGTGTAATCCCGGTTCATCCAGATCTGAAGTATCCCCGCGCGAATTTGTGGATTGGTAAAGCCTTCGCAGAATCGGGAATAGTCCTTGAAACGGTTAAGTTTAAGGATGCTGAATATGCCGGTGCAGGCATAGCCTTCGGGAAGGTTTTCGTAATAATAAACACCAAGGCTTTGCTCTTCTTTTCGAATGTAGTATTTCTTTGCGCCGTCGGTGATCTCCCATCGCAGGCCGGTACGTCTTTTCGTTAATTCTGCGGTTTCCGAAAGAGGAGCGCCTGTCATATGGAACTGATCGCGGACTTCAACCGGAATTTGACCGGCGTTCAACTCGTCGGAAAAATTCGGATCGATGCCGAGGAGGTAGATTCCACGGTCGCTGACCAGGCCGAAGTAATCCTGCATGGGCCACCACATACGGATGTAGTCCACGCGGAAGTAGCCGGGTCCAATGGCGGGATCGATCTTGTCGAAATTCTTTTCATCGACGACGATCACCACCGATTCCCGAAGCGAACGCGTGGGCTGATCGAAGGAGCGCTGGTTCGTAAAATCGCGCAGATACCAAACGAAGGGCCATGAAACGCCCGTATCCGGCGCGGAGGCGTCGTAGGCGATGGGCATGCTCAGATCGCCGGTGGTACGCAGGGAGATCTCCTCCGCCTGTTGCATGATTTCCTTGATCCCGGTCGCGCCGTGGGCGTAAACGAGAAATTCAGTCGCCTGGTCGTAGGTGATGTAAGCCGCCCGGAAGGAAGCGCGAACCGTGAAGATCGCAAGGAAGCCAAATAAAACGAGGGTGAAGATATGGCGTACATCCCGCATCGTCCATTCGCGCAGAAAATAGACGGCAGCGACCGCGCTGAGGATCAAGACCAGCAGCGGCAATAGGAAAAGATTCGTGGCTTGCAATTGTTCAAGCGAAGTTCCCTGGAAGGGGCGCATCGGGGAATTCCAGGCGTAGATCACATTGGCTGCCGCAATGATGAAAACCGCCGCAGCGATCAACCCTGAGAGGAATTTTTTCTCCTTCATGGATTCCCAATCCGTAATTTCGATCAACCGGCCGAGCGCCCAGCCGGTGATGAGGATCATGGGCCAGGTCATATGAATGGTAAGCCAGGGCATTCTCTCGCCCGCGATCGAAAACGAGGCGATGCTCATGAAACTCCACCAGATCAGGAGGCTGAACATATTGATGAAGTTCATTTCGCGGGTGTAGGCTTCCTGTTCCAACGGTGACGGGGACTTGTTCGCTTCCCAGTTCCCATCGAGTGTGCCGTCGATCATGTCCTCCTCCCAGGCTTTGGGCAGGGAGACTTTTCGCCGGATGCCAAGAATGATCGCGAGGATCAACCCTAGCGCCGGGAGGAATTCGTAAACGGGAATCTGCACCAGCACGTAATAATACGGCGGCTGACTTCCACGCTCCACACCGTGTTGGACGAGCCAATACCCAAGCGAGCCGATTGCCCCGGTAAAGAAGCCGTTGGGATTGGTGAAGAATGTAGTGTATAGGATCGTGAAAGGAATCCAGAAGATCAGTGTCGCCTTCCACCATTTGGCGGGATTCCAGATCAATCCAGCGGTAATGGCGAGGGCAAAAGAAAGCAATAGACAGGCACCGATGATCAGGATGGACTGCCAGTTGCCCGCAAGCGCGTTGATTTCCGGCGCAGTGGTGGGAATGACGATACCCGTCAGGTCGATGAGGAACGGTGAAAGTTGCGGCAGGACGATGGTGCCGAACACCATCAAGAGTTCGAACGATCGATTGTTTCGCAAGCGCTCCCATGTATAACCGCGGATCAGGAAGAACGCCGTGACGATGAAAGACACCACAGCGATTGCGGCGAAGAGAAAGGTGAGGGTGATGTCGACAGGTTCGGACGGAGTGGGAGGCGCGGCTTCGGGGTTGGCGGGCAGCGCAGTTTCGGTCCCGGTGATCGTTTCAGTATCCCGCGTGTAAAGGCCGTAGCCGACCGCCCATCCGGTGAGAAGGATCGTTATGCAAAGAGCGATGATAAATGCCCTGTAATCACCTTTTGCGCCTTTCCAGGGAGTACGGGAGACCTGGACAATGAAATAGATGGCGAGATAGAGCAGGGCTTGGGCTGTGTAGATAAAGGAGGTTTCTTTCGCCGTGAAATGGATCAGCAGGGCGAGTGCGACAAAGTAAAGATATTTCCTGCCGCCGACCTCGAGATGACGAAGAATGGCGTATAGCATGAGCACGCCGGAAAAAACCGGGTAGGGATCTTCACGCACATACCGCCCATAGTAAAGCATGAAGGGCGAGATCAGCATGAGGAAACCCGCGATCAATGCGCCGGCGCGCCCAAGGTATCGCCTCCAATACCAGACCATCCAGATGGTCAACAGGTTGAAAAGCACAGCCGGGATGCGGGCGGTGAAATCGTTTGCGCCAAACAGGAAATAAGACAGGGCGATCAGATGGAATTGCAGGGGACCGTGCATCATGGGCGAGTGTTCGTAGCCCTGCCCGCGGTATAAAAGCCAGGAGAAATAAGTATGCAGGCTTTCGTCGTGACTCATGACACGCGAGCCGAGATCGTAAAAACGGGTTGCGATGGCAAGCAGGATCACCAGCCCGAAGATCAGGATCTCGTTTGTGAAGGCGGGGAGCGCGGGGTGAATGGGACGGTCGAGCCAGTTGCGTTTCGATTCCATTTAGAAGCACCTTGTTTGGCGTGGGATATGATAGGCGATAATCTTTGAATGATATTCCCGAATGTTTAATCCGGCGTGAGAGGAAATTATAACAGGGCGCGATAGTGCTGCTTGACTTTTCCTTTATTACTTGGTAATATCGGCGGGCTTCTAATTTCGATGCGGGGTGGAGCAGTGGCAGCTCGTCGGGCTCAATCCGCAGGAGCGATTAACAAATGAATACGAAACACAAAGGAAATATTGCAGAGCAGGCTGCAATCCTTGAAGCATTAAAACGCGGCTGGGGTGTTCTTCACCCGGTGGGTGATAACATGCCTTACGACCTTGTTTTTGATGTTTCAGGGACCTTGGTAAAAGTGCAGGTCAAATGCGCCTGGTTTGACGAATCGTCTGAGAATTATGTTATCGATAATCGCCGAACAAAAACGAATCGCCGTCAAATGATCCGGGACGATTATGATGAAGACGATTTCGATTTTGCACTTGCTTACTTGCCAGACTGCAGTTTGTTTTATATATTTCCAGTGGACGTATTCATCAGCTACGGCAGTGAAATCCACATGGTCGAAGCTGACAAGCGCCAACGGAAACCAAGATCTTTTGACTATCGAGACGCTTGGGAGTTAATCCTGCAATGGGCTGCGAATGAGGAAACTTGTTCGTGAACTCCTGTCAAATTCGGGGAAGCCTCCCAAAGTGGTAATCCCGAGCCAAGTTCCGCCTTTGGCGGAAAAGGTGTAGAGACTTAATGGCAGGCACCCTATCAGGTCGTGCTGAGGGTGAAGAGAAAGTCCAGACCACAAACTGTTTGTTCAGGCGGCGAAAGCCGAAGTGGTATGCATAACCCGAAGGTCGCAGGTTCAAGTCCTGCCCCCGCTACTACAATGACCACGCGAAAGCGTGGTCATTGTGTTTTGAGTCCCGTTTATTTGTGAATGATCCTTGAAAACCAGCTTAACCGGTCATGTTTGGCATATAATAAAACTCATGGTCGAGCAACGAGGAGATTGCCATGCCGCAAAGCCTAGATAACCATCCGGTTGAGATCTTGCAGCGGTTGATTCGCTTTAACACCACGAATCCGCCGGGGAATGAAGCGGCGTGCATCGGCTACATCCGGGAGTTGCTGGATGAGGCGGGAATAGAATCCACACTGCTTGCCAAAGACCCAAACCGTCCCAACCTCATCGCCCGGTTGCCGGGTGAAGGCAAGGCACCGCCGTTATTGATGTACGGGCACGTCGATGTTGTGACGACGGAAAAACAGCCCTGGCAACAGCCGCCCTTCGATGGAAAAATTATCGACGGTTATGTTTGGGGTCGCGGCGCATTGGATATGAAGGGCGGGGTCGCCATGATGCTGGCGGCATTTTTACGCGCAAGCGCCGAGGGCGTGCGTCCGCCCGGGGACGTTGTGCTTGCCATCGTCAGCGATGAAGAGGCGGGCGGCAATTTCGGCGCAAAATTTTTGGTCGAGGAGCATCCCGGGTTATTCAAGGACATCCGGTACGCGCTCGGCGAATTCGGCGGCTTTTCGATGACCATCGGGGGGAAGCGTTTCTATCCGATCATGATCTCTGAAAAACAAATATGTTGGATGAAAGCCACCGTGCATGGCGCGGGCGGGCATGGATCGCTTCCCGTGAGAGGCGGCGCAATGGCGAAGTTATCCAGACTCCTCAAGGCTTTGGATGAAAAAAATCTGCCGGTTCATGTGACTCCTCCCGCGCGCATGATGATCGAAGCGATGGCTGCGGCTCTGGGCGGACCTCAAGGCTTGGTCCTCGGCCGTTTGGCAAACCCTGCGCTGACGGATTTCATCCTGAGGATTCTCGGCGAACGCGGGCGGACGTTCAAGCCCTTGTTTCGCAACACGGTCAGCCCGACGATTTTGCACGGCAGTGACAAGGTCAACGTCATTCCCGGCGAAGTATCGGTCGAATTGGACGGGCGTCTTCTTCCGGGATTCAAACCGGAGGATATGATCGACGAACTTCGACCGATCCTTGAGAAGGACGTCCGACTCGAAGTGGTTCGTCATGACGCGGGACCCGCCGAACCCGATATGACCCTCTTCGATAAACTGGCTGGCGTGCTGCGTGAAGCCGACCCGCAGGGAGTGCCGGTTCCTTTATTATTAAGCGGTGTGACCGACGGACGGTTTTTCTCAAAGCTCGGAATTCAAACTTACGGCTATCTGCCCATGACCCTGCCTGAGGATTTCAACTTTTCGCAGATCATCCATGCCGCAGACGAGCGCGTCCCTGCCGCGGCGATCGATTTCGGCGCCCAGGTGATATACAGGACATTGAGTCGATTCGGGTAGGCATTGGGTTGATCATAAAAGAATCGCTATAATGTTTATGGGTATGGTCCGTTTGTTTTCATAAATCGAAGGAGGAACCCATGGCGAAGGCGTTTTCAGTTGCATCCTGGAATGTGGAACATTTCAAGGAGGACCGCTCGCGGGTTGAACGTGTTGTGGCTTTTCTAAAGAAGCAAAAACCGGACATTTTTGCGCTTTACGAAGTGGAAGGTTCGGTCGTCTTCAAGGAATTGGTCCAGACCATGAAGGATTACACCTTCCATATTACCGAAGGTCCGCAGGTGCAGGAAATCCTGTTGGGCGTCAAGCAGGGTTTGACATCGTTCTTCACGCAAAAGATCGAGTTCAAATCCGGCGCGACCGCCATGAGGCCGGGAGCCTTGCTGACCGTTACGGTGGCGGGCAAGCATTACCCGCTTCTCTTCCTGCACACAGCCAGTGGAAACGATCCGCGCGGTCTTGGACTGCGCGACGACATGATGCTGCGCGCGGTCGATTTCCGCAAACCCTTGGATAACGCCGCGAAGAAAGCCGGAGGGGAATCTGCCAATTACATTTTCCTCGGCGATCTCAACACGATGGGAATGGAATATAAATTCGTCAAAGGCCGGGATATTTCGCCGGATGATGAGTTGACCAAACTATCGAAGCAGGCAAAAAAACGCGGGATGCGTCTGCTGACAAAAACCGCTCCCGCCACATGGTCGAACGGGAGCAAATCCAGCATCCCGAATTCCAACCTCGATCATGTCGTCGCAGCCGATCATCTTGTGTTCACCCAATTCAACGGGAGCGACGTCTCTGTGCGGGGCTGGGCGGAAAAGAAAACGACACAGGAACAGGACGAATGGATCAAACAGTTTTCAGATCATTCACTCCTGTATTTTGAAGTTCATAAGGTGTAAATCGGAGTCGGCTTGAAGAAGAGCATATCAAGATTTTTGATTGTTGCCGCATTGAGCGCCTGTCAGACCGCCTCTCCTCTGCCGCCGGTCACTGGCGGGCTGGATAATGAATTCGTGCTTGCGCCGGGGCAGACAGCAGAAATTAATGGGACAGATCTATCCATCACATTAAGAAGCGTGCCGGGAGATGGGCGTTGTCCATTGGATGTTGAATGTACTGAAAGCGGGCCGGTGACACTATCGATGGAAGTTCGAGTGAATTCCAGCGCTTCACAGGAATTTATCCTCCAAACCTTTACCGATACGAGCGGGCGGGTCCCGGAGGGTCCCTTCGAGGGAATGCAAGACCGGGTGGAGCACGATGGGTATTTGATCCGCGTGAGAGGCGTTCTCCCGTTCCCGCAGACATCGGCATCCGGGATAGAAGAAGGGGATTACCGCGTGTCATTTTTGGTAACGAAGTAAATCAGGCATTGGTATGGACGATCTTTACACCAGAAAGGTCCGCGAACATGTTCTTGACCGCGATTCTTTTGTAAGGGCTGTGTTCACGGGCCGGCAAAAGGGGGCGGATTTGCAATGGGTCAAGGTCATGATCCGCCCTGTGGAAATCAAGGGGAGCTATCATTTGCAGTTTTCATATTTCGATGACAAGAAAGACGTATCGAAAAATTTCACCCTCGGTGAATCGTCCCGAAGACTTGACGAAGTTCTGGCTCTGCCGTTTCGAAACATCCTGGTCGAGAACACCTCGGGCGCTCTGCAGGTCAATTTTTCGAAAAAAGGCAAGGCGCTCGTTAGCGAGCACAAAGCCAAAGAACCCGTTTCGGCGCCAGACCTCTCTCATAACCGCGAAAAGAATCGGATTCTGACTCCTGAGAACTCAAAACAATTCCTTGAAGCGGTTGGCATCCTGACCCGCGACGGCAGGATCAAGGCGGATATGCAGAGAAAGTACGCACAGATCAACGAATTCCTTCGGCTCGTGGAGGAGACGAACGCCCTCGAAGGATTCGACGGAAAGCCGCTTCACGTCGTGGATTTCGGCTGTGGCAGCGCCCATTTGACCTTTGCCCTCCATGATTACCTTCGCCGCATCTTGAACTTTGACGCTCATGTCGTCGGTGTGGATCTCAAAACGGACCTGATCGCACGACATCGCGAGACTGCTAAAAAACTCGGCTGGGATTCATTGTCATTTGAAACAGGCCGCATCGAAGATTACCAGACACAGACTGCTCCCGAAATCGTCGTAGCCCTCCACGCCTGCGACACAGCCACGGACGACGCCATTGCGAAGGGAATCCGTTGGGGGAGCAGGGTCATTATCTGCGCGCCGTGCTGCCAGCATGAACTGCAGGTCCAGATGGCTCAGGCCTCCCTGCCGGAATCGATGGCGTCGTTGCTCGGCCACGGGATCCTTTTCGAGCGCATGGGCGACATCCTCACCGATACTTTCCGCGCTGCAATTCTGCGCATCATGGGCTACCGAACGGACGTGACCCAATTCGTTCCCATCGAGCATACTGCAAAGAATTTGATGATCCGTTCCGTCAGGACATCCGCGCCGGGAAAGAACGATCGCTGGCTTGAAGAATACCGGAGTTTGAAGGATTTATGGCGGGTCACGCCCTATTTGGAAAAAATACTGGGGGATGAATTTGCAAAGTATCTTTAGGTTTCGAGAAAGCCTGTTAAGGAGAAAAAATGTTGAAACGAGTTCTGGGAAAAAGCAAATTGCAGGTCAGCGCATTAGGCATGGGATGCTGGGCGATCGGCGGTCCGTGGACGTGGGATCAGCCGGGAGAGGAACCCTACCCGGCGGGTTGGGGCAGCACAGACGATGAGGAGTCGATCCGGGCGGTGCATGCCGCCATCGACCTGGGCGTTAACTTCTTCGACACTGCCGCCAACTATGGAGCGGGACACAGCGAAGTGGTGCTCGGACGCGCGCTCAAAGGAAAACGCGATAAGGTTGTGATCGCCACCAAGTTCGGACACATCGTCAATGAAGACAAGAAGACGGTGTACGGCAATCCGGCTCAGATCATGAGGAACGTGCGAAGCGACGTGGAGAACAGCCTGCGCCGATTGCAAACCGACTACATCGACATCTACCAATTGCATGACGGCGGCTACGATCCAAAATCGGCGTTGGAACTAGGAGGCATCCTGGAGGAATTGGTTACTTCCGGCAGGATTCGCTGGTATGGCTGGAGCACGGATATCGTGGACAATGCCCGTGTGTTCGCAAGCGGCGGGCATTGCACTTCGATCCAGTTCCGTTTGAACGCCATCTACGATAACGCGGATATGCGGAGATTATGCGCCGACTTCGACCTGGCGGGCATCAACAAGGATCCGCTCAATCGGGGGGTATTGACGGGAAAGTTCAATACCGGCTCCAAATTCCCCGATAACGATATTCGTTCGCGCGTCGATTTTTCCAGTCCCGAACATGCAAAACGATTGCAGCTCGTGGATGAACTTCGCGACATCCTCACTTCCAATGGGCGGACAATGGCGCAGGGAGCGCTCGCTTATATTTGGGGACTGGATGAAAGGATGGTCCCCATCCCCGGATTCAAATCGGTGAAACAGGTGGAGGATAATGCGCGGGCGATGGAGTATGGTCCGCTCACGGAAGCGCAAGTTAAAGAGGCTCGATCGATCGTCGGCAAATACGAAATTAAGTAAGCTAAAGAGTTTTATCTTGTTCAAGGCGGCATCCCCGCCGCCGGGGGCTGCGGCGAGAGCAATTATGTGAGAAGTACGAAATGGAATAATTTAAGCTGGAGGGCTTTATGGATTACGACGTGATCGTGATCGGTTCGGGCGCGGGCGGGTTGACTGCCGCTGTCGCGTTGGCGCGCGCGGGTAAAAAGGCGTTGGTGTTGGAGCAGCACGACCGACCAGGCGGGTGGACTCATTCGTTCACGCTCAACGGGTATCGGTTCAGCCCTGGGGTGCATTACATCGGCGATTTGCAGGAGGGCGGAGGGTTGAGGCGAATCTACGATGGATTGGATGTGTCGCAGGATTTGGCGTTCATTGAGTTAAACCCTGATGGATACGACCATATCGTCGTCGGCGAGAAGCAGGTGGATTTTCCGAAGGGCAAGGAGAATCTCATCGAGCGGTTGAAGAGTCATTTTCCGCATGAGGCGCAGGGGATTGATGGCTACTTCAACGACTTAACAGACATGATCGAAGGTCTGCGGCGGATCGGGAATTTGGCGAATCCGTTGCAGGCGGCGAAGGGCGCGGGGAACATCCTCAAGTGGATGCGCGCTTCGGGCGCGGACTTGATCAACGCGCACGTCAGCGACCCCGTTTTGCGCGGCGTGCTGGCGGGACAGTCGGGCGACCACGGGATGCCGCCGTCGCAGGTCAGCGCGTTCATGCACGCGGGCATCACCCATCACTATCTCGACGGCGGATACTACCCGATGGGCGGCGCGTTCGTCATCCCGCGCGCGTTCGTCCGGGGGCTGAAACGCGCGGGCGGGGCGATCCGCCTCAAGTCACGCGTGAAGCGGATCATGCTGGAGGGGAGGAAAGCCATCGGCGTGGAATTGGAATCGGGGGAGGAAATCCGCGCGGGCGTTGTCATCTCCAATGCGGATCCCGAAGCGACGTTCGGCAGGATGATCGGGAGGGATAAACTTTCGGCTCGACTTTTGCGGAAGGTGGATTCTGTCCATTATTCGACGTCGTGCCTGAGTCTTTTCTTCGCCACCGACATGGATCTTCGACGCGGCGCGGGACTCGACTCGGGCAATATGTGGTATTACGACCACGCCGACGTGGACAAGATTTATGCGGACGGTCTTACGGACGCGTTGTTGCGCGAGGAAACGCCGCCCGGGATGTTTTTGACAGTGACGACGTTGAAAGACCCGTCGAAGATGCGCGCGCACGGCGCGACGGCGGGACATCATACCTGCGAGTCGTTCGCGTTCGTTGGGTATGACGCTT
>JAPKMP010000007.1 GCA_026645935.1 Candidatus Villigracilaceae bacterium | reverse complement strand
ATCCTCGACCAGACATGCACCGAGCTTGTCGAAACCCTGTCGAAGCGCGCCTCCTCCAGCGCGGCGGCATGGCAGTCAAATCCCCAATCTCCAATTTCCACTCTCCAATCCTCCTCCCCAACCCTCACACATTCCGCCCGCACAAATATCCGCTGTGAATTTTCAGGTATAATTTCGCTCGCTCACGTGACACTTTCAACCTGCAACCTTCAACTTGAAACCTGACCCGTGACACATTCGGGGAGGTGCCAGAGTGGTTGAATGGGACGGTCTCGAAAACCGTTGTGGGCTCCGGTCCACCGAGGGTTCGAATCCCTCCCTCTCCGCTAAAGGACTTGGCATATCGTCGAGTCCTTTTTATTTCCCCCGCGCGCCCCCATGGAGGGGATGATATCCCACAAGGGGACTATGTTCGAATCCCTCCCTCTCCGCTGAAAGTCCGGCTTGCTGGCCGGGCTTTTTCCGTTACAACTCTTGCAAAAATGCTCACGCCTCAGTCCCCGGCGGGGGGACTCCGCCTCGAGCAGGATGAATTCGCGGCTTTTGCGGGAAGTCTTTTGCGCGTATCCGCCTTATTGAATTCCACCGGGCAGAGTTGTACAATCTTTATGGATGTGATGCGAAAACCTTAGCAGTCCCGCGCCCGGATGCGACGGATCGTAAACAAGGAGAGACCATGACCGAAAATACGGAAGTTCAACCCACGGTCGATCCCCGGAAAGCGTCTCTGAACAAGAATTTGGAGACCGCCGCCTGGGGCTTTTTCCTCATCATGCTCGGCGGCTTCATGTTCGTCCCCGAGTCCGTTGTCAAAAGCGGATGGTGGTCGATCGGTGTCGGCTTGATTCTGCTGGGCTTGAACGCCGCGCGCTACTTCAGCGGCATTCGCATGAGCGGCTTCACGACCTTTCTTGGCATCCTTTCGCTCGCCGGCGGGATACTCGAACTCGCAGGCGTGGGAGGGATCGGAGGCGCGGTCTTTCTGATCGTGCTGGGCGGTTACCTGATTCTCAAACCATATTTCGACAGACAGGGATTATTCGGCAAAGCCGAACAAAGTAAACCGTAATCCCATCGTTCGTCGCCGTTCCCCATATCTGAGTTTCCCTGCCAGCCGACCTTGGACGGAATTGCCGGTTTTGTTGGTTCTGCCCGGCTCGGGGGTGATTTGTGGTAAATTCTGGCGGGGAGCTTAGTGACCATGAAAAAATCCAATCCGATCCTTGTTGGCTTTCTTGTGATAATTGCCCTCTTGTCGGCGTCCTGCGGCGGGAGCGTTCCCGCCGTCGAAGAGTCCGCGCCTCCCGCCCAGACCTTCGCCCCCCAGGAGACGGAGGCTTCTGCCATCCGCTCGGGGAACGGCTCTGTCGAGGTTCAACTCAACCTGCTCAACCAGACAACGGAAACCCTTGAAGTGATCTGGGTGAATTTCGATGGCGGCGAAGAGTCGTTCACCCGGTTGCCTCCATCCGGATCGGAAACGATCGGTTCGTACAGCACCCACGTTTGGCGCGTCTATGACGGGACCGGGAATTTGATTGGCGAGTTCACCCTGACGGAGGACGCGGAACAATACGTTGCGATCTCAGCCGATAAAACCCTCGCCTCGCTTCCGCCGCCGACGCCTGCCCCCGTCGCCCCGCTCGGACAGCGTTCCTACGCCGACCGCCCCGACGATGCCCCCGGCATGTACCAGGTGCATTTCCTTTACGTGCTTCCCGCCGATGGGACCGATTACCAGCGCGACCTCGATGGAAAGATCGACGTCACGGTCGATACGGTCAATCAATGGTTTGCCGGCCAGACCGGCGGTTCGAAGATTCGCTTCGATACCTATCAGGGCGAATTGGATATCACCTTCGTCCAGATCGGCATGACCAGCCAGCAGGTCATCGATGCGTCCGTATCCCAATACGGCGGCAAATATTGGATTCGCGATGTCCTCGAGTCGGAGTTGCTCAAGACCGGTCTCTTCGAACCCGGGAAGATCTACGTCTCCATGTTCGAGATCAGCAGCCATCCCAGCACCTGCGCCGATGCCGCGCATCCCGATGACTTGATGGGACGCATGGCGGGTTTGTACACATCCGCGGTATTGGATAATGGCTATGACTGTGCCAGTGAAACGTTTGGGGCAGGTCTGACATATACAGACATGAGCGTCATTCACGAGATCGTCCACACCCTGGGGTTTGCCGCTTCCTGCGGCGCGAACCCCACCAGCGCTGAAAACTTCAGCCACACCGGCGACGATAACGCCGATCTGATGTGGGCGCCGGATGCAAACTCAACCTTGTATTGGGATACCGACCGCATGAAACTCGACCCCGGCAATGACGATTACTACGATCACGACATCCCTAACTGCCCCGACCTCGCCGACAGCGCCTTCCTCGATCCGCTCCCTGCGAATCCGCAGGCTCCTCCCGGCTGGCCCTCCGAATGGAAGCTGCCGTAATCATCGCCTTTACACTGGTCCCGGAGAATCATGATCTTCGGGACTTTTCTTATTTTGTTGCGCAAGGCGCTGCCCGATTTTTTAGTGGTAAGATTCGCCCGATGAAACTCAACCTTGCCCTTGCCCAGATCGAGACCAAGCTCGGGGATGTCGAAGCCAACCTCGCTAAACATTTGGAATACATTGAAAGGGCAAAGGCCGGGAGAGCCGATCTTCTTGTCTTCCCCGAACTTTCACTGACCGGTTACGTCTTGCAGGATCTGGTTGCATCCGTTGCGCACAAACCCAATGATGACGACCCGGTCTTCAAGCCGCTCTTGAAAGCCTCGAAAGACCTCGATCTCGTGGTCGGCTTTGTCGACGAGGATTCCCGTCACCGTTTTTTCATCGCCTCCGCCTACCTCTCCGGCGGGAGGTTGATCCACGTCCATCACAAGGTGTATCTTCCCACGTACGGGCTCTTCGATGAGGGACGCTTCTTCGCCTGGGGAGATTCGATCCGCGCCTTCGATACCCGCTTCGGGCGCGTGGGAATGCTCATCTGTGAAGACTTCTGGCACGCCTCGCCTCCGTACCTCCTTTGGCTCGATGGCGCCGACATCATGCTTTTTTCTTCCGCCTCGCCGGGCCGCGGCCTGAACGACAGGGAAAAACTTGAATCAGCCCGCTGGGTCGAACGTGTCAACAAAGCCTACGCCAGTATGTTCACCGCCTTCGTCACGCATACGAACCGTGTCGGTTATGAGGACGGGCTGCACTTTTGGGGCGGCTCGACCGTCTTCGACCCGAACGGCGAGGAACTCTCGCATGGTCCCTACAACGTGGAAGCGGTCACCTTCACCCAACTGGATTTGAATCAACTCCGCCGCACCCGCGCGCGCCTGCCTTTGCTTCGTGATGAACGCACTTCGCTCGTCCAAAAGGAATTGAACAGGATTCTCTCCCGTGGTTGACCTCAACCTCTCCATCAACACCGACCTCGCGCGCGAGATCCTCACCGGGTTTATCAGATCCGAGATCACGCGCGTCGGCATGAGCCGCGCCATCCTCAACCTGTCGGGCGGCTTGGATTCGGCCTTATCCTGCGCGCTTGCCGTCGAAGCCCTCGGCGCAGAAAATGTCGTTGCATTGCGGCTTCCTTATCGCGCTTCCTCCCCCGATTCGCTTGCGCATGCTCAGCTGTTGATCGATCAACTCGGTATCGAAGGCAAAACGATCGACATAACCCCGATGGTCGATCCGCTGATCGAACTCGAACCGGGGATGTCGAACGTCCGCAGGGGCAATATCATGGCGAGGGCGCGCATGATCGTTCTCTACGACCAGAGCGAGGTCTTCAAAGCCCTGCCTGTCGGCACGAGCAACAAGACGGAAATTCTTTTGGGGTACAGCACCATCTTCGGCGACTCCGCCAGCGCGATCAACCCCATCGGCGATCTCTACAAGACCCAGGTGCGCCAGCTCTCCCGCTCCATGGACATCCCCGCGCCCATCATCGATAAACCCCCGTCTGCCGATTTATGGGAGGACCAGACCGACGAAAAGGAACTTGGCTTCACTTACGACGAAGTCGATAAACTCCTCTACCTTTTGGTGGACCAGCGCTATAGTCCGCGTGAGGCGGTGGAGGCGGGCTTCGAAGCGAAATTCGTCAACACCGTCATTACTCGCGTCCGCCGGTCTCAATTCAAGCGCATGCAGCCGCCCATTGCCAAGGTCAGCAATCGCACCGTCGGCTACGACTTCCTCTACCTCCGCGACTGGGGAACCTGAAAACTTCAACCTAAAACCTTAAACCTGATACTTGACACCTGACCCCTGACCCTGTCACCTCCAAATGCATATCCCCCCATCCCTTAAACATAGAAAATTCTTTTACCTTTGGCTTGGCCAGCTCATCTCCATTACCGGCACGCAGATGCAGCTCTGGGCGCTTTTCTGGCACATCAACTCACTGGACAAGAACCCGATCGCTCTCGGCGGGATCGGCGTTGCCCGCATCGTGCCCGTGGTGCTCTTTTCGCTGATCGGCGGCGCGCTTGCCGATTCAGTGGATAGACGCCGCGTCATGTTCATCACCCAGAGTTTCGCCGCGCTTCTCGCCCTGGCCTTGGGCTTGCTCACCCAATTCGGGCATGTCACCATCTGGTACATCTATGCCATCACCGCCTTGCAGGCGGTCGCCGTCGCCTTCGATGGACCGTCACGCCAGGCATTGGTTCCCAACCTCGTCCCCAAACAGGATCTGCCGAACGCGTTCAGCATGACCTTCACCGCCTTTCAGGCAGGCGCGGTGATCGGTCCCGCCCTGACCGGCTTCGTCATTGCTTCGATGGGGCAGGAGGCGGTCTATTACTTCAACGCTGTATCCTTTGGCGCGGTGTTGGTCGCCCTCTTCATGATCGGTGATGTCCCGCAGGTCTTCTCCGAGAGATCGGCCGGCATCACCCTCGATGCCATTGCCGACGGCATTCGGTTTATTCTCTCCAAACCGATCATCTTCTCCACCATGATGATCGATTTCGTTGCGACATTTTTCGCCTCGGCGAATACCCTCATGCCCATCATCGCCAAGGAAATGCTGGATGTGGGCGTGGTCGAATATGGCTATCTATCCGCCGCCTCGGCTGTCGGCGCGGTCGCGGTTGCGCTGGTCATCTCACAGGTAAGGGAAATTCGCAGGCAGGGATACGTGTTTCTTATCTCCGTGATCATCTTTGGCATTGCGACCATCGTCTTCGGCACGACCAGGTCATTTCTCGTGGCATGGCTTGCCATCGCTGTCACCGGCGGCGCGGATGGGGTCAGCACCATCGTTCGTAATACGATTCGCCAATTGCAGACTCCCGACCATGTGCGCGGGCGCATGACAAGCATCAACCAGATATTCTTCATGGGCGGTCCCCAGCTTGGGGAGATCGAAGCGGGCGCGGTGGCGCAGTTCTTCGGCGCGCCGTTTGCGGTCGTCACTGGCGGCATCGGCTGTATCGTCGGCACGTTGCTGGTCGTCATGAAATGGCCCCAACTCAAGGATTACAACGGGGACGAACCCATCGAAGCGGGGAATCTGCCGGGCACCTCCACCGGCGCTTCGTTGATCGCCAACCGCGTTCGCAAACAGTAAGTTATTTCCTAACCAGAAAATCCAACTGGTGCGCAATATACGTCAACTCGCCGCGCTCGATCTGCCGACGGCGGGCTTGCAGCCACGCTTGTAATTTTTCTTCCGTAAGTTCGGTGCAGGTCCACACCGATTGCTCGAAGAAGTGCAAAATGAAATGCAGGAAATATTCTTCGTCCGGCGGGTACCCGCCGTTGCGCGGATGCACCACCCAATCGGATGAACCTGCCGCAACGATCTCAGCCCCTTCCTGTTTCAAATGCGAGAACATCAACCGCCCGCTGTGGCTGCTGCCGCCCGTGGGACGCGTATCCATCGTCGCGTGATAACGGCTCTCGATCAACGCATCCAGCTTTTCATCGATTAAAGGCTCCAGCGTCGTCACCCCGTCAAAGTTCAACGTCAGCCATGCCAGTGATTTCGTAAGCGTAAGCAGTTTGCTCAAACTCTCCGGCATGGGCAGCAGGTCCAAAAAGGCGTGCGCGATCAGTAGATCGGCAGGCGTTTTATTTTTCTGGATGAAATCGAAGACGTCTGCGCATTCCAAATGGATTCGGACATCCCGAACCTCATCGTACACCCGGATTTGATTCGGCGCGCTTCGTTCCACGCTCAAGCCTGCTTCCCCCGCCCATTGTGGGATCCACGCTGATGCAAAGTCGATGTTCCCCGCCATCTCGTCCACCAGCGCGTAATCCGCCTTGCGCAGCATATCCCAGCGGATGAGCCGCCGGATCATCGTGCCGACTCCCGCGCCGACTTCGATAATGCGAATGGGACTCTCCGGCAGCGATGCCTTCAATGCGTTGATGACATCTTTATTGAGCGCGCGGTCATCCACGCTTTGCTTGGACAGTAAATATCGGGGGAAGGAATATTCAATCGCCATGGACAGCCGAGACCCCGTCATCTTTTGGCTTGTTTTCGATCAATCCGCGCATGCGCTGCAGCACCGCCGCGTGGATGGCTTGCGCCTCCGTCGAACCGACTTCTTCGAGCGTGATCGGCCTGGCAAAGCGGACGTGCGGCGTGGTCGGGCGCGCATCCTGCACCACCATTGCCAGCAATTGCAGGGCGGCGGCGAGTTTTTCGCGGTCATAACGCTCGCGTTTGAGACGCGTCAAAAAGTGGCGGGCAGAGGCATCCCAGATGACCCCGCTCACGAGGGTCGGGACAATTACCGCATCCCGGGCGAAGCGCAGAAAGACACCGGCTGAATCGGTCCACTCACTCAATGAATCCAGTGCGCCATCATAGATATCCGGGTCTGGTTCGATCTTTCCGGCAGGGAAGGTCAGCGCCGCGCCGCCGTTCCTGAGATGGGCGGAGACCTGCCGCACCGCGTTCATGCGTTTGGCGGGGTCATCGTCGATGAAAATAAGTTGACGGGTCGTGTTCTGCAGCGATTCGAGAAACGGACGTTGAACGGCAATGATACGCAGATCGTGGCGGTTGATGGCGGCGAACAGCGCCAGCGTGTCTGCCATGCCGGGATGGTTGCTGAGAAAGAGGGCGGGTTTGTCGGCGGGAACATGTTCGCGCCCATGCACGCGCGCATCGCGGACGTAATGGGTTTTCATGAGTCGCCGCGCGGCTTCGGCAAGGTCGCTTTCGCCGACGCTCTGGTCGAAGCCCAGCATCTGGCGGGCAAATTTTTGCGCGGGTTGCGCAAAAAGCCTGCGCAGCCCATACGCCAGCGGCGGGATGCCCTGCCAGCCAAAAGATGACACGAGGTCGTCGAGATTGATCTCTGTGAGGGCTTCGAGGTTTGATGTCATTCGGGTTCGATGGTGAAGCGAAGCGGGAATCCCTCCAAGCTTGCGGCTTGATGCGCCCCGGCGACCCGCTTCTCCGCTTCATCCCTGGGCAGGGTTTGCACGTATGCCGAGCCTTTGACGTGCGCTGTGAGCATGATCTCGGCGGCGCGGTCGTTGCCGAGAAAGAAGATCTGCTTGAGGACTTCGACGACAAATTCCATGGGAGTCACGTTGTCGTTATGGATGATGACCGCGTACAGGGGTTCAAGTTCGATATCGCTTTCCTCGATTATTCGTATTTCAGGAAGCGTTTGCAGGATGGTTTCCACTTTCTATTTTCCGAGGCTGTCCATTTGTTCGAGTTCGGCGGGACTCAACTCGATATCCGCCGCTTCATAATTCTCGCGGATATGTTGGGGATTGAACGACATGGGAATTGTGATCACCCGCGGATGGGAAATTATCCACGCCAGCGCGATCTGATAGACGTTTGCCTGATGCGCCGTAGCGATGGATTCGAGTGTTTTATTCGAGCGCAGATGCCCTTCATCCACAGGGGAATAGGCTGTGAGCAGGATGTCGTTTTGCTGGCAGTACTCCAACACGCCGTTCTTTACGTTGGACCGGTCCGAGATGCTGTAGGGGACCTGGTTTGTGATGATGGGCGTCTCGGAGAGTTCCTGCGCCTGTTTCAGTAACCTCAAATTGAAATTGCTTACGCCGAGATGCCTGACCTTCCCATCGCGGACGAGCTTATTCAGCGCCTTGAAGGTCTCGTCGTATTTCGAACCTCCATGCGGCCAGTGGATAAGATAGAGGTCGATGTAGTCCATCTGCAACCGGCGCAGGGAATTTTCGCAGGCGCTCAAAACGTCGTCGTATCTCAGATGGCTGGGCGTCACCTTCGATGTAATGAACACATCCTCCCGTTTCGCGCCGAAATCGCGGATCGCCTGTCCGATCAATTCCTCGCTGTGGCCGTCGGCATACATCTCGGCGGTATCGAAATGGGTATAGCCGATTTCGAGCGCGCTCCGAAGGGCGGTCATCGATTTTTCGTCCAGCGAGCGGTTCGGGGACGAATTCCCGCCGATGCGCCATGCCCCGAAACCGATCTTGGGCAGGGTGATGCCGTGGGTTGTTTCGTGTTTCATCCCTTGATTGTACCCAAACTTAAGAGGAAAGGATCGCCGTCACTTCGATCTCGATCAGCAGTTCGGGATCGATCAGCCCCTTAACTTCGATCATGGAGGCGGCAGGTTTGATCTCGCGGAAGAATTCCCCGTGCGCCCTGCCGATCTCCTCCCATTGGGAAATATCCGTGGTGAACATGCGGGTGCGGACCACATCACGGAAAGAGGCGCCCGCCGAAGCCAGTGCTTTTTCGATTTTCTCGAAAATGAACTTTGTCTGTTCGTATGGGTCGTTCGCTCCGACCACGTTTCCATCCTCGTTTATCGCCGTCGTCCCCGCTACCTCGATGATATTTCCAACTTTAACCGCCCGGGAATAGCCGATGATATCCTCCCACTTCGCGCCTGACGAAATGTTTATTCTGTTGTTCATGGCTCCTCGTTTCTAAATCGAAGTCAACTTTGAAAATATTTTCCTTCCCGATCGTCAGGTAAACATGTCAATCAATCTCGTTGCCCCTGACGGCCTGGAACAACCGTTCCACGTCTTTGATCTGTTCCTCCTCGCCGATAAAACCGATGCGGTCGTTTGCCTCGAAGGTCGTATGAGATTTCGGATTTGCCATGACTTCGTTCTTCCGCAGGATCGCCACAATGGATGCGCCCGTCCGCGCACGCAGGTCGGCTTCGGCGATCGTCTGACCCATCAACCGGCTGCCCGGTAACAACGTCAGCCAGGTGACGCCAATGCTCTGGGTGGCATGGATCAGGTCGTGCAGGGAGCGGTGTTCCTCTTCCGTATTCACGTGCATGTCGTAATGGTCATGGCGCACGGCATCCATGTACTGAATGATTTCCTGCAACGGATAGTCCAACTTTAGCAGCGTGTGGCGCACGATCTCAAGGCCGCCTTCGAGTTCGGGATGTATGACATCCTGTGCGCCAAGAGCGGCGAGACGTTTGATGCCTTCTTCGGTGGTGGCGCGCGCAATGATGGGAAGCTCCGGGGCGAGGTCGCGTGCGGCGGCAACGACCAGTTCGCTCGCCGCTTCGTCGGGTCCGGCAACGACAAGCGCGCGCGCATGTTTCAATCTGGCATGCGTTAGCACTTCGGAGTTTGATGCGTCGCCGTATAGATTTGGAATACCGAGTCTGTTCAACTCGTCGATGTTTTCTGCATCCGAAGCGATCACGAGATGGGGGATGGACATCTTTCCAAGCAGGTTGGAGATATTTCGTCCGACTCTTCCAAAGCCGACGATGGCGACATGACGCTCGACCTTTTCCTCCGCTGGAGGCGTGAGCGGGCGATGACGATCCACCAGCCGCCACAAGGCTGGGAATTTTTGCAGCCACCTCTCGGTCGGAGAAATGAGGCGGAACATCATCGGGTTGATGATGATCGACAAAAGCGCTCCCGCCAGGATTAGGGAGTACTGGTCTCGATTCAAGATTCCAAGCGCGATCCCAGCCTGACCGAGAATGAAGGAAAATTCACCGATCTGGCTCAAGCCCGCGGCGACGACGAGGGTGGTCCGCGCCTGCCAGGGGAAGATCGAGCCGAGGAGGAAGGTGATGATGGATTTACCGATCACGATCAAAACCGTAAGCGCCAGCACATGGCCGATATTGTTGAAAAGATAGACCGGGTTGACGAGCATGCCGATGGAGACAAAGAAAAGGACGGCGAACGCTTCGCGGAACGGGAAGACATCTGCGCCGACCTGGTGGCTGAGCGGCGATTCGCTGACCACAACGCCGGCCACGAACGCGCCAAGCGCAAACGATACGCCGAACAATTCCGCCGCGCCCAGGGCTGTTCCCAGGGTTATGGCGAGAATTGCAAGGATGAACAATTCACGCGAACGGGTATGCGCGATGCGAAGGAGGATCCACGGGATGAGCCGCTTCCCGACAAAAAACAGTAATAGAACAAAAATGCCTGCTTTCATCAGCGTCAACACAAGCGACTGCCAGTCGAACGCGCCTGTTGTGGCTGCCAGCGTCGGCAGGAGCACCAGGATCAGGACCGTGGCGATATCCTCCAATACAAGCCACCCGACCGCGGCTTGCCCATGCGATGTGCTGAGCAGCGCGTTGTCCATCAAACCCCGCAGCAGGACCACGGTGCTCGCGATGGAGATTGCCAGCCCCAAAACGATCCCCGATGACGCTTCCCAGCCCCACGCGCGGCTCAGGAAAAATGCCAGCAATGTTGTGAGTGTCATCTGCCCGAGCGCGCCGGGGACGGCGATGGCGCGTACCTTCCAAAGGTCATTTAGCGAAAAATGCAAGCCAACGCCGAACATCAGGAAGATAACGCCCAATTCTGCGAGTTGACCGATCGTTTCGGTATCTCCGACAAAACCCGGCGTGAAGGGTCCGATTGCGATCCCGGCGAATAAATACCCCACGATTGTCGGCAGGCCAAGCCTGCGTGCGATGACCCCGCCCATAAAAGCCACCACCAGGGCAACGACGATGTTGATGATCAATGTGATTTCGTGCATGTCTCCTCCATATCCTATTAAGTTATCTCTCGGCTCGACAGGGTCATTTTACACAAAAAATCCGCCAAACGTAGTATCTGACGGATTTCCAAAAAGCACCGCTATTTTCTTTTGTTAGGCGGGAATTTTATCCCACTCTTTCTGCGCATGTTCGAATCCGCGTTTCAACGCCTCGAAGTTCTTCGGTAATAGATGTTTGTGGCGTGCGGGCAGATGGCCTCCGAGTGCCTTTTCCACATCCTCCAATTTGACCTCGGTCATGGCTGTCAGCAGCGCCCCGACCGCCACCATATTGAGCAATTTGCGGTCGCCGATCTCCTCCGCGATCTCATTGCAAGGAACGAGGATGACGTGAATATCAGTCCTTTTTGCGGCGCGGTCCACCATGGATTGATTGACGATCAGCGTGCCGCCGGGTGCGAGCAATTCCTCATATTTATCGAACGAAGGCAGATTCAACGCGATCGCGAGCGGCGGATTCTTTACAGTGGGCGAGCCGATCTCGCGGTCTGCGATCACAACAGTGCAGTTTGCCGTGCCGCCGCGCATTTCGGGACCGTACGAGGGGATCCATGTCACATCCAGGCCGTTGTCCATGGCGGCGTAGGCAAGCACCTGCCCGCCAAACAATACGCCCTGCCCGCCAAACCCGGCGATGATGATTTCTTTTTGCATTGTTTTCTCCTGTCATTGCGAGGGCACTGGCCCGAAGCAATCTCATTGTATTGGGGATTGCTACGTCGGGAAAAGCACCCTCCTCGCAACGACATCAAATCTTTATCTGCTTGATCGCATCGCTGATTTTGTAATCTCCCAGCGGAAATGCGGGGATCATGTGCTCTTCGACGAACTTCAACGAGTTGACCGGCGTCATGCCCCAGTTGGTCGGGCAGGTGGAAAGCAGCTCGACCATTGCAAAGCCGAGTCCGCGCACCTGGGTTTCAAACGCGGTGCGGATGGCTTTCTTCGCGAGGCGGATATTTTTCGGGTCGTGCAGGGAACGGCGCACGCAATATCCCGTGCCTTCGAGTGTCGATAGCATTTCGGACATCTTGATCGGGTAGCCTTGTGTTTCCACATCGCGCCCATTCGGCGAGGATGTCGTCTTCATTCCAGGCAGAGTCGTCGGCGCCATCTGCCCGCCCGTCATGCCGTAGTTTGCGTTGTTGATGAAGATCACGGTGATGTTTTCTCCGCGCGCCGCGGCATGAACGATCTCACCCATGCCGATCGACGCCAGGTCTCCGTCACCCTGATATGTGAAGACAACGCGGTCTGGCAGGACGCGCTTGATGCCGGTCGCCATGGCGGGAGCGCGCCCGTGCGGGGCTTCGACGAAATCGGTATCGAAATAGTTGTACGCGAAGACAGCGCATCCCACCGGCGCAACGCCAATGGTCTTATTCACAACACCCATCTCTTCCAACACTTCCGCAACCAGTCTGTGCGCCACGCCATGTGTGCAACCCGGGCAATAGTGGGTGGGCATTTCAGTGAAGGCTTCGGGTCTTTCGTAAACCAGGTTTTCAGTTGCCATATTGATACCTCAATTGATTCATCTGGGCAGTCGGCGTTCTCTTACGAGGCAGCAGTCATCCTTGTCAGCCAGGATTCTCTTGGATCGGTGCGGACCGCCAAAGTTCCAGAGGTGAGGCGGTGAATTTCATTCAGGATTTCATCATGGAAAGGCACAACGCCGCCGGGTCGTCCATAGAACTCGACCGGGACTCGTCCGCGGACCGTGAGCAGGACGTCATCGAGCATTTGCCCCATGTTCATCTCTGTGACAAGGATCGCCTCAGCCTGACCCGTAAGTTGGTCCAGCACTTCATGCGGGAACGGGCTGACAGTGATCGGTCTTAACAAGCCGACCTTGATACCCTGCGCACGCGCTTCACGCACAGCGGATAGCGCGACACGCCCCGCCGTGCCAAAGCCGATGACGATATATTTTGCATCTTCGAGGAAATATTCCTTGTAGCGCACCTCGCTGGCCTGTACATCCTTCCAACGTTTGAGCAGCCGCAGGTTCGTCTTCTCTTCGTCGTATGGGTTGAGATAAATGGATGAAAGGATTCTGCGTTCGCGATTCATCGCCCCATCGGTTGCCCAATCGAATCCTTTTCGATGGATTTCTTTCAGCGCGGGCATCTCGGCCGGTTCCATCATTTGCCCGACGGAGCCGTCCAGGATCACCATGGTGATCATGCGATATTTTTCGGCAAGGTCGAAGGATAATCCCATCAGGTCTATCGCTTCCTGCACGGATGCAGGCGCGAGGACGATTCGCGGATAATCGCCGTGACCGCCGCCGCGCACTGCCTGGTTGTAATCGCTTTGGGCTGGCGCAATATTTCCCAAGCCCGGTCCGCCGCGCATGACGTTTACCAGGACGGCTGGGATCTCTGTCCCGGCAATATAGGACAGTCCTTCCATCATAAGACTCACGCCCGGCGAAGAAGACGAAGACATGACCCGCACGCCTGTACACGCCGCGCCATAGACCATGTTGATCGCGCCGAGCTCGGATTCGGCTTGCACGAAAGAGCGTCCGAGTTCGGGCATGCGGCGCGAGAGAAATTCCAGGATTTCCGTCTGCGGGGTGATGGGATAACCAAAATACGCTTCAAGCCCCGCGCGGACGGCTGCTTCTGCTATGGCTTCATTGCCTTTCCATAATTCTTTTGGCATTCGTTTCTCCAAAAAAGTAGGGGCACGAATATCTTGCCTCTACAGATATCATCACGCAGGGACAGGGACGGCTTTGGTCGTTTCACGGAATACCGTGATCGCCGCATCCGGGCAAACGATGGCGCAGATCGCGCAGCCCGTGCAGCCTTCTTTGAAAGTATGAGCAGGGTGATATCCCTTGGGGGTGAGCCGCGCCATGTCCAGTTCCATGACCCCTTGCGGACATGCGCTGATGCAAAGTTCGCATCCTTTGCAGTATGTATCGCTGACTTCGATCCAGCCTTTGACAGCCATTGATTCTCCTTTGGCTTGGAGACCCGGGGTGTTTTGCGGCCGATCAGGGTCTCTTATAAGATTGGGAAGTATGACAAACTTGGGCGGATTTCTCCGCCATTCCTATTATGATGTTATCAGAAGAGGGAGAGTAGTGCCAAGCGTCACCCGCAAGGCGTACAAAGGTCATTAGCTTTTGGCGCCGCGTTTTTTCACCGTTTTGCGCGCGGTCTTTACCTCTTATCGGTTCGCCGCGGGTATAATTTTTCGAATTTCGGAGGCTTAATGGATACGTTGAAGGAAATGTTTCTCACCCTGGATACCATGATCCTTGTCGCGCTGGTCTTCGGAGCTTTTATAGCGTATGAAGTGTATTCTGGCGAAGTTCCACTGAGGTGGTTTGGCGCGATACGACGCGATGGCAATCCCTTGTTTTACTGGCTCTCGATATTGTTCCATCTGGCGATCCTTGCGCTCATTGTCTACGCGTGGATGAATGGAGTGAGAATCCCGGTGGCTGAATTGTTCGACTGACCCGAACGCCGGAATGATCACAGCGATGGATCGAACTCCGTCGCTGGTTGTTTTATGGGTGGTAGAATCAAGGTATGAAAACCCGGAGGTTCAATGACTGAAGTGGTCATCATCGATGCTGTTCGCACGCCTGTCGGAGCGTTGGGCGGCGTCCTCTCATCCGTGCGCCCCGATGACATGGCTGCGCACGTGATTAAAGCCATCCTTGATCGAAATAAACTCGACCCGGTATGGATCGAGGAAGTGTTCCTGGGCTGCGCCAACCAGGCGGGCGAGGACAATCGCAATGTGGCCCGCATGGCTTCCTTGCTTGCAGGTCTGTCCGTGGATGTGGGCGGCGTGACCGTCAACCGTTTATGCGCATCGGGTTTGAATGCCATCAACATGGCGGCGCGTGCCATCAAAGCCGGGGAGGGGGAGATGTATATCGCGGGCGGGGTCGAGTCCATGAGCCGCGCTCCTTATTCGCTTCCCAAAGCTGAGGCGGGATTTTCATTTGGAAACCTTACCGCATACGATACGGCATTGGGGTGGCGCTATCCGAATCCCAAAATGAAAACCATGCACGGGACTGAATCAATGGGCGAGACGGCGGAGAACATCGCCTTGGAACGTCCGCACATCACCCGTGAAAAACAGGATGCCTTCTCGTTGCGCAGTCATCAACGCGCAGTTGCCGCCATCGACTCGGGACGCTTCAAACAGGAGATCGTGCCCGTCGTCATTCCGCAGAAAAAGGGTGACCCGAAAATAATCGACACGGATGAACGTCCGCGCCGCGATACTTCAATGGAAAGCCTCGGCAAACTCAAAGCCTCCTTCCGTGATGGGGGGTCGGTGACAGCGGGGAATTCATCTGGATTGAACGACGGAGCTGCCGCGTTGTTGTTGATGAGCGCTGAGAAAGCCGCATCATTGGATCTCAAACCGCTTGCCCGCATCGTGACTTCCGCCGCGGCCGGTGTGCCGCCCCGTGTCATGGGGTATGGCCCGATCCCTGCCTCGCGAAAAGCGCTCGATCGGGCGGGATTGAAAATGAAAGATATTGGTTTGATCGAACTCAACGAGGCCTTTGCCGTTCAATCCCTTGCTGTGATGGAAGACCTCGAACTCGACCCGGAGATCGTCAATGTCAACGGCGGCGCCATCGCCATCGGGCATCCGCTTGGCTGTTCGGGTGCGCGCCTTGCGGCCACTCTTGTGCATGAAATGAAGATACGCGGAAATGCTAGATATGGTTTGGCGACCCTTTGCGTGGGAGTCGGTCAGGGCGAGGCGACAATAATGGAATACATTGGTTGAATTACCGGGCAGTTTGGTAATCCCTTCGTTACAGATTGCCAAAGGAGTATCATGAAACGTTTTATCACCTTAGCCTTACTTCTTTCCGTGCTGATTAACGCGTGCGCGCCGGAGGCTCAGGCCACGCAAGTGCCGGAGTTGATCCAGCCGACCGCAACACCGACGGAGACGGAAGAACCACAGGTTCAGCCATTCGCTCTTGAAACGCCGCAAGGGACACCACTGCCTCCGGCGATCGACGCGCCGTTGATCGAATCCCCATCCATTTTGAACATCGAAATGTTGGATGAAGTATTTGGCTGGGCGGTTACAGAAGAAGACATCATCCGCACGAACGATGGCGGCGCGACCTGGTACGATGTCACTCCTCCGGACTTGATTGATGCAGGCTATCTCGTCTTCATCGATATCCTCGATGCTGAGCGCGCTTGGGTGCAATCTCCCGATATGAATCGATATCCCAACGGCGGCATGCTTTATCGAACACGCGACGGGGGGCTCAACTGGGAAACCTTCGATACACCTTTCAGCGGCGGCTCCATCCATTTCCTCGATGAAAATAATGGCTGGGTGATGGCGGATCTCGGCGTGGGCGCGGGTTCGATGGCGGTTTCGATCTTCAAGTCAGCGGATGGCGGCGCGACTTGGGACCGGGTCTACACCAACGATCCCAATCTTGAGGGTGCGGGAGAGTCTCTTCCGCTTGGCGGCATCAAGAATTTCATCCTGCCGCTCGATGGGACCACAGCCTGGGTGGGCGGAGTGATCTACGCGCCCGGAGCGGTCTACCTATATCGGAGCGGAGACGGAGGGAATACCTGGTCGAACATCGAACTTGTATTGCCTGAAGGGTCCGCTGAAAGCGAGTTGAATGTCGTCGATATCGAATTTATCTCACCGACGGATGGCTTGCTCGCCGTACGCAAATCGGCTGAAACGCCGGAAATCCTTGTTTACCGAACCACCGACGGCGGGAACACCTGGGATCGACTGGATGTCGACTTCACCGGGTACGGGATTTTGGAAACCCCGTCACCGGCTGAATTAATCTTTTATGCGGCTGACCAGTTCTACGTCACGAACGATGCGGGGGCTACCATCCGACAAGTTACCCCGGATATTCCCTTTGGCACTTCCATCGTGGATATGAGCTTTGTCAACTCGCAGACAGGATGGGTTGTGTTTGCCGATGCGAACGGCATGCGGATCCTTTACAAGACGACAGACAGCGGCGCGACCTGGATCCAGCAGGCGCCATAAACTTATCGATACATTTCGCCGAGGAGAGTGAGCATGAACCATGTCCGTGATTGGATGTCCAGCCCCGTGGTCGTGGTCGACCCGGATTCAAGCGTCTCGTACGCAATGACCCTGATGCGCCGCCGCAAAATCCATAGCGTTGTCGTGGATACCAGCGAAAAGAATTCAGCCTATGGCATTGTTACCACGACCGACATTCGCGATAAGATCGCGGCTGTGGGGCGCAATCCGGCCGAAACGACCGTGCGCGAGATCATGTCCGGTCCCATCATCACGGGGCGCGCCGATTGGACTCTTGCCGAGTGTTCCCGGATCATGCAGAAGCATAAATTTCATCACCTGCCGATCGCTGACGATGCCGGCACATTGATCGGGATCATCTCCGCGACCGATATCTTCATGGCGGTGGAGGAACAAGGCTGGATCGAAGAGGAATAAACGCTTCAGGCTTTGATGTAAAATTATTCCATGACGAGGCAGAAGTATTACGTCGTTTGGAAGGGGCGCAAGACGGGCATTTTCACATCATGGGCGGATTGCGAAAAACAGGTGAAGGGCTTTGTCGGCGCGCAATATAAAGCCTTCGAGAGTGAATCCGAGGCGGATGCCGCCTATCTTGCCAACTACGAGGATTATTCCGGCAAGGCATCCTCGAGCGGGAAATGGAAACTTGCCAGCATCAAACCCCGCCTGCCTTCCGTCTGCGTCGATGCGGCTTGCAAGGGATCGCCCGGAAAACTCGAATATCGCGGAGTCAATACTGAGACAGGCAAGGAGATCTTTCATGCGGGTCCGTACGCCGATGGGACGAACAATGTTGGGGAATTCCTTGCCCTTGTCCATGCCTTGACCTGGCAGGAGAAGCACAACCTGCGTCTTCCGATTTATTCCGATTCAGAAAACGCGATCTCCTGGGTCAATACCGGCGAATGCCGGACGAGACTTAGGCGAACACCGAAGAACTCCATCCTCTTTGCCCTCATCCGCAGCGCGGAGAACTGGCTGGCGGAAAACGAACTGCCCGATGGCAGGGTCTTGAAATGGAATACGAACATGTGGGGCGAGAACCCGGCGGACTTCGGCAGAAAATGAGAACACTCGGCTGGTCGTGGTCCTTCGGCCGCTGGCGCGGCGTGGATGTACGTTTCCATTTTTCCACCATCTTCAGCATTCCGATCGCCTACCTTTTATTCAAGCCTGTGGACCTGCGCGGCGTGGTCGAAGCATCGCTGTGGGTGGGCGGGCTGTCCATCTTCATCTTCTTGCACGAGATCGGTCACGCCTTCGCGGCGCAGTTGGTGGGCGTGCCTGTCAAAAGCGTGGTGGTCTGGTTGTTGGGCGGTTTGACCAACCTTTCCTATAAGCCTGAAAAGCCCCTGCATAATCTGTTCATCTTTGCGGCGGGTCCGTTGGTGAACATGCTGCTCGCATTCCTGTGCGTTGCGGTTTTCATCCTTTCCGCCCTGTTCTTCCTTCCCTACTCGACATCCCCCGAAACCTATGTCTGGTTTCAAACTTTTCAAAACCTGTTCTTCTCCCTCGCGATCGTTAATATTATTCTGGTCATCTTCAATCTTTTGCCTGTCTATCCGCTGGACGGCGGGAACATCCTGCACGCCGCCATGGAATGGCTGTTCGGCAAGACACGGGCGGATCAGATCGCGCTCATCGTCGGGATCCCAATTCTGATTCTGTTGATCGTTTTCGGGATCCTTACCCTCGATTATGTCCTTTTGCTCTTCTGCATTCTGATTGCGTTCTCCATCAGCACATTGAACCGAACCGCTCTCAAGAATGTCAACCTCGGTCTTGCCTGGTTTTTCAAACGCGCCGCGTATTATTATTTGCAGGGCGATTACGAGCGCGCAGCCCAGCTTTACACAACCGAGATCGAACGCCAGCCGGGGAATATCAACAATTACATCACGCGCGCTGGTTGTTTTTTAGCCATCGGCCACGGGGAACGGGCGGTCGCCGATGTGGAACGCGCCTTGAAACTAAACCAGAGTCACCTGCTTGCGCTCGAACTTCGCGGGGAGATTCACCTGCTCAACAAGGAATACGACGCCGCTCTCGAGCGGTTCGTGCAGGCGCAGGCGCTCAACCCGGATTGGGCTGTGCCGTATTTCGACCGCGGCTCGCTGTTGTTGGAACGCGGTGAATACAACCTTGCGCTCGAAAATTTCAACAAAGCCGTTTCGCTGCATTCACGCATGCCGCTTTTTTACGTCATCCGCTCGCTTGCGCATTTTCGACTGGGCGATCTCGATTCCGCGCATGCCGATCAGGACCTGGCGGTGGGCTTATCGCCGGAGGAATCGCTTGCGATGGTGGATGTCAACCTGGTTTTGTATCAGGATAATCTGGATTGGGCGAAGGATTACTACGGACGCGTCCTCGACAAGAATCCCCGCAATGCTCTCGCGCTTCAAGGACTCGCCGAAGCCTGCCTTGTCAACCGGGAATTCGACTCCGCCGTGACATTGTTCACCCGCGCCATCGAAATCAATCCACGGGAGGCGCGGCTCCATTTGGGCAGGGGGAAGGCGTATGTTGAGTCGGGAAAAATGGTAGAAGCCAGGTCAGATTTTGAGTGGGTGATTTCAAAAGCCGAAAAACTCCACTTGAAGCAACAGGCAGACGATTTCCTTAAAAGCATGCCGCCTTCGATGTCAAGAAATGAAAGGAACCTTTTATGAAAACAGCCCTGCTGATCATCGATATTCAAAAAGACTACTTTCCTGGTGGGAAGATGGAACTAGTCAACCCGCTCGAAGCGGCAAAGAAAGCCTATTCCATTTTGCAATGCTTTCGCGAGCATGGCGGGTATCACATTCACATCCAGCATATCTCGCTCAAGACGGATGCGGCGTTCTTTGTCAAAGGCGACAGCGGTTCGGACATCCACGATTCAGTCGCGCACTTCGAGGGAGAGCCGATCGTGTACAAACACTATCCCAATTCATTCCGCGAGACGAATCTATTGGAAATGCTGAAAGAGTGGGATGTCGAGCGCGTGGTCATCACCGGTATGATGACCCATATGTGCGTGGACGCCACCGCCCGCGCCGCGGCGGACTTCGGCTTCAAGGTCATCATCGCGGAAGATGCCTGCGCCACGCGAGATTTGAAATATGGCGGCACGGTCATCCCTGCGGATCATGTCCACAAAGCGTTTTTGGCGGCGTTGAAGTCGTATGGTCAGGTGATGAAGTCGGAAGAAGTGATCGCGAGATTAGCGGCAGAGAAGGCGAATGTCGGTTAGGTAGAATCAGGTATTGGTTAAGAAAGAAGCGAAGAGGCTGTCACTTTTTTTGTGACAGCCTCTATTTTAGTCAAAAAATTTTTCCCACGGCTGGATGATATCATGCTCCTTGCCGAAAACCGAGAAATACAATCCATTCGCCGCATCCGAATAACCGCCAACGGTGGCGAGCTTTGCGCCCATCATCTTGAGGCGTCTTAGCCCCTCGGTGAGGACAGCTTTGCCAAGGCCGTGTCGTTGATGTTTCGGGACAGTGGCGACCGGCTCGAAATAGGCGGTGCGGGTGACGTCGTCGAACCAGACGGTGCAGAACGCCGCAATCGAGCCGTCATCCGCAACGGCAACGATATCGAGGTCGCGGCGATACAGCGGCGCGGATTGGATGTGATGATACCAACTCGGATCGTCGCGGTTCTCGCGTGCGGTGTGGATGTCGTCGTTGTGGAAGCCAAGCCCCGAGGCGTAGCAGCGTTCGAGCAATTCCAATCCATGCCCAAGCGCGCGGATGGCATAGCCTTCAAGCGGTCTTATAAATGGTATTTCATTTTCAAGGGAAAAGAGATGGACGATCTCGTTCGTCTCAGGTCGATCCACTTTTTGGTAGCCGAGTCGATTTAGAATTTTGTGACGCATGGTGTCTTTTGAATCGGAAAAGACCAAAACCCGCATTCTGCCTTCAAGGTTTGGATGTTTGAGATGCTCCTCTGCTTTGATGACCATCTCTTCTTCGAGTTCGGGCGTGCGATATTTCGGGTGGATTTGAAGATAGGCTTGCCCCCTGCCTTCAGGGTTTAGCACGGCGGCGATTTTCCCGGTTTCGGTTTCCCATAGAGAAACCACTTGTGTGAGGTCGAATTTTTCAATGTCAGTGTTGGCGAACCACCACCAGTAGTCGAGCCGGGCAACGTGCCAACTATATTGATGAAGGTTGTTCAGCAACATGACCTCGCGCAGAAACTGGCGCATCCGCCAGTAATCCTCTTCGCCGTGGTAAGGGCGCATGGAGAGTTTCATTATTTTTCTTCCTTTTGCATCTGGTCGTGATCCGGTAACTCATCCTCCAAATCGCGGACGTGGGGAACGAACAAATAAGCGAACACTGCCACGGCGATGTATAGGATTCCCGTGAGGACCAATTGCAATGCCATGCCGGAGCCGGGCGTCGTGCCCACCATCCAGCCGAAAGTGTCCGCAAGCCATGTGTCGCCTGTCATCATCGGCTCCGTGACATAGTCCGCGAGCAGACCCGCAATGATCGGGGTGATCGGTCCCACCGACCAGGCGATCATTCGCCGGGCGGAGAAGACCCGTCCCTGCACATCCGGCGCGACCTTTGCCTGCCAGATGGCCTGGCTGGCTCCATTCGTGAAGATGGGGAAGATGCCGCCAATGACCACGCCGATGATCCAAACCGGTAGATTGCGTCCCAAACCAAAAACAACCAAAAGGAACAAGCCGGTCAATGCCTCGCCAAGGAAGATGCTGTTCATGCGTTTCTTGAAACCGCCCCACAGACTGATCAGCAGGCCGCCGATCACTGCGCCAACTGCGTTAGCCGATGTAACGATGCCTAGGATTTCACTGCTTCGACCCGTCCGTTCCAGGATGAACGGTGAGAACAATGAAATGGAGATACCGATTATAAAATTTAGCACGATAAAAAAGATCAGCAGACCCAATAGTCCGCGCCGCGCGAAGATGTATTTGAAGCCGTATAACGCTTCTTTCAACATCCCCCCGCTTCCAGCCTGACCCTCGACGGTCTTTTCCGGTTGCGGGACATGGACAAAGATCAGTGCGACGATGGCAATGAAGAACGTAGCCACATCGATCACGAGAATTCCCGTCAATGTGATCATCGGCAGAAGCAGCCCCGCAAAGATTGGCGCGAGCACGGCGGGTCCCGACTCCACCAGCGACATCATCCCATTCGCCCGGCTGTAATTTTCCTTGGGCACCATCGTGCTGATCGCCGCGGAATAGGCGGGCCATTGAAATGTATTGCCCAGGCCGTTTATGGCGGAAGTGACAAATAAATGCCAGATTTCAAGATTTCCCAAGGCGTGTAATAGGAGGATCGCAACGGTCGAAAGCACAGCGGTCAGGTCGCTGACCATCATCATGAGTTTGCGGTTATGCCGGTCCACCATCACGCCTGCAATCGGTGAGAGCAGGAGAAATGGCACGATGAATGCTGTGTTGATGATTCCCAAAGACGTGGCGCTGCCCGTCTCCTGATACGCCCAGATGGTGAGCGCAAATTGGGTCATGCTGGAAGCGAGGACGGAGACCAGCTGTCCCGCCCATACGATGGTGAAGCCGGTCATGCCGGTGGGTTGTCTGGTTGAGGCTGCCATACATTTAATTATATATCGGGGAAGTGTATAATGTTTTCTTGAATATTTATGTTGAGCAGACAAGAACCACCTTGCCGGTTGTCTGATGCTTTAACGAACTTACACCCTGCCATTGTGATAGAGTCAAGTCTGTCATTGCGATGAGGATGGTCATTTCATGGAAACCACACTTGATCCCGAACGTCAAAAAAAGGCGAAAGAATACGCCCGCATCCGCCGCCGACTGTGGCTGGTCGATACAGCCTTCAGCGCCGTCTACGCCCTTGCCTGGCTTTCCTTCGGCTGGAGTATTTCTGTCAGCGATTGGCTGGCTTCCATAACGTCGAATGAATGGCTGCTTGTGGCTTTATTTGTCATCATCTTTGGCGGAATCTACTCGGCTCTCAACTTTCCCCTCGGTTATTACAGCGGCTTCGTCCTGCCGCATCGTTTCGGGCAATCCAACCAGTCGCTCAAGGATTGGTTCGTGGACCAGTTCAAAGGTTTGATGATCGGAGCCCCCATCGGTTTGATCCTGCTGGAGTTGTTGTATCTCGCGCTTCGCCTGGCGGGAGAAGCCTGGTGGCTTTGGGCGGCAGGCGGACTTTTGCTTTTCAACGTCCTCCTTTCGAATCTGGCGCCTGTGGTCATCATGCCGCTTTTCAATAAATACGTTCCCCTTGGTGACGAACACAAGGACCTTGAAGATCGTTTGATTGATCTTGCCAGGCGCGCCAATACGAAAGTGAAGGGCGTCTTCAAGTTCGACATGTCACGGCGCACCAAAGCCGCAAACGCCGCCTTGACCGGAATCGGTAATACGCGCCGAATCATCCTCGGTGATACCCTCGTCAACGAATTCACACCCGATGAGATCGAAACGGTTCTTGCCCACGAATTGGGACACCATGTTCACAAGGACATTCCGTTTCTGATCGCATTCGGCACGGTGATGACGGCTCTCGGTTTTTATCTCGCTTCCCTGGGAATGAATTGGGCGGTGGGTTCCTTTGGGTTTTCCGGTGTCAGTGATCCTGCCGCCATTCCTGCCCTGGGGTTGATTCTTGGAGCATTTGGTTTGTTTACCATGCCGGTTGATAACGCAATTTCCCGCTGGCGCGAACGCATGGCGGACGATTACGCTTTGGCTTCCACCGGCAGGCATGAAGCGTTCGCTTCAGCCTTTACCCGGCTTGCAAATCAAAACCTGGGCGAGATCGACCCGGAAAAATGGGTGGTCTTCATGTTCTATTCCCATCCGCCTTTGGGCGAGCGGATTGCCAAGGCAAAAAAATTCACAGCATAGAAAAGCAGGTCGCGCCATTTATCCGATTCAGATATCCGCGCGACCTGCTTGTTAATTGATGGAATTTCAGTTTCGATTACCAATCGAGGGTAAGGCTTGTAAAATACCCACCATATTGGTCTTTGACGAGAATCCAACCGGTTGTATAACCGTGCTGGGGCGGATTGAGATCGACCTGTACCCATACCTTGCCAACTGAATCCTTTGTGATGCTGCCCGGGTAATAGCACCATTCTTTATACTCGTCATACGTCGCCCATCCGATGATATCCCCGCCCGGGCTGTTTCTAACGATAAGCCCCTTTTTGTACGTGATCTTTAGCGTGTTCGATCCCGGCGGGATGGAGGTGGGATAGGAAGGAATGGGATACGGAGCAGGATATACCACGGGAGGGGGAGGAGGCGCGTATGAAACCGGTATATTGATCACCTGGCTCACATAGATCAAACTCGGATTCCAGATTTGCGGGTTGGCGGCCCAAAGGTCGTAAACCGTCATCCCATATCTGGCTGCAATGATCGCCAGCGTATCGCCCGGCTGGACGGTATACGTATTTCCCGTCGGATAAGGATTATAGCTAGGCTGGCTTGCGTACCCGGATGGAAGATAGATGACCTGTCCGGCATACAGCCACCAACCAAGCCCGGGATTCGCGGACCGAACGGCTTCTACGGTCGTCCCACACATAGCTGCCAGGCCGCTCAATGTATCGCCCCATTGGACGGTAACGTAGCCGCCGCAGTTATACCAGGCTTTAACGCTCATTGTCGGTGTCAGAACCAAAGATATTACCGCCAGAACTATGATGATTTTCCTGATCATTTCAACCTCACTTCGCTTGATTCCGTGCATCAATAAACGATTCTGCATACCTAGAATACTCAAAAAGGAGTCTTTGTCAATAGCACATGCTGCAATGACACAAGACGAATATGAGCGCCAAATCACAGGAACTCTTGGCTTGTCGATCGGTTTAGACGAAATCTCCCATCAATTCCATCGGTACGGCAGCAGCTCCGACGATGCCGGGACCTGTATGCACACCCAGGACGGGCGAGATGCGCTGAACTTCGAGTTTGGCAATGTTCAGTTTTTGCTTGAATTCTTCGGCGAGGTGTTCGGCTTTCTCGGCGAAACGTCCGTGCAGGATGGTGACCCAGAGTGGGGTATTTCCGTATTTCTCCACCAGGTGATCTGCAATGATGGATAGCGATTTGGCGATGGAGCGCCCCTTGGCGACGGTGCTGTACTTGCCGTCTGTGTCCACGCGGATTACAGGTTTGAGGTTGAGCAAGGCGCCAGCCATGGCTTGCACGCGACCAATGCGGCCGCCGCGAGCGAGATATTCCAAGGTGTCGAGCGTATAAATGACCTCGGTCTTCTCGCGGATTCTTGTCAGCCGCTCATGGATCTTATCCATTGCCCAGCCCGCTCTATCGGCCAACGCCGCCGCCAACACTTGAAAACGTTCGCCGCCAGAGAGGGTCAGCGTATCCCAAAAGATGACATTCGCTTCGCCCTTCACCTGCTCGCCGCCATCGCGCGCCGAGTTGATCGTGCCGCTCAACCCGGATGAAATATGAATGGAAAAGATGTTCCTATTCGTTTGCGCCAGTTTGCGATACAACTCTGCAAAGATGCCGCTCGAAGGCTGAGCCGTCGTCGGGATTTGCGGACGCATCGCCTCCAATCGGTTGTAGAAATCATCGGCAGAAATATCCGCCGAGTTCATTTCGCCTTCCGGAAATTGGATGAACAGGGGGGCTTGCACAATGCCAAGCTGCTCCAACTCCTCATTCGACATATCCGCCGCACAGTCTGTTACGATTTTCATGGTTTCCTCTTTCGATTTGGTGTTCTTATTGGATTTTGTTTGTTTTTTAATCACTGGTTGCTTTATTGCAATTTATTATCCAAAAACCACTTCACCGCATCTCGAATCGATTCGTGCAGCGAGCGCGGGTGATAGCCTAACTCTCTTGTTGCCTTTGCATGGCTGATGTTCGAATTGCTTTTCAAAACCTCCAGCGAATACGGCGTAAAGCGCGGCGTCTCGTGCGCAAGTTGATAATACATCGGCGTGAAGATCGCCGCGAATTTAGCAAGGTCGAATGGAATTTTCATTTGGAAGAAATTTCTACCGGTGATTTCCCGCACAGTCTCGAGCAAATACCGCACCGAAATTTTTTGCCCCGATAAAATATAACTCTCGCCGCGCCTGCCATTCTCGACGGCAGAGATCAAACCCTCTGCCACATCGCGCACATCCACAAAATCGTACGCGCCGTCTACGTATAAAGTCGGTTTCGCAGTTGCTGCATCGTGGATCACTGCGCCCATCATCGATCCGCGAAAATCATACGGACCGATCACGCCGGTGGGGCAGGTCACAACAGCTTCCAGGCCGGTTTGAGCCGCGTGCAATACTTCAAGCGTTGCCTCCGCTTTCGAGCGGTCATACGCGCCATACGGGTTGTTCATGTCATACGGCACACTTTCGTCGATCACGCCTTCTTCCACGCGTTGGATTGCATGAATGGACGAGGTGTATATCAACTTCTTTCCATGTTCAATTGCCGCGCGGATCACATTCTTCGTCCCTTCCACGTTGACTTTTCTTACATGCGGATTGGGTCCCGGCATGATCGAGATCACACCCGCAAGATGGAAGACACCTTTCACGCCTCGCATGGATTCAAAGACTGCGTCGAGATTCATGACATCGCCTTCCACCGCCTCGACTCTTAATCCCAAAATGGGTTCGCGGCTTTCGCCCGGCAAGATCAACGCCCGAACCTTTTCCCCACGCTCCAAAAGTTTTCTAACGAGGACATTCCCCACGTGTCCCGTTGCACCAGTGACTAGCCACATAAAATTTCCTATTTCTTCAACATACCTTCAACCAACATGGTCGTGCTGTCACGCGCGACCTTTTCCCATTTCGCACCTTTGGGGTCCATCAGGCTTTGCAAGAGCAAGCCCATTGCCGTCGAGATAATCATGCGTGAAGCTAATTCAGGGTTCACTTCGACGAACGAGCCTTCGTCCACACCTTTTTTTATAAGGTCGGTGAAGTATTTGTGATAGCGCCGATAGGGTTTGACGCTTGCCTGCCAGATCATTTCATCTCGGCTGGCTTGCAGCCAAAATTCAAGGAACATGGGCAAGCCTTCGTTTGCAGTTGCAAAAATATAGGGGAATGCCTCTGTGATCTGCATGAACGTCTCAGGGACGGTCTTATCCTTTGAGGCTTCGATGGCGTTATCGATGGTTTTCAACCAGCCATCGAGCAATGCAAGGAAGAGCTCTTGTTTGGTCTTGAAATGATGATAGAACGCGCCTTTGCTGATGCCCGCATCGGCGCAGATGTCGTCCACGCTGGCGGCGTTGTACCCGCGATTGGAAAATAGATTGATCGCGGATGCCATGATCTTTGAATGGGTTTCTTCGCTTCGCTGTTGCATCTTGCCTGTAGCTCCCCATTCTTACATGGAGAGGGGGAGGGGTGAGAATAAAAATAAAAACCGACCAGTCGGTTTGTTTTTACTCCCGAAACTTTGCACTGTCAAGATGACGAAGGTTACGGCGGTTAATAAAAAAGCGACGACAAATTTGTTGTCGCTTTTTTGGATTGTTTATCTCTGATTCACTTCGGTTTGTAGGCGGTGATCTTAGCGCTGTAAACCGCCTTGTAAACGGCTTCGCGTGGATATTCCACGGCATCCAACTTCATTTCGTTTAATGCATCGTCCACGGTTTCCTTATCGAAGAAGACGGGCTTGATCGAAATATCCGTGAAACCGACTTCTTCCATCATGGCAATGTATTGTTTGGCTTCGACCGCGCCAGCCACGCAGCCCGCCCAGGCGGCTAAGCTTTTTCTGACCACTTCGGGTAGTTCGCCGTCGGTGACGATATCAGAGACGGCAAGTTTGCCGCCCGGTTTCAATGCGCGGAATGCTTCGGCAAAGACCTTTTCTTTATCTGGCGAAAGGTTGATGACACAGTTCGAGATGATGACGTCAATCGTGCTGTTATCGACGGGCAGATTTTCGAGATACCCCTGGCGAAATTCTACGTTCGTTGCGTTGACGCGCTTCGCGTTTGCCCGGGCACGATCGATCATCTCGGGAGTCATGTCTACGCCGATCACGCGTCCTGTCTCGCCAACTTTCTGGGCAGCCAATAGACAGTCAAGTCCTGCGCCGGAGCCAAGGTCAAGGACGGTTTCGCCGGGTTGGAGGGAAGCCAGAGTGATCGGATCGCCGCAGCCGTAGCTGGTGTTTGATACATCGGCTGGGACAGTGGCAAGCAAATCTACGGGGTAGAGTCTGCTGTCGGTGGAGCAGCAACGATCGCCGCAGCACGAGGCGCTGCTCTTAATCCGCTCGGCATAATGTTCGCGGACGGTATCATGGATGGGGGTGGGTGATTCTGTCATTGTTTCTCCTTTTTGATAACAAGTTGCCTATGAATTCCAGTAAAAATTTTTCGTCAACAAGTTCTCTCTGCCTGCCTCCTGGCAGGCAGAGAGAACTTCGATTAGCAACAGCCGCAACCGCAGCTGCCGCCTTCACATTCACCATCGCAACACTGGACGACCGGTAATTCGTTCATGAGGCTTCTCCTTTCATATAGAAGTTTGTCTATCTTATTTTCCGCAAAAAACGGGATCGTCCCGGCCGTGGACGTATCCCGGTTATGCCTTGATGGTCTTTAATAGATTTTCGGTTGCAACGGATTCAGGCGCGAACTTGACCATGATCTGCCCGCAGCAGAATGCGATGCGCTCCTGGTTGAGGGTGTAGAACGTTTGCTTGCCTTCTTCGCGCACATTAACCAAGCCTGCATCGCGCAGGATGGCGAGGTGATGCGAGATGGTCGGCTGGGAATAGCCGATCTTTTCTACGATCCCACTGACCGAGAGTTCACAACAGCAACACTCGCTCATGATTCTTTGACGGGTTTCGTCTGCGATGGCTTTGGCAAAGAGGACCGGGTCGACTTTCATATGGTTATTATATAGAAGTTTGTCTATTTGTCAAGACGATAAACCTTCAAGGTCTTTATGATCTCGAAGGGTTCGGAATCTGGTTGTTAACTTGTCAATTCACCCAATCGATCAATGTATTCTTCGAGGACTGTGAACGCATCTTCGATGGGTTGGGTGGAGGTCATATCTATCCCTGCGGTTTTGTATACGTCCATGGGCGATATGGATGAACCTGCTTTGAGGAAGTTGATGTGATCCTGCGCAGCGCCCGGGACTCCGTCAAGGATCCGTTTGGCGATGGCGTTTGCGGCGGAGATTCCGATCGCGTACTGGAACGAGTAATAGTCGATATAGAGATGCGTGGTGAAGGTTCCCCAGGTAATGCCGACCCGGTCTCGGTCTACGTTCATTTCGCCGCCGTATCCTTCGCTGAACAAATCTGCCATAAGATTGTTCATGTAATCGGCGGTGAGAGGCTGTCCCTTTTCGGCGCGTTCGTGAGTCGCAAGTTCGAAACGGGCGAGGGTCGGCATGATGAAGAAGTAACGATGGAAGTTGCCCATCGCTTCCTCAAGCAACGCGATCTGGAAGTATTTATCCTTTTTCGTTTTGAGCAAATGAGCGCGGGTCATTGCCTGGTTGAAATTCGATGCGGTTTCTGCAACGATGGAGGGATAAAGATAGTACATCATTGGCTGGGCGCGGCTGGCGTACCAGGCATGCATGGAGTGACCGAGTTCATGTGAGAGCGTGCTCATCGAGCCGATGTCGTCGGTGTAGCTCATCATAATGAAGGGATGCGTGTCGCTGGGGACGCGTGTCGAGAAGGCGCCTTCTCGTTTTCCGGCATTGGGAGCCCGATCCACCCAGCGATCTTCAAGGCAGCCTTTGCGCATCACATTCACATATTCATCGCCCATCGGTGTGAGACCTTCGCAGATCCAATCCACGGCGGTTTCAAAGGGGACTTTGTGTTTCTTGGTGGTGAGCGGCGCCCAAATGTCGCAGGGATGCAGAACTTTCACGCCCAGTGCCCTGCGGCGGATGCGCCAATATTTGTGCCACATGGGCAGGTTCTTCTGGAAGATGTCGAGCAGATTGTGGAACATCTCCACGGGCACATTGCCGTTGAAGAGAGTCGCTTCGAGCGAGGATTTGAAATTGCGCGCCTTCATGTTGAAGACATTGGATTTGATCGAAGCGGCGAGGTTGCCCGCCAGTGTATTCTTGAATTCGAGATACTTGTCGTTGTAGTTTTCCCATGCGGTTCGGCGCGCTTTGCGGTCCGGCGAGTGCATCAGGGAGTTCTTGGTGCTTTGGGTCAGTTCGAGGTTTTTGCCTTTGCTGTCTTTGGCAGGCTTGAATCTAAAATCGGCATTGGCGATCGCGCCTGCTGTCATGCGAACCGCCTGGAAAGGGTCGCGAAGCATGCCGAGCAATTCTTCCACCTCGGCGCTGCGGACGTGCGCCTGTTTGCGGAACAGATCGGTGAAGAAAAAGTCATATAGCTTCATGCGTGGGTCGCTGTCCACCCATCCGCGTAGTTTGGCTTCACCGATGGCGAGCAGTTCCGGTTCCAGGAAAGAGACGGCAGCTCCCACCTGCGCAAGTGCGGACATGGCTTTGCCGTTCATCGCCGCGCCGAGCTCATCGTTCGCATCCACTGCGTTGGACATATTGGCATACACGCGGACTCTCGATGAGCGTTGGTCGAGTACATCCATGGTTTTCATCGCTTCGAGGAATGTGCCGATACTGTCGCCGAGATGCCATTGAAATTTCCTGGCATCGGGAAGGCTTTCAAGGAGGCTTTTCACCTCTGCGTCGAACGCCTCAGGGGAGGCAAAGACGCTTTCGGCATTCCATGTTTGGCTCTTTTTTACCCTGGCACGAGGAAGCGGTACGGGCATGAGAGAACTCCTTCTCATTGTTTCGTAATGGTTGTGACTACAGCCGGGGACGTCACGCCGCCGCCTGATGCGGTTGCATTGCTTGTGATCGCGTTCGCAGCGAGCATGTCCTGTGTAATCGTGAGGTTGGCATTGCAGAACGTGGTTGTACCCGGCGCCAGGGTGGTGCCCGCGTTCCCACAGTTGATGGGAGTCGTGCTGACAAGACCGTCCGTGACCTTGAATTGATCGGGACCCAGCGCTGTCGTTCCGCTATTCTTGATGGTATAGGTGAAGGTTATTGTCTGCCCGGCTTGGTTATATGTTGTTGGGTTGGCAGATACCGTCAGGGTCAACGATGATACGGCTTTCGTAATCGTTGTAACGACTGCAGGGGAGGTAATGCCGCCTCCCGAGGCCGAGGCATTGCTCGTCACGGCAGAGGCGTTGTCGACCACATCCTGTGTAATGGTATATGTGGCAGTGCAAAACGTGGTTGCCCCCGGAGAAAGAGTGGTCCGTTGACCGCAATCAAAAGCGCCGGCGCTTACGAGCCCGTCCGTCACTCTGAATTGATCGGGACCCAGCGTGGTCGTGCCGCTGTTTTTGATGGTATATGTAAATGTGATTGCCTGCCCCGCCTGGCTGTACGTATTGGGGGAGGCTGTCACCGTCAATGTCAAACTGCTGGATGGGGCGGGGGTGGTCGCACCAGGGGTGATGATGGGAGAAGCTCCGGGTGTGGGAAGATTCAGCCCGAAGGTGTAGAACGGAATCTTGATTTCCTTCCCTGGGGTCAAAAGATTTCCGTTGGCAATCTGGAGAAGACCCAGGTCTACGTTGTATTTCGTGGCGATGGAACTCCAAGTGTCGCCGGATTGGACGAGATGTAACCCGGCACATGGCGGCGTGTTGATTTTTCCATTGCTCCCAATATTGGGAACTGTGACGATCATGCCTTCCTTGATCTTAGCGGGATTTGGAATCTGCGGGTTCGCCGCGACTGTCTTTGCGGGATCGGCTCCATAACACCGGGCGATCTGCCATAACCATTCGCCTTTGCTTACCTTATGCTGAATGGTTGAGCCGGTGGTAAGCGCGGGCGGCGAAGTCTTGTTTATCGTTACGGAAACCTGCGCTGATGGATTTGCGCCGCCTCCCGCGGCCGTTGCCACTGTTGCGACCGATGCTGCATTCATGTCGGCGGAGGTGACAGTATATGTCGCTGAACAGGTCAGGGTCGCGCCGGGGGCGAGGATGGCATTCGCATCCCCGCAGTTGAACGGCGTATTGTTGTTGATCCCTGAATCCGTGATAGTGAATGGACCGGGACTCAACTGGTTCGAACCGCTGTTTTTAATTGTGTAATTGAATTTGATGGATTGACCGACTTGATAATAACTTGCCGGGTCTGCGACCTTAGTCAGCGTGAGAAGTTTTGACGGGACGGTGGGAACTGTTGTTGTAACTGTATTTGAGTTGACCGTGTAAATGTTGACGGTCACCACGTTCGAGACCGATGCTTTATCGAGATCCGCCTGGGTTAGCGGATAATCAAATGTGCATTCCATGCTTTCCCCGGCATCGAACCGGTCATTCAGGTTGCCGATCGAATTTATTGAGGGGCAGGCGGGAGTTGCTCCGGTAAATGCGATGTTGGGTTGAATGTCCGCGCTGTCATTTTTTGCCATTCTCACAATGTATTTGAATTTTACGATCTGCCCGACAGTATTGTATTGGGTTGTCGTGTCCACCTGGGCAGACAGTTCGATCGCCACTTTATCTGTAAGCGACAGGGTGGCTGTTGCCTGCAGGATCTGGATTTGACTCTCAGCCGGAACTTCAGTCGCGCCGCCACCAATCGTGCAGGAGGACAACACCAAACTCAGACAGTTAAATAGAAGAAACAGGCGGTAAAAATTTTTCATTTCGACTTCCTTTCCTTTGAGAGAGGCGTTGCTCCCAACAGCAAACCGGGACAATGAAAATTATATCCCTGAAATGTCCTGGGAAAAAATCATCCCGCGTCGGGGATGACCGAAGCTGCGGGATGATTTTTTATCGGCGGCGTGGCGGACGACCGTAGTGACCATCTTGCGTTCTAAACCACCGGGTCTGTGCGGGCAATATTTCCTTCACGGACACACATCCAATAGGTCGCGCCGCTGACCTTGCGCGGAATATTCGATTGGGTGACGTCCACCCAGACCAGCCCGTTGGCATCTGTGAATTTTGAACTTTTCTTGAAGGTATATTCCGTCTCGGGGGGACCTTCAAAGAAGACATTCCCCGCCTCGATTCTCGGAGATGTGCGGACGGCCATTCGCTGTTTGATCTTGAATTTCCCCAAATCTGCTCCGGATGCCGCCGGGGGAAGGAGGAAAGTCCAGTTGGGATCGATGCGGTCCTTGGGGGTGATCTCATCGAACCATTTGATACCCTGGTTATTTTCCGGCCCGATTTTTCTCAGGATATTGACGAAGAGTTTCTCGTCGCCTAATTGTTCCCGGGCGATGTCCTTCAGTCCTTTATTCCGTGCATTGGGAGGCAGGGTGTATTCCGTGTACCAAACAGGCGCTCCGCCTCCGGCAGGCGTGAGGAGGTATTTCTTGGGTTGAGCCATTTCAAATCTCCTTTTTTGGATCCCGGGCACCTTAGTTCTTGTCTTGTCCTGCCCGAATGAGACTAGAATACTCATTTTCATTGGAAAGTCAATGGTTTTAAGAGGCGCCTCGCGTTTTTCAGGAAAGGGCAAGTGAGTCGTCCATTGCCGGTTTCTTCTGGTAAAATACATCCCGCAATTCCAGCCCGCACACAACCCTCTCGTGCCTGTCTGGAATGTAATCAAAAAACTAAAGGAGCAAGTTTAGAATGGTTCGTCTTCGTTTACGTCGTATTGGCCTTCGAGGTCAACCCACGTACCGCATCGTCGCCGCGGACAAGGAATCCCCGCGTGACGGTCGTTTTTTGGAGATTCTTGGCGTGTATAACCCGCGTACTGAGCCCGCCACTATCAAATTGGATGAAAAGCGCATCTACCGCTGGATGAATCACGGCGCCCTGCCGACCGAATCGGTGGAAAAGATCCTGAAAACCGCCGGAACCCTTGAGCGATTCGAACGCTACAAGAAAGGCGAGACGTTGGATCTCCTCCTCGAGGAAGCCACCGCCGCGGAAGCCAAACGTGCCGCGCCGGTCAAGACGCGCAAGTAAAAAGTCAACAAGACCCCAAAGGTCATTGAGACCTTTGGGGTCGATTACAAGGTGAACATGAAAGACCTGATTGAATATATCGCCAAATCCCTTGTGGACCACCCCGAAGATGTAATCGTCACCCAGTCCAACGGCAACCGCCCTCGCATTGAGTTGAGCGTCGCCAAGGAAGATATGGGGCGCGTGATCGGCAAGGGTGGAAAAGTGGCGAATTCCATCCGTGCCTTGTTGCGGGTCGCGTCGGAACGCCAGGGCAAACAAGCCACGCTGGATGTCACGGAACCCTCCTGACAATGGTTGAAGAAAAAAAAGGCTCGCCAAAAGGCGAGTCTATTTATTTGGCGATCGGTTTTCTGCGGCGCCCGCATGGGGTGAACGGAGAGATCATTATGGACCTGCACACCGATTTTCCGGATCGGATCAAACCCGGGCGCAAGGTTTACATAGGTGAAGATCACGCCAGTTATACGATTGGCTCCGCCCGCGTCCACGGGACCGGGCTGCTGGTCAAACTTCGCGGGTCTGACTCGCCCGAAGCAGCGGGTCGTTTTCGCAATCAATGGGTGTATGTCAAATCCAGTGAAGTCCCGGCGTTGCCCGACGGAAAAATTTACAAACACCAGTTGATCGGCCTGACTGTGACGACGGATGAAGGCGGTAAACTTGGCGTTTTGCATGAAGTCCTCGAGACCGGCGCAAACGACGTCTATGTTGTTCTTAAGGAAGATGGAAGGGAAATCCTTCTTCCCGCCATCCCGGATGTGATCCTTCAGGTCAATATGGAGGACAAAACGATGATAGTTCATCTCATCGAGGGACTGGTCTGAAGGCAAAATTTAAAAAACGAATTGGGGAATGATACAATTTCCAAGCCATGGACGATAAGAAATATTGGATCGGGTTCAACCTCATCAAAGGCATCGGCGCCGTAAGAATGCAGGGATTGCTCGCGCATTTTGGCGAACTTGCCTCTGCATGGAATGCAGATGCGTCTGAATTGGTCGAATCGGGTTTGGGCGCAAAACTTGCCGAGAAAGTCGTCGGGGCCAGAAAAGATATCGATCTGGATCAGGCTTGGGCGAAGATCGAGGCGCAGGGAATCAAAATCCTCACCTGGATGGATGATGAATATCCAGCCCGCTTGAAGGAGATCGATCAGCCGCCGCCCGTTCTCTTCATCCGCGGGGAATATTTGATGGATGATTTGTTTGCGGTGGCGATTGTCGGAACGCGCAAAGTCACGCCTTACGGAAGACAAGTGACGGAGGAAATCGCCTCGTATCTTGCCGCTAATGGGATCACCGTCATCAGCGGGCTTGCGCGGGGTGTGGATGCGATAGCGCATCAAGCCGCGCTCAAAGCGGGCGGGCGGACGATGGCAGTCCTCGGCTCGGGCGTGGATAAGATCTATCCGCCCGAACACCGCGGGCTTGCCGAGCAAATGATGGCGCGCGGCGCGATCGTCAGTGATTACGCGGTCGGTACGCCGCCGGACGCTTCGAACTTCCCGCCGCGCAATCGCATCATTTCAGGTTTATCCCTTGCTGTGGTGGTTGTCGAAGCGGCAGAGACAAGCGGCGCATTGATCACGGCGGAATTCGCCGCAGAACAGGGACGGGAGATTTTTGCCGTGCCGGGCAGTATTTTCGCTCCGCAAAGCAAAGGCACAAACCGTTTGATCCAGAAAGGCGCACAGTCGTTGTTGACTCCAGCCGACCTGATGCAGGCGCTCGATCTGACGCGTATGGGCGAACATAAATCGGCGCGGAAGGTCTTACCGTCTGATGAGACCGAGGCGCTTGTACTGAACACGCTCGGCAGTGAACCTATGCATGTGGATGAGATCCGCAATCAAGCAAATCTGCCCATCGAAAAAATATCCGCAGCGCTCGCCATGATGGAATTGAAAGGCATGGTGAGGCAGGTGGGCGGGATGAATTATGTGGCGGTTCGGGAAGAACAATCGAACTACAATCTTTAGGAGAGATGAATGGCTTTTGATCTAACGCATGCCTATGCAGTCATCATGGCCGGCGGCGGCGGGACCCGTTTATGGCCCCTCTCACGAAGGGAAAGACCAAAACAATTATTGCCGTTGATCGGTCAGGAGACCCTGTTTCAAAGCACGGTTAAGAGACTGGAGGGATTGTTTCCGCCGGAGCGTATCCTCGTTGTAACCGTGGAAGAGCAGGCCAGGGAGATGAAGAGTCAGACTCCTGAACTTCCCGATGAAAATTATTTGATCGAACCCGCCCCACGTGGGACGGCTTCGGTGGTCGGGCTGGCCGCGATGACTCTGCAAAAGCGCGACCCAATGGCTTCGATGGCGATCCTGCCCTCGGATCATTTTATCCGTAATGTGGATCTGTTTCATTACCTTTTGAAAGCGGCATTCGAAGTAGCGGATCGCAGTTATCTGGTTACTCTTGGGATTACGCCAACGCTTCCATCAACTGCGTTTGGATACATCCAACAAGGGTCACCTTTGGATGGCGGGTATACGTATCCGGTGTATGAAGTCAAGAGCTTTAAAGAGAAGCCAAGTGAAAAAACGGCTCAGCAATTGCTGCATTCCGGCGATCATTCTTGGAACAGCGGCATGTTCATATGGCGGACGGACGCAATATTGGATGAGATCCGGATGCAGATGCCCCGATTGCATGGAACGCTTGAATTTATTGGGAGCCGCTGGGGAAGGGGCGATTTTGATGCATCCCTCAAGGAAAAATGGCTGGATTTAAAAACCGAGACTGTGGATTATGGCATCATGGAAAAAGCGGAACGTGTAGCGGTCCTCCCGGCGGGCGGATTGGGTTGGAGCGATGTGGGCATTTGGTCATCCTTGTTCGAAGTGCTGCTGCCGGATATGAATGGAAATATCGCCACCAATGCAACGTCGCACCTTGCGCTCGAAACGAACAATACACTTGTCTATAGCGGTTCAGACCGATTGATCGTCACCATCGGTGTGGACGACACGATCATAATAGATACAGGCGATGCGCTTCTGATCTGCAAGACAGACCAATCGCAAAAAGTAAAGGATGTTGTCGAGCATTTGAAGAAACATCGACAGGAAAAATATCTGTAACCTGAAACCACGAACGGGCTGAAGAAAAAAAGCGTTTGCCAAAAATCGGGATATTGCTGTAGAATGTCCATCCCGTAAGGATTAACCTTGCGGGATCTTTTATGTATGGCAGTCTGACTCTCATTTATTACAAGACTCAATGAGGGAAATGCTGGAGGAATTTAGATGGAAGCCTATTGTATGAAATGCAAGACCAAACGGGAAATAAAAGACCCTGTGGCTGGATTCAATGCCAAGGGTTCTGCGGTCACGACCGGGGTATGTCCCGTTTGCGGCACAAAATTATTTCGCATGGGCAAAACGGACGCCCACGCTGGTTTGACTCCGCCGGAAAAACCGGAAAAGGTGGAGGTGCGCGAAGGGAAACTTGTGATCGTCGAGTCGCCCGCCAAGGCAAAAACGGTCGGGCGTTTTCTCGGTAAGGGATTCACCGTCCGTGCTTCTGTGGGACATGTGCGAGATTTGTTGAAATCGCAATTATCCGTCGATGTGGACAATAACTTTGAGCCGAAATATCGCGTGCCAAACGAGAAGAAGGAAGTTGTCAAAGAGATCAAGCAATTGGCGAAGAAGGCTGAGGAGATCTATCTCGCAACCGATCCCGACCGTGAAGGCGAATCGATCTCATGGCATCTAATGGAAGCGGCGGGCATCGAACCGGAGCGGGCAAAGCGCGTCGTGTTCCATGAGATCACTGCGCCTGCGGTTTCAGAGGCGTTTTCTCATCCGCGCAGTATCGATATGAATCTCGTCAATGCCCAGCAGGCTCGCCGCGTATTGGATCGCTTGGTTGGTTACAGCATCAGCCCGGTTCTCTGGGAGAAAGTGCGCGGGCGGCTCTCTGCGGGACGTGTGCAGTCGGTCGCGCTGCGTCTTCTTGTCGATCGCGAGCGGGAGATCGAGGATTTCAAACCCGTCGAATATTGGTCGATACACGGCGAATTCAAGGCTGAAAAACTGAAATCAACGTTCGTCGCCAAACTTGTCCGCATCGACGATAAAGAACCCGAGCTCACGAATCGGGAGGCAGTTGACCCGGTGTTGGTGGATATGGAAACCTCCGCCTACGAGATCTCAAAGGTCAAGCGCGGTGAAAAACGGCAAAAACCCTCCGCCCCGTTCACGACATCGACCCTTCAGCAGGAAGCGTCCAAAAAGCTTGGTTTTACGGCAAAACGGACAATGGCTCTTGCGCAGGGTTTATATGAAGGGCAGGACGTCGGCGAGGGCGGTTCGACCGGTTTGATCACATACATGCGCACGGATTCGACCAATGTTTCGGCCTTGGCGCAGAACGAAGCGCGTGAATATGTGATGGAAAAATACGGCTCGGAGTATCTGCCCGGTGAGGCGCCTGTTTACAAGACCAAAACGGCGGGTGCGCAGGAGGCTCACGAAGCCATCCGCCCGACGTCTGTCATGCGCGACCCGGCGAAGGTGAAACCGTTTCTGGAGCCGGCGATGTTCAAGTTGTACCAACTTATCTGGCAGAGGTTTGTCGCCTCCCAGATGGCGTTTGCGGTCTTTGATACATTGCAGGTAGAGGTTACTGGAAAATCGCAAAGCCATGAATATCTCCTGCGCGCTTCGCATTCTGAAGTTCAATTTGCGGGTTTCCTGGTCGTGTATCAGGAATCAAAGAATGAAGATGCGCGCGCGGAGGACGAAGAGGAGGATGTCAAAATTCCCAGAGGCGTAGAGGAGGGACAGATGCAGGAATTGATCCGGTTGATCCCTGAACAGCACTTCACGCAGCCGCCTCCGCGGTACAGTGAAGCCTCCCTGGTGAAGGCGCTTGAAGAGAACGGTATCGGCCGTCCATCCACCTATGCGCCGACGATTTCCACGATTCAGCAACGCGGTTATGCTGTGCGTGAAGAGAAGCGGCTTGTGCCCACAGAGATCGGCATTCAGGTCAATGACCTTATGGCGCAATACTTCCCCGAAGTGGTGGATTTGAGTTTCACCGCGCATATGGAAGAGGACCTGGATAAGATCGCGGAAGGCGAAATGCCCTGGACGGATGCGATCCGCGAATTTTATGAACCGTTTTCTGCGGATGTGAAAAAGGCTCAGGCTGAAATACCTGTTTCAAAGTCCGAGCCGGAGCCGATCGGCAGGAAATGCCCGGATGATGGGGGAGAGTTGGTCATTCGCTATGGACGATTTGGAAAGTTCATCTCCTGTTCGAATTTTCCAAATTGCCGTTATACAGAGCCGTGGCTTGAGAAGATCGGGGTTGCTTGTCCGAAGGACGGCGGCGAGATGGTGGAGCGCAGAACCCGCAAAGGGCGCACCTTTTATGGCTGTGCCAATTATCCGAACTGTGATTTCACCACATGGAAAAGACCCCTCGCCGTGCCGTGCCCGAAGTGTAAGGGCTTGTTGGTGATCGCCAATAAACGTGAAGCGCAATGCACGAATTGTTCCGAGATATTCCCGCTGGAAGTGGTCGTTCCGGAAAGCGCATGATATGCCTTCGCTCCTGCTCGTGGGGGAAATATCAGGGAGGCGGAAGATTCAGGGCAGCATGAAAGGCGGAGGGCGGGCGCGAGGCGCAGGTCCGAATTTCGCCGTCGATTTGGAGGTAATACATCTGCCATGCAGGAGGTTTGGTTTACGTTGTATAATCGAGCCATAGCATACGAGCGAAGGAGTCAGATATGCAATTCATCGTCGCATTCCTGAAGAAAATTCCCATACTGCCGATCGTACTGTTTATTGTAGGGTTGGGGCTTGGGTTAGTGATTGGCTGGTGGATCGCGCCAGTGGAGTTTGTGAATGCCACCCCGTATTACCTGCGCCAGGATTTGAGGGAGGATTATATGCGGATGGCGATCGACTCCTATAGCATCAACAAAAGCGCGGCATTGGCGGCGGACCGTTGGATCGGGCTTGGTACCGAGGCGCAAAATGCTTTTGCAGTCGTTCAAAATAATCCCGGTTATTTGCCCTCTTCTCTTATTCAAGAATTTGGGCAGGCGGTTACAGATGAGATCAAGGCACGGGGTGAACAACCTGTGATGGAGGAGCCGAATCCGACTCCCGGTTGGCTTCGGCTTGTATTAATTGGAATTGGCATATTGCTGATTCTTGGAGTTGCCTTGGCGGCGGGATTCTATATGTTCCGTTTGTTCCGTAAACGCGGATCCGGCGAAGTAACGGTCACCATGCAAGCCACGGAGATCAGCCGTACGGCCGCGAAGACGAATTTTGAAGAGATGGGACTGGCTCCGCCCATCACCCAAACCATGACCACGTATGTCCTGGGGGACGATCTCTATGATGAGTCATTCAGCATCGATACAGGTTCCGGCGAGTTCTTAGGCGAGTATGGGGTTGGCGTTTCCGAGATCATCGGTGTCGGGGAACCAAAGAAAGTGACCGCGCTTGAAATATGGCTGTTCGATAAGAATGATATCAAGACCGCAACAAAGGTGTTGATGTCCCGCCATGCCTTTGCGGATCCCGGTATTCGTTCCCGCCTCGAACCCAAGGGAGAACTTGTGATGATGGAACCCCAGGCTCAAATTTTACTTGAGACCGCGACGCTTCAATTGCTTGCAACCATCGTGGATATCGAATACGGGAAAGGCGTTCTTCCCGATGGCAGTTTCTTCGAGCGGGTGACGCTCGAACTTGCGATCTGGCCCCGTCAGGGATGAGATAAAAACCCGCTCATTTACGAGCGGGTTTTTATTGCCACCTATTCGATCTTGATGATCTTTACCTTGATCTTCCCGCCGGGGGTTTCCGCTTCCGCTATCTGCCCCACCTTTTTGTCCATGAGCGCAATTCCGATGGGAGATTCGTGCGATATCTTTCCCTTGCGTGGATCCGCCTCGGCGGGACCGACGATGTGGTAGGTCTCCGGGTCGAAATCTTCCTCCTGGATGGTCACGTGCGAGCCGATGGACACCGAATCAGTGCTTGATTTTTCGATCAGGACGGAATTTCTCAGGATGGCTTCGATCTCCTTGATGCGGCCTTCCAGAAATCCCTGGTCCTCTTTCGCCTTATGGTAATCGGCATTCTCCGAAAGGTCGCCCATTTGGATGGCGGAGCGCAGGCGTTTTGCCAGGTCCTCGCGACGCGGTCCCTTTAATTCTTCAAGTTCGGCTTTGAGTTTGGCTTCGCCTTCAGGGGTTAAATAATTTGGTGGGGTCATTGTGTCTCCTTTCATTGAATGGCGGGGGAACGTTGATCCGGAGTTCCCCCTGATGAAACGAAAATCTGCTATGGTTTCTCGTTGGGGTTGAATAATTTCTGGTATTCTTCGATGGCATAACGGTCGGTCATGCCGGCGATGTAATCGCAAATCGTACGTTCCAGCCCCCGCTTTTCGATGAAAAATTGCACATGGTCTGGCAGGATGGCTGGTTCCGTGCGGTATCCATTGAAAAGGTCCGAGATAATGCGCTCCGCCTTGACCTGCATCCTGACGACGCGATGGTGCCTGTACAATTTCTTGTAAAGCAAATCCTTCAATTCGCGGTTCCGTCTCTGCATTTCTTCACTGTACCCAACCACGTTGTGTTTCATCTTCTGGATCTCTTTTACCGAGTTGATCTTGCTTTCCTTCAATCGCGCATCGGTGGCTTTGACCAGGTCTGTGACCAGCAGGCCGACAAGGTGACGGATCATGCGGTGGCGGTCCATATCGCTGAGGTGGGGTCCGCGCCAGTTATAGGTTTCGCGAAGAATCTCCCACAAGGCGACGCCTTCCAATAATTGTGTGGAAATCATCCCGGAGCGGAGTCCATCGTCGAGGTCGTGCGTGGTGTACGCAAGCTCATCGGCGACGTTCGCGATCTGTGTCTCGAGATTGCCGCGCAAGTCGGGATTGTAGTCGCGTGCGTCAGAGACGTCGTATTCCGATTCATGCTTCACCATCCCTTCTCGCACCTCCCAGGTGAGATTCAAGCCGGGAAATTCGGGGTAACGCTGTTCGAGCTCGGTAACGATGCGCAGGGATTGCTTGTTATGGTCGAAACCGCCAAAGTCCTTCATGAGTCGTGCAAGAGAGACTTCGCCGGAATGGCCGAAGGGAGAATGTCCGAGGTCATGCGCAAGGCAGACCGCCTCGACGAGATCTTCATTTCCGCCCAGGGCGCGGGCAAACGTCCGCCCGATCTGCGCCACTTCAAGCGTGTGGGTGAGGCGGGTGCGGAAGTGGTCTCCTTCGAAATTGATGAAGACCTGGGTTTTGTATTCGAGGCGGCGAAAGGCGGTCGTATGCAGGATGCGGTCGCGGTCTCGTTGAAATGCGGTCCGATATTCCGGCTCGGTATCGAGGTAGGCGCGACCCTTTGTGTCCTTGCTCCTCATCCCATAAGGCGCAAGGCTGCGGTCTTCTATCTCTTCGAGTTGCTGACGTGTGAAATACATGGCATGACGTGTGATGAAAATGTCATTGCAACTGCCTGGATCTCAGTGTCGCAATGACTTGGTGGGGCGAGAGGGGGTCGAACCCTCACGGTGTTTCCACCGACAGATTTTAAGTCTGTTGCGTCTGCCGATTCCGCCATCGCCCCGGCAAAGAATATTTTACTATAAGTTGCACCTCAGATTGAAAAAAATAAATCGCCTTAAAGGCGATTTATTTGGCGGTCCCGACGGGATTCGAACCCGCGATCTCGGCCTTGACAGGGCCGCATGTTAGGCCGCTACACCACGAGACCATTTGGTTAAGCGGGCAGTAGTTTACCATGAGGGTATGACCGTGTCAATACAACGCAACCTTGCCTGGTATTTCGTACCATGAACGCCTTGCCCTTTTGCAAACCAAGCGATGGCGAACTTGACACATTGGTAGCCATGTTCTAAAATTGTTTCGATGTATGTATAAAACGTCCTGAAATGTTTGGGGCGTAAAATTCCCCAGGAGGGCTGGGTTGACCAAAAATCGCACACAACAAATGGTAGACCGCCTGAGGGAATTGCAGGCGTCCTCGCCGGATATCGAAGCCTCGGCTATCGTCAGCGTGGATGGTTTGAGCATTGCTTCCGCTTTGCCGCAGGGCGTGGAAGAAGATCGTGTCTCCGCAATGTCGGCGGCCATGTTGTCGTTGGGCGAACGAATTGCCGGCGAATTGGGACGCGGCTCTCTTGAGCAGGTTTATATCAAGGGGCTGAAGGGCTATGTCGTTCTTATCTCCGTGGGGGAGGAAGCGGTTCTAACCGCCCTGGTTCGTGAACAGGCCAGGCTTGGCCTGATCTTCCTGGATATGCGTCGCGCCGCCGAAGATCTGGCGAAGTTAATTTAATGGAGTCATCATGAGCCCCGTCCAAAAATCTGGTTTGTATTACCCCAACAAATTCGGCTTGATTACGATCAAATCCCTTGAAGAAGTGATGGGGAAGAACGGTTTGAATGCCATCCTTAACCTTGGCGGTCTGAGTCATTACATCGAAAACTATCCCCCGGATAACCTGGATAAAGGCTTCGATTTTACCGAATTATCCGCCATCGGTTCCGCATTGGAGGAAATGTACGGCCCGCGCGGCGGACGCGGCCTCGCCCTGCGAGCCGGGCGCGCCACCTTTGCAGACGCGCTTCGGAACTTCGGCGCTCTGGCTGGAGCGGCAGATCTGGCTTTTGTCGTCCTCCCGCTTCAGTCCAAGTTGAGGATCGGTTTGCCCGCCTTTGCCAAGATCTTTACCCAGCTCAGCGATCAGCAAACATCCGTCGAAGAAAAGGATACCGAGTGGGTCTGGACCATCCATAAATGCCCGTGTTGCTGGGGACGCACCGGCGTCGACAAGCCCGTCTGCTTCATCTCCACCGGGCTGCTTCAGGAAAGCCTGAAATGGGTTTCCGGCGGGAATGAATTCCGCGTCAATGAATCCAAATGTGTGGCGATGGGTGACCCGGTCTGCGAGTTCATCATCCAAAAGGAACCAATTTCCTAGTTAACGAGCCGCCGGCATGTCGGATACGAAGCAGAAGATCCTCATTGTAGAAGACGACCCTGATGTGGCTGAAATGCTGACGGCGTATTTCCGTTCGCAGGAGTACGAGGTATTCACCGTGAACTGGGGTGAGGATGGCGTCCGTTCCGCATTGCAGGTGAACCCGGAGCTGGTGATTCTCGATATTCGTCTGCCTGATATTGACGGATATGAGGTTGCCCACCGGTTGCGCAAGGACCGGCGCACCTCCAACATCCCGATCATCTTCCTTACCGAGAAACGCGAACGCAGCGACCGTCTTCAGGGATTGGAGATCGGCGCCGACGATTACATTACCAAACCGTTCGACGTGCAGGAATTGCGCCTGCGCGTAAGAAATGCGCTCAAGCGGGTCTATCAGGGCTCGTTGACCAACCCGGTCACGGGTCTGCCGGAGGGCGCGCTTGTTGATGAGAAATTATCTGAGGTCCTGGGGAAGGACGGATCTGCGTTGTTGTATATTTCCATTCAAAATATGGGCGCGTTCCGCGAAGCCTACGGATTTGTCGCATCCGACGATGTATTGAGGGCGATCAGCCTGATGATCGTCAACACACTGCGTGAATTCAGCCGTTCCGATGATTTTCTCGGCCACCTGAGCACAACCGAACTGCTTCTGGTTGTTCAGCCGTCGAATTTGCCTGTTTTGCACGATAAACTGAGATCACGGCTGGAACAATCTGTGGAATATTTTTATCCTCTCAAAGACCGTGAGAAGGCAGCAAAACAGCCCGACCGGCTTGGTGCGAAACTGGTCGAGTTCGCCTCGTTGAAGAACTACAAGCCTGACACGGCTCAATTTAAAACGGTGCTTATGAATGCATCATGACGGGAACAGGAATTGAGAGTCACAATTGTCATTCCGACGTATAACGAAGCGGAGAACCTTCCCAGACTGGTCTCCGCTTTATTTTCGCTTCCGCTCGACCTGCGCCTGCTCGTCGTGGACGACAACAGCCCGGATGGAACCGGAAAACTGGCAGAAGAACTTTCCAGGAGACATCACGGTAAGATTGAAGTCTTGCACCGTCCCGGTAAGATGGGCTTGCGCTCCGCTTATCTGAACGGTTTTCAGAAGATATTCGACAGCGACTCGGGCGCTATCGTCCAAATGGATGCGGATTTATCTCACGACCCGGCAGTGTTGACCGAAATGGTGAAACTCCTCGAGACCAACGACGTCGTCCTCGGCTCGCGCTACGTCCCAGACGGCTCTGTCGATGAAAAATGGCCCGTTTGGCGCAAGTGGCTTTCCGCGTTCGGAAATTTTTACGCGCGCACCATTTTAGGTCTGCCCTTGCACGATGTCACCACCGGCTACCGCATGTGGCGCACGGAGACCTTGAAACAAATCCCCTTCGAACGAATCCACTCCAGCGGGTACATCTTCCTCGTCGAAATGATCTACCTGACCCACTGCCTTGAATTCAAGATCGGCGAAGTCCCCATCTATTTCGCCGACCGGAAGTTTGGGAAATCCAAGATGTCGTTCAAGATCCAGATCGAAGCCGCGCTACGCATCTGGCAGGTGCTGTGGAATTATCGAGATTTGAGAAGGGCGGGGAAATTGGCGCGGATATAAGACTCCCTTCCTCAAATACAACCTCTCTGTTAGAATACCATCCGCAAGCCGAACGACCCTTCAAGACCTCGGCGTCCCGCCGGGTCTTTTTTATCGCCAACAACCAACCCTTCGACTTTTGCTTCGACAAGCTAAGCACAACGGCTCAGGGCAGGTCTCCAGGCTCTAATCTCCAATCCCTTGCTCCTCTGAAAGAAAACCCATGCTCTCACGAACCGACCTCCGAAACATCGCCATCATCGCCCACGTCGACCACGGCAAGACAACCCTTGTTGACGGGCTTTTGCGCCAATCCCACACCTTCCGCGAAAACCAGCAGGTTGCTGAACGCGTCATGGATTCCAACGACCTCGAGCGCGAACGCGGCATTACCATCCTTGCCAAGAACACCGCCATCAGCCTGGTCGATCCCGCCACGAACCAGCCAATCAAGATCAATATCGTGGATACGCCCGGGCACGCCGACTTCGGCGGCGAAGTCGAGCGCGTCATGAACATGGTGGACGGCGTGCTGCTGCTCGTGGACGCGGCGGAAGGTCCCATGCCGCAGACGCGCTTTGTATTGAAGAAAGCGCTCCAGATGGGGCACAAAGCCATCGTCGTCATCAACAAGGTGGACCGCAAGGATGCCGAGCCGGACCGCGTCTTGAATGAAACCTTTGACCTTTTCATCGAACTTGGAGCGACCGAAGAACAAGCGGATTTTCCCGTCATCTATGCCCAGGCGACGGCTGGCAGGGCGGCTCTTTCCCCGGACCTCGGACCGGATCTGCAACCCCTGTTCGATTCAATTCTGAAGCATATCCCCGCCCCTAAAGTGGACCCGGACGCTCCCCTGCAAATGCTCATCACCACCCTCGGTTACGACGACTATCGCGGCGTGACCGCCGTAGGCAGAATCTTCGCCGGAAGAATCAAAGCCGGGCAGAAACTCGCGCGGGTCAAACTGGATGGGAACATCCTGCCGGAAACAGCGCGATACCTTTACACCTTCAAGGGATTAAATAAAGTCGAAGTCGAAGAATCGAGCGCGGGCGATATCATTTCGCTTGCCGGTCTCGAAGACATCGCCATCGGTGAAACGCTTGCCGACCCCGCCAACCCGGTCGCTTTACCTTCCATCAAAGTGGAGGAGCCGACCGTGCGCATGACCTTTGGGGTGAACACCTCTCCGTTTACGGGCAAAGAGGGCAAATGGGGCACGTCGCGCAACCTGCGCGAGCGCCTGAACGATGAATTACGCACGAACGTCTCTTTGCGCGTGCAGGATACCGACTCGGCCGAAAACTTCCTCGTCTCAGGCAGAGGCGAATTGCATCTTGGCATATTGATCGAAACCATGCGGCGCGAAGGGTATGAATTCCAGGTATCGCGCCCCGAGGTTATCTATCACAATGCGGACGACGGCGCATTGCTCGAACCTTATGAAGAAGTCCACATCGAGACCAGCAACGAAACCGTCGGCGCGGTCGTGGAAATGCTTGGGTCGAGGCGCGGCAAAATGATGGACATGCAGGATTCGGGTCAGGGCACGACGCGCATGGTATACATCGTCCCGACGCGCGGTTTGCTCGGCTTCCGCTATCAGTTCCTCACCTCCACCCGCGGCGCAGGCGTGATGAACACCATCTTCCACGGCTACGATGAATTATCAGGTCCGATGAACACGCGCCAGTCCGGTTCGCTTGTGGCGTGGGAACCCGGTACGACGACCGCCTATGCCTTGAAATCGGCGGAGGAGCGCGGGATGCTTTTTGTCGGTCCCGGCGTTGACGTTTACGAAGGCATGGTCGTCGGTGAAAATGCCCGCGCAGGGGATATTTCCGTCAACGTCTGCAAAAAGAAACATTTGACGAACATACGCGCGGCTCGTGGCGACATGGAAATCCGCCTCACCCCGCCCCGGCAAATGTCGCTGGATGAGGCGATCGAATATCTTGCCGACGATGAACTGCTCGAAGTCACCCCTGAGAACTTCAGAATTCGCAAACGTATCTTGAACACCGAAGAACGCGGCAAACAAACGAAGAAGGCAAAGGAGCAGTTCGGCGAAGAGTAGTCGTTTAGAACATGAATCACCCACGAACCATAAATTCGTGGGTGATTTTGTTACGTCTCAACGACCCAAATTAAATTCGGGGTAAATGATGTTCTATGGTTTGATGAACAGACCGAGATGGTTGCCCACCGGCCGTTCCTTGCCGGGTTGATTCATTTCGATGGGGGAATTCAGGACGCGCGCTTTTCCATCGAATCCGCGGATGACCATCGAGGAGGAGCCGCCGCCGTCCATGTTCGCGCCGGTATACACTCCGTACGAAATGAGCAGCTCAGCCAATTCGGGGAAGGTCACGCCTTCGCTGTAGCCTGCCTGCCGGCCATCCACGACCAACAGGGTCAGCCAGCGGCCGTTTTTGCTCAATCCCACCGCCGTACGTGGATTTGGCACCTGCGCCGCAAGATTTTTCACCACCTTTCCTTCGACCACGACCAGCCGGTCTCCGGAAATGGCGTTGAACACAGCAGGTTGTTTTGGGTTGAATATTACCTGATTCTTTTTCCCGATGTGGATCACCGGCTGGGCGGTCTTCTTATTGGAATAGATCTTGCCGCGCGAGGCGGCATAGTCGCTGATGCGGACCGGGTCGCCGCCATTCGGGCAGAGTTTCGACGGGATGAAGGATGCATCGAGGTAACTGAAATATCCGCCATTGATCGCGGCATGGAGCTTGAACTCTTCGAGGAATTTCGACGTGGTGCGGGTGCAAAGCACGTCGGTATTGTTCGCGGAGGGCGTAACGAGGAATTCGAGTTTCTGTGCCTGAAGGTCTATGGCGAGTACATGCACCACGATGGGACGGGGCGAGTTAAGGTCCTTCCGCAGATAGGTCACTCCGGGGGAAAGGGCTTGTGAGACCGAATCGGGGCGCTTCGCCGTACTGACTTGGGCTAGGTAATCCCGCGAACACCAGCCCGTCGAGCCGTCCAGTTTTTGCGTTCTGACCCAATTGGAATTTGATTCATCGAGAGCCGGAATTATGTCGTTCTTGGACAATGTGCTGATGATCTTCGCCGTGAGGTTCGGTGATTCGCGCAGGTTGAGGGTGGATGTCGTGACTTTATACCAGTTCTTGTCGTTATAATCCGGCACAGTCGTGGATGGCGGCGGCTCGCTCGAAGGATTATGAACGCTGATCAAATAATCACCGGAACTCCAGCCGGTCTTCCTGCCGTCTTTGCTTCGTACTCTCAGCCATTTGTTATCCGGGCTGGCATCGAGTTTCTCCACCAACTCGCCGAAGGTGAATGTGCCGATGGATTCGAATTCAAGTCCCGGTCCGATGCGGATCTTCAATGAGGAGGCTGTGACGCGATACCAATCGGTGTCTTCTTCGTCCGGCGGCGGGTTGGTTGTTCCGGAACCGGGATCCCCGCTTCCGCCTGAACCTGTGCCTCCTGTTCCACCCGTGCCGGTATCGCCGCCCGAAGGAGTCCCGCCCAGATTTTGCAGGTAGGCGGCGAAACTCCAGCCGGTTAAACTCCCATCCAGTCTGCGAATTTTATGCCAGGTTTCATCCGCATTGGATTCGAGCCTTTCCACCACTTCGTTCAACTTGATGCTGCCGATCTGGCCAAAGGATAATCCCGGTCCCGAGCGGACCTTGAGCGAGGTGACAGTGACGCGGTAATTCTTCCCGGGCGGGGTAGGCTCGGGCGCCGGTCCCAAGGTCACCCCAAATCTTTGCTCAAAGGCGTCTTTCTCGCCGTTGAAATAGTTCAGGTCGATGTTCAGGCTTTCCACGCCATAGACTGCCCCGTCACCGTTGTCTGTGAATTGCCAAAGCGTCCAGTCGTCCCATGGCTTCGGGACAGAGGGTCCCGTTGGGTTGTACGCCGCAATCCAGAGCGGATATTGTTTGAAATAGTTCAAAGATGCTGTTGGTATGCTGACGCCGACGGTATTTTCGAGCCAGTAATAATAGCCGGTATAGACTCCGATCTCCTTGTTGGATGGGATCAATTGTTTCACCCGTTCAAGGAAGTCGTACCAATGTTTCCACCCTCGATAGCCCCCGTTGTAGGTATCCTCGAAATCGCCGAATAAGGGCAGTTCGCCGAAGTCGCCTTCGAACATGGAAACCCATTTTTCAGCCTGCTGTTTGGGGTCGATCCGGCTGTCGTAGAACCAGTAGGAACCTCGGGGAAGTCCCGCCGCCTTCGCCCCTCTCCAATTCGCTTTGAAATCCCGGTCGCCCCACAGGTTTTGCCCCGCGCGGACGATGACAAACTGGGCGTGTTGGCGCATCCTCGTGAAATTGATGCCCTGCGGGGTTTCAGGGTCATCCTGATAAAAACTGACGTCGGGTCCGATGACTTTTGCCATGAGGTTCTCCTAATCTGAGTTGGCCGGATTGTTCTTCATTGGATGGGTAAATATTATACCCAAGGGGAAGTTGAAATTGCAGGATAAGAATGAAGCGGGGTGATGGCCGGTAATTGAATAATTTTGAGTTCGCGGTTTGACCCCTAATTTATGTTCTGGAAATGATGGATGACGGGCGTCCCGCCGGGTCTGCCTTCGACGGCGATCACATCGATCTGCCAGCGATCGATTCCGCTTTCAGAGGCGTGGTGAGCAGCGGCGTTCAGCATGTGTTCCCGCTTCCGCGCTGTGATCTGGTGCTCGGGAAAAAAATTCCTGGATGAGGTAAGCGTTTTCACCTCGATGTAATAGATAACACCGCCCTTTTTTGCCACGATATCGATTTCGCCATACGGCGTACGGACGTTGCGCGCTGTCACATCATATCCCCTCTCTTCAAGCCAGCCGACCGCGGTTGATTCGCCCCAGGCGCCGATGCGCTGGTTATGGCTGGTCATGAAAGGAACTTCTCCAGTATTCCCCGCAGGCGTGAATTGAGATTATCCTTTCGGCGGGTTGTGCCTTGCAGGACGCGTTCATATTGACCAAGCATGATCTTCGTGGTGCGTTCGATCTTATAAGTCAGGGACGCCTTGCGGGCTGAATGGCTCATCGATCTCCGGATGTCGGGTTCGAGACAGAGCCGGGTAAGTTTCGCCGTGAATGAAGGCAGGTCGTTCGTTGCAAGGTAACCGGTTATGCCGTCTTCGACGGTATCCCCAACGCCAACGGATTCCATGCCCATGATCGGAAGCCCGGCTCCCATTGCCTCGATGACTGAGAGCGGATGCACTTCCGTCACGGAGGCCGTGGCAAAGATATCGCACATGGCAAGATAGGCGGGAAGTTGGTCATAGGGAATCCTGCCAGCCAAACGAATGCGGTCACGGTTGCTCTTTTTCTCGATATGGGTGCGGATCTCATCTTCAAATTGCTGAATGCCGCTCCCGATGAGCAGCAGACGCACATTTGGGACGGCATTGGCGACGCCATCGAACGAGTCGATCAGGAGTGGAATATTCTTCTCGAGAGCGATCCGGCCCGCATAGACGACCAGGATATCATCCGGCCTGTAGCCGAACTTTTCGCGCGGTAACGGCGTGGCATGTTGAAAACTCAACAAATCCACGCCGTTTGGGACGATCTCGATGTGGCTTTCCACTTTCAATTCGCGCAGGACCTTTTCCATGCCAGCGGAGGGCGTGATCACCAGGTCCATCGCCCTGCAGAAGGGAGGCATGTATGCCTGAAGCATTCCCAGGCTGACCTCTTCCGGCATCATCGATAGGTAAGCCTGTGCGTACAGATCGTAACGGGAATGATTGGTGAAAACGATGGGGATGTTTGCCTGGCGGCAGTAGCGCAGGGCAAGTCGCCCGCTCAGAAAAGGATGATGCACATGGACAATATCCATCGTCTGCAGGAGTTTCTTCGCCTGCCGGGAATAGCGCATCGAAAGAAAGAATCCCGAATCTGCCAGGGGCAGGCCGGGGCTGCGAATTACATTCTTCTCCTCATCCTCGTAGTCGAGGTCGCCAAACGTGAAGACGTAAACTTCGTGCCCCGCTTTCTCGAAGAATCGTTTGTTGACCTCTATATAGTTGGTGATGCCGCTGATGTAGGGCTTGTAACTGTCGACCATCATGCCAATTCGCATAAAACGATGCTACGTCATGCGTAAGGGAATGTCAAGGTGGAAATCCGGAAATAGGCATTAAAATAGTGCCGATGCCTGAAACCATCGGTCAACGCTTGAAGCGCGAGCGGGAGGCGCGATATATCTCCCTCGAAAAGGCGGCGGAGGAAACGCGCATCCGCCGCGTGTTTTTGCAGGCGCTCGAGGCGGACGATTTTTCCGTCATGCCGTCCGCCGCGCAGGGGCGCGGTTTTTTGCGCAACTATGCCGAATATCTCGGCGTCGATATCGATGAATTGATCGCCGAGATTCAGCGCAACCCCATTCCGCCCGCCGAAGTGAACGGACCTCTCCCGCAGGTCAACCTATCCGAAACGGAACTGCCGCCGTTGGTGGATTCGAAGGAGGACGAACCTGCGCCTCGTTTTTGGATGCTTCGCCCCGGCTCGGCACTCGTCCGCTTTCTGAGACGCAAACCCAGAGCGGAATCTGCGCCGGAGACGGTTCAAGAACCAGCCGAGGGATCCCAGGGTCAGTCGCTAGCGGAGACCACAACCGATGGAGAGGGACAAGCCGAAGTCCGGGATGAAGCGAAGCAAAGCCTTTGGAAACAAATCACCTCCCGGTTCAGGGTCAAACTCGATCAGGAAGAATCTGCCCCGGCGGTTGTGGTTCAAGCGGCAGGAACCGAAGGACAAGCGTCTGAACCCGGGCTGCCGGATAAACCCGCCGATGCGATCATGGCGGAAATTGGGACGAAACTGCGCGAACGGCGCGAGATGATCAGCCTGACCGTTGCGGAGGTGGAACGGCATACCCGCCTGCGCGTGAATTATGTGAAGGCTTTGGAGGAGGGCGCGTTCGAGAAATTGCCGTCGACCGTGCAAACCCGCGGGATGCTTTCGAATTACGCGAATTTTCTGGGCTTGGACGTGGATGTGGTGTTATTGCGTTATGCGGATGCGCTTCAGGTAAAACGCCGGGAAAAATATGCGGAGACTCCGCGGGATAAAATAGAAACACAGGTCAAACCCGTGATGCCGTTCTTGAGGACGTTCATTGCGGGGGACCTGATCTTTGGAATGTTGATGGTGGTGACGCTGGCCGCGCTGGCGATCTGGGGAGTGGGACGCATTGTTAGCGTGAGGGAAGAACAAGCCGAACCCACTGCGCCGTCCATTGTCGAGGTGTTGATCGAAACGGCGGAACCGACGGGTTTGGATGATGCGGCGGTTTCGACGGAGGAGGGCAGCCTCGATGGAACGCCCGGACCGGCAGTGGAGGGGTTTACCACACCTGAAGTCCAGGCATCGCCTTCCGATGCGAATGTTGTCGTGAGCGTCTTTGCGCTTGGGCGTGTATACGTAAAAATTCTGGTGGATGGTACGGTCGCATTCGAAGGACGCATGGCTCCGCGTGAGACTAAGGATTTCGAGGCGGAGAATCAGATCGTGATCCTTACAGGGGATGGCTCTTCTCTGAGAATTACTTATAACGGAACGGATCTGGGCCTGATGGGCGGACCCGGTGAAGTGATCAGCCGGGTGTATTCGGTATCCGGCGTTTCGACGCCGACCGCCACCATCCCGCCGACGGCGACGAATACGCCGCTGACGACCCCGACGGCAGCTCCCACCTCAACACGCACGCCTACGGCGACTGGAACATTGGTAAGCCCATAAATATATTATTATAAAAACCATTAACAGGAATAAATTTGTCGAAACAAACTTTTCATCTGGTATCCCTTGGCTGTTCGAAGAACACCGTCGATTCCGATTCGATGGCGCAATTATTGTCGCAGGATGGCTATCGCTTTGTCGACGACCCGGCAAAGGCTTCGGTTTTGATCGTCAATACCTGCGGGTTCATCGGTCCCGCCAAGGACGAGTCGTATCGCGTCCTCGGCGAACTGGCGCAAGGCAAAAGGAAGCATCAGGTCCTTATCGCGGCGGGATGCCTGACTCAACGCTATGGTGTGGAGGTTGCAAAGAGAATCCCCGGCATCGATGCCATCCTGGGCACACGGCGCTGGATGGACATCGTTCAGGTCGTCGATGAGGTACGAAAGGGAAAACATCCCGAGCCCGTCTATCATCTGCCCGATGCGCCCACTGTCGGCGCGGATGAACGCGGCGCAATGCGCGTCAGCGTGATGGGACCGAGCGCCTATCTAAAAATCGCGGATGGATGCAGACGGCCCTGCGCATTTTGCGCGATTCCGCTCATCAAGGGCACGGCAGTTTCCCGCCCGGTCGAGTCCATCATCCACGAAGCGCGGCTCCTGCGGGATAACGGCGTTCGGGAAATGATTCTTATCGCGCAGGACTCGACGGATTACGGCCACGACCTCGGGATGAAAGATGGATTGGCGGTCCTGCTCGAGCAGTTGACCGACTCCGTGCCCGATATGGATTGGATCCGCATCATGTATGCCTTCCCGGGATACGTCACCGACAGGCTGATCGATGTGATGGCGACCCGTAAACAAATTTTGCCCTATCTCGACATTCCCCTCCAGCATGCCCATCCCAAGACCTTATACCGGATGAAGCGCCCATCCAACATGGATTGGGTGTATAAAACGCTCGGAAAAATTCGCTCGACGATCAAGGACCTTGCCATTCGAACGACGTTCATCGTCGGCTACCCCGGGGAGACGGAAGAGGAATTCCAGGCGTTGTACGATTTTGTGAAAGAGATGCGCTTCGACCGCGCCGGGACATTTCAATTTTCCTTCGAACCCGGTACTACTTCTGCGCCGTTGGGCGATCCTGTCCCGAAAGAGGTCAAGCAGGAGCGGGAGGGACGCCTGATGGAACTCCAGCAGAATATTTCGCTTCAGGTCAACCAGTCTTATGTGGGCAGGACTTTGGATGTGCTTGTTGAAGGATTCGATAACGGCATATCGGTCGGGCGGTCCTATCGCGACGCGCCGGAAGTCGATGGGTATGTGGTGGTGGAAGGCAGGGCGAATGTGGGCGATATCGTCCCGGTCAGGATTACCGGCGCGTTCGCATACGATCTAACCGGTGTCCTTGCGGAACAGCCAAGTTTGATAAAGTTATAGCAACATAATTAACCCCAAATTTGATCGGGACGTGGACGAGCGCAGGCCGCGAAGCGCGCGGAAAAGAGATGATAAACCGCGTTTTCAGCGTTAATCTGCGTTCCATTTGTTCTTAAAAACGAACTCACCCAAGAAACCTTAATTTCCGGGTGAGTCGTTTTTGATTCAAGATACTCTTGCCAGCGCTGTGGCTGCCAGGATCAGCGCCGAGAGCAGCAGGTTGACCCTCAAGAGTCTGGTTTCCCGTTTTTGCAGATGGGCAAGCTCGGCTTCATCCGCTCTGTCTTTTTTTAGAAGAAGGCGCTGGATCGCGGGGAGAACTTCCCAGGTTTGGATGGCGCTGACGACGACCATGAGGATGGCGAATCCGTGTTTGGCGAGGATGGCAAGCGACCATTGCGTGCTGAACGAAAGGAATCCGTCATAATGCGGGCTGGTGCTCAACTGAAACAATCCCGTAACCAAAAGGACGCCCATGCAGAACCAGGCAAGGGGCTCGAGTCGCTTTTGAAGGGCGGAGACAAGGCTGAGTTGGTCCGCCAGTTTCAAGATCCGTTTGGAGGCGGGCAGGAAGAGCAGGTTGATCGCCGCCAGGCTCCCGATCCACGTCACAGTGGCGAGGAAGTGCATCCAATAGATCACCGCCAATACGGTTGTGGAAGGCGCGCTCATGGATGATTACGGAGTGGCTGTGGGGATCTCGGCTGGTGGTTCTGTGGCGGGCGGCTCGGTCGCCGGGTAGCAGTTGGCATAAGCCTGGTTTTGTCTTGCAAGGCTGGCTTCATCCAGTTGACCCAGGCTTGCTGCTTTTGCATACTGGTCGTAGGCTCCGCAAAACTCCTGCAATGCGAACATCTCGTCGGCGAAACGAGACGATGCGATAACAAAACGCTGGGCGGCGGTCATGGTCCCATCCCACATCGAGGGCCACCCGGCGGATACCTGCTCGAAGTTGTTCGCGGCTTGTTCCCAATCGAGTTCCCAGAAACTTGCGCCCACCATGTAGGCCCGCGCGCCGTCGCGCAATCCTTTCGCGGTGTTATCGAGCGGACCGAAACGTTCGGCGAGGGTCAGGAAGTAAATGCCGCCTTCAAGGTTGCCTTCTTTTGTGATCAGGTCGTGCCCCTTGTTGCGAAGCGCGAAATAGTACATGCCGTCAACCTGCGCCGCTTTGTAATTTGAGTCCAGTTTGCGGACGGTATCCAAAGCCGTCAATGCGCCGGTCCAATCCTGGGCGCGGATAAGTTCATGCGCGCGCAGAAATGCATTTTCCGCGCCGCTGAAATCGGGCGTAGCGGTGGCGGTGGGCGCGGGGGTGGGTGTGGGGATGCTGCTCAACACCAACACCTCGGTCAGTTTTTCCTGCGCGCCGGGGAAGTTCGGGTCTTTCTGGATGATGTATTCCAACCGCTGGCGTGCGTTTTCATACCGTCCGAATTGAATATCGACCAGGGCAAATGAATACTGTTCTGAAAGCTGTTGGACGAGGATGGCATCTTCGGCGTTCTCGCGCGCGTTGACGCCGGAACTGTAACCGCCGAATCCGCCCAGGACGATGAGCAGGATGAATCCCAGGACGCCGCCGAGGATGGATTTCCAACGCGATGTTTTTTTTACTGGCGGTGTGGTTTTCGGCTCTTCCGCCGCCGGTCTCTGGTCTTCCACACCGGCCGGTTTCAGCGGCTGAGTGTCTTCTTCCTTGTACGCCTTCATCTTTTTTGTGCTGTCGAGGTCGGCAGGTTTATTCGATTGTGTGGATTCTAATTCTTCAGACATGGGCGTGATTATACATTCTTTTGATGGATGCTTCTCTGGTATTTAATTTTGGTTAACCAGGAAAAAAACCGAAAGGTTTTGAATGTTGAAGTGTTTTACAACTTCAGAACGATCTTTGCCTCAGACCAGATGATTGCCAGCGAGATGATCCCGCCGACGATCATGCCGATCAATGCGGTGGAGATCGCTCCGCCGGGCAGGTAAAGCGCGATCAGGTAGGCAAGTATGCCGCCGACGATTGCCGCAATTAGACCCTTAATGATGACAGTGTTTGTTTTCAGCGGTTCATGGGTGCGTTTTGAGAGCCAGCCCAGGATGATGACGGCTTCGATGAGCAGGGCGATCTCTGCAAAGGCGATGACGGGCGCGCCGATATCTTGGAAGTATGTCACGCCGAGGATGCCAATCGTCAAGAAGATGAACAACCGGATGGCAACCGCATATAAGGGAATCATCGGCTCCTTGCGGGCATAGAAGGCGCGGATGGCGATCTCATGAATGGTATAGCCGGTCAGAGTGGCGAGATAAGCGCGGGTGGTCCAGGTGATGAGTTGGGAAATTTCTTCTGAAAAGCCGAAGATGCCGCGCACGAGGGGGTGAATCCCAGCCGCCATCACTGCCGCGATGGGAAGGGTTAAGGCGATGAGGACTCGGAGGGCGCGTTCGACGGTAACGCTGAATCCGTGCCAGTCTTGTTTGGAGGCGAGTTCGGATAAAGCGGGCAGCATGGCTGTGGCGATTGCCGTCCCTAAAATCGTTTCAGGGACTTGCATGATCATCCATCCGTAGGTGAGCGAAGTCACTGCGCCGACCTGGTCGAGTCGCGACGCAAGGTTATCGCGGGCGATGAAGATGATCTGAATTCCCGCCATGGTAAAAAGGCGCGGAGCCATAAGTTTGAGCGCTTCGATCAAACCCGTGTGACGCAAATCCACGGCAGGCGTCCAGCGAAAGCCGTACATGATCAAGCCGGGAACCTGAATGAGCAGATGGAACGCCGCCCCGAGGATGACTCCGTAAACCAGACCATGAATTCCAAAACGCGGCACAAGAAAGATCGCGCCGAGGATTTGTCCGACGTTATACATACCGGGCGCGAGCGCGGGCAATACGAAATGTTGATTGGCTTGCAGCGAAGCCATCACGAGGCCGCTGATGGAAAAAATGATCGTGCCTATAAGATTCAGGCGCATCAGATCCGCGAGTAATTTGCGCTGCTCTGCTCCAAACCCCGGCGCGATGCCGAGATTGGCGTCCACGATCTGCTGGGCAAAGATGGCGATGAAGATGGCAAAACCGCCTGTAACCAAAAAACCGATGTTCGCCACGCGCGAGAACAAGTCCCATGCGGCGGCGCGGTCCTTTGTGGTGATGTATTCGGTCAGCAGCGGGATGAACGCCATGGCGAGCGCTCCCCCGGAGATCAACGCAAATAACAGGTCGGGGAGATTGTTTGCGGCGTTGAACGTGTCAAGCAGATGCACTTCATCCGAGTATTGGCGCGAGATGATGCCCGTGCGCACAAAGGCAAGCACTTTGTCGATCAGAAAGAAGAAGGCGACGGTCAGCGAATTACGCGTAAGACGGGAGAGTTTTGTCATTGGTAAGTGATGGGAAAAGTTTGGCAATAAAGTTGTGCAAGCAGAGCCGAAACGGTTGGGAAGTGTACCATATGGGCAATTGGATCAAAGCGTCGCTTTAATGATGCCGCCGTCGACCGCCATTGCGACTCCGTGAATATAGGATGCGGCTGGCGAAACCAGGAACACTGCCGCGTTTGCAAATTCCTGCGGTCTCGCCATCCGCCCCAGCGGAATCTCAGCGGTTTGTTTGGCGAATTCATCCTCGATCTTCGTCTTGTTCGTTTTTGCGCGAAAACCCATCAATTCCTCCACGCGCTCAGTCGTCGTCCAGCCGGGAAGGATGGCGTTGAAACGGATATTTTCCCTGCCGAGGTCGAGGGCGAGAGATTTTATCAATCCGATGGTCGCCATGCGGACGCTGTTCGATAGCACAAGGTTTGGCATGGGCTGCCTGACCGTGTAGGAAGTAACCGCCAAAACGGCTGGGGCGGATGATCTCCGTAAATGGGACAGGGCGGCGCGAATTAAACGGACATGACTCAGGAAGGAAGCATCCACAGCCCGCTGCCAGTCGTCTTCATCGAAAGATTCGAAAGGTCCCGCCGGAGGTCCGCCCGCATTTGTGATCAGGATATCGAGTCCGCCGAGCGTTTCGACTGTGTCGCTGATCAGCTTTTCCGCCGACGACGTATCGCTCACGTCTCCCGCCAGACCGTATGCCGGTGTGCCTGTTTCGTCGGTTATTTTCTTCGCCGCGGCTGTGACTTTTCTTTCATCGCGGCTGTTCAAAACAACCCGGCATCCTTCGCGGGCAAGGGTCGCGGCGGTGGCGTAACCTAATCCGCGCGATGATCCTGCAATGAAGGCGCTTTTGTCTTTGAGTTGTAGATCCATTGTTTTCTCCTAGCGGCTACGGATTACAGGCTGACATTTTGTACCGTACCTTCGACCTTTAGACCGTTTCGATCCTTGTATCCCAGACATCGCCATCCGGCCAATTCGCCTCCACCCATTTTGCCACAGTTTGCAACGCCGATTGCAGAAAGGCACGGTCATTTCCCGCCATGGCACACAGGAGGATGGCTTCATCCCATCTATCGTGCAGGTCCATCTCCGCGACAGATACATTGAATTCGCGATGCAGGCGCGCCATGAGCGGCTTGATTCGTCCGCGTTTTTCTTTCAGTGAGGCGCAGAGTGGAATGCGCAAATGGATGGTGAGCGTGGCAAGCATGTTCCTGGCTAGACCAGTCCGCGGATGATGTAGGGTCCCAGCAGGCGGACGATGAAGCGCGGCAGGCGCTTCCAAACGGCAATGGCGAATTGGAATTTTGGATTTTTTTGATTCAATGAGGGGAGCTCATGCCCCGGCGCGAGCCAGTACCAGTACGCAAGCGGCTTTTTTTCCGGAGCCCATTTCGATTTGAAGATATCGTTGCCGGAGCCGGTCAAACTCCGCCCGAGGTCGAACGTCAAAAACCCCTTTTGAATGGCGTTTTCGATAACTGACCAATACAGGAACTCGCCCGCATAGGAGGAACGCGCAAACCTCAAGACATTGGCATGCAGGTTGAATATCGTCCTTCCTTGGTGGATGAAAACCCCGCCTCCGGTTACTCGCCCTCTCGCATCATACGTGACCGCAAATTGGAGCGCATCTCCGAGGCGTTCCGCCATCCGCCGCAGATAAATCTTCGAGTGGTATGGCGAGCCGAGTTCGTGCATGCTTCGGGAGATCGCTTCGTAGGTGTCATCCAGCAGGTCGAGATGGCCGAGGCGGATGCTGAATCCCTTCTTGAAGGATTTGCGGATGTGGTTGCGATGGTCCGATGAGAATCGTTTTATGAGTTCGTCCGCGCTGGCGGGTAAATGAATCAGATAGGTGAAATAAACGGGGTGATCGCTCCAGCCTTCGGGCGGGGGAGCGGCGGTATCGTCGAATCGAAGCGAGACGTATTCGGCTTTGAGTTCCTTTGCGAGGCGGCGGGTCTCATCCAATAAAAGGTCGCGGGCTTGGATGTTTTCATACGCGAATCCCCCGTAACTTCCAAAGGGTGCGGTGGCGAGATAATGACCGAATACCGGGTGCCTGACCTCAAGAAGCGACAGCGCGCCGGGATGCCGGTCTCCATCGATGACAGCGAATCGATGAACGGCATGACCGTACACGTCGCTGATGAAATTCATCCACGAATCGATGCCGATATAACTGAGTTTGGAATCGAGAGTTGGGTAATCGAGCGAATCAACTCGTTGGATGTTCATAAATCTTTTACATAGTCCTGCATGGTGGATGTGGGGAAATTCTTGAGAAGGTCTTTGAGGAAGTTGGACTTATTGTATGTGAAAGGGAAGAGCAGGGGATGATGGAGCATATCCACCATGAAATTTTGCGGGTATCCTTTTGGCGTGAAAATCTCATACGGATGCAAAAAGATGACCGGGCTTTTGCCCGCTTTGAAATCGCGCTCGATGATTTTGTAAACCAATTTGCGGAACAGCCCGACGGTAAAACTTGAGCCGTAAGGGAATTCGCCGCGCGCGACGAGCTTAAGATTCATGTGACGCGGAGCAATTAATTCCGCAGGGAATTTAAGCAGCGGCAAAGTGCTGACGGGAACCTCCCATACATTCGCTTTTCGAACCGCCGCTCCCGCGGGCGCATATTGCGACGAGCTGTATAGGAAGTTATGTTTTGCAAGCAGGGGGTATGCTTCCTCGACGGTGTTGATCATCGGCGCGCGGTAGCCGCGGGCGTTGTATCGTTGAATCCATTCCGCCGAGGCGTTCAGGTCTTTTTCTATTTCTTTTACATCGTCAAGCCTGCGGTGGATGTGGCAGTGAAAACCCACCTCGTGACCCGCCTTGAAAATTTTATCCGGCAGTTCGGGGTACCATCCGACCATTTCGCCGACGAGATAGAACGTGGTTTTCGACCCGCCGAAAATGCCAAGGATCGGGTCCAATGCGTGGCGCGATGTTTCATTGTCCAGGCGAAAACGGGTTTCGGGCGGCAGAAAATCGTAGCGGCGGGAGGGCGCAAACCAGGATTCATAATCGATGGTGATGAGCAGTCGCGGGGAAGGTGTCATGATGGCGCGGGGATTATATTACGGGACTTGCTTGATGACGCAGAAGATCGCGCCGAGGCGTGAGATTTCGATTGCGGCGGGTTGGTCGCGCAGGAATTTGAGGTCTTCGTTCGAGCGGGTGTTGACGAGGTAATAATCGCCGGATTTCATATCTTTTTGTTCACTGCGGAAATCGCGAACTGTGATTCTCGAGTCGGCGTAGTAGGCTGCGATGTACGGCTCGCGCCGGACGAAGAGCTGGGTACCCGGCTCTGCAATTTGATTCAAACCGAGAACGGATTCGCGGTAACAGGTGAGCCAGTACTCGGTCTCATATTCGCGGAAGGCTCCGCCCACTCCGCCCGCGAAGTTGTTGAAGTAGGCATATTGATAGGGGTGCAGCTGGATGATTGGCAGGAGGCTAAACGCTAACACACCGCATACGAGAGCAAGCATCTGCCAGGTTTGTTTCAACCGGTCGAATAAAAATTCAAATGCGAAACCGGTAAAAATAAACAAGGGCGGCAGAATGAAAAGAAAGTGACGATATCCATCGTACATGGCTGGGCGTTTTAGAAGAATGTAAGCCAGGAGGATGCCAAACCATGCCAGCAAAATTACAAGGGTGAGGCGTTTCTTGTTGTCTGTCTTCCAAAGGCCAAGGAAAACTCCCAGTGCCATAAGAGGATATGTTGGTTCGGTCAAAGTGTAACCGAGCAGGACTGGGAAGTAGCGGCGCGGAGTCTCTCCGGCGCGAAAATCGTTCCCGGCAAAAAGCACATTGAGCTGGGTTGGATTATCGGACATAAATATGAAGACTTCGGTGAACTTTTGCAGCGGGTTTTGCCAAAGGTATGGCCAAGCCGCAAACATGACGATCAAAGAAGTAATTGCGTATAGCCAGAGTAGCGGCTTCTTAAGGAGGTCGATGAATCTGATACCCTGAACCAAGGCGTACAGGATGACGAGGATGGCGGCAAGGGGACCGAGAATGCGGATGGAGGTGGCGATGCCGAGGAAGAAGGAAGCGAGGAATATTTTGGCGGTTGGTAAATTGGCAGTTGGGGGGTTGGCTTTCCATTCATCGATCAGTTCAAAGCCGAAGAGCACTGAGCCGATGAAGAAAGTGAAGAATGGGATGTCTTTGGGATTGATAAAGGAATGTCCCCACAGGAGTGGTTGAAAGGCTAAAAGCGCGGCTGCCGCAAGCGCAGACTCCTTTTTCATCCATTTTGAGGCGAGGCGATAGAGCAGATAAATGCCGAGATTGAAGGTCAGGAAGTTGATTAGGTGCCAGGCTGAGGCGGAATCGAATCCAAGCCGTTTCAATATCGAAACGAATGGCAGGGCAACGAGCAAGTAAGCGGGACCGCGATTGGCATGATCGCTTCCGCTGGAACCAAACGAGTTCTCGACATCGAACTCCCCGCTGAACCAGTTGGATGGGGTGTAGGCGTATTTGAGCGCTTCGCCGTAATCGTAAAAAAGTGGTTCATCCCATGACAAGCCGTAAGAGCGAAACGTCATCAACCCGATGATGAGGTTGATGGGGAGAAGGATCAGGATGAGGTGTTGGCGGATGGTTTTCACTTACTTTGAGATACGTCGTTGTTGGCGAAGTTTGGCTTGTTCGTAACGGGCTTTATCTTCTTCGGTTTCGAGAACCAACTGTGGAATGGCGGTGGGATGATTGTTCTCGTCCAGACCGACGTAAACGAGATAGGCTGTGTTCGTATGCGTGCGTTCGCCGGAGATCGGATTTTCAGCAATGACCTGCACTTCGGCTTCCATTGATGTGCGCCCTGTATAGGTAACTTCGGCAGTAAGAGTAACGAGGTCGCCGATCTTTATCGGTTCGCGGAAGACGAGCGAGTCGACGGCGACAGTGACGACGCGGGTTTGAGCGTGTCTCATGCAGGCGAGCGCGCCGGCTTCGTCCACCAATTTCATGATCCATCCGCCGTGGACGTTGCCATGGTTGTTGGCATGTTCGGGCTGCATCAATTGCGAAAGGTAAACGCGCGAGGCGTTCGAGGTCTTGGGCTTTGTCATTCGTCAATCCATGTCTTCACGGAATTCGCCGCTGTCCACGGTATGGAGTCTTTCCGGGGTTTCGAGGAGAACATCTACAAGAGAAAAGCTTAGTTCAGGCAAGAGCGGCGCGAGCGGGATGTTCGTAGGAGGCTGAATCCTTCGTGGCGCGGGAGGCGGCTCGAGATGCTGTTTATCCTCGTCCATCGCCCGTTTTCGGACGATTCGCGGATCATTATTGAGCATGCCCACGTATTCGCCCAGGACGGAGTACACCTCGCGCTTGGGTGTGACAAACCCGATCCAGTCCCCGGCTCGGTTGAAAAGGTAGGGGTATTGCAGGAACGCATCCGCATCTCCTGCGGTGTTGTAAATTGGGATCATTGCGGCTTGTTGCGACATGTCTGCCTGCCTTACGAGTCGTCGTCAATATCATTATATGTCCAATAGCGGTTGATGAAGTAGTTCCACATCATGACGATGCCCACCGCCGCGGCGAGGGTCAGATTCTTGGCGATGAACTCTGCGCTGACGTGTGTCGCCCGAAAGGCGCTCTCGACGAATTTAAGAATGGGAGGTTCGAGATAATGAAGGGTCGGGATGCGGATCGCCATCCCTGCGGCGTTGACGATGAAGAACATCACCAGTTGGTTCAGGATCGGGCGCGAGCGCGACTCGGGATAGGTCCAATATCGATTCCAGGTGAAATTGCTGATGACGGCGCAAATAAATGATATCGTCCCTGCGAACACGAGAGGCAGTTCGAGTATTCCATGGGAAAGCAGGTTCATCACGCCGAAGTCGATCGCCGCGCCCAGAGCGCCGACGAGTGCGAACTTGATGAACCGAATCCGTTCCCGCGAGTCGGTCAGGATCATGCCATCCCCAGTTTTTGTTTGAAGAATGGTATGGTGCGCCTGATCCCCTCTTCCAGGCTTATCTTCGGCTCCCAGCCCAGGATGTTCTTTGCTCGCGTGATGTCCGGCTGGCGGCGCTGCGGGTCGCGCGCGCTTCGGGCATTTTCCATGTATTCTATTCCGGCTTTGTTTCCTGTGATGCGATTGATCGCTTCGGCAAATTCCAGGATGGTCATCTCATGGGGGTTGCCGATGTTGACGGGCAGGTGTTCATCAGAATAAAGCAACTTCACGATTCCGTCGATGAGATCGTCCACAAAACAGAATGAACGGGTCTGGCTTCCGTCGCCGTAGACCGTCAACGGTTGATCGAGCAATGCCTGTTTCAATAGATTGGGGAGGGCGCGGCCATCCTCCAGGTCCATGCGCGGGCCGTATGTGTTGAAGATGCGCACGATGCCTGTGTTCACCCCGTGAAAGCGATGATATGCCATCGTCATGGACTCGGCGAAGCGTTTTGCCTCATCGTACACCGCGCGTTCCCCAATGGGGTCGACGTTGCCGGGATAGGTTTCCGCCTGGGGATGGACTTCCGGATCGCCGTAGATCTCGCTGGTGGAGGCGAGGATGAAGCGCGAATTTTCGCGTCTTGCAACGCCCAGACAATTATGCGTGCCGAGCGCGCCGGCTTTCATGGTCTGGATCGGCAGATTGAAATACCCGGATTTCGATTGAGGGTTTGGGCTGGCAGGTGATGCAAAATGCAGAATGGCATCCACGATTCCGGGAACGAAGAGGTAGTTGGAAACATCGCGTTTGTAAAAATGAAATTTTTCGTCGCCTGCCAAGTGGGCGATATTGTCGGGGCTTCCCGTGATGAAGTTATCGATCCCGATGATTTCATGACCTTCCCCAAGCAGGCGATCGCAAAGGTGGGAGCCTAGAAAACCGGCGGCGCCTGTGATGAGAATTCGCATTCCTTACACCTCGTAATAAATTATTTCCAATCAAGCCGGGCGATCAATCCATCCCCGGTGACTTGATAGGATTTGCCGCTGCCGCTATCGATCAGCCAAAGATTGCCCTGATAGGTGACAGCCAGGAAATTGCCCGTCTGTCCATCCACTTGAGCGGGTGCCCATGCGGGAGTTTGGGGTTCGAGTCCGTTTTTATCGGGCGGCGGGAAGAGCGCTCGGCTGTTGGAACCGTCGCGGTCCATCACGATCAGGCGGTAGCGGCTCGAATCGCTCTGGTCGATGAAGATGGATTGCAGGTACGCCACCTGAAATGCCGCCTCCCTCCCAATGTATTCCACGGGAGAAACAGATGGATACGAGAACATACCCGCCGAGTTGACCAACGTCACAGCCGCCTCATTTTTGAACGAGAGAGCGGAGATGTCGAAGTAGGGCGACTCTTCGCCGGAGATGGGTGCCGGAGCTGGTGCATGGCTGACAAAGTATAAACTGTTTCCATCCGCGCCCCAAACGATGGGGGGAATCCATGCCCAATCGCTGTGTGTATTCAACGGCGTGATCTCGAGGAGCGGTTTTGTGTAGCCGCCGTCCTGATCGACCAGACCTATTCCATCCGGTCGTGAATAAGCTAGCCGTCCGTCCGGCGCAAACGCAAAGGTCATACCCCACCAGCCGTACACGCCGCCGCTGTTGGCATAAAGCAACCGGCGCGGACTACCGCTGTTCGTCAGGCTGACGCGGTAAAGATCATTGTTTGCCTGCCAGCCGGGTGCGGCGCTGCGCGGCTCGACTGTGGAATATGCCACCGAATTGGTGTTTGGAATCCACGCTGCGAAATGAACGACGTTCTTCGCCTGAAGTGATATCAATTTCGGGTCGAGGTTCCTGGTCCGTACCGCCCAAAGTGTGTTAATCTCTTCATCTGCAGGTTTGCTCGATTTGCGCGTAAAGACGAGATACTCGCCGCTGGGCGAGAGGGTAAAAATTCGCCCGTCGAGGTCTCCCGTGCTGACGATCACACGCCGATTTGCGGTTGAGCCCTCCATGATCCATGCGTTGCCGCCGGCAAGATAGGCAAGCGTGCCGGGAATGTTCAACGGCACGAAGGATGCCTGGGAGCCGACCATCACGATCTCGGGCAGGGCTTCCTTCAAAATAACCGACTTCACAACCGTCTTTGTGGCTTCGACTCCGTCTTCGATGATCATGCGGTAGGTGATTTCTTCCAAACCGTTGACGCCCGCTTGCACGAGCCGGGTCTCGCCTTCGGGCAGGGTTTCATTGCGGACGATCTGCCGCTCGAATGGTATGACCACTTCCTCTGTTTCGAAAATTTCCTCGACACGGATCAATTTGACAGTATCGCCGTTGCCCAGGATGGTGTACAGCGGCGGTTCGGTCTTGTCGAGCGGACCTACCGCGACACCTGCTTCCTCCAGCGCTTGTGACACCGTCAAACCGGAGGGAACGGTCGCATCTTTCTCCTGTCCATCAGCGATGATGCGGATGGTTATGTCGCTGTTCAATTGCGGGGAGCGGCAGGAAGCGATCAGCGAAGTAGCAATAAAAATAAGCAGACTCAAGCCGAATGGAGTCTTGAGCCGAAGCGAAAGGGGTGGACGGGGCATGTCGGGTATAATCCAGCCGCTATTTGATTCTTCCCGTCACTGTCATGAATCCGTCTGCGATCGTGATGGCCTCCAACCGAAAACCGCTTGCAACGGGACCGAACGAGCCGGTAAAAGTTTCGCCGATGACCGCGCTGATCGCAGACTTGAGTCCTTCCGGAGCGGGGAAGGGACCAAAATCAGCGGATGCGATCTCGATCGTTGGCTGTCCGGTGACCGGGTCGATCGCCACATTCATGACGATGAGCATGTTGGCACTGAACCAACCCTGTGTGATCCTGCCGTACATCTGCATCTGGCCGTTGCGCAGGTAAATTTGCGGATCGGTGAAGGGCGGGTCGGTCTGTTGGGAAAGTTTCTCCGCGACGAATCCCGTGAGCTGGCTTTCGGAAATTTGCAGGGTGATGACGCCGGTTTCGGCGCCCGTGAGCATCGCCTGCTGGATCATATCGCGTAGGGCTTGGGCGTCCGTGGGCGACGATGGCACCGTTTGGGCGGGGTATTCGGGTCCGCCGACGAAAATGGAACACGCCAGCGACATCACGGCAAGCGAAAGAATGAAAAAATGGAAATGGTTTTTTGTTTTCATGATCATCATTACAGACAATATTACAGCGGAGCAATTATAGCATGGGCGAATCGCAATCAATCTCCAACGATGAGTTGAGCCTGGCGGCAAGGATCGAGGTGATGTTGTTCGTCTCTGCCGAGCCTGTGCCTGTTCAGCAGCTATCGCAGGCGCTCGATGTCACAGTGTCGGTGGTGGAACGCGGTTTGAAGGAATTGGAGGATTTGCTTCGATCGCGTGGATTGCGGCTTCAACGTCATGCCGGACGCGTGCAATTGACCACGGCTCCCGAACTGGCGGGGCTGGTGGAAACGTTCTTGGGTCTGGAGGCGATCACCCACCTCAGCCGGGCGGCGTTGGAAACGCTCGCCATCATCGCCTACCAACAGCCGGTGACGCGCCCGCAGGTGGATTCGATTCGCGGCGTGAACAGCGATGCCATGCTCAAAAGCCTATTGAGCAAAGGGTTGATCCTCGAATCGGGCAGAACGGATGGACCGGGCCGCCCGATCCTGTATTCGACCACGCCGGAATTTCTACAACACTTCGGATTGAACTCGCTGACCGAACTGCCGCCTCTTTCCGCGCCCAAAGAGACGGACACCGAAGAAGCCGACCTGTTGAAGGGATGATTTCATACGACTGTTTGGAGCGCGGAGTTTTCTCCGCGCTTTTTTAGTTGACTTTAAGTTTCAGATTCTTATAATGGAACCAAGGGTCTTTCATATAAAATCAGCATCGTAACTTGAGGAAGGAGATTGGTCATGGCAAAGGTCGATGCAACCGTTTCGAGAGAAGGGGTTGGGCTGTGCCTGTCTGGCGGGGGATTTCGCGCCACCTTGTTCCATGTCGGCGCGTTATGGCGCTTAAATGAACTGGGCTATATAAAGAAGCTGGACCGCATTTCCAGCGTTTCGGGCGGGTCGATCACCGCAGGCTGGCTTGGAAAGTGCTGGGGGGAACTTCGTTTTGATAAAAAAGGCGTTTCTCAGAATTTTATCGATGTCTTTGTCGCTCCGCTGAAAGAGTTTGCGGCACGAAAACTCGATCTCTGGTTGGTCTTGTCAGGCCTTCTCAATCCCTTTAGCTCGATCGGCGAAAGCCTTGTCGAATCATATCGAAAATATCTTTTTGGCGGGATGACCCTCCAGGACCTGCCCGATGCGCCTGAATTCGTCATCACTGCCTCCAACGCCCAGACCGGTGCGCTATTCCGATTTTCCAGGAAAGCGGCTGCAGACTACAAGATCGGTGAGATTAAAAATCCAAGAATCGAATTGGCGGTTGCGGTCGCCGCCTCGTCGGCATTTCCGCCATTTTTTTCTCCGGTAATGTTGAATCTCGGGGACAAGGCGTTCTCGCCGAATAAAAGTTTACCGCTTCAAAAACCGCCATATACGACGAAGGTTTTCCTCATGGACGGCGGGGTTTACGATAATCTCGGATTGGAGCCGGTCATCAAGAGATATGACACGGTTTTGATCAGCGATGCGGGAGGCGCCTTCGAACTCGAACCCCGCCCGAAACACTTTTGGGGTTTCCAAGCCTACCGGGCTTTGATGATCATGGATAATCAGGTGCGCAGCCTTCGAAAGCGGGACATTATCGATTCGTTCAAATCGCGAACCGCCATGCTCGATTACATGCGCAAACACAAACTTTCGAAAGACGAGACGCTCCTGAAGCGCGTCTCTCGCAAGGGAACGTATTGGGGAACTTTTACCGATATTGCGGATTACGATCTCAAGACCGCCCTTCCCTGTCCGCATGCGAGCACGGTGAAACTGGCAAAGCTCTCCACCCGTTTGTGGCAGTTTCCCAACGAAACCCAGGAACGCTTGATCAATTGGGGATATGCCGTTTGCGATGCCGCCATGCGCAAGCATATCGACCCCAGACTGCCCAATAACGCCAAATTCCCTTACAAGGGTGGAGTCGGGTGATTCACCAATAATTTTTTCGATGTGTGAAAGTTTATCGCCTGACTCTATCCATCCATTACCATCTCTGGTATAAACCTGTCCATGCAGGAACGATTACAAAAGATCCTCGCGCAAGCCGGGTACGGTTCGAGGCGGGCGTGCGAGGAGTACATCATCACGGGGCGCGTCTCGGTCAATGGGAAAGCCGCCGTTCTTGGTCAGAAGGCCGATCCGGCGGTGGATACGATCACATTGGATGGCAAGGCTCTGGCGAAGCGCGAGGCGCTGGTTTACATCGCCTTGTACAAACCGCGCAATGTCCTTTCTGCGGCGGAAGGGCAGGATGACCGAAAAACCGTCCGCGATTTGATTCCCGCGGAAGGTCATCTCTACCCGGTGGGGCGGCTCGACTTCGACTCCGAGGGATTGATCCTCATGACGAACGATGGAGAGTTGACTAACAAACTCACGCATCCACGGTATGGGCACGAGAAGGAATATCGCGTGCTGCTGGCGCGCCGCCCGGATAGTGAACAACTTGCGGCGTGGCGAAGGGGCGTTGTCCTAACCGATGGCGACAGGACGCAGCCCGCATTCGTCAATTTTCTTTCGACGAGCGGAAAAGGCGCGTGGATCCGGGTGGTGATGGGCGAAGGGAAGAAGCGGCAGATCCGCGAGGTGGGGAAGTTGCTTGGCTTGCCCGTCGTGCGCATCATTCGTACAAGGATTGGGACGCTCAAACTGGGCGACCTAAAGCCGCGCGAGTGGAGGCATCTGACTGGGGATGAGGTGAATGCATTGATGGGGAAGAGCGTTCCGGCGAAGGAACGGAAACCGCGCCCAAAACCTACGGTACGACGAAAGTAACATTTTACAGATTCCACCCTTTTTTCCTTGACTTACGTCCTTCTCGCCCATAAAATGGGCGTATAACTTAACAGTTTACAGGGAAGAGATCCCGCCTTGGCGGGACGCCGAAGGTGCAAATCCGGGAACAAGGCGAAACCGGATGAAACTCTCAGGCAAAAGGACCCTGCTGCTGTATAACTCTGGAAAGTCTCATTTCATGAGACACCGACGGTGTAAATCCCCCAAGGGATAATCTCTCAGGTTCCATTACAGAGGACGCATGATTATAGAATCGTGCGTCCTCTCTTGATTCGCCCATCTCTCACAATCTGATAGGAGTTAAAATATGAACGCCCCTTCCAATCTCAAGTACACCAAATCTGATGAATGGTTCGACCCTGCCAGCGGCGCGGCGGGAATAACCGATTATGCCCAAAGCCAGCTCTCCGATATCGTCTTCGTCGAAATCCTCGTGGATGAAGGCGAGGAAGTGACCGTCGGAAAAGCCATCGCTTCGGTCGAGTCGGTGAAGGCGTCGGCGGAAATTTACGCTCCCGCCGCCGGAAAGGTATCCGCTGTCAACAAGGGACTTTCCGAAAAGCCCGAAACGCTCAACTCCGATCCCTACGGCGAAGGCTGGATGATCAAGATCGAGAACGGCGCGGCGGGCGAGGTGATGGACTCTGCGGCGTATGAAAAGTATTGCGAAGGGCGGACGCATTAATTATGTAGGGGCGGGGTAACCTCGCCCTTACGATTAGAGGCAAACCATGACCTACATCCCCATTTCCCCGCAAGAACGGGATGCGATGTTGAAGACCGTCGGGGTGAAAACGCTCGATGATCTCTTCGAAGCGATCCCCGCCAAACGCCGCTTCCCAAAACTCGACCTTCCCCCCGCGCTCACCGAAATGGAAGCCGCCGCGCACCTTGCGGACATGGCTTCCAGTAACGAGAACGTGCGGCAGGATTTGATCTCCTTCCTCGGCGCTGGCGCGTACAACCATTACGTTCCAAGCGTGGTGGACCACATGCTCAGGCGCGGCGAGTTCTACACCGCGTACACACCCTACCAGCCGGAAATTTCCCAGGGCACATTGCAAGCCATCTTCGAATATCAATCCCTGATGACCAACCTGACCGGCATGGAAGTATCGAACGCGTCGCACTACGATGGCGCAACAGCCACGGCAGAAGCGGTCAACCTTGCATATGCTCAGTACCGCGGCAAACGTAAAAAGATCGTCATGTCGCCTTCGGTCAACCCGCAGTATCGCGCGGTCATCCGCACATATTCACAAGGCATGGGCTTGACCGAGGTCGGGGACGAAGCAGGCAACCACGAGGACGGTCCCGAGGTGTTGATGTCCCTCATAGATGAAGCGACCATGCTTGTCGTCGTGCAATATCCCGATTTCTTCGGGCGCATCTACGATTATAAAAAACTGATCGATACCGCGCATGAAAAAGGCGCGCTTGTCTGCGTCGTTGCGAATCCCACTGCGTTGATCCTGCTCAAGACCCCCGGTGAGATGGGCGCGGATATCGTCGTGGGCGAGGCGCAGCCGTTCGGCATTCCGCTCTGGTATGGCGGACCTTATCTCGGTTTCTTCACCACGAAGAAATCATACGTCCACAAAATGGCTGGGCGCCTCGTCGGCGAAACGGTGGATGTGCGCGGTAACCGTTCGTACGTGCTGACCTTGACCGCGCGCGAACAACATATCAAGCGCGAACGCGCCACGTCGAATATCTGCACCAACCAGGGCTTGCTTGCGTTGGGTTGTTCGGTCTACATGTCTGTGCTTGGCAGGCAGGGTTTGCAGGAGGTCGCAAACCTTTGTTATCAAAAAGCGCATTATGCCGCCGCCGAACTCAGCAAGATCGACGGCTTCGGTCTGTGCCATCCCGAGCCGTTCTTCCACGAATTTGTGCTTTGCACGCCCAAGCCCGCGGGCGAGGTCAACCAATATCTGCTCGATCACGGTGTTCTTGGCGGGTACGACCTGAGCACGGATTATCCCGACATGCAGAATCATCTCCTCGTAGCTGTCACTGAAATGAACAGCAGGGATGAGATCGATACCCTCGTCGCTTTGTTGAAGGAGATGTGAGATGGCTACAATAATCGAACCCACGATTTTCGAACTCTCCTCCCCGGGGCGGCGCGGTGTGACCATGCCCGCCTCCGACGTGCCGACAGTTGATCTGCCTGCCAAAGATTTTCTTCGCTCCGAACTTCCCCTGCCCGAACTCGCCGAAGTGGACGTGGTGCGCCACTACATGAAACTCTCCAGTTTCAACTACTCGGTGGACGGCGGGTTTTATCCGCTCGGCTCCTGCACGATGAAATACAACCCGAAGATCAACGAAGATACATGCCGCCTGCCGGGATTTTTATTCACGCATCCGTTACAGCCCATCGAGACCGTGCAGGGAAATCTTGCGTTGATGTACGAAATGCAGGACTGGCTCAAGGAGATCAGCGGCTTTGCCGGTGTGACTCTCCAGCCCGCCGCGGGCGCGCACGGCGAATTCACCGGCGTGTTAATGATGGCGGCATATCACAAATCGCGCGGCGACACGAAACGCACCAGGATGCTCATCCCCGATGCGGCGCATGGCACAAACCCGGCTTCGGTCGGCATGCTCGGCATGAGCGTCGTCACCATCCCATCCGATTCGCGCGGGAACGTTGACCTCAAAGCCCTCGAAGCCGCCTGCGACGATACCGTCGTCGGCATGATGCTCACCAACCCGAACACGCTCGGCATGTTCGATGAGAACATCGAGAAAGTCATCAAGTTGGTGCAGGGCTGCGGCGGTTTGATGTACGGCGACGGCGCAAACCTCAATGCCCTGCTTGGAATCGTCCGCCCGGGCGACCTGGGCTTCGATGTGATGCATTTCAACTTGCACAAGACCTTCTCCGTCCCGCACGGAGGCGGCGGACCGGGATCGGGTCCCGTCGGCGTCAGCCAGCGACTCGCGGACTTCCTGCCGTCGCCGCTGGTCGGCATCATCGAAGAAGGCGATGACGAAACGGCACCGCTCTATGGCTTCGTCAACCCGAAGAACAGCATCGGGCGCATGAAAGCCTTCCACGGTCATTTTGGAGGCGGTCTTGTCCGCTCGTACACCTACATCCTCATGCACGGACCGGACGGTTTGAAGGATATTGCCCAATACGCCGTCCTCAATGCGAATTACCTGCAGGCGAGATTGCGCGGGACATATCGCATTCCGTACGACCGCATCTGCATGCACGAGTTCGTGATGGAAGGGCATTTCGAAGGCTCGGACGTGCGCGCGCTGGATATCTCCAAACGCCTGATGGATTACGACTTCCACCCGCCCACGAATTACTTCCCGCTCATCGTCCCCGAAGCATTGATGATCGAGCCGACCGAGACCGAGAACAAGGACACGCTCGACCGGTTCGCCGACGCGCTGATCAAGATCGCGGAGGAAGCGAAATCCCAGCCTGACCTGCTCCATAATGCGCCAAGCACCACGCAATTCGGCCGCATGGACGAGGTCAAGGCGGCGAGGGAATTGGTCCTTTGCTGCTGGCTGCCGGAGAATTACGAAGCATAGTAATTAGTAATCAGTGAAAGAGAAGCCCTGCGGTGAGACCTGCGGGGCTTTTTTTAACGCGTTATCGCAATGCTATAATTGCCCTCTATAGATAAATATCCGCGACAGGGTTTTTACGAGGTATCCATGAAATCGAGACAGTCGGAATCAACCAAGTCATTCTTACTTGCCGAGTATTCGGCACTTCGCGCCGAACTGCTGAAACGGATCGAACTTCAACACCAAATGATTTCTTTGGCACTGATCGCGGCAGGGACCTTCCTGTCGGTGGGAATTCAATTCGATTCCGCCACCATCATTTTGATCTATCCAATTCTGGCGATGTTTTTGGCGTCCGCCTGGGCGCAAAGTGATTTCTGGATTCGGCGCATCGCATTTCATATTCATTTCCATATCGAGGAAGTCTTGGCAGGGAACGGTCAGGGATGGGAGCACAATAACCATCCGGGAAGCAAGATCCCCTTTTTCGGTTCCCTTTCGTTGTTTGCATCGCGGGGGATATTCATCGGCACCCAGGTTCTCGCGATATTCGTCGCGTGGCTGAGAACGGGGTTTCCCCTGGAGGATCAGGTCTTGATGGTTGTGGACATTTTGATCATTGTCCTCACCCTGGTGTTATTAAGACGGCGATAAATACCTTCCGAAATTGACTTTATGCGATCCCCGCGGTGAGACTTCGGGCTTTTGGGCTGGGGTGGTCAGCTGGCGAGAGGGAAGAGGGACGAAAAGTGGGTAATCGAAGGATGATCGAAGGATGACTGGGCGGCAGGTAGGGGAATTTCTTGCGGGTAGCCAAATGATTCTGGCTCGAAGGCTGGCTTATCATGTAAAATAAGGGCAATGGGGAGACCCATGTCCACAGAAGTGGATATTATCCAATTAGTAATTCTGAATTTGCAATCCGTGCTGGATAGGGCGTTGAGGGAAGAGCTTTGAAAACAAGAGATGATTTTATGGGCAATGCTAAAACTACTTATCAACAACTTACAAGTTATCGAACCATCATTGTGTCACTTGTGATTGGTGCGGTTGGAATTGCATTAGTCTTGCTCTCCGATTTAGTAGATTGGCAAGGCAGATTATCAATACAAACGTTGCTGCGAGATTTTGGTTCACTGCTAATTGCTTCTGTTGCCGTTGCTCTTATTTGGGAACTATCTTCAAAACGAGCATTTTACGCGGAAGCACTTTCTGCTTCAAGGCTGGTTGATGATGTTACCGAGACAGGTTTAATCGGAGCTTCAGCAAAATGGCATGGCAATATTGATTGGCAAAGACTATTCCGAAGCACAAATAATTTGCACATCTTGTTTATCTACGCAAGGACATGGAGAAACACTCATCGTGTCGATTTGATTGAGTTTGCAACGCGCACAAACACAAAATCCGTTCTCGTTTTACCTGACCCCAACAATGAAATATTGTTAAGCGCAATTGGACAAAGGATTACCAAAGAAGTGCAAGAACTTAAGGGTTCTATCCTTGAAGCTCAAAATGATTTTATCGAGATATTCAATAGATCAGGAAATGCAAGAGAAAAATTAGAAATCTGGTATTTGCCTTACGTTCCCATGTATAGTTATTATTGTTTTGGTGGAAAGGCTATCTTCACTGTATACCAGCACCAAAAAGAACGAATAGAAGTTCCTACTTTTGTTGTGGAGAGTGGTGGAACACTCTATGAGTTTTTCGAGCAGGAATTTAAGAGTGTTGTTAGTGGAGAGCGCCCGATTGGCACAAAGGCATTCCCAATCGAATGAAAAAGCACTACTGGACTGTCGCTTATCTGGATGGGTTGCAGGCGAAGGTCAATGCGTTGCGGGGGTTACAGTCCGCGAGTGGGGAGGAATTGGATGCTTTGCTGCCGTCCGTGTTGGATAGGGTGTTTAAGGGAGAATTGTGAGATGGTGTTGGATAAAAAGGAATGAATTATGGCACTTCTTGCTGAAGAACTTGTTGAAGAATGGCTCAACCGAAATGGTTATTTCACTATTAGAGGGATAAAACTCGGTGTTCATGAAATCGACTTGCTTGCCATACGTATAAACAATGGAAATATCGAAGCGCGTCATATTGAAGTGCAAGCTTCAGTCCACCCGATAAGTTATTTGAGTCCTTTACCCAAAGATATTCGGAAGAGTACAGGGCGCGGAAGTGCAAGTACAAAGTTGCGAACAGAAAAAGAATTGAGAGATGGTATTCAGGAATGGGTGGACAAAAAATTCTTTTTGGATATCAAGGAAAAAATCAGGCAAAAACTCTATCGCGGCAATTGGAGTTTTGAGTTGGTTATTCATCAAATTAAGTTCCCGCAGGAACTCGATTTATTGAGAGAACACGGAATCTTGATTCATAATTTAGACGAAATAGTAGCAAGTCTATCCGACAGCAAAGCAACGATGATATCAAGTGCGTCAGGTTCAGATTTGTTTGAATTGGTCATGCTTGGAAGAGAGTAGTAATGAAATTATTTAGCGATAACGGTATCTTGCTGGCGAAGGTCAATGCGTTCCCGCTCGCTGCGCTCGGGGACGATGTGCGGGAGTTACAGTCCGCTACGGGGAGGAGTTAGCCGCATGGTCGCAATAAACAATAAAGGAGAATGAAGATGAATCAGCAAAATTACACACAGAACTCGGGTTACCCAATATTACCCACCAGTACGCTGGCAACAGTCAGCCTGATTTCAGGGATATTAAGTTTTGTCATGCTGCCGGTCATTGGCGCCATTGGTGCCATTTGGACCGGCTATGAGGCTCGTAAAGAGACCAGGTCGAATCCGCCAAAGGCAGGCGGCGATGGCCTGGCAACAGCAGGGATTGTCCTGGGCTGGGTCCACGTCGGGTTGATCGTCGTATCGCTGTGTTGCGCCATTTTGTATTTCGGCTTTTTCGCCACGATTTTTGCAACCTCGATGCAGCAGTAGCCCTTTTTGGATGGGATATGGGCGCCTACAAAGGTGAATTATGACCATGAATCAAGTGAAATATGAAGCGCTGCCCTTCCCCATGGAACGGCAGGTGACGGTTCAGGGCGGCCGGCTCGCATCACGGAAACACACAATTCATGCCCTGATCGAAGTGGATGTGACCCGGGCGCGCCGCATGATCCACGAACATGGAACGCGCACCGGCGAGGCACTCTCTTTTACCGCGTTCGTCATCACCTGTCTCGTCAAAGCCATAGACCAGAACAAGAGGATGCACGCCTACCGTGATTGGCGGAACAGGCTCATCATCTTTGATGAGGTGGATGTGAATACGATGGTTGAGGTTGAAGCAGGTGGGAGAAAAAGAGTCGTACCCCATTGGATCCGCGCGGCAAACAAGCGCACGTTAAGAGATATTCATAATGAGATCCGCACGACCAAAGCAAGACCGGAACAAACCCGCGAGTTCGGGGTTCAGTGGCTGGGTCTCCTGCCTGCATTTGCTTGGGACATTTTCTTCTGGTTTATTTTCAAGAATCCACACTGGTTAAAAAAGAGTTTCGGCACGGTCGGTATGACCTCGGTTGGAATGTTTGGAAAGGGCAGTGGCTGGGCTATTCCATTTGGTCTGCATACGCTTGATATTGCGCTTGGCGGTATTGCCGAGAAACCCGGCGTGGTGGACGGCCGTATCGAGATTCGCGAATACCTGTGCATGACCATCAGCTTCGACCATGACATTATCGACGGAGCGCCTGCCGCGCGGTTTACCCAGCGCCTCAAAGAGTTAATCGAGAGTGGCTATGGCGTGGAGGAATTCGTAACAGGAGAACGCGGCCATGGTGAAGGCTAAGCAACCCATACGGGATTTTAGTTAATGAATAACTGGTATTCTGTCAGCCTTGGAGATGGGATCATGGCGGCGACCCCCTCCGCTGAGATCGAAGAACGATTTCAACGCACATTCAATGCAGCGGGGAAGCCGACTGCCATGGCTGTATTTATCCGCTCTGAATCAGAGGGCCGCCTGCATTGTGAGGTCATTGCCTATTTTTCGCCTGCCGCCGTTGATGTGGCAACAACCTTCGATGCGCAGCCTTGTCCAAAACCTGTGCGGGCGGGATTAAGTCTGCTGGCAGGTGATGAGCATGCGTGGTCGGTCCTTTTTCATGAAAGCGCTTTGTAAATGTTTGGATACATAAAACAGGATGGCGAAGGTCAATGCGCCGTGAAGCATGCGGCATAATTTCGATGACATGCCCAAAGGAGAAATTATGAAGAATAAATCATCCCTAATCTTTCTGCTTCTGCTGCTGTTGATTTCCGCCCTGGCTTGTTCCCTATTCACAGGCGGCCCGGGAGGGATACAGACGGAAGAGCCGGAACCCGACTTCGAACCCATCACCGATTCGCTGGTCATCGAACCTGATTCCCTTCCGGATGCGAAAATCGGAGAGAAATACGAAGTCCTGATACGCATCACCCAGAACGTGACCCCCGTCGGCGATATGTTCATTTCGAGCGGGACTCTCCCTGCCGGTTTGGAACTGGTCTTCATGGAGGGCGAAGATTCTGGCGTCATCAGCGGAGTGCCGACCGAAGAGGGGACATATTCGTTCACCCTGTCCGCCTGGTGTTTTGGGACCCAGGTCAGCGGGCAGACCCTGGATAAAGAATTTACGATCGTGGTCGCGGAATAACATTTCTACTGCGGGTAGCGGGTGGATGACTCTCTGCAATTTTGAAAGCGGTGCATCTTCATAAGGCGCGCTGTGTTATAACCGGCATCTTTTACAGAGGCGTGGGGGCGTCTTTGTAATTTTCGTCACAGGAGAGAGGATATGTTCAATAAACTGCTTTTCCATCGCTTCATCACGCTGAAGAGCCTGCTCACCCGCCTGCAATACGAGTTCATTTCGGCGTTGAACCTCAAACGCGATGTGCTCTTCATGAATTTCGGTTATACCGCCCATCACCTGGGTCATGAACCGCTGGCGCTCGACGCCGACGACGAGATTCACCGGTACCCCCTGCAGCTGTATCATCATGTGGCAAAACATGCGGATTGGACGAACGCCGACGCGCTCGAGGTCAGCTCGGGGCGGGGCGGAGGCGCGGCGTTCATCGTGCGCCACTTCAAACCAAAGTCTTATACCGGCGTCGATTTCTCCGCCAATGCCGTCGAATTCTGCCGCGAACATCATCAAATGGATGGCTTGCGCTTCGAGCACGGCAACGCCGAGGACCTGAAATTCCCCGACGCCTCCTTCGATTTGGTCGTCAATGTGGAAGCGTCCCTGTATTACCCCAACATCCAGAAATTTTTTCAGCACGTGCGGCGGGTGTTGAAGCCCGGCGGTCATTTTTTATATACCGACCTGCGCTATGAAGAAAAGGTCGCGGAATGGCACGGACAGATCCATGCCATGGGTCTGAAGGTCGTCCACGAGGAGGACATCACCGATAACGTCCTTAACGCCATGGAACAGGACCGCGAACGGCGCATTCACCTGGTCAACACATATATCCCGCCCATCCTGCGCAAGCAGTTCTATCATTTCGCAGGTCTTGATATCGATTCCCCCAGGTCCGCGCCGCACCTGGAGCGGCGGCGTTATTGGTATTTCGTCCTGCAAAAAATATAAGACAGTTTCCGATAAAACACGCGCCGCCAGGCGCGTGTTTTTGTTTGTGATTATGGCGTAAAATATCCGCATTCATTGTACAAGGAGATACTATGCAGGCACTGAGCGAAGATATCCGCCGGAAGGTGTTGCTCTTCCAGCGGACCGAGATCACCGAATACCAAATCTATAAACGACTCGCAAAGCGCGTAAAATCATCGGAAAATTCCGCGCTTCTCGACCGCATCGCGGAGGACGAACTGCGCCATTACAACGAGTGGAAAAAATACTCGGGCGAAGAGGTCAGCCCGCGCTGGCTCAATGTCTGGTTTTATACGGCGCTCAGCCTGCTCTTCGGCTTCACCTTCGGGGTAAAACTCATGGAACGCGGGGAAGAGACGGCTCAGAAGAATTATGCGTCGGTCATGGAGGAGATTCCCGAAGCCGCAAAATTCCAGCACGAGGAGGACGAGCATGAACGGGAACTGATCGATATGCTGGATGAAGAACGACTGCAATATGCGGGGTCGGTGGTGCTCGGCCTGAACGATGCGCTCGTCGAGCTGACCGGCGCCCTGGCGGGTCTTACACTCGCGCTTCAGAACGTAAAACTCATTGCGCTGTCGGGGCTGATCACGGGCATTGCCGCGTCGCTGTCGATGGCGGCGAGCGAATATCTTTCGACCCGTTCCGAGAACACATCCAAGCATCCTGTGCGCGCGGCGGTCTACACCGGCATCGCCTATATCGTGACGGTTGCGCTTCTCGTCCTGCCGTACCTGCTCTTCGACAATTACATCCTCGACCTTGTCATCGCCCTCTCGACCGCCGTTGTCATCATCGCGGTGTTCAATTATTACATTTCGGTGGCGAAGGGCGAGTCGTTCCGCGAACGCTTTTTGGAGATGGCGGGCTTGAGCCTCGGCGTGGCATTGTTCTCGTTCGTCATCGGTTATTTCATCCGTTTGTGGTTGGGCATCGAAGTATAGAGCGATGGACTTTCAGGCATGAAGATTTTAGCAGTAGATATCGGCACCGGCACACAGGATATTTTCCTCTACGATTCGAATCTTGACATCGAGAACGGATTCAAACTCGTCCTGCCTTCGCCCACTATGATGGTTCATCGCCGCCTCAAAAAAACGCTTCTTTCGCGGACCCCGATCCTGCTCACCGGTCACCAAATGGGGGGCGGTCCCTCAGCCTGGGCGATCGAAGAAGTTGCCCGCGCAGGGATTCCCGTTTACATGACTCCCTCCGCCGCGACGACCTTGAACGACGAATTGGATAAGGTGGAAGCGTTGGGGATCATGATCATTTCGGAAGACGAAGCCGTCCGTCTGCCGTCCATGGTCCGCCGTCTTGAGTTGAAGGATTTTGATTTCGAATCGATCTCCAGGACGTTCTCCGATTACGGCGTTTCGTTGAGCGACCTTGCGGCGGTGGCGGTTGCCGTCTTCGATCACGGCAATGCGCCGCCCGGCGTCTCTGACCGGCAATTCCGCTTCGATTATTTGGATGACCGCATTCGGGAGAGGAATTCGCTTTCGGCGTTTGCCTATCCTTCGGACCAGATTCCGCAAATCATGACCCGCCTGGGAGCCGTCGCAGAATCGGCTGGTGATCTGCCCTGTCCGCTTGTGGTGATGGATACCGCTCCCGCCGCGGTGCTGGGCGCGGATTTCGACCCGGCTGTTGCAAATCGCGAAAACAAGATCATTTGCAATGTCGGTAATTTTCATACCCTGGCGTTTCGTTTGGGTGAAAAGGGAATCGAAGGCGTGTTCGAGCATCATACCGGCGAGATCGACCTGGCGAAACTTGAAAACCTGATTCGCAAACTGGCAGACGGTTCCCTCAAACACGAGGATGTCTTCGACGACATGGGTCACGGCGCGTTGATGTATACGGATGAGGTCTTTGAATTTGGGAGGGCTGACTTTGATGTAGTGGTGACGGGTCCCCGTAGAAGTCTCTTCAATCGTCAATCTGAAATCGAAAATCGTGAATCCCTCCATCCATACTTTGCTGTTCCCTTCGGCGACATGATGATCGCGGGTTGTTTTGGTCTGCTCGCAGCAACGGCGGAGATCCTGCCCGGGTTGGCTGAGCCCATCATCGGTTCGTTGCGAGGCGGGCGCGGGCGGGGAGTCGCGCCGTGGGATGCGAATCCGTAAAATTAAAAGAGCGCGCGGAATTTTTCCGCGCGCTCATCGTTTTATGCGCTAACTCTGGCGGACATCCCAAAACTTTTTAACGGATTTGCTCAGGATTTTGGTAATCTCGTCCTTTTTCAGGCCGGCAACCTTGAAAGTGAGGATCTTGCTGCTGGTGTCCTCGCCGGAAAAGAATCCGAAGGAGATGAAATTCCCACCCGCTTCCGCCACCGCCTTTGTGACCTTGGCAAGGGTTCCGGGGGCGTCGGCGATCTCGGCGGTGACCCGGATGGCTTTCGTACGGGCGCCCATCAACTCGAGCAGGATCTTGAATAGATCGGTTTCCGTGATGATGCCGACCATTTTGCCAGACCGCATGACGGGCAGGCCGCCGATCTTTTTATCCGCCATGATGCGCGCCGCTTCTTCGATGGGGGTGTCGGAATCCACTGTGATGACTTTTTTGCTCATCACTTGTTTGACCGTAACCTTGCTGATCAGGTAGTTCATTTCCCACACGCTCAAGCTGGTGACGGGGGAGGGAGACGCGTTGAGCAGGTCCCTTTCGGCAACTATGCCGAGCATTTTCCCGTCCTTGACGACAGGCGCGCGGCGGATGCGTTCGTTTCTGAACATGGCAAGCGCGTCATGCACCGGGGTTTCCGGCGTGACGGTGATAACAGGGTGAGACATTCTTTCGCCTACGAACATGGGTTCCTCCAAACGTAGTGTAATATTGTGAAATTTGTTACAAACATATTATATACAATTTTAGGGAAAAGAAAGTCATGAAATCGGAGTGAAAAAGGTCACTTTAGCAGAAGGCGGACGATGGACAATGGACGGTTAAAAGATCATCGTCTGCCGTCCATTGTCTTCGGTCTTGAATTTACTTTGCAAACTCCTTTATGACCCTTGCCGTGTGTTTCGCGTGCTGGGCATACAGGTCAAGGCGGAAGTTTTCGTTGGGGGCGTGAGCTTTTGTGTCCGGGTAACCGATTCCCATCGTCACCACGGGGAGTCCGAGTTCGTGGACGAAGGGATAGTTCGGTCCCGAGCCGCCGATCATTGGGACAATGTCCATCTTCGCATCGTAGATTTCCTCCGCCGTATCGACTACAAGTTTGACGAAGGGATGATCCGGATCGGTCCGCGCCGCGGGCTCGCCTCCGAGGAAGTTGATTTGGACGTCGCTGAAGCCTTCGGCATCCAAATGGGCGCGCAGTTTTTTCAGAATATCCTGCGGCATCTGGTTTGGCACAAGGCGGAAGTCCACTTTGGCGGAAGCAAATGCGGGCTGGACGGTCTTCGAGCCGGGTCCCTGGTATCCGCTGGTGAGGCCGCAGATCGTGCAGGTTGGGACGAAAACTTCTTCGAGTTTCAAATCCATGCCGCCGGTAAGGCCTTTGATGAAATTCTTCGCTCCGAAGCGTCGTTTGTATTCATCGGCCATGTCCGGCAGTTTCTCCATGAACTCGCGATCGCGGTCGGTGGGCTGGACACAATCATCGTAAAAGCCGGGGATGCGGATTCGTTCGTCCTCGCCCTTGAGGGTGTTCAAGGCCCAGACCAGCCTCCATGCCGCATTCGGCAGGATGCTCCCACCCAGTCCCGAGTGTACATCCGTCGATAACGAAGTCACGGATAGCTCCACATAGCAAATTCCGCGCAAGCCCAAATACTGTTGGGGGCGTCCGCGGTGGTCCACGCCGCCGAATTCCCAGATGCAGGCATCGGCTTTGAGCAGGTCGAGATTTTGAGAAATGAAATCGTGCAGGTGAACGCTGGAGGTTTCCTCTTCACCTTCGATGATGAACTTGATATTGCAGGGAAGTTCGCCTTCCTCCGCGAGGAATGCGTCAATGGCGTGCAAGCGGGAGGTGAGATGTCCCTTGTCGTCGCTCACGCCGCGCCCGTACATGATCCCATCGCGAATCTGCGGCTCGAACGGAGGACTGTCCCATAATTCCAGCGGCTCCGGCGGTTGGACGTCGTAATGATTGTAGATCAGAAGCGTCTTATCGCTTTTGCCTTTTCTCTCACCGAACACGACCGGCGCGCCGTCGGTATCCATGATCTGTGATTTGAAACCGCGCTTTTCGAGCATTTCCTTCACGATCAGCGCGCATTCCTTCAGTCCAAGGTTTTGCGCGCTGATGCTCGGCTGGGCGGCATACCGTTTGAGTTCGTCGAGGCTTTGGTTCAGGTTTTTGTCGATAAAGGTGTCTATCTTTTCGTAGTTGCTCATGATTAGCTCCTTTTTGAAATATTGGACCTGGCAGTTTTCAAAACCTGCCAGGTCCATGCTATTCATAGAAACTTGCGATCCAATCTATCGAGTAGGCTCCGGCAAAGGCAAAGATCAACATCTTGATCGTCACGCCAGCCCAGCAGGCGAGCAGGAACTTCCAAAGCGGGATTTTCGAGATCCCGGCGGCGATTCCCGCCACATCGAAAAATGGGTTGGGGATGGCGGATAACAAGAGAATCATCCATGCGCCGTGTTTTTGAATCCAGGGCAGGATGCGGTTATATGTTTGCGAATTTTCCACCGCAGCCTGGCCCCCGTAACCGGCAAGATAACCGGTTAATTCGCCAAGCGCGCCGCCCGCCCCGGCTGCAAATCCAACGCCTGCCGGGTTGATCACTGCGCCCATCCCGAAGACCACCGCCACGCCCGGCGCGGGCAGGATCACGGTCGCGTTGGCGATCAGCGCAATGAGAAATGCGCCGAAATAACCCAGCTCTGCAAATTCTTCCACACGGTCGCGGATGCTGTATACATAGACGGTAATCCCGGCCACTGCCAGCACCGCGAGGATTCGCAGTATGGTCGTCAGGAACTTGTTTTCAGGTTTTGAAACCGGCAGGTCAACACGATGAGTGTCAGGCGAAACTTCTTCTTTCTTCTTTTTTCCTTTTCTTCCACCGCTTATGGCCTTTGAACTCTTCGACTTGCCGGTTTTTGAACCATTTTTTGCCGGTCTAACTTTCTTCGATGGTGACACGGAGAATTTTCACTGCCGGGGCGTTGACGTTGCTCGGGTCGCGCTCCGGGATCGACATCAAAACATCTTCGCCCTCCACGACCTGCCCGAAGACTGTATGGCGGTTATCGAGGTGCGGCGTGGGCACGTGGGTAATGAAGAATTGTGAACCGTTCGTCCCCGGTCCCGCATTCGCCATCGAAAGGATTCCGCGTTTGTTGTGTTTCAGGCTTGGGTGAAACTCATCCTGGAAGCGATAGCCGGGTCCGCCTCTACCGGTCCCGGTCGGGTCGCCGCCCTGCGCCATGAAATTTGCGATCACGCGGTGAAAGACCACTCCGTCGTAGTAGCCTTCGCGCGAAAGGAAAACGAAGTTGTTCACCGTCACGGGGGTTTTATCCGCAAAAAGTTCGAGCACGATCGTGCCGTTGTCGGTTTCCATGCGCGCGCGGTAGTTCTTTTTCGGGTCGATCTGCATTTCGGGGGGCTTGCTCCATTGTTTTGCCATGTAGTTCTCCTTTGTGATTTATTTGAGTAAATTTTCGATTCTTGCGGTGACCATGTCGAGCGCGGCGGTGTTGTATCCGCCCTCCGGGATGATGACATCCGCGTATCGTTTGGACGGTTCGACGAATTCGAGATGCGCCGGGCGCACGCTCGCAAAATATTGTTCGATCACAGATGCGGTGGTGCGGCCGCGTTCGGAGAGATCCCGCTGCAAGCGCCGGATGAAACGAATGTCGGCATCCGTATCGACAAAGAGCTTGACATCGAACAACTTCCGCAGTTCAGGTTCCACGTAAAGGAGAATCCCCTCCACGAGGATCACGTTTTTCGGTTCGACGGTGAATGTCTCGGGCTTGCGCGTGTCGTTCGCAAAATCATAGATCGGCACTTGCACGGGTTTGAAATCCCTAAGCGCGATGATGTGCTGGATCAGAAGTTCTGTTTCGAGCGCGTCCGGGTGGTCGAAATTCACATCGGAGTGCTGGGATGCTTTCATCGTCCGCAGGTCTTTATAATACGAATCGTGTTGGAGAAATGCGATGCTATCTGCGCCAACTCTTCGCAGGATTTCCTGGGCAACGGTGGTCTTTCCCGAACCTGACCCGCCTGCGATTCCGATCACCAATGGGATTTTCTGCGTCATGACCTGGATTATACCCGTCGGGGCGTTACAAATGGAAACAAAACGGCTCAGGCGTGACCCTGAGCCGTTACTCCCACCTGAGGTATTTAATTCCTCTTCAGTATTCCTGTCAGTGCTCTCCAAATCGGGCAACGGTCATACACGCCTAAAAAGGCGAGCACTGCTCCGAGTCCGAGGAGGAGCCAGTTACCGTTCATGACGCCCAACACGATGAGCAGACCGCCGGAACCCAGCCTGAGCAACCGGTCGAAGATGTTCATCGGAATCTTGACTTCTTTCCCCTTCGCCAGGGATTCGAAGACGGTACGATATCCCGCTTCGTTCTGCGCGCCTGTCAACCGGGCGACTTCACGACCGTCCTGGAAGGCGAGCACAGTGGGAATGCTAAAGACCCGGTATTGCTGGAGCAGCTCCCGGGCGGTATCCGCATTGACGGGCAGAAACGCCACCTCTTTAGCGTATTCCTGCCCGAGTGTTTCGAGAACCGGTTTTGTCATCATACACGGGGCGCACCAGCCAGCCCAAAAATCCACGATGACGGGTTTCCCGGCTGAGTCGATTTTGTGTTGAAATTCCTGTAAGTTCATGGCTTTAAGAATGGAGCGGATGGCGAACCATCCGCTCCTCGGCAGGTTAAGCCTTATAGGTGCTGAACTTGAACGGTGCGTAGAGGGGGCAGAACGCGACGATCGAAGTGAGGGTGAAAACCCCGGCGAGCGCGAGCAGGACGATGCCGAAAGTTCCGGTGACGATCCCGCCGAAGTACAGGTAGACGAACAGGGCGGAAATCACGAGGCGGATGATGCGATCGGCGTTGGACATATTGCGTTTCATTGGAAATACTCCTTTAGTTTTGTTTGATGCCCCCAGTATAGGAGAGTCCCCCGTCACTGTCTGTGACAATGTCACATATTCGAGCGGGATTCCAGCGGCTCAAAATCCAGCACTTCGATGAATCCCCTGCCCGAACGGATACTGCCTTCGGCGATGAAATCTTCGAGCAGGCGGCTGATCACTTCGCGGGAACTTCCCAATTCTGAAGCGATCTCCTGGTGGGTGACGCGAATGGGATTCTCGCTTCGCCCGCGTTGGAGCAGTAGAGCCGCCACGCGGCGGTCCATGCGTTGGAAGACGACCTGATCCACAACCTGCATGACGGTTGATAACCTTTGCGACAGCAGGTCGAAAACAAAGTCGCGCCAGAAATCGAATTTTTTGACCCAGCCGCGGAACGCGTCGGCGGGAATCATGACTGCCTCCGCCTCTTCTTCGACTGTGGCAATGGCCGGGAAGGTCTTATAACTGAGGATCGCATTGGCGCTCAAGATGCACGATGAGCCGTTGCCGAAACGGTAAAGCGTTATCTCGCGTCCGGTCTCGCCGATCTTGTACACCCGCACAACGCCTGAGATGAGCAACGCGATTGATTCGACTGTGTCACCCTCCAGGAAAATATCCCGCCCGGAAGGAATCCGCGCCAGGAACGCAGATTTCCGGAACTCCCTGACAAGTTCCGGATCTGCGTTATTCAGGAATGGCATCGTTTTGGCGATGCGCTCGAATTGGAAATTATCCATCATCAATCGAACATGTATGCCAGCCCTACTGTTCCGGGTCCTGCATGGGTTCCAACAACAGGGCTGACCTCTGTGAACAGGCTCTCGACAGGTGAAAGCTCGACATTCGCGCGGTCGAGAAGTTTTTTTGCGTCATCCGCCGCATCCGCATGCAGAGTGGCGAGGCGGATATTGGGTTTGCCTTTCACCTTTTCTGTCACCAATTCCAGAACACGATCGTGCGCTTTGCTCTTGGTGCGGATGCGGTCCATGCCTTCGACCTTTCCCTCTTTCAGGGCAAGGATCGGTTTGAGGTTCAGCGCCGAGCCGATGAACCGCTGCGCGCCGCCGATCCTGCCGCCGCGATGTAAGAATTCCAGCGTATCCACGGCAAAGAACACGCCAGTTCGTTCGCGGGATCTTTCCACAAGCGCGGTACATTCCAGGAGATTAGCCCCGGATTCCATCGCGCGTGCAGCGGCAAGCACTTGAAACCCGAGCGCCATCGCGGTGGCTTGGCTGTCGACAAGATACACTTTCTCCCCGGCGCTGCCCATCAAGTCTTTCGCTTGAATCGCAGATTGAAGGGTGCCTGATAATTTCGAGGATATGAAAACACCCAGCACGGACAACCCGTTATCGACGATGCCCTGAAATATTTCCTGCATGGTTGCCGGCGAGACCTGTGATGTGGACGGCATGGCTCTGGCGGTCTTTAGCCTGGAATAAAACTCGGAAGGCTGGATATCCACCCCGTCGCGATAGGTTTTTTCCTCCCAAATGAGGACTTGCGGCGCGACACGGATACCGTATTTCTTTGTCAATTCCGGCGGGATGTAGGCGGTGCTGTCGGTGACGATCGCAAATTTGGACATGGCTTCCTCCGGTTACAAAAATTATTTCCCGATTCTACCGTGTTTATGGAGGCTGGCTGAAAAAATCTAAGATTCCCCCTCATGGTATAATTTCTCGAAAGTTCCACCCGAACCCATCCCCGTATCATAGGAGCCGATTTTGGCCTTCAACCCCATCAATTGGCTGTTAGGCCTCTTTTCACTCGATATCGCCATCGATCTTGGCACCGCAAATACGCTTGTACATGTCCGCGGGAAGGGCATTGTAATCAACGAACCATCCTGGGTGACGGTGGATAAGAAATTGCGCCAGCCGCTCGCAATCGGGCTGGAAGCCAAAGAGATGGTCGGTCGTACGCCAGCAAATGTCGTGGTCGTGCGTCCCATTCGGGACGGGGTCATTGCCGAATTCGATGTCACCCGTGTGATGTTGGAATATTTCATTGGAAAAGTGCATGAACAAAGCGTGGTCCCGCTGCCGCGCCCGCGGGTGATCATTGGGCTGCCCACCGGTGTGACCGAAGTGGAAAAACGAGCGGTATACGATGCGGTCATGGCATCCGGCGCAAGACAAGCCTTGTTGATCGAAGAACCCATTGCGTCCGCGATCGGAGCCGGTCTTCCCATTGGGGAAGTCCGCGGATCGATGGTTGTGGATATCGGAGGGGGTACAACGGAAGTGGCGGTCATGTCCATCGGTGGGGTGGTGGCTTCAAGGTCTTTGCGCGTCGCAGGCGACGAGATGGACCAGGATATCCTGCAATACCTGCGCAATAAATACAACCTGCTAATCGGCACGGGTATTGCGGAACAGATCAAATGGCAGATCGGTTCCGCCTATCCCTTGCAGCCCGAAAAAACCATGGAGGTTCGCGGGCGAAACCTTGTGACTGGCCTGCCTGAAACCGTCGAAGTATCGTCGGTTGAAATTCGCGAAGCGCTTTCGGGATCCGTCCAGGTCATCATCGATACCGTGCGTGATGCGCTTGATGAGATCCCGCCAGAGATCGTATCGGACCTGATGGATATTGGGATTTGTCTGGCGGGAGGCGGCTCTCTTCTTCAGGGGCTGGCAGACCGGCTCACCGACGAGTTGAAGTTGCGCGTCTGGGTGGCGGAGGATCCGTTGACATGTGTGGCGCGTGGCGCGGCAATGATTTTCGAAGACCTGGAAAGTCTCAGCCGGTACCTGATCGGACTGGAACGCGGCAGTACGCGGCATATCTGAGCCGGTTACTTTTCATTTTCCCCTCATCGAAAAAGATTTTAATATGGTATTCTTTCAGCATCGTGCAATCTCAGGACGAAGCATATCGATGCGTGTTGGACTGTAATTTCGAATGAATTCCCGTTCCTTACAAACAACCATTATCTTTCTGGTCGTGGGCGGCATCCTTGTGCTTGCCTTTAGCGGCGTGCTTGGTTCGGCTTCGCGCGGCTTTACAGCAACCCTGATCAATATTCAAACCTGGATCGCCGGACGATTTGCCGGTTTTCAGGATTTTGTCACCGCCCCGCGCGATATCGTCACTTTGCGACAGCGCAATGCGGAACTGGAAGCGCAGGTATCTCAATTACAAGCGCAATTGATCGAACTTCAGCAGCGGGTGAACGAAACGGAGATCCTCGCCGCGCTCGTGGATTTTTCCCGCTCGAATCCCGAAAGCACGTATAAAGCTGCATCCGTAATCGGCCGCGACCCGAGCCCTTTCCTGCATTACATCATCATCAACCGCGGCTCCAACGATGATATCCGCCGCGGCATGCCAGTGGTGACGAATCAAGGCCTGGTCGGCCGCATCGATGCGGTCATTGCCGACGCTGCCCGCGTTCAACTCGTCACCGACCCGGCATCATCGGTCAACGTGTATCTGCAGAACACCGATACGAGCGCAGTTTTGTACGGTTCGGTCACCGGTGATATTTCGCTCGATTTGATCTCTCAAAACGTGACGGTTGAGGCGGGAGACCTGATTTTGACCTCCGGATTGGGCGGCGGGTATCCCGCAGATCTTATCATCGGGCAGGTCGTTACGGTTCGTGCCCTGGAATTTGAGTTGTTCCAACAGGCGACGGTTCAGCCTGCCGTGGATTTTTCCCGCCTCGAGATCGTGCTGGTCATCACCAATTTCCGCCCGGTGGATATTGCGCCGCTCGAACCGGCGACCACTCCAATTCCTTGATCCTTCCATGCGAAATCTAATTGCATTCCCTTTGTTGGGGCTGGCTGTGATTCTCCAATCCTCCATAGTCAGCCAGGTCCGGCTGCTCAATGGATACGCCGACCTGCCGCTCGTGCTTCTTGCCGCCTGGGCGTTACAGGAAAGAGTCGATTCAGCCTGGCATTGGGGCGCGGTTGCCTGTATCTTCCTTGGATTCATCTCCAACCTGCCGCTTCCTGTTATGATCTTGGGGTATTTCGGAGTCTTGTTCGTTGCGCGAATCCTTCAGCGCAGGGTGTGGCAGGCGCCCCTGCTTGCAATGTTCAGCGTTGTATTTCTGGGCACTCTGTTCTTTCATCTACTTTCTTTTATCATCCTTCGTTTTTTGGGGACAATTTTCTCGTTCGGAGACGTCGCAGGCCTTGTAACCCTGCCAAGTTTGTTGTTGAATATGTTATTGTCCATCCCGATATATCCGTTCATGCGCGATGTGTCGCATTGGGTATACCCGGTCGAGGAGTTTGCATGAGCACCGGTTCAGAATCAAGACCAGTCCGATTCGAAGCGTGGCGTCTCGGGGTGATCTATTTCGTGGTTGGAATCACCCTGACGGGGTTTATTCTGCGTCTGATCAACTTGCAGCTATTCAACAGCGATCTTTATCATACCCGCGCAGTGGACAATTACACCACCGAGGTCAGCATCCCGGCCGCGCGCGGGATCATTTACGACCGCAACGGATATATATTGGCGCGAAACGTCGCTTCATATAACGTGGTTGTGACTCCCGCCAACCTGCCGGTGGACGACTCGGATATCCAGCGCATCTATCGGGAACTTTCCGATCTTGTGGACGTCCCGGTGGGCGGACCGGTAACCGACGAATCCTTGGAAGAGGCAAAACTTTTCGCTCCCTGTGTGCCCGGACCGGGTATTTCCCAGCTGGTTGCATTGCAGGATACTCTTGCACCATACAGCCCCGTGAAGATTCAATGTAATGTGTCAGAGGAGGTCGCCCGTATTGTTGAGGAGAAAAAAGTGGACTGGCCCGGTGTGAGCGTGGAGATCGAGCCGATCCGCGATTACCCGACCGGCTCTTTGACCTCGCATGTCATTGGCTTTTTGGGTCCGATCCCCGCTTCTCAAGAGGAGGAGTTGCGCGCGAGGGGATTCATCCCCAACCGTGACAAGATCGGGTATGCAGGCGTGGAAACTTCACTGCAGGATATTCTGGCTGGCAGAAATGGTTTGCGCGTCGTCCAGGTGGATGTCGCCGGGCAGGAGATTCGGAACCTCGAACCGCCCATCACACCAGTGCCGGGACACAATGTCTATCTGACCATCGACACGCGGTTGCAGGCGGCTGCACAGGCAACATTGGAAGAGGAAATTCGGTTTTGGAATACATATTTTGGACGTGTGCGTATTTCAAGTGGAGTGATCATTGCCATCAATCCGAAGACAGGCGAAATCCTTGCGATGGTTTCCTATCCAACGTATGAAAACAACCGGTTAAGCCGCTTCATTCCTGCGTATTACTATGAACAACTGAGTCAGGACCCGCGCAAACCCCTGTTGAACAATGCCATATCGGCTGAGTATCCGCCTGGCTCGACCTTTAAACTGTCGACAGCCACTGGCGCATTCAACGAAGGTGTTGTCGATCTGGATGATATCGTCCAGGCGCCGGGTCAGCTGCTTTTGTGTGAGCGTTTCAACCCCAATGATCCCTGCACGGATCGCAACACCCGCCCATTTGTCGATTATATTTTCGATCAGCGTCCTGAAGGTTTCGGTCCATTGACCTTCCTGCAATGTATCGCTTACTCGAGCAATGTTTGTTTCTACAAATTGGGCGGCGGATTCGAGAACGAAATCCCGCAAGGATTGGGGATCGAACGCCTTCAACAGTACGCACGTGCCATCGGGTATGATGCCGCTTCGGGTATTCAGTTACCGGGTGAGCAGGATGGGTTGATTCCCGACCCGCAGTGGAAGCGCATCAACACCGGTGAGAACTGGTCGACGGGTGACACCTATATTGCCAGCGTCGGTCAGGGATATGTGCTGGCTACGCCATTACAGGTCCTGATGTCAGGGGCGACGATTGCCAATAACGGCAAGGTAATGCAGCCTACCATCGTCCGGCAGGTAACGGACGGCGATGGCAATGTTGTAGAAGTGTGGTTCAATCCGCAGGACTTTACCGCCACCGAATTCGAAACGCCGGGCAGTTATCAAATATCTCCCTTCACACCCAACATGAAATGGGATATTACCGTTGAACCCCTGATTCAGGAATATTCATGCGACGGTCCGTATTGCACGTTGACGGATGATTTCAAGATCGTCAAACCTGAAACGGTCCAGGCTGTCCGTGCGGGAACGAGACGAACTGTAACCGATACCACCTTCGGCACCCTGAACGATCTATTCACGGATTTCCCCATTGCTGTGGCGGGAAAGACGGGGACGGCGGAGTATTGCGATGACGTCGCCCGCGCAGCGGACCGCTGCCAATTCGGCGCCTGGCCCACACATTCGTGGACGTTGGCCTACGCTCCCTTCGAGGACCCGGAAATTGCAGTGATCGCTTTTGCCTACAATGGGGGAGAGGGGGCGAGCGTCGCGGGTCCGATGGTCGCGCGCGTCATCAAGGCATATTTCGAAATCAAGGCATTGGATATCGCGCAAGGCGCGCCGCCGCCGTAATTTCCATAATTTCATCAGGTATAATTGCCCATCAATGCCTGAATGAACGCATTTATGGAATCGACTTCTTCTATCGTACAGATCAAGGGAATCCGCGACGGCCTGTTGGCGACTTTCGCGGATGCTGACTGGAGTGATCAGCGTGACGCGCTCATGCTCCAGATTACCGAGCGCTCCACATTCTTCCAGGGGGCGAGGCTTGCCATGGATGTCGGGTCGCAGGTTCTGAAAGTGAATGACCTTGTGGACCTGAGGGACTGGCTTTCGGAGCGTAACATCACTCTCTGGGCGGTTGTCAGCGAATCGCCCACGACGGAAACCACCGCCCAATTGCTTGGCCTTGCCACGCGAATTTCCAAACCGAGACCCGAAGAAGCCAGGCATGTCCTTGAATCCATCCCCGAGGATTCTGCGCTCTTTGTTGCGAAAACCGTCCGATCTGGCACACGAATCGAATACCCCGGACATGTCGTAGTTTACGGTGATGTCAACCCCGGCGCGGAGATCATCGCGGAAGGGAACGTCATCGTTTGGGGACGGGTGCGAGGCGTGATACATGCCGGGGCGAAAGGCAACCGCGAAGCATTCATCTGCGCGCTTGATCTCTCTGCCAACCAATTGCGCATCGCAGATGAAGTGTCTGCCATGCTGAAGCCGCAGAAGGACCCGAGACCCGAGGTCGCAAGTATCAACCATGAAGGCAAACTGCAAGCCGAACTCTGGTCGCCCGGCGAAACCACAACTAGGAAATGATATGACCGCTCAAGTATTTACGATTACTTCCGGCAAGGGCGGCGTGGGTAAGACCACCGCGGTCGCCAACCTCGCCACAGCGCTCGCCATGGACGGTAAACGCGTTGTTTGTATCGACGGCGATATCGGTTTGCGCAACCTTGATGTGGTGATGGGGCTCGAAAACCGCATCGTGTACGATATTGTGGATGTGATCGAGGGGCGCTGCAAACTTAAGCAGGCGATGATCCGGGATAAGCATTATCCCGAAATGTATCTTTTGCCAGCTGCGCAAACCCGGGACAAGAACGCAGTTTCCCCATCGGATATGGTGCGCATCTGTAAAGACCTAAGAGCAGATGCCGACTTCGTGATCATCGATTCGCCTGCGGGCATCGAACGCGGATTCCGAAACGCGATAGCCGCAGCTGACAGCGTCATCGTGGTGACGAATCCCGAGGTCAGTGCGGTGCGCGATGCGGATCGGGTGGTGGGAATCCTCGAAGCAGAGGAGAAAGGCAACCCGTCCCTGATCATCAACCGGCTCAATCCAACACTTGTCAAGAATAACGACATGCTTTCGGCAGAGGATGTGCTCGACCTGTTGGGGATTCGCCTGATTGGCATCGTGCCTGAGGATGAGACTGTGATCATCGGCTCGAACAGGGGTGCGCCTGTCGTCACCGACGGGAAGAGCCGGGCCGGGACGGCATTCCGGAATATTGCCAAACGCCTGCAAGGAGAGGATGTGCCTTTCCTCGACCTCGCTCCGCAAAGCGGGTTATGGAACGCCATTCAACGCCTGGCGGGAAGGAAGTGAAATGAAATTTTTCACCCGCAAACGAAGCGCGGCAAGCGCCAAGGAACGTCTGCAATTGGTTCTTGTGCATGACCGCACCGACCTGACTCCCGGTCAATTGGAATCGTTAAAGGACGATCTGCTCAAGGCAATCTCGCAATATATCGAGATCGACCCTGAAGCTGTTCGCATCGAATTGGAACGGGACGGACGTGAACAGCGTTTGGTCGCTGATATCCCGTTAAAAAGTTCGTCGCGTCATCGCGCAGGTTGATCCTTCAGAACACGGACATGGATGAACCTGTGAGATATCGGGTGTATTCATGTTTTTATCATGGAACGCGGACTCTCCTGGAGAAATTTCGATTTTCTGCTTTTAGGCGCGGTGGTGCTGGCTTCCGCCTTTGGCACCGTGATGATTCGCTCGGCGATCGCGGGGAATGAAGTCCTTCAGCCGCTCATTTCACGCCAGGTATATTTCGCCATTTTGGGCGTAGTGTTGATCTTCCTGCTCGCCTCCATCGACTATCGCTATTGGATTTCGCTTTACCGGCCGATCCACCTCGTCATCATCGTTTTTCTCCTCACCCTCACTGGTTTTGGGCAGGAGGCGTTTGGCGCGCAGCGCTGGTTCCAGGTGGGGGTATTGTTCCTTCAGCCCACTGAATTTGCGAAGATCGTCGCTCTTATCGTCCTGGCGCGGTATTTCGAAGTCACACGCGACCAACCTCGCGATTTGCGTTGGATGGCGGGCGCGTTTTTTCGCGCGATCTGGATCATTGGTTTGATTCTTCTGCAGCCCAACCTGAGCAACGTCATGGTGTTGTCGGTGATCCTTGCTGTCATGCTCTGGGTCAATGGGATTCAGGTCAGACAGGTGGTATTTGCCCTCTTGCTGGGTATTCTGTTGTTGGGGACGGTCATAACCCTTTCGGTCCTGGGAGTCCAGATCCCGGGCATGCAGGCTTACCAGCAGGAACGCATCGTCAATTTCGTGGTGCCAAATCCAAACGACACCTTCGGGAATCGTTACAACGTTCAACAGGCGTTAATTGCGGTCGGGTCGGGAGGGGTGTCCGGTCAGGGATATGGTTATGGATCGCAAACCCAGCTCCGTTTCTTGAAGGTCCGCCACACCGATTTCATCTTTGCGGCAGCCTCTGAAGAATTCGGCCTGGCGGGTGGGTTGCTGATCATTATCACGCTTGGGCTGGTTGTCTGGCGCTGCATCCGCGCGGCGCAAAAGGCAAGGGATGTATCGGGCGCCATGCTGGCCATCGGTGTGGCTACTTTGATCTTTTTCCAGGGGGCGGTGAATATCGGCATGAATTTGAACCTGTTGCCGGTTTCCGGGCTGCCCCTGCCTTTCATCAGTTATGGCGGCAGCGGCCTCACCGCGCTCATGATCGGCATCGGTTTGGTACAATCCGTCGTCATGCGCCAGAAAGAACTAGAATTCTAAAACAAGGTCCAGAGCCGATGGGTTGCTGTCCATCGACGATCAGGAGTTGCATCTTTGTCCATCGAACCCGCCCGCACTCGTATCGCACCTTCGCCGACAGGCCACATGCATCTCGGCACGGCTCGAGTCGCATTGTATGATTACCTGCTTGCCAAAAAGACCGGCGGGCAGTTCGTCCTTCGCATTGAAGATACGGACCTGAAACGCACCGTGCCTGGCGCCGAGCAGGAGATTATGGACGGCTTGCGCTGGCTTGGTTTGCAATATGATGAAGGTCCCGATATTGGCGGTCCGTTCGGTCCATACCGACAAACGGGGCGGCGCGATATTTATCAGGCGCACGCCAGAATTCTCGTGGATAAAGGACATGCCTATCCTTGTTTCTGCACACCCGAGCGGCTTGAAAAAGTCCGCCAGGAGCAGATGAAACGAAAGGAAAATCCCCGCTACGACGGCACCTGCCGCGTCATTCCACCTGTGGAGGCAGCCAAACGTGTTGCCAGCGGCGAAGCTCACACCATACGTTTCAAAATCCCGTATGAAGGTGCGACCGTTGCGCATGACCACCTTCGCGGCGATATCACCACCGAAAACAAACAATTGAACGATCAAGTCATCCTCAAGACCGATGGTTTGCCGACCTATCATCTTGCCGCGATTGTTGATGACCATGAAATGCAGATCACGCACGTCATGCGCGGTTCGGAGTGGCTGGGAACTTTTCCGCTTCATGTAAACATCGTCCGCGCATTCGGGTGGGAGGAACCTGTCTGGATTCACCTTTCCGTTTTCTTGAAACCCAGCGGTAAAGGCAAAATGTCCAAGCGGGAGGCGGCAGAGGCTATGAAAGACGGCTATTCCATCTTCATCAAGGACATGCAAGACCTTGGCTTTACCCCCGAAGGTGTTTTGAATTGGTCTGCGCTCATGGGGTGGGGCGTCGCCGAAGATGACGTGATGACCGTTGAGCAAATGATCGACCGCTTCACCATCGACTCGTTGACCCCCTCTCCTGCCGCCATTAATTTCCAAAAACTGGATCACTTCAATGCGACTCACATCCGTCTCATGCGGACCGAGGACCTGGCAGCCCGCCTCAAGCCTTACTTTACCCGTGAGGGACTCAGTGTCAAAGAGGATGTGCTGCTAAGGATAATTCCACTCATCCGCGAGCGCCTCACCACCTTGGACGATTGCATTTCATTCGGCGCATTCTTTTTCAAGGACGAGGTAACTCCCAACCCCGAAGACCTCATTGCAAAGGGATTGGACGCGAAACAATCAGCAGAGATCGCTCGAAGGGCGTATCAAATTTTGGGAGCGGGACCAGACATCAGTCACGAACGATGCGAACCGTCCATGCGGGCATATGTCGAAGAGAGTGGATTCAGCGCCAATCAGGTCTTCGGCATCCTGCGAGTCGCAGTGACTGGTCAAAAGGTCAGCCCGCCCTTGTTTGAAAGCATGGAGGTCATCGGGCGGGATGTCTGCCTGCGGCGGATCGAGAACGCCATCGGCATCCTGGAAAAACTCCCGGCATAGAAACATTGAAAATAAAACGGAGGAAGCGCGAATGGAAACTACGATTACTTCTCGAGATGTGATTGGCAGGGATCCATTTGGGCGCTTCCTCTTTGGTTTGAAGTTCAAACCCTGGCAGGCAGCCCTGCTGAGCTTTTCGGCTTTTGCGGTCTATATGTTTGCACTGCCGGCAATTTTCGGTACGCTCGTGCCTCGCGAGGGACTGGATCGCAGCAGCATGGCGGACAGGGTCAACATGGTTGGGTTTTTGTTCATCCATCCCGTTGTGATGTATTTCTATGTTTGGCAATCGGAAGCGATCGCCGGAGTGTATGGCAAAGTCCTGCCTCTCCTGCCCGATGGGATGCATGGCGGAGCCTTGCGCGCATCGCGAATCTTGCATGCCACATCGCGCATGTGGCTGCTTGGAGTGTTTGTCGGCGCGGGGGTGATGGTTCTTGGTTTTTTGTACGTTGCCCATTATATCGGACTACGCTGGTATAGCTACAATTGGCTGATGGCGGTCATCCTTCAATTTTCGCGGTTCATCCTGTTCTACCTTATCCTCCTTGCCCTGGTAAGGCATCTGATGATGGCATTCAACCTCAATCGTATTTACCGGCACGTCAAGCTCCCGGTCCTGATCGGTCAGTCCAGATACAGCGAATCCTTTGAGGCTGTCACCAGGTATGGTCTGTGGTTTGCCGGGTTCGGCGGTGTGTTGGGAATGTTTATCGCGATGCGTTTCTTTTGGGGGAATCCGCTCTTTCCCGAGGATGCAATCTATCTGGTTCTGTACCTGCTACTCATCCCCCTTGCTTTTTCCCTTCCATTCTGGCAGGCACATCGAAGCATGCGGCTTGCGCGCTTGAATGCCATCCGTCATATTTCGAATTCGCTTCAGGATGAATACGACCGATTGCTGAAAGACCTGGAAGCGGAGAACGATATAAACCAAAACGGCCAAATCGTGGCGCTGCGTTCCATGCTCGAAATGACTGAAAAAGCCCCCACCTGGCCTTTTGAAAACTGGGATTTCTACCGTGTACTCGCGGCGATCTTCTTCCCGTTCCTCATGACCGGGTTAAGCGTGCTTTTGGATCTATTAATCTAAATTCACCTATTGCTGTTCTTCTTCCATATCTGTCCGGTAGATGATCTGGTAGGCGGGTGTGTTCATCCCTCCGATACTAACCTCAATGAGTTTCCCTTCGATCTGCGCCTCCTCGGGAATCATATCCATGGCTTCCTTGGTGATGAGGATTTCATCCGCCTTGCCCAGGTCCTCTCCCATTTTGCAGGCGCGGTTGACGGCGTCGCCGTACATGTCATCCTCATTGAGAATAAGAATTCTTCCGTAATCGATGCCGATGGTGACGTGAATATCCATCTCTTCGCTGGTGAGAAGGTTCGCGGCGGCGATTGCATGCTGGATGGTAATGGCAGTCCGCGCCGCCGAGGCTGGATCGGGAAAGACGGCAAAACAATTATCCGCCTCGAATTTGATGATGCGCCCGCCGTAGTTCGCGATGATCGGCTCGACGGTCAGCTGCATGCGCCGGATCATGGAGAGATAATGGATGATCCCGTACTTGCGGGTCAGGAGCGAGAAACCGGACATATCCAAAACAAAGGCGGTATTTTCAGTCCCATATTTCTGCCAGATAATATCCTCCAGCTGCTTGCGCTTAACCGGGTCAGATTCCTGTGAGTAGTTCAGCAGGGTTTCCTGTAGGATCGGATCTTTTGGTTGGATCTGCATGGGGTAATTATAACGAAAAGGTCACGGAAATGCCGGTAATCTCCCGACGGAGTTTTCCTATCGAGCGCTTTCAGGTTCCTTGGTACGTTCATTCAAGAGCGAGATGTCGTTCACCCGGTTTTGCAGAGGGCGGGTTAGCACCCGTATGGTCCCTGTGTCAACTTCGGGACGCTCGGACATCAATGCGTAAAGGGGAATTGTCAACGTGTAACCGTCATTGGCGCGGTATCCATGCCGGCATCCAACGCGACTCCCAGCCGCCCAAAGATTTCGTTGGCGTGAGCCAGATTGAGGTCCCGTTCCGAACCGGCGGCGTGCCGCCCCATCTCGCGATAAACCAGCGCTTCATCATACGGCATGGACATTTTCTGCGCCGCTGCCAAACTCTTTTGCCAGTTCTTTTGTGCGCTGCGAGGTTTTCCATCCAGCCAATCGTACAGTCCCTGCCACAAGAATGCCCGGGCTTTGGCAATGGGATATGTCCTCGCAAATTTACGCAATGCACGACAGGCCTGCCCCGCAAGCGCCTTCATCTCCGATTTTTCGCGTTGGGTTCCAGATTTCTCCCACAACGCCAAATATACATGCGCAACATTACTATAAGAATCGAAGGATGGAGCGATACGAACAGAAGCCTGTTTCAGCAATCGGGCGGTTTTATCGGCGGCGTTCCGGGCTTTCTCAAGTTCACCTTTTTTCAAATAGACAGCGGCGAGTGTTCCCAAGGTTGATTGTTCTGCCGTCCCCGAATCTGCGATCAAGGCATATAACGCCAAAGCTTTTTCCAGCAGTTCGGCAGCCAGAGTTATATTCCCGAGGTGGAGCAAACTCACAGCTTGACCGTTCAACCCCCATGCCTGATGTTCCAAATGATTCCTTGCCTGTCCGCTTTGATAAACGTCCGCGCACCGCTTGATGGACAGATCAAATTGACCTCGAAAATGAGCAAGTCTCCCCTGATTTACGAGCGCAAAAGCCCAATTGCGACGATCCCCCAGCCGATCGCTGATTTCCAGCGCCTGTTGGTAGGCTTTTTCGCCATCTTCCCATTTTCCGTTATTGAGGGCATATTGACCTTCCCTCCACAAGACAAAAGCCTGAGTATACAAATGATCGAGCCCGGTCAATGTGGCACGTGCCCGGCGAAAATAAGACTGTGCCAGAGCATGCATGGGGATCGGCATCACGCCGAAACCCAGAGCCAGGATGGCATACGCCCTCGCCAATATCGGCGATTTTCGCCGCGCTGACTCAGCCATATTGAGAATTTTCATACCCAGATAATAATCAATGGGACCTATCTTGTTTGCCAGTGTATCAATAAAAATCAGGAGTTCATATGCGCGCAGCAAATCCAAATCATCGTTGTTGATCTCTGCCTCTGACCCCGCATCGTCTGGGATGGGGTTGATTGAAAACCAAAGCCGATGCCAGAATTGCCTCAATGCCTGCCCAGACAGCCCGACTCGTATCTGCAAAGCAGTCGCTGGCAATGGCCGACCGATCAAGTTCAAACCCAATGTTAGATTTTCCCGCGCTTCCGCGAGCCGCCCCCTGCCATAGTAGACTTCCGCCCGCTTGAGACATAAGCGGGCCTGTTCCCCTGGTTCGCTTATCAGGGGATAAAGCCGGTCGTAGTAATCCAGCGCGGCTTCATTGTTAAATGCCTCCCTCGCGGCATCCCCAGCCTTGTGCCAATATTCCCGCTGTTTGCCCTGGTTATTGCTGCGCCCGTAATGCTGGGCGATCATCTCCACAGGCGCACCGATGCTTTCAAGGTATACTGCCAACTGTTCATGCAATCGCGCCCGCAAGGCGAAGGGCAGGCTTTCGTACGTCACTTCATGCGTGACGATATGTTTGAACAGATACGTCAGTTCCGGTTCCGAATCCAGGGGGGTGATGTCCAGTGTATCCAGTTTATCCAGATCTATTTTGACATGTGTCAGGTCACCCAGGGCGGGGTAGTACCCCGTCAACCAGGCGGCGCGGAAGAAACGCCCGACAATGCTGGCCGCGCGCAATGTGTTTTTTTCATGTTCGCTTAATTGGTCGATGCGGCTCAAGACGAGTGTGTGCAAGCTATCAGGGAGTTCGATCTTATCCAGTCCCGCTGAATCGCGCGGGTCGAGGCCGCGGTCACGCAAATAGTTGAGCAATTCCTCGAGATAAAACGGATTGCCCTGTGAACGGTGCATCAATTTTTCCACCAGCAGAGACGGCGTAGCCCCGCTTTGCGAGGGATACAACTGCGCGAGTTTTGCACGGACAGCCTGCTCCCCTTCGGCAGGGGTAAATTCATCCAATTTGATATTTGTAAAGTATGGCAAGGCTTCGATTCGCGGCGTCTGCAGGCGCATCAACTGGGGAGGGCGATATGCCAGCACAAAACAAACGGGGCGATCTGCCAGCGCCTTTGCCAAGGCTTCCAGCAGGTCGTGCGATAGCGCGTCTATCCAGTGCAGGTCTTCCATCACGATCAGGATCGGTTCGGACCTGGAGGCGGCGACCAGGCAATTCTGTAACAGCGTGGTTAATATGTTCTTGCGCTGCTCAGGTTCAAGGTTGCGCGTAAAGTCGTTATCGGGGATATCGAGATTCAATATCGGTCCAAGCAGGGGCAGGGCTTCCATCCGGTCGGAGTTATGCTCCTTTAGTTTCCCTTCCAATATGCGGATCTGTTTCTTCAAGGGGGCATCGGGATCGATATCGAATAACGCGATCCAAATCGTCTTCCATGCGAGGTAAGGGGACGTCAAACCGTCAGATTGGCACGCACCGCCGAAGCCTGCGAATCCTTTTCTTCTCGCGCTGCGGATTACCTCTGCCACGAGTCGGGACTTGCCCAAGCCTGCCTCTGCCACGATTCCGATCACCTGGCTCTTCCCTTCTTTTGCCAGATCGAGCTTCTCTTCGATGTTTCTTAACTCAGCTTGCCGACCCACCATCGGTAGAGAGTAGTTCGGCTCCTGCAAGCGTACGGCTCGCCGCCGGGCTTCGCCCATCAATTGAAATAAAGGAATTGGCTTGGATTTCCCTTTTACCATCACCGCAGGGCGCGCTTCAAAAGTGAAATATTCATTGACAGCCTTATATATGTGACTGCTTACCAATATTTCACTTTCCCTGGCGGTGATCATCAGTCTTGCAGCAAGATTGACATCATCGCCCAAGGCGCCAAAAGTCTTTCGGGTTTCTCCTCCGTAGGCTCCCACCAGCATTAATCCTTGTGTGATGCCTATCTGCAGATGGAGTTCGGTTTTGTTCCGGAGTTCCAGAGCCGCCTTCAATGCACGCTGGGGATTGTCTTCATGCGCATTCACTGCGCCAAAATTGATGTAAGCATAACTGCCTTTATCGCCGATGGTCACCTGCAATAAGACGCCATCGTATCTGGCGGCGGAGTTCTGCATCTCCTTCACAAACTCATCCAATAGAGATCGCGCGTTGTCGCCCTCAAAATCGATGCCTGAGAAGCGGATGAACATTGCAACACATGGGCGGAACTCACTGAAAAAGTCCTGCCTGCCTTGCAAATGTGGCAGAGCCCACTGGTTCAGGGAAGATGGGTCAAGAGATTTAAGCGTTGTTTTTTGCTCTCCCGCCTTCTGCTCCATATTTTTAATCACGGCGAACTTTTCGCCGTCCACCAGCTGCCATTCATCCACCTCCAATGAAGCTCCCAGCGTTTGGACAGTGGCTTCGTCTACCAATACTTGGCCTTTGCCTGCCAAGCGTTCCCCCAGAGCCGAGCGGGAGACAGTTCTCCCAGCCAGGACATCGATGAGCTGAATGGACGGATCCCCCACGACAAATCGCCGCGCCTCTCCCGAGGCGATGGATACCTTCAAGGACAGATCCGGGAAATCTGGGATGGCTTTCTGCATCTCAATCCCGGCATGGATCGCCCGAACTGCGCCCTCCTCGCCGTCATACCAGCAGGTGATGGCATCTCCTGCAAAGCCGATCACGCTTCCGCCATAACGCTCCAGGTTGGCGATGAGAGCGGTAAAGGCGTCGTCTAATCTTTTAGTGAGTTCCTCTGCGCCCTTGCGGGAACCGAGTGTCTCTCGCAGAGATTCGGTCAACGCCGTAAAGCCACTAATATCCGCGAACATCACCGTACCTGAAGAACGGTCCGGTAGGGATGCCCCATTCGCGATCGCCTGTAATCGATCTTGTGGCAGATAAATATCCAGCGTCATATCTGTTCTCTTAGACTTCATCGGAATAAATTATCTGTATTGATTCCTTTCGCTTGGGCGCGTTGTTTGGCGCGGTCGGCATGCCCCTCAGTGAAGACCTCGTCGTCCAATTCCCCTTCGAACTGGCCAGGAATGGTTGATCTCTTATCCAGCACCCCGGGCAAAGCGACGTGCGCTGGCGCGCTATCAGGTGTATATCCGACGACGAACGAATTGGGGGTGAATACGCCTGTGGGATCCACCTGCTTTTTGACGCTGCGGCACCTATCATAATCTTCCCTGGAGTAGTAATATGGCCACACCACATGCATATCGGTGTAGTCGTGACTTGCCCAAAACCAGCGATGATCCGTTGTAGAGAACATGCCAGATTGACCAACACCCTCCTTAAGGTTGCGTTTGTGCCATTGCCACGCATCCTCTTGAGCCCCGGGTACTTTGCCATTAAAGAAAATGTCGAGGTTGTAACCAACAGTTGTATTGCGCCATGCATATGAGGTCTGTCTGCGTCTGCCGTTCTTGGTCACGGCTGAGTTCTTGCCGCCGAAATTCTGACATTGGACAAACACCATGAGACCTTCATCACTGCGCCCGCTCATCTCGTCGATCCGCGTCGCAGCCCACTCTGACCAACCGGGAGACGCAACCTTGTCCGTGACCTGACCATACTTCAGGAAGGGATAGTTGAACTCGCGGGTCCCCTCGAAGGTCCATAGCTGCGTAATACTTTCCGAGATCTTCGTAATTTTGCTGTTGTCACGCTTCACGATTAGATTGAGGATCTTCTGTTCAAACCACATCTTTAACCGCTCCCACCACGAGCCACCATGGTTTGCAGTTCTGAGGATCGCCTCGATCCTGTTGCACCACTTCGGGTCATATGTGTCGGGTTTGTTGTCCAGGTTCGAGAATTGGAAGTAGACCACCAAGACGTTGAATGGAGAGGAACCGTTTTTATCTCCAAAATGCTTGATCATGAAGTCATCTTTCGAAGCACGTCCAAGTTGATTTGCGATATAGTCTTCCTCGCCCGCCGCCACCGTGAAACAGAAATCATAGTCACCCGGAGCATCCTCCCACTCCTGTACAAGGTCGAACATCTGCACTAAAACGTTGTGATCGAGCGCCGGATCATAGGGAATGACTTGCTTTAAAGCACGAGCGTATTTGTGGTCCGAATCCTTCAGTGGGCGGAGGGTGATGTGGGTCACAATGCCATAGTTACCGGGGCCGCCACCGAGAACTGCGAAAAAGAGATCCTTGTCCTCCTGATTCGGACTGTCAACGGCGACGGTTCTCTTCGTGCCATCTGCCAGGAATATCTCAAAGGACACAATATGGTCGCTGAAAAGACCAAAAGCGCGGGATAACTGACCGTATCCGCCCGTTTGCGCATGGCCGCCGACATGAACATCGTAGCATTGGCCGGTCGGCATAAAAAGCCCCTTTTCTTTCAACTTTGTGTTGAATTCCAGCAGTGAGTGGCTAATGCCAACACGGAGTAAGCCGGTTTCCGTGTCATAATCTCCCCAATCTGTATATGCCTCGCTCAAATCGAGTTGGATATTCTTATCGGTTGTTGACGAAGTGCCTGAATAGGCATGCCCGCCTGTACGCACAGCTATGCCAAGGTTATTCTCCCTGGCGAAGCGGATTGCCGTCTCGACGTCGCGATCTGCTTCAGGATGTTTGGGATAAATGATGGCCGCCGGAGACATCCATTTCCTCGGTTGCGATGTCGTGGCGTACTGGTAACGCTTGAATTCGTAATCATTATCGCCAAACTTGTGAACAGGGCAGTGAAAATGTGGTAACTTCATCATATAAAATCCTCTCTGATTAATAAAAATACTTCGCTGAAAATCCGACCACAGAGTCGGGTCTTCCGATAGTTCACAGGGTGGGAATTGCGCTTTATTGGAAAGTAATAATACAGGGAAGGAGCGATTTCGGATATTGTCCCACCTTAATATCATATTAGCAAGGAGGAACAGGCACACCAAAAAGTGTACCTGTTCTTCCTTCTAAATATCGCCCGGCTCATCCGCCATGCGGACGATGCGCGGGGTGAACTTGCCGATCACATCCACCAGGTCGTGCTGGGCGGTGATGACCTCGTCGATGGCTTTGTATGCCTGCGGGCTTTCGTCGATGCCGCCGCCGAGCAGGGTGACGCCGCGCTCTTTAAGATAATCGTCCCGTTCGCGCTTACTGATGGAGTTGATGGCAGCCTTGCGGCTCATTCTACGACCCGCTCCATGTGAAGCGGATTCAAGCGACTCGCTCACGCCTCTTCCGCGGACGACGTAGCCTGCATCTCCCATCGAGCCGGGAATTACGCCGAGAATGCCAACACCCGCGGGCGTAGCTCCCTTGCGGTGGACGATGACTTCGCGCCCATCGGGAAGTTTCTCGCGCCATGCGAAGTTGTGGTGATTTTCAACCACCGCCACTTCTTTCAGCCCAACCGCAGCCGCCACCCGTTTGTGGATGATGTAGTGATTCGCCGAAGCAAACCGCCCTGCCAGTTCCATCGAAAGCCAGTATTCCTGACCATCTTCTGAATCCAGTGAGAGCCAGGCGAGGTGGCGGACGCTCTTATCGAGGTCGGGGTGTTTCTCCATTGCCAGTTTGCTGAAGCGGTCTGCGATCTTCGCGCCGACTCCGCGGGAGCCGCTGTGCGAGAGCAGGGCGAGGTATTCACCGGGCTGAAGTCCGAACATCGGCTCGTGCAAACGGAATGAACCCCACTCCACGAAGTGATTGCCGGTGCCGCTCGTGCCGAGTTGATTCATGGCGGTGTCTTTCAAAGTCCGCAATTGCTTGGTGGCGAGCCATGCTTCATCATCTAACACTTGATGTTGTGCGCGTTTGCTGCCTTTCCAAGCGGCGCCCATGCCGAAGGCGGTTTCATCCCACAAGGCGTTTTCAAAAATGCCTTTCTTTTGTCCGATGAGGATCGGCGAAACCTCGTACAGCGATAAGCGCATGCGACAGGCTATGTCCACGCCGACGGCGTAGGGGATGACGACGTTCTCAGTCGCCAGCACACCACCGATGGGCAGACCGTAGCCGACGTGCGCGTCGGGCATGAGCGCGCCAGTGACGGTCACGGGCAGTCGCATGGCGTTTTCCATCTGGCGGATGGCTTCGGTGTCGATCTGCTCCGCGCCCCAGATGGGGAAGGGCAGAGGCGACTCGCGGAGTTCTTCGACAGAGACTTCGTTGTTTTTATTCTTGCGTAGGATCTCGTGGGCGAGGTCGGCGAGCAATGTGTCGGCGAGGAAGTTGCCTGGGTTTTGGCGAACCGCTTCGAGCGCGGAGAGAACTGCGTCGCGTTCCATGCCGGAGGCGATCATTTTATTTCCGGCTTCTTTGGCAAGACCGATACTTTTTCCGTCTTCCCAGTTGTTAAGTTTCAGGATTTTTCCTGTGATGATGTCCATTTCTAATTCTCCATCTCGTTGCTAGGGTGATAGCCCGAAGCAACCTCCTGATTGGGAGATTGCTTCGCCGCAAAGAGCGCGGCTCGCAATGACATATCATAAAGGATCAGGCGGGATGCAGGCTTCATCATACTTAATTGTAGTGAAAATTTCAGCCTGCAGAACCCAGTTGCCTTGTGTGGTGCGCTGCCATTTGGCGGCGTAGACACCCGAGGCGCGGACGAGTTCTCCATTTATTGAATACTCGCCTTGCCAGTTGCCGAGTTCTTCGGCGATGCCCCACGAATCATTGGTGGTGATCTCGCGCGGGGTTCGACGATAGACGGAGGTCGGGTCGTTTTGGAAAAGCTCTGCCCAACGTATTTCTTCCTCGTCGGCTCCATGGAACTGGTCGCTGCGACCGGTAATCAGATGATAGCTCGCAGTCAACAACGGGCGGATGCGTTTGGCGTCTTTCTCTGCGATGGCTAGGTTGAATGCTTCGCGTGCGGCGCGGATGAGGTCGGTGGAGGTGGGTTGGATCATGAGATTCTCTTTCTCAACCACGAAGGGTCACGAAGGTACACAAAGGTTTTCCTTTGTGACCCTTCGTTCCTTTGCGGTGTGGTTGTTTACTGTTCTTCCAATTTCCAAAGCTCACGCATTTCCTGACTCTTTTCGAGGAGTTCGTCGAGCGTGCCTTCGGATTCGACTTTGCCGTCTTTGAGGACGATGATGTGATCGGCGCGCCTCAAAAGCGGACGGCGATGTGAGACAACAAGGCAGGTCAGTTGGTTGCCGGTCTCAAAGATGCGCTCCCAAAGTTGACGTTCGGTTTCCACGTCCAGCGCGCTGGAGAGGTCATCGAAGACGACCAGTTCCGTGTCGCGTATGAACATTCGGGCGGCGGCGGTGCGTTGGGCTTGTCCGCCGGAGAGTTTGACGCCGCGTGAGCCGACCATCGTTTCGAGGTCGTCGTCGAGGATTTCCAGGTCTCTGTCCATGACGGCGAGCTTGGTGGATTTGTATATTTCGTCGTCACTTTTGTTCATGCCAAGCAAAATGTTATTTCGCAAGGTGTTGCTGAACAGGCGCGGAACTTGTGCGGTGTATGCACAACGCGGCGGGATGAAGAAGTTGCCAGCGTCTGTGACGACTTGCCCGTTCCAGCGGATTTCGCCAGAGTCGGCGGGGAGCAAACCGAGCAGGGTGCGAAGCAACGTGGTTTTTCCAGAACCGATGCGACCCGTGATCACCGTCAGGGAGCCGCGTTTGACTTTGAGAGAAATGTCTGCGATGCCGTTGACCGAATTCGGGTAGTGAAAGGTCAGATGGTCAGCGACCAGTTCATTCAGTCGGTCTGAGGCGGTTTTCGTCGGGTAGGTCACTTCGGGTAGTTCGTGATCCAAATCTATTTTGGCATGTTCAACGAGCGCGTTCAACGGTGCGTTTTCCATCAGGCGATACATGCGTTTGACGGAGACATCCATTTGTTTGTAGCGCGCCCAGAGCATGCCGCCGAAGGTGGTGAGGTCGCCCATACTTTGTAGGAGGTAGACGAAGAGCGAAAAATCGCCGAGGGTGAAGTTGCCCGTGCGCATGGATTGCCCGACCAGGATCAGAATGACACCCGTGCCAAGCGTGGATGTGTTGCGATACAGCGAGCCTAGCACCTCGTCAAATAGTTTTTCACGGATGGTTAACTTGCGGCGTTCATCATTGACTTTATGGAAGTGACCGATGATACCTTTTTCAGCAGTGGCAATTTTTACAGCTTGCACTGCGCCAAAGAATTCTCCAATGAAGCCTGTCACTTTGCCTGCCGCTTGCCGTGATGCGCTGCGATAGTGTTCGATGCGGCTTGTGGCGATGTTGGCGATGATGCCGACGATGACCAGCGGAATGAGCGCCATGACCGTGACCGATGGGCTGATCTGAGTCATCAGCACGATGGAGACAGCGATGATCGCCAAACCAACCATGACATCATTGATGAGTATAACGAAGAGCGGTAACTCTTGCACGTCATTTTTGAAACGGCTGACGGCTTCGCCTGCAGAGTCGGGTAGTTGCGATGCACCGGGGCGCTTGAGGATGTACGTCAACAGGTTTTTGCGGAGCAGTGTGCCCATGTCCGCGAAGATGGGCACGTCGGCATAGTAGAAGCCGTAGGTTGAGATCAAACGCCCGAAGAACAGGGCGATGAAAAATGCAACGATTGCCCAGATGCCAAAGGTCAGTTGCGCTGCGCCAGTGAGATAGTCGAAGAAGGCTTTCATGATGAGCGCAGGTCCAACTTGCCAGCAGAAGCGCACGAGCGCAACGCTGACGAGGTCAACGAACCAGAGCCAGGGGCGAAAGCGGATGAGTTCAAGCACAACTTTCCACGCGGGTAAGGCGGGGATGGGTGGGGAGAAGGTTGATTCGGTCATTTGGTTATTCCGTATTGCGTAATTCGTAATTGGTAATTAGAGACTGGAGATTTAGAGAATTGGAGAATTGTGTTACGCCAATACTTCTTCCAAACCCGTTTGCAGCAATTGATAAAAGCGCGAGCTTGGGTTGGATGCCAGTTCTTTGCGGTTGCCGTATTCGAGCACGGAGCCGTTATCGAGGATAAGCACATCGTCGGCGCGGTGGAGCGTATCGAGTCTGTGGGCGATGATGATGGCGGTGCGTCCCTGCAGCAGTTTGTCTATCGCATGTTCGAGTTTCTGCTCGGTGGCAGGGTCAAGTCGCGATGAAGCTTCATCGAGGATGACCAGACCGGGATTTCGCAAGAAGACTCGCGTGAACGCCAGCAATTGCGCCTCACCCGCGGAGAGTGACTTTGATCCTGTTTCCAATTGAGTGTCCAGTCCGTTTGGCAGGGTTCGGAACCAGTCACCGAGTTCGAGATCTTCGAGGGTGGCGATGATTTTTTCATCGGGTATCGAGCGGTCGAAGAAGGTCAGGTTCTCGCGGATGGATGCGCGGAAGAGTTGCACATCTTGAGTCACGATGGCGATGTTCTGCCGCAGAGACTCTAGTTGAATTTCACGGATGTTTTCGCCGTTGATCTTGATACTGCCTTCGTTGACGGAGTACAGGTTGAAGATCAACCGTCCGAGAGTGGTCTTTCCGCTTCCGGTGCGACCGAGCAGCCCGAGAACAGAACCAGGCTTGAGGTCGAGTGAGAGGCGTTTGATGACGGAGTCATCGCCGTTGTATGAGAAGGTCACGTCCTTGAATTCCAATGCAAGCGGATGCGAGTCGATCACTTTGCCGGTCTCGTTCTTTGTCTCGGGTTGGAACTGTTTGAACTCCGTTAATCGCTCAACACACGCGCCGATGGTTTGGAAACTTTCGATCTCATGCGTCATCGCCCAGAACGGCTCTTCAAGCAGGTTGAGATAGTGGACGAAGAGATAGACCGTGCCGATGGTGACGATGCCTGCGGTGAAGAGCCAGTATCCGCTGGTGACGGCGAGCAGGGTGCCAGTGGTGAGCGCCAAGCCCATCGCGTTTTCGATGATCCAGCGTTTGAAGTGCGCGCGGCGATTATGCTTGAGGATCTCGGCTTGATGGCGGAAGAGTTCGCGGATGGAAAAGCCGACTGCGCCGCTCGAGCGGATGTCTTCGGTGCCTGCCAGTTGTTCTTCAATGAAGCCATACATTTGACCTTCAGCTTCGCGCCTTGCTTTCTGGTGCGGCACGGCAATGTCTTTGAGTTTGCCTAGAATGCCGATGGTCAGCGCGGAGTAGATCGCGAACGCCAAGCCCACGCGCCAATCTTCGATGGCTAAGGTGACGAGGATGCCAACGAGCAGAAGTCCGTTCGCGATGAGGTTGAGCGCGAATTGCGAGAAGAAGGTCGCCAGTTCGGTCACGTCGCCGTCGATGCGTTCGATCAACTCGCCGGGTGTGTGGTCGTTGTGAAATTTCATGCCGAGTTTGAGGGCATGTTCGGCGAGTTCGGCGCGCAGGGCGTTGGTGGCAGTCCATGCCACGTTTTCGCCGAGGTAGGTCACACCGATGTGAACGCCTTGCTGTACCAGCGCGATACCGATAAATGCAGCGGCTGTCCACATGAGCGTGGAGAGGGCTTCGCCTGCCAGCGCGTCGTCGATAAAGAGGCGCATGATCTGTGGGGCAAAGATCTTTAGCCCGATGCTGCTGAATAACAAAATGGCGAGCAGGGTGAACCGTCCGCGTTGAGGGCGGATGTGGTCGGCGAGCAGGTTCCAGTAGGATTTGAATGAGAGGTTCATTTGTAAACGGACTTTCTAACGGATCCACGGATGAAAACGGACAAAAAAACACGGCGCGGGTGCGCCGTGTTTGGAAAGACACAGGAAATCGAACCGTGGTTAAACGGTCAACAGGCGCACTTCGGGGAAATAGATTATTCGGCTGGAATTGTTACGCAGAAGATGTAACGTCATTTGAAGTGCGCTCCTTTCTTTGGAAATTTGATTACGCTTGCAGTTTACATGAGAGTGGGATGAGTTGTCAAGATACAGACGGTCACGACTTTCATGTTAAACTTTCTCCATGGCAGATAAGGCGATTCTATTCAAACGATTGCAAAGTTTCGATTTCCTGCGCGGTCTGGATTTCGAAACCCTGACAAGGCTGGCAGAGAGCTCCACCTGGAAGGTTTACGCTCCGAACGAGGTTCTTTTTTGGGAGGGAGAGGTCGAGTCGAACCTGTTTTATCTGCAATACGGCTCATTGAAAGTGTTGAAAGCTTCGCCCGACGGGCGCGAGCAGGTACTGAGGTTTATTACTAAAGGGGAGATATTCAATGAAGTGGGCGTGCTTGCGAAAAAGGCAAATCCCGCCACTGCGGTTGCCCTGGAAGAGTCAGGTGTCTGGCTGATTCCGCGCCATGCCCTGGAAGAAGTAATTCTGGCGCATCCGGGTTCAGCTTTGCAGATCATCGAGAACATGGCTGATAAGATCATCAGCCTGGTGACTCTCGCAGCGGACTTATCCTTGAAGAGCGTGGAAGCACGGTTCATCCAATTGCTGCTGGATCAAGCCGAAGGGGATTTGATCGAGCGCCGACGATGGACGAATCAGACCGAACTTGCAGCCCGCCTCGGAACCGTTCCAGATGTGCTCGGCCGGGTTATCCGCGAATTGACCAAGGCAGGATTGATCGAAATGGATAAACAGCAAATCCGAATTCTGGACCGGGCGGGATTGATGGATCGGGCTTAAGTATCAGCGGGTACAAAGTTTGGTTGTAAAAAAGCGACAAAAGTCGTGGCGGGAGGCGGGGGATTGGTTTAGAGTCAGGCACATCGGAAAGATCACGATATGCCAGAGCCACATCAGATCTATTTTGCAGATATAAAATCCAATGCCGTATTTTCAGCGGATGGTCCCAAGCCGCAGTTTTTGATCGATACGCCCAAGTTCAAGACCCTGGTGGTCGGACTTGAAGCTGGTGGGCAAATCCCCATGCATGCCGGTGAGGCGGCGATGTATTACTTTATCGAAGGTGAGGGGTTGATCACGGTCGATGATGAAACGTTCGATATCAAGCCCGGCGTGACCGTCATCGCGCCTGCCAGAGCGAGACGCGGCATGAGCGCGAGGACACGCGTGATTTTTCTCGGCGCGAAAGGAGGAGAGTGACTTGTACAAACCTGCCGCCTTTCTTGCGTTTGCCGTCGGAGCAATGTCCATCGTGGCGGGCGGGATGGTCATAAAAGGCTGGAGGCCGGGTTACTCGGTTCTATCCTGGCTGCCGGTTTATAACTTCGCCGTAGGGTTGTTGACGCTTGTGCCTGCTGTTCTGCTTTGGTTCAAAAACCGTTATGTACTTGTCGTTTCGCTCGGTACTTTTGCTGTTCACACCATTGTGCTCCTCCTCTTGTTGACAATTTTCCGTGGCGGGGTCGCGGTTCAAAGTATTGGCGCGATGTCGTTTCGCGTGGTCATCTGGTTGATCATCCTCGCGTTAATAATGTTCAAACGCTAGGACGGTTAATTGTTCTTTAACGAACCCCTACCCAAGGAGTTATCTCATGGAAAAAGTCACTGCCGTTCGTTACCATCCATTGCAGGTTACATTTCACTGGCTTACCGTGATGCTCGTCCTCACGGCGTTCATCCTAGGCAAGTTTATGAGCCGCCTGCCCAATGACGATGTGTCGAAAATTGCCCCATTGGCTTTTCATATGGCTGTCGGAATCCTGACACTCCTGGTCATTGTCGCCCGTTTTGTGGCGCGGGCAAAACTACCCAAACCGCATCATGTCACGGCGGGGAATGCAGTTTTCGATTGGATCGGAAAATTCGTGCATTATGCGCTTTACCTGATGGTCTTCCTGATTGCCATCAGCGGCCTTTCGCTATCCATGCAAGCCGGGCTTCCCCCGATTGTTTTTGGCGGTTCAGGCGCATCCCTGCCCGCGGACTTTTACAATTTTACAGCACGCCTCCTGCATGGTTTTATTGCGCCCGCCCTCCTCCTGCTTGTACTTTTGCATGTCGGCGCGGCGTTCTATCATCAGTTTCTATTGAAGGATAACATTTTCAACCGCATGTGGTACGGAAAATAAAAGGAGAACAAATGCCAATCCCGTATTTACTCACTGTTTTGCTCTACATTTTTGTCGCCTTGTTTGCGGCAGCGGACGCTTCTCTCGTCAGCATGAGCGTCTTTAGCGCGTTTCCGGCTTTGCGTTGGGTGCGCGTCCACTTCATCACGCTTGGAATTATCTCACAGGCTATCTTTGGACTGCTGCCAGTTCTCGTTGCGTCGCTTTCAAAAAAGGAAAAACCCGCCATGCGTTGGGACATATGGCTGACCCTCAATGCAGGTCTGATCGCGCTGGTCGCAGGTTTTGCCGGGATGAATCACCCCATTATCTTTACAGGTGGAACGCTCATCTTCATCGCCGCGTTGTTATTGCTCCTGCAATTGTGGAGGATTCGGGGTGGCGATGCGCCAGCAAGCCTCAAATTCTACATTACGGGTATTTTCTACCTGCTCGTAGGCATCATCATCGGGACAGGTTTGTTCCTCAACTGGAGTGAAGCCCTTTACATAAAGGTGCCGCTCGAAGCTCATATTCATGCAAATTCGTGGGGTTTCATGTCGCTCGTGTTCGCCGGCCTTCTCGTGGATTTCATCCCGATGGTCACAGGCAAACCGCTGGGCGGAAAATCCGCGATCAATTACATCTTTTGGGGCATGGCGCTCGGTGCGTTCGGGCTCGTCCTTGGACCCTGGCTCGGCGGCAGTCTGCCTCCAACGGTAACGGGATTGATCCTCCATCTTTCGTCCACGATCTGGCTGGTGTTCTTGATGATTCGCGCGCTGAAAGAAAGCGGAAAATTGAATCGCGCGGGCGGGTGGCATCTGGTCTTGTCGTACCTATGGATATTACTCCCGGTCATGATCGCCCCTTTGATCCTTCTCCACGTCATCGAGGGCGGACCTGTTGAATCGACTGCGCCTCAAGCTTTGATTTATGGCTGGGTTCTGCAATTTGGCATCGCGCTCATCCCATACATTGCGCGGCGATTCTTCCTTAAGGACGCGAATCCCGCGCTGGGCGGCTCGTGGCTGAGTCTGGTTTCTGCGACGGTTGGCAGCATCCTCGTTTGGGTGAGTATTTTTATCATTCCGGCAAGAGGACTGATCTACGGAGTTGGTTTCGCTTTATACGCCCTGGCATTGATTCCGCCATTGAAGGAACTTTTCGACATCGTCCAATCCGGTTTGAAAAAATACGAACCTGCGTGAAAATATTTACGGCATGACTGAAAATTCCGGCGCATTTATACGCCGGAATTTTTATTGTTTCCATCAAAACCATAAAAAGGCTACAATTGCATCCGTGGAGGCTTCGTGAAAACAATCCTGCGGGTGCGTTACTGGCGGATCGTGTTGTTCTTCGCCCGCGTTACGACGAGCATCATCTTTTGGGACATCATTTTGCGGCAAATTGGATTGGGTTTTCTATCCCGCAACACACGTCCGCGGCGGTTGCGCCAGATCGCGGTCCGCTTTCGCGCGCTCGCGATTCGCCTCGGCGGGGTGATGATCAAAGTGGGGCAGTTTCTCTCAGCCCGGCTGGATGTGCTGCCTTCGGAGATTACCGACGAATTGGCGGGTTTACAGGATGAAGTCCCGCCGGAGGAATATGACCCGATCCGCATCCAGGCGGAACGGGAGTTTGGATCTCCCATCGATGAGGTATTTCTTTCTTTTGAAAAAGAGCCGGTAGCCGCCGCATCATTGGGACAGGTCCATTGCGCAAGGTTATTTTCAAACGACGCCGAAGCAATGGGCTTTGAAGATGTCGTGGTGAAGATCCTGCGCCCGAACATCGAACAGATCGTGGAAGTGGATATGTCTGCGATACGGGTTGTGGGTAGCTGGTTGAAACGATATCGCCCCGTCAGCGAGCGGGCCGATGTTATGGCAATCGTCGGGGAATTTGACGCGATTTTGAAGGCGGAACTGGATTATTTGTCGGAGGGAAAGAATGCCGAGGTTTTTGCAACCAACTTCAATGACGATGGAGGCGTCCATGTCCCGCGTGTGGTATGGAGCCGAACCACGCGGCGCATCCTTACGCTCGAAGATGTCACTGCCATAAAGATCACCGATTACGATGCCATCACGAATGCGGGCATCAGTCGGGCGGCTGTTGCGGAGCGGCTGCTTGCGGCGTATTTAAAACAAATTTTCGAAGACGGTTTTTTCCATGCCGACCCCCATCCGGGGAATTTGTTCGTGCTGCCTCTGCACGAGAAAAACGAAGACGGTTCAACCAGATTCCGCCTGACCTTCATCGACTTTGGCATGGTGGGGAGTATGCCGGGCACGCTCGTCGAGGGGCTTCGAGAGGCGGCGATATCCATCGGTTTGCAGGATGCGCCGCGTCTGATAAGGGCGTATCAAACTTTGGGGGTCCTGCTTCCAACTGCAAATGTAAAACTTTTGGAGGAAGCCAGCGCCCAGGTCTTTGATCGTTTCTGGGGCATGAGCATGAACGAATTGCGCAGCATCCGTCACGCCGAGATGATGAAATTCGGCTTGCAGTTCCGCGACCTGATGTTGACCATGCCGTTTCAATTGCCCGAAAACCTTTTGCTTCTTGGAAGGACGATGGGAATTTTGTCCGGGATGTGTACTGGATTGAATCCTGAGTTCAACCTTTGGCTCCAGCTTGCACCGTATGCGCGTAAACTCACGGAGGGCGAGGACGGATCCGCATTGGATGTCTTTTTCGATGAGGCGGGACAATTCTTCAAGACCCTGATCGCCATCCCCGGCAGGGCGGAACGGGTTCTTGGGCGTATCGAGCGGGGCGAGTTGAACGTGCAGATACCCCTGGTAAACCTGCAGATTAGTTACCTCGAGCGCTCCCTGAACCGGTTGACGGGCGGTATCGTGTTCTTGGGTCTGCTGGTTGCAGGCGCAATCTTGTACGATACCAACACATTGATCGCACGGGGATTGTTCGGTGGAGCGGGTGTTGCATTGTTTTACGCCATCTTCCTTGCGCGCGGAAAACGCCCATTTCGGTAGATGTGTCGTAGGGTCAGGCTTGTAGCCTGATGATTATTTATTTGGAGGGTTACAAGCCCGCTCTGCAAAACAAATAAAAACACTCCCGGTCAAATAGACCGGGAGTTCAACTTTATGACGATTTTACTTCCGTCCGCTTGATTGCGGCGTCGATAAGACTGCGAAAGGCGAGGAGCATCTCCCTGCGCGCCGCGCGGCGATGCTCCAAAAATCCGGGCGGCAGGATGGTCTCCATGCTCTTGCGCATCTCCTCCCGCGCGGCTTTCATATGTTCCAGCGCCTCGGGCGGAAGTTTGTCCTTCATCGATTTACGTTTTGCTTCGCTCATGGGCTACTCCTTATACATGATAATTATAGCACCGGGAAAATTCACGGTCCGGGTGTCATGACGGGGAATTGGGTCATGTCCATGTTTGGGTCGATCTCCATGGCTGTCAGCGGGACCCAGCAGGGGTTATTGAAATACGGGTTGCGGATCACAACCCAGCCTGGTACAGATCCGATTCCCAGGATGATGACATTCTTTCTGCCCTTGGCATTAAGTTCGATGTTGCTGATCAAAGTGTAAGTGTCACCGGGACCTGTCCAACAACCGGTCTGGGCAATCAACCGAGGCGGGTTGATCTGGGATGGTGGAAATGTCGGCGTCGGGGTGTCTGTGAATGCGGGAGTCGGCGTTTCTGTCGGCAGGGACGGGGTGGCTGTCGCGGCTCCGGCGGTCTGTGTCAATATATCGGCCACAAGTTGCGCTGCAACCGTGCTGACGACATCCACCGTGGGAGCGGACGATTGTGGGGCACAGGCGGAGAGTACAATGTTAACAAGCAGAACCGTCAGAATTTGTCGAACCTGTAATCCAGTTCTTTTCACTTTGCTACCTATTTACCTTTCTTTTCCATTTTCGCCCATGTATCTTTGAGATTGACTGTCTGGTTGAAAACGGGCTTCTCCGGCAGGGAGTCTGGATCAACGCAGAAATAACCGAGGCGCTCGAACTGGTAGCGTGATCCAACCGTGGGGGATGCAAGAGCCGGTTCCACATATCCGCTAAGGATTTCCAACGAGTTGGGATTCAGGCAGTTGAGGAATCCTTCTTCGCCTTCCTCAGGGTTTTCCTTGTTGAAGAGCCGGTCATACATGCGGACTTCCACTTCTTTGGCGTGTTTTGCTGAAACCCAATGGATCGTGGATTTGACCTTGCGTCCGTCCTGTGCATCGCCGCCTCGCGTTGCCGGGTCGTACGTGGCATGGATCTCGATGACATTGCCATTTGCATCTTTCACCACGTCGGTACACCTAATGAAATATGCATAGCGCAACCGGACTTCGTTGCCGGGGAACAGACGATGATATTTCGGGGGCGGCACTTCGCGGAAATCATCCTGCTCAATGTAAATGACCTTAGAGAACGGAACTTTTCGTGTGCCAGCAGAGGGGTCTTCGGGATTGTTGATGGCATCCATTTCTTCCGCGAGATCGTCGGGATAATTGTCGATGACAACTTTCAGCGGGCGGATGACCGCCATGCGGCGCAGGGCTCGTTTGTTCAGGTCGTCGCGCACACACTCTTCGAGCAATGCCACATCACTAACGCTGTAATTTTTCGCCACCCCCACCCGGCGGATGAAATCCAAAATGGCTTCGGCGGTGTAGCCGCGGCGGCGCATTCCCCTCAACGTCGGCATGCGCGGGTCGTCCCAGCCATTGACACGATTCTCCTCAACAAGGCGGCGCAATTTACGCTTGCTCATCACGGTGTAGTTCATGTTGAGACGCGAAAACTCGATCTGACGCGGTTTGAACACGCCCAACTGATCGAGGAACCATTCGTACAGCGGACGGTGATTTTCGTATTCAAGCGAACACAACGAATGGGTGATGCCTTCCATTGAATCGTTCTGCCCGTGAGACCAATCATACATCGGATAGATCTTCCACGTATCACCGGTTCGATGATGCGGTGGGTTATGGATGATGCGGTACATCGCTGGGTCGCGCATGTTGATATTCGGATGCGCCATGTCTATCTTTGCGCGCAAAATACGAGACCCATCAGGGAACTCGCCGTTCTTCATGCGTTCGAGCAGATCCATATTTTCTTCTACATCCCGGTCACGGTATGGCGAATTCACACCGGGTTCGGTCAGGGTCCCGCGGTTCTTGCTAACTTCCTCAGGTGTCTGGTCATCCACATAGGCTTTCCCCATCAAGACCAGTTTTTTTGCCCATTCATACAACTCATTGAAATAATCAGACGCATACGTCACTTTCACCCATTCAATGCCGAGCCAGCGCGCATCGTCCTCGATGGCTTCCACAAACTCGGTCTCTTCTTTTGTTGGGTTGGTGTCATCGAAACGCAGGATCAACTCGCCATTGTTTTCCTTCGCGATGAGATAGTCGATCATGAACGCCTTGACATGCCCGATATGCAGATAACCATTGGGTTCGGGAGGCAGTCGCGTGCGCACGTAAGTGTAGCGTCCGCTTTTCAAATCCTCCGCCACGGCTTCGCGGATGAAATCGGTGGGCTTGTTCTCTTCTGGACTCATTCTATGACACAACCTTCGGGGTAATTGATAGCGGACGAAAATCCGCTTCTTTATCGACCTTTTGCCTGCCGGCGTTCCAGGAACTTTTTCCACGCGGAAGGCGTCGGTGGTGCAAATTATAACAAAGTATAATTATCGTCATATACCAACAGGAGCATATTTCATGGAAGAAAGACTCAAAAATAACTATGCCATATTTTTTGACAAAAGTGTTGTCCTCAAAATTTCCCGGTGGGCAGGCATCATAGCCTGGGTGGTTTTGGTGGTCTATTTGCTCACTTCCTCCATCTCGTTCGCTCAATTCATGACGCAATTTGTGACCGGTGTTTTCTACCAGAAGGGGATGTCTATCTTTGACCTGCTCGGTTTCTTCACCCCATATCTCATGCAGTCAATTCCCGGCGCAGTCTATTTCTTCGGTTTGAAATTCGTCGAAAACGGACTGCTCATCCTGATGGAAATCGAGGAAAGCGCCCGACGATCCGCCCGTTCAAGCTGACGCGCTCGCCGATGCCTTCACTTGCGCGGGGTGGGTGGGCGTGATAGAATTCCGCCCGCTGGTGAATAAGTCAATGCGTGCCATTGATGACTCTGGGGAGTGGTGTAACGGCAACACGTCACGCTCTGGACGTGAAATTTGAGGTTCAAATCCTTGCTCCCCAGCCTGAATGCTCCGGTCATGCGCCGGAGCATTTTCATTTCCACGACATATCTTCGCGGATTTTGAATATCATAATTAACCCGGGTTCAAGAAGGAATGCTGACGAGCGCGGGGTTACTCGGAAAGGGATTATAGAATCCGCATTTGCAGCATTCATCCGCGTTCCATATGTTCCTTTGTACGAATTTATTCACGAAATCCCAATTTCGGGGCGAGTCATGTTTTGAAGAAAACAGATTATGAGTTACTTATTTCCCTGTTGGTGATTTGATCAGGCGCTCGCGGCGCAGAAATTGCACACAAAAAAATTTTAGCGGTATCCATTTATGAACTTTTTCCATGACTAAACACGCAGCATGGCAGGTAGCCAAGTAAGGGGAGGGAGAACAGAAATTCGTATAACCGAAAGAAGGTCCAGACCATTTGTAACTAAAGTTACAGACTTATTTTGTCCAAAAATGTATCATGTCGAACAAATAAGATAATGCTTGTGAAAAAACACACATTACAAAAGGAGAATGCCATGTCACAGAAAGAGAACCCGGAAGAAAAGGACGCCTTCAAATGGCAGGCCGTGTTCGATAACATCTGGCTGTTGTTCCTGCTCTCGCTGTTGATCAGCGGACTCATCTACAACGCCTGGGGGCTGATCGACCTGATGAACGTCCCCCCAGCCCCTTAGGAAAAGGAGAATATAAATCATGTTAGCCCCCGAAAAACTTTGGTGGAAACCCATGGGACGCCATGAAAAGACCTGGCTTACCGTCGCGTTCGTTTGGTGTGTTTTCCTTACTGTGATGATGCCGCTCTGGTATTTCATGGGCAAGCAAAATGTGCCTACGGAAACCTATCGCACCACTCCAACCGAATTCAACGAGACGATGCTGGCTTTCGTGGAACAGCACAAGGTCGGCGAAGAATCGGTTAACGGCGTGACCCTGCCTGTCGTGGAAGCGCCTCCCGGCAGTGACGTGTATCTTCGCGCCAGCACCTGGCAGTGGTACCCCATTTTACAATTCCAAAAAGGCGAAACCTACCGCCTGCATATATCCTCAATGGATCTTCAGCACGGTTTCTCGCTCCAGCCGGTCAACATCAACCTGCAGATCCTCCCCGGTTACGACTACGTGGCAACCATCGTTCCGACCACGACGGGTGAATTCACAATCGTCTGCAATGAATTCTGCTCGCTCGGCCATCACACCATGATCGGCAAGATTATCGTGAAATAGGAGAATATGAAATGACCGCACTTGCTCCCACAAATCCCTGGATGGCCGGCGCAAAGGATGATTACCGGGTCTGCGGCGTCACCACCCTCAAAGTGGACATGCATGCCGAACGGCTTATCATCGCCAACGCGGTGATGGCTGTCGTCTGTCTCGTCCTCGGCGGCATCGCTGCACTTTTGATCGCCCTCACACGCTGGCAGGCCGTCCACCTGCTGGACGCGACCTGGTTCTACCGTTTATTGACCCTGCACGGCATTGATATGCTCGTGGCATGGATCGTGTTCTTCGAAATGGCAGGCTTGCACTTCGGCTCCACGGCGTTGCTCAACGCCCGTCACGCCGCCCCCAAACTCGCCTGGACCGGCTTCATTCTCATGGCGGTCGGCGGTTTGATGGCGAACTTTGTCGTGTTGTTCGACCCCGCCAGCACCGTAACCTTCACCGCCTATGTGCCTCTCAAGGCGCACCCGCTGTTCTATCTCAGTTACATCCTCTTTGCGGTCGGCGCGTTGATCACCACCATCACCTTCTTCATTAATATCGTTGTTGCCAAGCGCGAGAAGCGTTACGAAGGCTCGCTGCCTCTTGCAGTCTTCGGTTTAATGACCGCCGCCATCCTGGCGGTTTACACCCTGCTCCAGGGAGCCATCGCCATTGTTCCTGCATTCCTCTGGTCGCTGGATGTCTTCCCCGTTTACGACCCGGGCATCTACCGCAACTTCTTCTGGGGTTTCGGTCACCCCGCCCAGCAGGTCAACCTCGCGGCGATGGTTTCCATCTGGTATATGCTCGCTCAAATGACGGTCGGCATCCGCCCGGTCAACGAGAAGTTCTCGCGCCTCGCCTTCATTTTGTACCTGTTCTTCATCAACCTCGGCTCTGCCCACCATCTGCTGGTCGACCCGGGTCTTTCCTTCGCCTGGAAAGCCGTCAACACTTCGTATGCCATGTACCTGGCAGTGCTCGGTTCGATGATGCACGCCTTCTCGATTCCGGCCGCCATGGAAATTGCGCTGAGAGCCAAGGGCTACACCAAAGGCTTGTTCGGCTGGCTCCGCAACGGTCCGTGGAATGAGCCGGGCTTTTCCGGTCTGGTTGTCTCCATGATCCTCTTCGGCTGGATCGGCGGCGTCACCGGCGTGACCATCGGCACCGAACAGATCAATATGCTGGCGCACAACACCATGCGCCTTCCGGGTCACTTCCACGCCACAGTCGTGGGCGGAACCACCACCGCCTTCATGGCGTTCACCTACTACGTCATCCCGCTTATCTTCCGCAAGGAACTTAAACTCAAGAAGTGGGCGGTCTGGCAGCCCTATGTGTATGGCGTTGGCTCCGCTCTCGTATCTTTGGGCATGATCACCAGCGGCTTACAGGGCGTTTCCCGCCGTAACTGGGACATTACCTTCGCGGGTGTCGTTCCGGGAACCGTCGATTTGACCCTCGCCATCTTCGGTATCGGTGCGCTCATCGCGGTCACAGGCGGCATCATGTACGTGACCGTTGTGCTCGTCTCCATCCTCACTGGTCCGCGTGTCGAAGCCAGCAACATGCTCCTGGTTGCAGGTACGAACAATCCGCTGCTCGAGTCCACCAAACTGACCGATCATCAGATGGAGGACAAACAGAATCAGCCCAAAGGTACGCTCGTCATGGTCTTTGCCTTCCTGGTCTGGTTTGCGGTGTATTACCTCACGAACTGGTGGCTGCTCGGCCGCACCTGGTTTATTCGCTAACGGCGTTTCTCCTTTTGAAAGGACTTCGTCCCGCCAAAACGGGACGAAGTCCAATAAAATTTACCGGTGAGATGATCGCATCTTTTCTTCTTGGTTTGCTCGGCAGTCTCGGCCACTGTGTGGGGATGTGTTCCGCGATCATTTTCCTCTTCGACCGGCAGCCTGCATTCCAGAATAAATTCGCCTGGTTCCTTGCTCATCTGGGTCGTCTTACGACCTATTCCGCGCTTGGCATGGTTTTCGGCCTGTTCGGTCAGACCCTCTGGTCGTATGGAAACCTGCAAGCGATGCTTTCCATCCTTTTCGCAATCCTCGCCTTCTACATGGCATCCGCATTCATCGGATTGACCCCCTCTCCCGAACTTCTGTTCTCGAATTGGATTCAACTTTGGGGGAAATGGATTCGTGGATTTAGATCCGCTTCGTTCTTAAGCTCATACCTGTTCGGTCTTCTGTGGGGACTCCTCCCCTGTGGCTTGGTCCTGACTGCGCTCATCACAGCCGCTGCATCCAAATCCGCCTGGCTTGGCGGGTTCAACATGTTTGTTTTTGGTGTCGCCACCGTTCCCAGCCTCTTTGCAGTCAAGTGGCTAACGACAAAATCCCTCTCCCGAGTCTTGTCCCGCGGACTCGCCTCACTCGTCATGATGTTCTTCGGCTTCCAATTCGCAATGCGCGGGTTCGCGTCCCTAGGGCTTGTCGACCACTTTATGTTGGGTTCATTTATGTTCTGGTGATTTTACCCGCCTGTCATTGGATGCTTGGAGGAGACATCCCATGAATCTTAAATCCATCTGGTCTGTACTCGAAGAATGTTTCGAGCCGTTGAATGACGGCGCATATTCGGTTTGGCGGGAGATCGCGCAAGAACAGGGATTCGCGCCCGGCTGGATGACCTGGGTCGCGGCAATTTTCGTTTTTTACGAAGAACCATTTTCCTTAGAAGAGTTCATGCACCTCTTTCCTTATGGATCGGCGCAGGTAAATATGACAAGATTCGATTCGGCGGTAAAACAGGGGTTCATGGCTGCCTCTTCGGGTAATAAATACCGCGCGGCCGAACAAGGAAAATACTGGGTGAGTCAATTAATACTTGCCGCTGAAAAACCTCTGGCAACTTTGCAGCCACTCCCTTCAAGGGAGTTTCAAAAAATTCTCGAATATATCCGGCGACTGATCTCTGCCTCATTATCTGCACAGGATCCGCCGTCAACGTTCGGCGTCAGCCACTACTACAAGAACATGCACCCCGGCGATGATGCATCGTCGCTCCGTTTGTTCATCCACTACTTTGGGACGCTGGATAAGTATCGCGGAAATGCTCATCGAGCGACCTGGGATCATTTCCGTATCGAAGGAAATCAATGGGAAATATTTTCCGAAATTTGGGGCGGAAGAAATAATACACCGGATAAATTATTAGAAGATTTGTCATTCCGGGGAATTACGCGTGATGAATATGCACATATCTTACAGGAACTTGTCGAACGCGGCTGGATCGAAGAAAACGCGGGCGTGTTTCGAGTGACCGATGAAGGCAAGCGAATCCGCGAAGAAGCAGAGACATTGACTGACCAATATTTTTTCGCGCCGTGGTCATGTTTGAATGAATCTGAGTTGATGGATTTGTCCAATCTGTCAAGGCAATTGCGGGATGGGTTGAGCGGATAATGAAAGGAGTATCCCGTGAAAATTCTAGTTCGACTCACGATTCAGATTGCCGTACTTTTCAGTCTCTTCACCTGCGCGCCGAAAGAGACCTGGGACGTTGTAACGATGGGGGATAGTTTCCTCGCGCGTAGTTCCATCCCGGAGCAGTACGCGGCCTTTCTCGCGGAGGATTTGGGCGTGGAAGTTAATCTGAACGAGAGGGCGGTCAATGGGCAGGAACCTGAAAAATTGCTTTCCAATCTCCGCAGCGACGAGGAATTGCGCCAGTTGATCCGCGACGCTGAAGTGATCGCCTTCGATTTCTCGCCGGGCTGGGGGAGCCACGCGGACCTGAAATATTTTCTCGGAACCTGCGGGGGAGACGATAACCAGGACTGCGAGCGCGAGGCGTTGGATCAGGCAAAAGCGGATTGGACCGAGATGGCGGACATTTTTGCCGAATTGACGGCGGGCAAGCCTGTCATCTACCATACGTTCATATTTGGCGATTGGCCCTACGATGGTTATTACAAGGACAAAACCACGCCTGAAGAACGCGCCGTACTGCTCGGCTACTTCTATGAATTTCAAGCATTTCAGGAATCGGACGCGCTGGCTCGCGGAATGTTCGTGCATCACGTCTTTCCGGGTGAAGCGGACGACTCGCCACCCGCCGAATATTTACAGGCGGATAAACTTCACCTATCCGATGTGGGCAGCCTGGTCATTTCGTCCCTGATGCGCGAGGCGGGATACTCGCCGTTTAAACCATAAATGAGTTGAAAGGAGAATCCCATGAATAACCTGTTTCGTTTCACATTGCTGATCGCATTGCTAATGAGTCTTTCTGCCTGCGGCTCCCAGCCCTCGGAGCAGGACGCCGCGTTGATCGCCGTGGTCGAAAGTTCCGTCGCCGCCTGGAACGCCGAAGACCTGGATGCCGTCCTTGCCTTGTACGCCGACGACGCGGTGATAACCAACCCGCTTGGCACATTCGCTGGAAAGGAAAAGATCCGCTCGCTCTTCGAAAGCGCCATTGACGAATTCAGCGAGGATTGCGGAAACTATAAAGTGAACGGCAACACCGTCTCGTACCAATGCGCCCTGACAGGAAGAAGCGATGGCAAAGTCTTCACCGGGGAAAAGTATGAAGCGGTGATCGAAAACGGCTTGATCGTGAGCGACACGTTCGTTGGTAATTTCACGCCATAATACTTCCGCTTCCCCGGAATTGCGGGCAAACGCATAACAAGGAGTTGGGCTATGAAAAACACGATTCGCATCATAGTTATAACCGCGCTGGTCGCGGGCATCTCCGCCTGCGACCAGCGCGAGACGGTTGAACTGGTCGTCCTCGGTGACGCATTCGGGTCGAACACCGTTCCCCAAGCCTATGAGAACGCAGTAAAGGAAGACCTCGATGCGAAGGTGAACACATTCGTGTGGAGCGTTCCAAGCAAGCCGCTTCACAATCAACTTGAGGCATTGCGGAAAGAGACTGAACTGCGCCAGGCCCTCAAGAACGCCGATGTGATCATGTTGGGTATTTCTCCCAAGTGGAACGACGCGGCTGAAAATCTCTACATGAGCGACATGTGCCGCGGTACCGACAACCAGGATTGCCTGCGCGATTCCCTTGCGAGAGCCAAACGCGATTGGATGGGCTTCGTCTATGAGTTGGTCGAATTGCGCGAAGGCAAGCCGATGATCCTTCACGTTATCCGCTGGGGGGATTGGCTGTATCCGGCGTATTACGGCGACCGGATAACCCCGGAGCAAACCGCTTTACTATCCTCCTACTTCAACGAATTCCAATCCTTCCAAGCCTCCATGCCGGGCGTCAAGTCCACGATTATTTTTCCCCAGGACTACGACCAGATTCCGAAAGAGTATTTGCAGGAGGATGGCTTGCATTTCTCCGACGAGGGCAGCGCCGCCGCAGTGGACCTTCTCCGCGCGTTGGGTTACGAATCCGCTGTATTGGAAGGGATTTCCGACCTGACCGTCACCTTTACTGAAACGGGATGCGCATCCACGCCACTGGAGGGGGAGATTCCCAACCCCATCTACATCCGCGTGGATAACCCGACCGATGGTGATAATGCGCTTGTCATCTTCACTGTCGAAGAAGGGTATGGCGCACAGGATATTTTGGATTTCAAAGGCGACGGGCTTCCAGGATTTTCCGATGAATTTGTGACGCATCTCACACCGGGGATGAACGCCGGCGATCTCTACGAAACGACCTTGATTGACGACCGCGAAAATTATCTCGTCTGCGCGCAGGACGGTGTCGGCGCGCTGGCTGTGCCGCTGGTCTTGAATCCGTAAAAAGGAGTTTCCCATGAAAAAACTGATTCACCTGATGGTTCTGATTGTTGTACTGTTAATCTCAACCGGCTGCGCTAAACTCGAAGCAATTCCCTTCGCCGATTGGTGGCGGACAGGACGCCACGAAGAGTTTGGCGTCGTCTCCTCCAAACAGCAGGTCAGTTATTTCGCGTCGCATGAATTAACGCATCTGTCGCAGATCAAGCGGCTGTGCGATCTTTTCAATAATCCACCTAAAGGAAAATAACATGTCAAAGATACTCGTTCACCTCACGCACGGTCCTGAAGACCCCACCCGCGCCGCGCTCGCCTTTCTTGTCGCCAAAAGCGCGGTTGACGAGGGTCACAGTGTTTCGCTTTTTCTCGCAGGCGACGCGGTTCAATTACTGCGCGACGCTGTGTTGGACAACCTCGCGGGATTAGGCACAGGGAAACTGCGCGAACACTACGATGTCATCGTTGCAGGCGGCGGCAAGTTCTACCTTTCGGGCATGTCGAGCAAGGCGCGCGGACTGACCGACGCGGATTTAAACGGCAAGCTCGCCGAGTTCGCCATGCCGAATGTGCTGGTGCGCCTGTCGCTCGAACACGACCGCATGTTCACATATTAACTCGCGGATATTGATCAAACCAGAAAGGAGGCAGCGTATCGGATTTAAAACCTAAACGAACTCACCGCGTTTCTCGAAAAGTGGATGAAGGATTCATCCGAGCTTGACTCATATTGACTTCAACCAAAGGAGAAGACAAAATGAAACTCAACGTTATGTTCATCATCGCGGCCGTCTACTTAATTGCGAGTGGGCTGTTCGGGCTCATTGCGCCAGCCGCCGCTTCTGCTGGAACGCTACCTGAATCCGCGCCAGGCATGTTATCCATGATGATCCGATTTTGGGGTGTAGCCTACATCGGTCTCGGCTTGATCGCCTGGCTGGTGCGGAACGCGGAACCATCGAAGGCGCGCGACGGCGTGACGCTCGGCTTGACCGTTTTCTTTGCCCTGCACGCGCTGACCAGCCTGTACGGTCAATTCACGGATACGTCCGTGTCCACGCATTGGGTCATGGCGACCGTCCAGGCGTTGATTGCGGTCGGTTTCTTCGTGGCAGGCAGAGCCAGCATGTCGGGAAAGACGGCTTGAGTTTGGAACCTCCCGCGGGTTTGCGATCCTTCGCTCAGGACAAGCCTGCGGGACGATAAATCGCCAAAGGAGAATCCCATGCTTTATCAACTCGTCGTCTTCCTGCACATCCTCTTCGTCGTCGGATTTCTGCTCGCGCACGGCGTTTCGGTGATCGTGGCGTTCTCCCTCAAAACGGAGCGCGACCCGCAAAAGATACGCTTCATGCTCGACCTTTCGGCGGCTTCGTATCCCTGGATGACCCGCCTGATGTGGGCGTTCCTGCTCTTCGGCATCCTCGCCGCGTTCATGGGCGGATTCCAGGCGCGCATCTGGCCATGGCTCTCGCTCCTGCTGGGATTTGCGATCGTCGTCGCGATGGGACTTTTCGGCACGAACATTTACAGCGACGCCCGCAAACTTTTGGGACTGCGCTACAGCGTGAAAGGGAAGTGGTTTCCGCCCGAACCCGCGGGGAACATCGAAGAAGTCCACGCGCTCCTGGCGAAGGTCAACCCCGTCATGCTGACCATCGTCGGCTACGGCGGATTCGCCGTCATCGTGTGGTTGATGAGACTCAAGCCGTTTTAATTTTAGCGGACACGTGTGTAACCGACGTTCTCTAACGTCGGGTTTTCCCATTACATCTCAAGAAGGAGAAAATCATGAAACTCGAAAAATCAATCCACATCAACTGCGCGCCCGAGAAGGCATTTGCCTTCGCCACCGACTTCAGCAACGCCTCCAAATGGATGGTCGGATTCATCGAATCCAAAATCCTGACCGAGGGCGCGACGCGCGTCGGCACGCAATACGCGTTCGTGTCGAAAATGCTCGGACAGAAAATGGAGATGAAGTCCGAAGTTACCGTCTGGGAGCCGTCCACGCGCTACGAATACAAAACTGTGGACGCGCCCGTCTCCATGAATGGCGGATTCTTGTTCAAAGCGGAAGGCGGCGGCACGCTGGTTACTCTCTTCGGTGAAGGTGAGTTCGGCGGTTTGTTCAAACTTGCCGAAGGCTTGATGAAAAGCCAGATGGACAAGCAAATGGACGACACCATGCAAGCCTTGAAGAAAGCGCTGGAGGAATGAAACGCAGACAGTTGCATTATGCGTAATGTTGACGAACCAAAAGGAGGCGCCTGCAAAAATTTTTCTGTCGTCGTCCGTTTCAAGCCAAAGGAGAATCAAATGACACACCATCAAAACCTTCCAAAGATTTCGCTCGAAGAACTCAGGGTGGAGATTCAAAAAGAATACACCAACGTCGCACTCGACCCGACCAAGGGCTATCACTTCCACACGGGTCGCAAACTTGCAGACATGCTCGGCTACGACGAAAGCCTGTACAAAGACTTGCCCGAAGCCAATGTTGCTTCATTTGCAGGGACAGGGAACCCATACTCGGTGGGGACAGTCAACGCTGGAGAAACGGTCGTGGATGTCGGCTCGGGCGCGGGGTTCGATTCGCTGATCGCCTCGCGCTTGGTTGGTGCGGTGGGAAAAGTCGTCGGCGTGGACATGACCCCCGAGATGTTGAACAAGGCGCGGGCGGGGGCGGAAGCGATGGGCGCATCCAATGTCGAGTTCCGCGAAGGACTCGCCGAGTCGCTTCCCATCCCCGATAACTTCGCGGACGTGGTCATCAGCAACGGCGTCCTCAACCTGACCCTCGACAAGACCGAAACATTGCGCGAATGGTTCCGCATCCTCAAACCAGGCGGACGTTTACAGGTTGGGGATATTCTCGTCGAACGCGAGCTGCCGTCCGACGCGCTGGACGACATCTCGCTGTGGACGGGCTGAATTGCCGGCGCTCTGCTGGATGCAGAGTTGCTCCGCGCCGTGAGCGCGGCTGGTTTTGAAAACGGGGAGATCGTCCACAAATACAACAGTTACGTGGACACGCCCGATCCCTCGGACGCGTTGGATTATGGCACGCAGGGCATCAGTTTCCGCGCCCGCAAGCCGATGTGATTCTGGCGTAAGAGAAAAATCCACATTCAACAACCAAAGGAGAAATAAAATGAGCAAGCGACTACAAATCACCCTGTACGTCATCGCAGCATACCTGGCGGTGTTCGGCTTTCTGTTCCTGTTCCTGCCGGGCATCGCCGAGAAGGTCTTGAATAACAAACTGCCTGACGCGGCGTTGAACATGCTCTACGGACAGTTGACGCTGATCTTCGCCTACGTTGCCTTCCTTGCCGCGCGCGGCGGCGACGGCTTGGGCAAACTCTCGCGCGTTATCCTCGCACTCACGACGGGTCACGTGGTCGTTTTTGGTTATCAGCTGGTGATGGGCGTGTTGAATTTTTCTCAGGCAGGACCTCCGCTGATCATCAACGTGATCTTCACCGCGCTGCTGTTCTTGTTCCGCAAAGACATCACAGACTGACAACGTCGGGGCGAAGATGAAGTGAGTCGCTCCCTCCGCCTCCTCTTCCATGCCCACCCTCGCAGCGGCAGTTCCAGCCTCTACGAGATCCTCCAATCGCATCCCGCGTTGAACATCATCGAAGAGCCATTCAACGAAAACTTCACGCGCTGGGAGGCGGGCAACAAAAACTATCTGGAACTCGTCCACGACATCCCGTCACTCGAAGCGCAGGTCGCGGAGATTTTCGAGTCTTACAACGGCATCAAAATTCTCGATTACCAACTGCCTCCCGACTTCATCGCCCACCTGCTGCGACGCGCCGATTGCAAGATCATCTTCCTGCGAAGAAGAAATCTGTTGCAATCAGTCGTCTCTGTTTTGATCGCCGAACAAACACGGTTATGGAAAAAATGGGAGATGACCAAACCTTTGGATGAGTATTATCAAAATCTCCAGCCGCTCAACATGGCGGATATTCAACAGCGCGTGGTAGGGATGAAGGCTCGCCTGGAGTGTTTTGAGTCAATCGTGGATGAGCGTCTCGCCCACGAAGCCGTCAAATTGGTGTATGAGGAACTCTACTTTTCCGAACCGTCGCGGCAGGAGGAACAGATCAACGTCCTATGGAACATGCTCCAAGTTCCGCCGATGAATCTGGGACATCATCGAAACTATCTCCAGCCCGAAACCGCAAAGATCAACTCCGCCGCCATGTATGCGCGACTGCCAAACGCCCGCGAAATTGACGAAGCCTGTGGAAACGATGAGACAGGAAGGCTGTTTGACATACCTCCAAATAAAAGTGAACATTTTCCATAAACGTAACAAAAGTCACAGTTTTTATCCGCTTTTGGGTTGATAATACTGCTTGATAAAATTTTCACAATGACTTTGACGGCTACCCTTTTCCCCACCGACTCTCTCTCCACCTGCTCCCTGTGCGGACTCTCCACCCTACACCCCCTCACCAACGACCGGGGAGATGTGTTTTGCTGTCCATCCTGCAAGGAAGTCTCCGCACTGCTCGAAGAATCTCCCGCCAAACCAACTGTCCTTGTCAACGAAGCGGATGTAGAAAACGTCACCCTCACGCTCGGCGGGATGTGGTGTTCCTCCTGTGCGTGGCTCGTGGGTGAACAACTTAAACGCACAAGAGGGGTTGCTTCGGCAGACGTAAATTTCATTCAACAACAGGCAAACCTGACCTACGACGCCTCGATCACCAATCCCAAATTACTCAAAAAGCGCGTCAAAACCCTTGGCTACAAAGCCACCCTGCCAAACGAAAAGCCCTACGATGAGGAAGAGTCTTTCTACATGCGCCTGCTCATCAGCGGCGTGATGGTGTTGCACGACATGATTGTTGGCGCAGGCATATATGCGCGGGAAATTTTCGGTTGGGCAACGCCTGAGTCCCAGCCGCTTGTGGATTTCTTCCAGGTGATGATGTTGGTGACAAGCATTCCTGTTTTGCTTCTGCTTGGTCTGCCGATTCTTCGCGCGGGCTTTGCCTCCCTCCTGCGCGGACAGCCCAACCTGCACACGCTCATCACCATTGGCACGTTCTCCGCGTTTGGTCTTTCTGTTTATCATCTCATTATCGGTCATGGCGGGTTGTATTTCGACACCGCCACCATGCTGATCTTCCTCGTCTCTGTCGGGCGCTGGCTCGAAATGCAGGCGCATAAATCCAGCAACAAGGCAGTGATGAAATTGCTGGAGCAGATTCCGGATACAGCCACTGTCGTCACCAACGAAGCGGATAAAGAAGTGAGCGTATCTGACCTCAAACCAGGCATGCGCCTCCGTGTCCGCCCCGGAGCCCGGTTCCCCGTCGACGGTTTGATCGCCTCTGGAGAAGGGGATGTGGACGAATCGCTCCTCACCGGTGAACCCAGGCCTGCCTCACACCGCGAAGGCGACTCCGTCAAAGCAGGCACGATCAACCTCGATGGCAGTTTCGAAGTCATTGCAACCGCTGTCGGCGAATCCACAATGGCTGGGCAGATTGGGCGTTTGCTGCACGAAGCGCTTTGGGCGCGCTCGCCGCTCGAAGGCCTGGTTGATAAACTTTCCGCTTGGATGACTCCCATCGCGCTTACACTCGCCACGATTGCCTTCCTCATTTGGAATGCCATCTCTGGCTTCGAGCAGGGACTGCTCGTTGCGCTGTCCGTATTGCTGATTGCCTGCCCATGCGCTCTCGGGTTGGCAACTCCGCTCACGCTTTGGCTGTCGCTTGAACGCGCCGCTGAATCTGGCGCCATCCTGCGGAGCACTGCCTCGTTGGAAAGATTGGCAAAGGTCGAAAAAGTATTCTTTGATAAGACCGGCACACTCAGTCAATTGCCGATGAAAGTTCAAGGTGTATTCTCAAATTCAGCAAAGATATTGCAAATCGTTGCTTCGGTTGAGAACGAATCGGAACATCCCTTGGCGAAGGCGATCGTGGAATATGCCAAATCACAGGGGATTGATTTGATAAAACCAGAATCCTTCAAATCCATCCCCGCGCTCGGCGTTGTCGGTCGATTGCCGATTACCAATGCCCGGTCTCTAATCCCCAGCCTCCAATCTCCTGTTTACATTGGCTCTGCTCGTCTTATGTCTGCCGAGGGGTTGACCATGCCTGAGGAAATGAGCAAGCAGGCTGAGACGTGGAGGGGAGCGGGTTTGGTCGTCGTCTATGCCGGGTGGGATGGGCAGGTTGTCGGGGTGGTGGGGCTTGGAGAGACAATCCGCGCGGAAGCGAAAGAGGTTATGACTCAATTGCAGTCGCGCGGACTGGAACTCGGCGTGTTGACCGGGGACGAATCCAGCGCGGGCGAACGCTGGCAAAGAACGCTTGGTGTTCCTGTGCAAGCCGCGCTGATGCCGGACGAAAAGATGAAACGGCTTTCGCAAAATGCCGCCATGGTCGGCGACGGGATCAACGATGGTCCCGCGCTTGCCGCAGCGACCGTGGGACTCGCCATGAACCACGGCACGGACGTCGCTCGAACCGCAGCGGACATTGTTTTGATGCGAGATGATCTGAAAATGGTCCCATGGTTGATCGATCTTTCCCGCGAGTCGATGAAGCGCGTGCGGCAAAACCTCGGTTGGGCGGTGGTCTATAACCTGGTGGGCGTTGCGCTGGCGATGGCGGGCTTGTTGCAGCCCGTCTTTTCCGCGTTTGCAATGGTGGCAAGCAGCATTTTCGTCACCAGCAATGCGATGAAGATGAACAATTATCCATTGTTGGATGGCAATGACCCGAAGCTCGATTAAGGCGGTGCTCGCACAAAGCCGCCACGGCATGACCGGGCAAACTCAATACAAACATCAAATCTGGAATTCAATTAATGACACTTCCGAACCCTTATGCAGACCGTAAAATCCTCCGTTCCCTTGAAAAACTGTGGACAAAAATCGAAGGATCGATCAACCGATTCGCCAAATCGGATTTCAATCCCCTTTATCATCTCGGCACATTGACCATCTTCATGCTTCTTGTGTTGATCGCCACGGGTGTGTACCTGACGGTACTCTATCGTCCCGGGCTGGATGTCGCCCATGCCACCGTCGAAAGGATCGATTCGACCTGGTTTGGCTCACTCATGCGCAGTGTTCACCGTTATGCCAGCGATGCGATGATCTTGCTCATCGTACTTCATCTTTTGAAGATGCTGTTCAGCGATAAATATTGGGGTCAGCGCTGGCTGGCATGGACGAGCGGCTGGATCATGCTGGCAGGGACGTGGTTGACGGGGACGTTCGGTTACTGGCTTGTCTGGGATCAGCGGGCGCAGTGGATGACCGAATACATGATGCAAACGCTTGCCGGTACTTCAGGCCTGACCTACGTCGCCGCGGATATCGAATCACGCACGTTCTCGAATTTCGTCATCATCATCTTCCTGCATGTCTTCCTGCCGTTGATCGGTTTTCTGGGTATTTACATTCACGGTCTTAAGCTTTCACGCGCCCGCTGGTGGTCGCCCCGCTGGGTGAGCGTTCAGGCGGTCGTCGGGTTGGTGATCCTTTCCCTCATCAAGCCTGTGGAAATGTTTGCGGAAGCGGACCTTTCGACGCTTGTCGAGTCAGTGCCGATGGATGCCTATTACCTCGGATTCCTTCCGTTGATCGATCAATGGGGCAATTTGATCTTTTGGGGACTGGCAGTCCTGCTTGGCGGGAGTTTATTCCTCCTGCCCTGGCTGGCGCGTGGAAAAGATCTGGGTCCCGCAGTGGTCAATGACCCGAAATGCACGGGATGCAATATTTGTTATGCCGAATGTCCGTACGATGCCATCCGCATGGTGACGCGGAACGATGACACGATCTATAACAAACTTGCTGTCATAAACACTGCGCAATGTACGGGGTGCGGCATCTGTGCGGGGGCTTGTCCGACGGATGCGATAGACCTGCAGGGAGGTTATAACAGTGAACAGACTTTCGGCGCGGTGCGTGGAGCCTTGCATCGAGAACGGCAGGCGGGGAATCCCGTCACGGTGTTGTTTGCAAGTCAACGCGATGAAGCGCTGGGCGGATTGCCTGCCCGTCTCAATATCAGGAGGGACCACGATCATGTCGCAGTGTCAAGTTGGGGGGAGGGGGAGGCGGCGCGCGTAGTCACGGCGGTGTTGCCGTCTGCGGGTGCGGTCAATATCGAATGGATCAAATCGCTTCAGCAGGAAGGCGCGCGCAGCGTTGTCATCCTCTCGCAGCCTTACGACGACTCTCCAAACCGGGAGGATGCGCATTGGATTCTTAATCGCCTGCATTTGCGCCCCGCATTGACGACCAGGGGTTTGCATTGGCTCGAGACAACTCCTGGCGATGTGTGGGCGGTGGAAACCTTTTTGACCGAATTTCATAAGAACGGGTCGGAAAACGGGAACGGAAAGTCGACCCTGCCCCCGGTGAAGGAACGGAATAAATTGATTCCCTCCCTTGTGGGCGGACTTGTCGGGACCGTGTTGTTGCTTGTTCTGTTTGCGCTGGCGCTGCCCCTCGATGTTCGGGCAGGGATGAAAGCGGCGGATGGAAGCGCGATGCGGATCGCGGTCGACGCAAGAGGCAGGATCGAGGCTGCGACAATTCCTGAAGGCGTGACTCTGCCGGAAGGCGCAGACCCCGTGAAGATTTTCGGCGGCGTTCATTTTCCCGTCAGTGTGCGGGTGATGGTGGACGGAAATACGATCTTGGACGATACCTATGAGCCTTCGGGCATCAGCGGCAATGGGCGCATCTCTGCGCTGGAATTTTTGGAGATCGAACCGGGAACGCATCATGTGGAGATTTGGCTGAAGGATGATTCGAGCGATTATCGGCGGTTATTTTCCGGTGATGTGAGTTTTGAAAAAGGCAGGGTGTTGATCCTTGCCTATGATGAAAACCAGGACAAATTCATTCTCAGATGATCCTGGATGCTTCGAATCCCGCTTCAGCCCCCGCAACGAATCAGCCTCCTCCGGTGTTCATACCTTTGAATTCGTCGTTTCAAGTTCATTTCAAAGGAGAACAAATATGGATAACAAGGTTTTACAAGTGATCGTCGCGCTTCTCATCCCGCCGCTGGCTGTGTATTTGAAGAAGAACACGATCGATAATGATTTTTGGATCAATCTCGTGTTGACCTTCCTTGGCGGCTTCCCCGGCGTCATTCATGCGCTGTGGGTAATTCTGCGATAGCGACGGTGAAAAATATGACCCACCCCGGAACGAACGTTCCGGGGTGGGTTCGTTTTTAAGGGTAGATAGGGCGCGGAAGAACGCGGAGAACAACCTGTCAATTATTGATGAGTTTCTGCCAGGTGTTCGGTCCGACGATGCCGTCGGAGGCGATGTTTTTGGAGGCTTGAAAATCCTTTACGGCTTGGGCGGTGATGGGACCGAAGATTCCGTCCACCGTGACGTTGTTGAACCCAAATTTGCCTCTCAGGAGTTGTTGAACGGCACGCACGGCGGGACCTGTATCTCCCTGCTTGACCGTGACGATCAACGCCTGCCAGGATTCGGGGCCGACGATGCCGTCCTCTTTGAGATTCTTCAAGGTCTGGAAATCTTCCACTTCAGATTGGGTCTCGTTTCCGAAAATGCCGTCAGCCGCGGGAGTTTGCCCGTGATGGAGCAGAAGATATTGAATGGCGTAGACTTCATTGCCGCTGTCGCCCTTTTTGAGCGTGGGCCAATCCGGCGCGGCAGCGGCTTTGACCTGGACCCAGAACGGTCCGGTTGAAAGGGCAAAGATTGCGCCGCCTGAATCCTTCAATTTCCAGTTGCCTTTGTATGTCCCGGGGGAGTTCGGTGCGACGAGGTTCACGGAAACATCGATGGTCTGTCCCGGCAGCACTGTGCCGTTTGTCAATTGCTGCGAGGCGGGACCTCCCATCTGGTCGCCGGAGTCGAAAATGAGTTGATAGCCGGAGGTCCAGGTGCATGAGCCGACGTTCTTAAGTCTCCAGGTTTTTGTGAAGGCTTTTCCAACCGTGATGTTGGTATTATCCGGGATGGTCACATCTTCCACAAACGACGCGCGGTTGCACGGAAGGGACGTGGCGGTAGGCTGACCCGCCTGTTGAGGCTGGGAGGTGACGGTCGGTTGGACGCTTCCCGGTCCTGGCTGGCTTGTCGGCTGGCTCTCAGTCGCGGATGTGGCTGTAGGTTGACTCTGGTTTAATGACGCTTCGACGGTCTGCGCGGCATAGGTCGAGACCATGTCGAAATCGTTTTCAGGTTGGGGCGCGCCGGAGGGCAGGTTACATGCAGCTACGAGCGCGACAATTAGGATAAGGGCGGGAACAAGTTTTATTCTCATTATGTTTTCCTCTTCCATGAAGTTTACAACGTACCGCTCATTCCATCAATTTGACATTGGTACCATGCGGGGAATTACGGGGCATGTCGAACGGGTTTGTCCCGCTGGACTCCCTTTTCGATGAGGCTTCCGGCGCGCCTATAGGAATATTGCAGTGATGAGAAGCAGGATTCCCAGCATTCCAAACCCTGCCTGAACCAGTAAGGGATTGAGAATCACGCCGATCACCAGAATGGCGGCATTGATGAAACCGGGGATAGCAATACCAAATTTCTCCAATTGGAGGAATCCCATCGATGTGAAGAAAACCGCCGCTCCGATCATGACCCACTTGGCAAAGCAGGCGTAGAATTTTATATCGAGGTAGGCTATTGACGCGTCCGGTTGCAGGGATTTCCAGATGAAGTAATTCTCGATCCAATCCGAAACAGCGGCGATGGCGATGCACGCCAGGATTAAGTAAAAGTATCGGGACCCGTCAGTCGCAGGCGACTGGCGGAGATGATTTGCGAGAGCGAAGAACAGGACTGTGTAGATCGGTATGAATGCAAGCGAATCGCCCCAAAGGTCTTTGTTCAGCCTTTCCATCAAGATGTTCCTCTGCACCTGCACGCCTTCCACCCTCTCTTTGCCTGTTTTCAGATTTTCGAGTTGCTCCTCCATCTCCTCCGGAGTCCGGGCGAATTCAAGCCCGATCTGGGGCATGAAAAATTTTTCAAGCGACCTTTCAAGAGAATAGGCGGTCCAGGTCATGAAGACCAAAGCAAAACCCAGGGTGACAAGAATGGCTCGAAAAAAAATCTGCATGGTGCTGCTCTCCTTCTGGAACGCGGAAATAATATTTTTGAAATTACTATACGCCTTCTGGTGGTGGATACCAAGTCCCGAATGTCATAAAGTTGCCTTTTATCGTTTAAGGTCCGGACCTGGATGCGGAGAAACAAAAACAGGACCGGGTTTGCAACCGTTCCTGTTTTGCAGCCTCCACTGACAAAGGGTTTATGCTACTCGACAATATTGATCGGCAGGCTGTTGTTCGCCCCAAGGGCAGCCACCGAAACCTTCTGCGCGATCTTCATGGCAATGTCCGTAAATGACCTCGCGACGACTGAATCAGGATGACTCTCCACGATGGGTTTCCCGCTGTCGCCGCCGATTCGAACGTTCTGGTCGATTGGAACCTGGCCGAGAAAGGGGGTTCCGGTTTCCATTGCAAGCTTTTCGCCGCCGCCCGATCCGAAGAGATCCATCTTCGAGCCGTCGGGCATTTCCAGCCAGGACATGTTCTCGATAACGCCGAGAATGGGCACTTCAAGGGTTTTGAACATGTTTAATCCGCGCCCGGCATCTTCGAGGGAGACCATTTGCGGCAGAGTGACGATGATCGCGCCGCTGAGGGGTAACGCCTGCGCGAGGGATAGAGCCGCATCACCGGTGCCGGGGGGCAGGTCAACGATCAGGTAATCGAGTTCACCCCATTCCACATCGCCCAGGAATTGGCGGATGGCTGAGTTGAGCATCGGACCGCGCCATATGAGGGGCTGTCCCGGCTTGACGAGCAATCCCATCGAGACCATTTTCAATCCGTACGCCTCGGCGGGGATGATACGCTGCCCATTCGGCGGGGGGAGTTTTTCCACGCCGAGCATCGTGGGTGTGTTGGGCCCGTAAATATCTGCGTCCATGAGACCGACGCGCGCGCCTGCCTTCGCCAGCGCTACTGCAACATTGACCGAGACTGTGGATTTCCCGACACCACCCTTGCCCGATCCGACTGCAATCGCATTACGAATGGGCATGTTGACCAGACCGCGCATGCGCCCGTCGTTGGGAACGTCTGAATCCATTTTTATATCGACATTTTTCACGCCTTCGACGCTTTTCAGCGCTGCCCGGCAATCCGCTTCGATCTTTCCGCGCAGGGGGCAGGCGGGTGTTGTCAGCATCACGGTGAAGGAAACCCTGTCGCCCTGGATGTCCAGGTTGCGGATCATGTTCAGGGTTACGAGGTCCTGCCCGAGGTCCGGCTCTTGAACCGTGCCGAGGGCTTTTAGTACAGCTTCTTTGGTTGGGGTCATTTAAATTCCTAAAGATGATATGTCGCAGCGGGGAAAGCCATGTCCTTTGCTTCCGCAATGACATTAAGTCGCAGGCGCTGCCGCGGAAGCCGATGCATCCGCTTTTGCGGCTTTCGCTGCTTCCTTTGCCTTCCGCTCGTCTTCGTTCTTCTGGTAATTCAGCGGCCGGATCTGTCGGTAATAGGATGCGGGCTTCGAAAGTTTTTCGAGGTTGTATACGTTGCGATCGTACGAGGCGATGTCGAAATTGTGATCCATGATGATCGCATCGAAGGGGCAGTATTCTGCGCAGAAGCCGCAGTTCATGCATATATCCATGTCGATATAAAACTCTTTGGGCTCGGGCACGGGTTTGCCGGTGTTCGGGTCGTTGGTGCGCACGATCCAAATGCACTGCGGCGGACAAACCTTTGCGCAAATTCCGCACGAAGTACAGCGGTGTTCACGCTTCCCGTCGGCGCCTTCGTCGTAGACCAGGAAGGGCACGTAGCGGAATTCCTCCGGCGTGATCAACTGCTCTTCCGGATATTGGACTGTAAATATGCCGCGTGTATTTTTCGATGAACGATGCGCCACGCCTTCGGGCGTGTAATAGCGTTTTTTTCCGCGCAGCCACCACACGATATCGTCGAGGTAGGTTTCGCTGAAGCGTTTTAAGGTGACGCTCAGACCTTTCAGTATGCCTTTTCCGTACATGATCTCTCCTATCGATCCACTTCACCCATGACGATGTCGAGCATCGCAAGCAGGGCGACGAAGTCGGCGATCTTGTTGCCTTTGCACATTGTTTCGAGCGCGGTCAGGTTGATGAACGAAGGCGCCCGCACATGATAGCGGTAGGGATTCGGCTTGCCGTTGGAGACGACATAGTAACCGAGTTCGCCCTTCGGAGATTCGACCCGTCCATACGCCTCACCTGCCGGGACCCGGACCTGGTACTGCGGTTTCTGCGAATTGATCGGTCCCTGCGGGATTTGTTTGATCGCCTGCTCCAAAATCCTGAGCGACTGTCGGATTTCGTCGAAGCGGATCAGATAGTTATCGTACATGTCGCCGTTATAACGCACCGCCACATCGAAGTCGAAACGGTCGTAGACCGAGTACGGGTCGGCGCGGCGAAGGTCGTACGGCACTCCCGCGGCGCGCAAACAGGGACCGGTGACGGAATTTCTGACCGCTTCCTCGGCGTTGAGGACATGCATGCCCTTCAGGCGGGCCATCAGCACTTCGTTCTCGTTGAGGAAGCGTTCCATTTCGTCGGTCTTCGCGGGGAGCCGGTCATGGACCAGATCCTTGATCTTCTGCATCACATCGTCGGGGATGTCGCGCACGACGCCGCCAAAGCGGAAGTAATTGCACATCATGCGCGCGCCTGCGACGGCTTCGAAGATATCGAGGATCAATTCGCGTTCTTCGAAGGCGTACAGGGCGGGGGTATATAACGTGCCCAGATCGTTGAGCAGCATCCCGATGAAGATCAGGTGGTTTTGCACGCGGGTTAATTCCGCCATGATGACGCGGATGTATTCCGCACGCTCAGCGACAGGTATCTTCATCAGTTTTTCGACCGTGATCGCGTAACCGAAGTTGTTCGCCATCGAGTTGAAGTAATCGAGACGGTCGGTGTACGGCATGATCTGGAGGTAGGTGTTGCGCTCGCCGATCTTGTCGTGATTTCGGTGCAGGTAGCCCATGACAGGCTTGAGGCTGGTGACGGTTTCGCCATCCAATTCCACTGCCACGCGCAAAACGCCGTGTGTGGAGGGATGGTGCGGACCCATGTTCACCACGATGGAATCTGTCTTCAGGTCGGCATCCTTCGGCTTGATGCTGGACCGCTCGAGGGAGAAATAGAGTTGATCCTCGGTCTGCGGCTGGTATTGTTCTGGGTCAAAACCGGATGGAAAGTTCAAATTATCGCGGTACGGATTCCGGAATTCAGCGTAGAGGTGATTGCCCTCGGGCCAGCGGCTCTTGAACGGCTTTGTTTCCTCCTCGAAGAAAGCCTCTTTCCAATCTTTGCGGAGGGGGTGGCCTTCGAAGCCTTCCCACATCAAAATGCGGCGCAGGTCCGGGTGGCCCGTGAACTTGATGCCCATCAAGTCCCAGGTTTCGCGTTCCTGGAAGTCCGCGCCGTGCCACACGTTGATGAGCGAGGGCACTTCGATCGGTTCGACGCGGTCCGCTTGGGTTTTGAAAACGATGCCCGGTCCGCCTATTGTGCGAAAGGCGTGGTAGACAACTTCCATCTTGTTCTCGGCGGGGTAGTCCACGCCGGTGACGGTGGAGAGCAGGTCATAGCCGAATTCGTCGCGCAGTGCGGTGGCGACTTCGACGAGATTTTCCTTTTTGACGATAAAGCCGGAAAAGCCGGGTCGGGCATCGGTGGAGACGACGTCTGGGAATCGAGCGGCAAGGTCAAGGATCTGGGTTGAGGCGGGGGCGGTCATGCGGCACCTTCCTTCCTGGCGGCGGCTTCCTTGTATTCGGCATTGCGGCGAACATCGATCAGGTCGGGTCCGAGGATGGGCATCGGCACATAGTTCGGATCCGCCTTGCCTTTTTGATACCAGCGTACCTTCCTGATGGATTGTTTGTCGATCTTTTCCTGGAGTTTGATCAGCCCCGCGATCAATGCCTGCGGAGTGGGTGGGCAACCGGGGATATAGACATCGACGGGCAGGAACTTATCGATGCCGGCCACCACGTTGTACCCCTCCTTGAACGGACCTCCGCTCGAGGCGCAGGCGCCCATTGCCACAACATACTTGGGTTCGGGCATCTGGTTGTACAGGCGGATGAGGGCGGGCAGCATCTTTTTCGTCACGGTGCCCGAGACGAGCATCATATCCGCCTGGCGCGGGGTGGGGCGCATGACCTCCATGCCGAAACGCGCCATATCGTAACGGGCGGCTTGCGCGGCGATCATCTCGATGGCGCAGCACGCCAGGCCGAACATCAGGGGCCAGACCGACCAGCGGCGTCCCCAGTTGTAGAGCCGGTCGAGCGTGGTAACCGATACCACGTTTTGGATGTCTTCGGGGATGTTGTAGTTCGGCAGGTTCAAGCCTTCGTACTTATTTTCTTCCATGAATGTGCTCCTCGTACCAGTCTTGGTAGATTGCGTAAAGGATGTCGTCGTTCGCGAGCGCGGGATCATCCTCGAATTCCGAAAGTTCCAGCGTCCATTCGTAGATTTTTTTCAGGGTAACTTCCTCGATGTTCACGTCTTTATGGGTTCTGTGAAGTTCCATTGCAATGGCGTAGGTGGCCTCCCAATTCATACTCATGAATTTATATGACGTTCGCGGAAATAAAGGAACAAGGGAAGCGAAAAGGAAAGCCCAACCATCAGCGTCACCAACGGATACAGCCACCAATTCTTCATGTTCAGGCGTTTGGATTCCGAATAATAGAACATCCACGCCGCGAGAACGGAGATCGTCAGGTCTGCCGCGAGGAGCGCCGCCCAATCCTGCGCCAACACTTGCGCCAGCGCCGCCAGGGTGGTCATTTCGTTTGCTGTATAAAATTTGAAGATGAAATAATATGGGAGGATGAAACCGAGAATTGCCAGGGATAAGTAGAGGGTCTTTTTCATCGTGGTGTTTTCCATCACAATCCCCGGGATTATAAGCACGGGTTGGTAAACCGTCAATCGAATTATGTAAATATATATTTGCAAAAACTGATTTATGAGTATAATCACCTCAGCCGGGTGACACTCTCCAAATCAACCACGACGAGCCCGCCTCACTCCAGACTGGAACCTGATCCCCTATCTGGCGAATCTACCTACCCTGTTGCATTGAATTTTCTCCATGTCCACATCCCGTCAAAGAATCCTTGCGCATCTAAAGAAAAACCGTTCCGCTTCATCACGGGAGATCGCGCGCGCGTTGAAACTCTCTCCGCCCAACGTGAGGCATCATTTATCGGTGCTCTGTTCGGATGGGAGGTTGGAATTGACCAGCGTTAAAAATCGCGATGGCAGGGGTAGACCGGAAAAGATATATTCGCTGGCACAATCCATGCTGGGAGATAACCTTCCCGCATTAACTCATGCGATATTGGGAGCGGCAAACTCAAAACTGGATATGAAGGCTGTGGCACGCATCATATTGGACGAAAGCGGGTTTGCAAATCAACCGATGAACAAGCGACTGGCGCTGCTCATCGAAAAGTTGAATGAAATGAACTATCAAGCCCACTGGGAGGCCGGCGCAGGCGGGCCGCGCATCGTCTTCGGCCGCTGCCCGTACGCAAGGGTGATTGCCGGCCACCCGGAAATCTGTAGAATCGACGAAACCCTGCTGGAACAGGCGCTCGGGCGAAGTGTCGTGAAGGCAAAGAAACTTGAACCGGCTATAAAAACGGCTTGTCCTTATTTTTTCCAGACAAAATGAGCCAGATGAAATTAACGTTTTACGAATTTACACCGGAGGACCTGGCGTCCAACCAGCGTGGGTTCATTACACCCAGCCAGACGGAATTCATCGGTGGCATGGCAGATGGAATCCGCCGGTCGCAACGGAGCGGATTGCCGCTCGTCATATTTTTCTTGTTGTTGGGATTGGGCATCTTCTTCGGCATGACTTTCTCGAACGAAAGCGCCCGAAAAGCCTTCCTTTCGGATCCGCTGAACCTTTGGGTCATGTGTTCGATTCCCCCCATCGTTTTAGGGATATTCGGTATTTCCATCTACCTCGCCAACCGCCGGGCGGCTCAATTGGAAGAGTCCGGGTTGAAGGTTGCCGAGGGGGAGATTTCCTGGGATGAGGAATATTCGAAGACAGGACCCACATATTTTTTATACGTTGGCGAATCCGAATTCATCTTCGGCGAGGACCTTTCGGGTGATTTCCCGGCAGGGAGGCGCGGGCGGATTTTCCATTGCGAGACATCTTTTTTGAAATTGATCCTGTCGCACGAATTGTTGGATTGATGTCAAATCCAATGAAGCGATCGGGCGGTGCGCTATGGAGCCGGGGTGATTTGTTTTTGCATCACTTCGATATTTGCGTTCCTGAGGAAATTTTCAGCGTTCTCATCCGAGCGGTAGGAAACACTGTAAACGATACGGGTGATTCCCGCGTTGATCAGCGCCTTGGTGCAATTGATACAGGGAAGGTGCGTGACGTAACAGGTTGCGCCTTTTGTGGATACCCCGTGCAGGGCTGCCTGGATGATGGCGTTGGTCTCCGCGTGGATCGTCCGGACGCAATGCCCGTCCACCATGAGATGGCCGATTTCATCGCAATGACCCTGCCCGGCAGGCGAGCCGTTGAATCCGGTGGTCAGGATTCTTTTTTCCCGGACCAGAACACAGCCCACAAAAGCGCGGTCACAGGTGCTTCGCTCCGACACCGCATGGGCGATCTTCAAGAAATAGGAATCCCAATCAGGTCGCATAAAAATCTCCAAAAACGTATTGCGCGCTATTCTACCCGCTGGTTGCCGCTTCGGGGAAGCCATTTCGCCTTTTTGGGGTTTTATTCTCAAAAGGAGCAAACATATGTCTGACAATCCCGTTGCCTCATCGTTTTATGAGCGCCCGAATGTTGAAAAATCAGTGATTCAGGTCGGTCCCGGCGTGCCGGTCGGCATGGAGGGTGTGTACAGCTCCCGGCTTGGGATCGGAGGCGCATATGGCTCCTGGGGCGAAAGCTACAACAATGAGTCCCTCCCGTCCTTTCTCGCGCAGCGGAATGGCAGTTCGTTCGAAGCGGATGATATTTTGAATCTGGCTGAACTTGGCTTCAATTATCGGCAGCATGTACCGAAGTTGACCAAAGCGGAAAGCCTTCAACTGGAACTGGAAGTTGGTTCGCGCTTGCTGAAAAAAACCCTGGAAGTCTGCGGATGGAAAGCGTCTGAGATCGAAGGTGTCTTGATCGGGATGACCGGTCCGATTTCATTGGATTACATCCGGCAGATTAGCAAAATGGCTGGGATTCCGGAGGATGCGCTCAAAGTCTCCGTCCATAAAGCATGCGACGGCTCGATGGGCGCCCTGCACCTGGCGCTGAACCCGAATCTTTCCCAAGCCGGGCAGTTAAACATTGCGGACCACCTGCGCGGAAAAAAGGTGCTTGTTGGGGGAATCGAGGGGTTGAGCCGGATTACCTGTAACACAACCGATAAGAACGCACTGCAATTGTTCGGCAACGGCATGGGGGCGATCGGCGTCATTCCCGGCAGGACGATGCGTTTCCTCGCCGGCAAAAGCTATGAAACGTATGATGAAGAGGGATTGCTGGCTGTAAAAATGGAATACCCGCATCCCGGTTTGAAAGCGGACGCCTCGTTATTGGACGTTACCCGCGACTCGGAGAATGGGATCCGCGTGGCTGGGCTTATGAACGAGCCCAAAAACGGCGAGGCGGTGGAAATGGCTGGCCTGATGGGCATGGTGAAGTTGTTCGTCCGCACGGGCGTGCAGGTGGTGGAGGATGTCTACCGGGAGTATCGATCGCTGATGGAGCGCATGGGCAATTCCGGCAAATCCATCTCGATGGGGATCGTCCATCATGCCAATTACAAGATCAATGCCCTCAAAGCCAAGCATCTCTCCAAATTGGGAATCGAATTCCCCATGCCCTGGCTGTTGAGCGATTTTGGCAACGTCAGCGCCGCTTCGAATATCATCGCCTTTCTGCGCAACCTGCCGAAGCTCAACCTGGGCGATCATGTCCTGTTCGATGGGTTTGGAGCCGGAACGTATTACGATGTGATGGCTGTCTCGATGGGTGAATAAGAACGATTATTAGACGACAGCCGCCCGAAAGGCGGCTGTCTTTTTTTTATTCCACGGTCACACTTTTTGCCAGATTTCTCGGTTGGTCCACATCCAAACCGCGGATGGCGGCGATGTGATAGGCAAGCATCTGCAGCGGGAGCACGGTCGCCACGGGCGAGAGCATCCAGGGCGCGTCGGGAATCCAAAGCACATGGTCTGCCATGCTTTTTACAAGCTCGTCGCCTTCGGTTGCGACCGCCACGACCATGCCGCCGCGCGCTTTCGCCTGTTGAATTTGCGAGATCATCTTTTCGTGCCAGGGATCCTTCGGCGCGATGCAAAGTACGGGCATTTCCTCGTCGATCAGGGCGATCGGACCGTGCTTCATCTCACCGGCAGGGTAACCCTCGGCATGGATGTACGAGATCTCCTTTAGCTTCAACGCGCCTTCATAGGCGATTGGCATGTTGATACCCCTGCCCAGGTACAGGCAGCCTTTTATATCTTTGAGCGCCATGGCCACTTTTTCGATCTCGGGCTCGGTGTCGAGCGCACGCCCGACGAGGTCGGGGACGAGGCGCAGGTCCGCGACAAGGTCCTTGCGCGTTTTCTCTTCGAGCATCCCGCGCATGTCTGCGAGCAGGATGGCAAGCATGTACTGGTCGACCAGCGGAGCCGTGAACGCCTTGGTGGATGCCACGCCGATCTCCGGTCCGGTCTGCATCGAAATGTAACCGTCGGCAATGCGCATGGCTTGCGAGCCGATGGCATTGACGATGCTCCAGATGATGCCGCCTTTGCGGCGTCCCTCCTCCATGGCGGCAAGGGTGTCAGCCGTCTCGCCGGATTGCGAAATGGCGAGCACGACCGTGTTCTCGTCGATGATGGGATCGCTGTATCGAAACTCCGAGCCGATCACCACTTCCACAGGGACGCGGGCGATCTTCTCGATCAGATATTTTCCAACCATGCCTGCGTAGGCGGCTGTGCCGCAGGCGGTGATGTAAATCCGCTGGATGCGCTTGGCAAGTTCCGGCGTCAGGTTCAGTTCCGGCAGGCGGATGCGCCCCTCTTTGAAATCCACCCGTCCGGCGAGGGTATCGGTCAACGCGCGCACCTGTTCATGGATTTCCTTCTGCATGAAATGGCGGTACTCGCCTTTCTCTGCCGAGACGGCGTCGAACGCAATCGTGTGGACCTCCGGCTTGACTTCCTCTCCGTCGAGTGTTTCGATCCGCACGCTGTCTTTGGTCACCACCACCATCTGGCGCGACTCGAGAAAGATCATGCGCCGGGTGTGCTCCAAAATGGCGGGTATGTCTGAGGCGAGAAAATTCTCGGCTTCGCCCAAGCCTACCACGACGCCCCCCGCGTTTCCGATGCGGGCGGCGATGATCTTGTCCGGCTCGTCTGTTGAAAGCAGCAGGATCACATTTGCGCCCTCGATTTGCTTGAACGTGCGCCTCGCCGCCTCCTCGAACGAATAACCGGCCGACCTGTGATAATCGGCGAGATGAACGATCGTTTCTGTGTCGGTTTCCGAATGAAAGGTCACGCCCTCGGAGCCGAGGTCGTCCTTTAGCTCCAGAAAGTTTTCCACGATGCCGTTATGCACCACGACCATCCTGCCGCTGTTGCTGATATGCGGATGCGCGTTCCGGGCGGAGGGGGCGCCGTGAGTCGCCCAGCGGGTATGACCGATTCCCGGGGCGCCATTGAGCGGCGATTTGCCTACCAGGTCCACAAGTTGCTGTAATTTACCCGCATCCCTGCGGATGTCGATCTGATTGTCATTGATCACGGCGATGCCTGCAGAGTCATAGCCGCGGTACTCGAGCCGTTTCAAGCCGTTTAAAATGATCGGTGTCGCTTCACGCGGACCGATATAACCTACGATTCCACACATGGTAGGGGATCCTCCAATTTTGATATTTTGTGGACCGACGAACCGGCGCTTCATTCATTGGACGATATGCCGGTTTCGCAGTCTTGAATTTTTGCCGCGCCCTGGGTTTTGTACCGCGGTTGCCCGCAGGGTTTATCCTCAGGGTTTCATCTGGAGGGAAAGATGGGCGGGTCGTGGCGGACCCGGAAGGCTTCCGCTGATCTCTCGATTTTTCCAAAATGCGGGTCGTGTTGGGTAAAAGCCCGTATCGAGACCTGCAATTTGGTTAACTCCATTTCGCAATGGAGAACCTTCATCCTCGTCAACCCCGCGAGTTGCGGGGTCCATGCGCTGTCTTTCCCTTTGTTTAAGGTGACTAATTTCGCTCCTTTCTTGTTCGAGGCTGGAATTATACCGTAAAAACAACCGCCAACTTTACGATGGCGGTTGTTTTTTTTATTTTCTCTCGAAAGACGTTTAGCAGTCTGTGCAGATCGGTGTAAAGGTAGGCGTTGGGGTCCTCGTCGGCGTCGGGGTGACGACCGTCGGTGTTGGTGAGAGCGTCGGCGTCCGTGTCGGTGTGCGCGTTGGCGTGTTGGAAGGCGTCGGTGAGAGGGTGCGCGTCGGCGTGTTGGATGGCGTCGGCGATACGGTGCGCGTCGGCGTTCTCGATGGCGTGAAGGTGATGGTCGGCGTGAAGGTGATGGTTGGCGTGCGCGTGATCGTCGGTGTGCGCGTGATGGTCGGCGTGCGCGTGATCGTCGGTGTGCGCGTTGGGGTAAACGTATTGGTCGGGGTCGGGGTGTAGTTATTGATGCTGCTGGTAACCGTACAGGTTCCCCAACTGGGGAAATCGAAGGTCAGGCTGACCGTCCATGCACCAGCCCAGGTCGAACTGTTGGAATCCGCATCCCAGGTGGCTCGGGTGCCGTTGCCGCTCAAGGGCAATGTCCCGGAAGGCGCGCTAGTATTCTGCGGCGATTGGGTGATTCCCGCTCCGCTGGTGCCGCTTGGGTTATAGTACTCGTCACCGTCGAATATCGTTCTGTCCATGTACTTTCCGCCGCCGAGTGGCGAAGGCACCCAGGTGAGTGTCGAACTGATCAGATAAGCGGTTGCCACGTTATCATTTCGGACGCGCGCCTCGAAGCTATCCCCATTGAAGCGTGTGCGGTCGATCAGGATCAAGCTGCAGGAGGGAAGCGGCGTGTTCGTCGGCGTGGGCGTATGGCTGGGAGTGCGCGTTATGGTGGGTGTGCGTGTGATGGTTGGAGTACGGGTAATGGTCGGCGTACGGGATGGGGTACTCGTTGGCGTATTTGTTGGCGTAAATGTGTTGGTAGGAGTGTGTGACGGCGTCATTGTTGCTGTCGGCGAGTAATACACGAATCCGCCGCCGCTGCCGCCCGGGTTGGGCGGGGGGAAGTTTACGATCTGAGCGGTTTCAAAGGTTTCATTCCGTCCCACACGATACGATGCGAGGTGGACCATATCGGGCTGGATTCCGAACAGGGGCAGGACGATGAAGGTAAAGTTGTAGTCCGCGGCGACGACGACCAGGTCGCCGGGGTCACCCGCGCTTCCATTCGCTCCGCCGCCAAGTTCCGTGCATTGAGCGTATTTGGTCAAACTTCCCATTTGCGGGCGGGTAAAGTACAAGCCGATCGGGTCGCTTACCGAGTCATCCTCGGGTCCAGCGCATACGGTGATGTTGAGATATTCGTGAGCCGTTTGAGCCGCGCTTTGATCGGTCCGAAAACCCAAAATGACTCGCAAGGTTTCGTCTATGATGGAAGGCAGACGCGCTTCTTTAATTTCTGCGGCTTTGTTATCCTCTGCGCAGGGGGTGTCATCCGGACAGTGGGCAAGGTTGTAGGAACCCGCCGTGGCAAAACGGATGCCGAAGCGCGTCGAATTTTCGATGATCAGCCAGGCATAGAACAAACGCCCAAATTCGATCAAACCCACCAGGACCAGCAAAAGAATGGGAATGATCAGAGCGAACTCCACCATGGCTTGCGCCCTTTTCGGGCGCGGTATTTTTTTATGTAAGCCTGCTCGGATCATGAGAATAACTCCATAAATTCAACAAATTAAGCGACCATTATTCGGAGATTTTTGTGGCAATGTTCTGCGCGATGATCTCGAAGATGTTGCGAAGGGTGACGTTGTTTGGCGCAAAAAAATATTCGCCGTGGTTGATTTCAGAATTTAGAGAATCGCCGGCATCCCGGGCGATGTATTGGAGGAGAAATTCCGCTTCTCCCTGCGACGTGTCTCCGTTCGCAACCAAAGTCTGCACATTTTCGCCCAGACCGATCGTATAGATTGTAACGCCGTTTCCGCTTTTCATGGCGGCGAGGTTGTCTGCCATGTCGCGGGCGTAATCTACCGCATCGTATTCGGAAATGTCCATCTCTTCACCGCTTATGGGATTTGTATAAGTCACCAGCGGGTCGGATGCGGTTCTTCCATTGTCAGGATCGGGGTAGGCATCGCGGCATAGTTTCGGTTTCGGGTCCGGCATGAGGAAGAATAACCAGGTATTTTGCGGGCAGTATCCGTAGGGATAATCGTCTTCATCAGCTTCGCTGGGGGTGCTGGCGTTCGCCGGACCGCTCGCCAGGAGCACGGTTACCCATAGTGAATCAGACCGTGAATAATCCGGATCTCCGCTTCCGGAAAATGCCTCTTGCGCCAAAGCCAGCATACCGCCAATATTACTCGATGGACATGAAGATGGGTCAGCCGTTGCCCTGACGCCCGGGTCTGGATCGCCGATGGCGCTTTCGTAGATTTCACAATAAGGCTTGTTGAATGTACCGCTTATATACTGTAGACATTCGCCGGGAAAGTTTGACCCGTCGCAAACGCGGGGCTGGAAAACCTTCAGGTTGTCGATATTATAAAGAATGGTATTTTGGTCGAATGTAAGGGGCAACACCTCTGTGGGATCGCGATCGACGGCATCGGTTGGTCCTGACGCCTGTTCTGTCATGGTGATGACCGCGACCCGGTCGTAACCAAAGTAGATCAGGGAATCCACAAAATCCAAAGCCACGTCTTTTACAGCGCGCATGGGCTGGCAGTTATCGGCATCATTGCAAACGATCGGGTCATCGCCCGGGTTGGATTGATTGGGTGCGCCGCTGGTTTCATATGCCATCGAGCCGGACGTGTCGATCAATAAGACCAGATCGATGGTCGCCGCTTCGCCGATGGAGGCAACGGTGAGTTCCGCGCTGTTGATGCCGATTACGCGCAGGAAGGCAAATCCGACATCTGCTTTGGCGGTCACTTCCACAAGTTTTCTGTTCTCGATGGGATTGTCGACCGGGTCGGGATTGCATAGGTCCGGGCGGTCTTCGCCGGTTTCATCGCACGTGTGGACCTCGATGTCCTTTACATTATTGGCCTGATTGATCTGGAGGAAACTGCGGGCGGCGTTTTCCATCGCCGTCAGGTTGAGCACGCCAGTATCTGGATCGGGACGAAATTCCTGGGCGGCGGCGACTGCCGCGGAATCGACGCTTCGTTTTAATTTTCCATACTCGATCAAAAGCAAGCCGGTATCCGTTACCAGGCCGACCATGGCTATCAGCCCGATAAACGCGGCAGCGACCAATACGATCGCCTGTCCGCGTTCTGATTTTTTCGCCTGGGTCTTCCCGATAAGTCTTTTCATAATCCCTTTCAAACTATGGAGAGGCTTGGTCCAATGGCTTTGCATAAATGGTCGGCATGACGGCTGAAACATACAGCATGGACGGGTCTTCCGGAGAGAAGAATGGTCGTGTCCACGGCAGGTTTAGGGTGCCCTCATAGCCGTAATAGATTTCGATGATCAACAACCCCGAATCGGAGGGTTCGGCGTCGTTCGCGGTCAGGAAGTCTCCGATGCTGGAGTCGGGGTAAAGTGTCGGGGGATCGGTGTCATCGAAGTGTTTGTAATATTCGCCGGTAAAAAACCGTTCGATCCCAACGATCGAATCGGGGTCTGTGGTTTCATCCACCTCCACCCCGATCAGGGAGATAAGGATATTGTCCCGGTCAGGTTCGAGTACGATCTGCCTCGAATCCGGGTCGCCTGCGGGCGCGAGCAGGTCGATCGCATATTCCGCAGCGCTTACGTAGAAAGCCGGGTCGACATCCCCGTTTGCATCGAACGGGTTGATCGTACTATAACGACGCGCTGTGGACCGCACTGCATCCTGGACCGACAGGTAAGTATTGAGCATGAAGCCGAACTCGACCATCCCGGTGAAAAGGAGAATGAGCAGGGGCAGGGTAATGGCAAATTCCACCAGGCTTTGCGCTTTGGTGGCTTGCTTCCCATCCCTGGAGCGGGATTTCTGGGTTGGACGATATCTAAGCATTACCGATTACTCCAGCTCATCCTTGAAAAATGCGGACTCCTCTTGCTTAATGAAGCGATCTATCGAATTTGAAGGCTTGGGGGGATGTTATGGATCGCCTGCGTTGGACTTTTTACAATTATATATCAGTTCCCACCCCCAAACAATATGCAAGAAAACTGTAATACTTTCATTTCTGTAAGCGCTTATTAGAAATGGGGCGGGATGCGCATTGGGCTGTTTTCTCCTATTTGATAAGGATGACCTCGGGCATGCTGAGAGTGTCCCAATTATCCTCCGCCTCGTATTGGATCTCGATATTGTCCGTGCTATTAACCTCGATGTAATAGGCGATCATCTGGCTGTGATACGCGGCGCCTCTGATCGCGTCCATCCCATTGATTCGCAGGGTGCCGTGCGGGGCAAAGATGGTGCCGCGCGTTTTCGAATAGTCGCTCCCGTTGAGGTTGATCGTGCCCCAGTTGCCGCCGGGCATGTAGATCAGCAGTCCGGCAGCCCTGCCTGTTTTGGGGGCGCTCAGGTCGTATTCCGCGTAGCCGCTGAAACGGACGTTTCCATCTTCCATCACGAACACCACATTTTTCCCTTCGAGCAACTGGCCCTCCTTGATGATGAAATCATCCTGCAGGCAGTACACACCCGGCTCCAGGTACTTAATCCCATCGGGCGGGAAAATCCCGTCTTCATAGTTCCCCGAGGAGATCGTTTCGCTCTCGAAATCCGGCGTTGCGATCTTCGACCCGCACCCGACCTGCGGAAGCTTATACGGCGGCGGGTAGGGGATTGGCGCCTTGCCTTCATCGACGGGATAGGGCGTGATCAACTTGGGTTTTTGTATGCTCGCCCCGCCCACCACGGTGATGCGGTTCGCGTCGCGGATGCGGATGCTGCCGCTCCCGTAGGACATTAACGCGCAGTCCTTGTTATCCGAGTTGACGAAGATCCCGCCTCCGTACAAATTGATGGTCGCTTCGCTGTGGATGGAAAAAGCGCGGTGGTGTTCACACTGGGACTCCGGCGCAAGGCTTACCAGCGCGTATCCCGGGAACATGTTGCCCAGTTCCGAGGGTTTCGATCGTGAGACGACATGAGCCACGCTCGTAATGGTGGGGATTCCAATGACGACGCCGAAATATGTCCGCAGGTGCGAGGTGAGAATCACTTCGATGTATTCCGAGTCTCCAGCATAAGGTCCGGAAAGAGGCGGAGTGTTCAACTCGACGGTACTATTGACCCCGTCATTGTCGTATCCGTTTGCCGCCGCAGTGGCGAGGGCGGCGGCGCGCCAGTTCCCGCCCTCGATTCTTGTCAGCGCGGCGGTCAATGCTGCGGCTGAGGCCGCCGTATCCGCGCGGCGGCTGTCGATGAAGGCATTCGTCCCATCGATGGCAAGGGCGGCCGCGCCGATCAATCCGATGATCGTAAAGACGATCAGGATCATTGCCTGGCCCGACTCGTATAACTTTCTTCTGCGGATACTTTTAGAGGATATTATTTGCATGGCGGTTGAAGAATTACGTTTGAAGCGGCGGCTCTGATGCGGATCGTATCCGCGCCGACAATGTCGCCCGTGAACGGCATCAGGATCGGATAGAAATAAGTAACCCGGACCTGGATGTAGTTCGCGGTTCCCTTTGTCACGCCTTCGCAGGCTTTCCCCTTGACGATGATTTCCACATCGACTTTTTCCTCATCCCTGAGGTCAACCGGGGACGAAAAGACTTCCTCATCCTCGCCCCGCGGAAGGATATATCGGGCGCGGTTTTCGATCTCCGCCTTGTTGCCTGGATTGAAGGAGGCGTATAACGCCCCTTCCTGTGCCGCATCCCTGACGATGGAGTAGGAGAATAAAGCCAATCCGAAATCAAACGACGCGAGCATGATGAGGAGTATCACCGGCAGACTGATCGCCAGCTCGACCAGGCTTTGACCTTTTTCACGGGAATCGTTTTTTTTCATCATCAATTACTCGAATCGACCGGGTAGTTCACGCAGCCCGGGTTGCCGATTGTGATGATAATTCTTTCGGTCCCGTCGCGGAAGTTGTAATTCTGGTCGAAATGAAACTCGATGGCGGATCCGCCCGGGGGAATGGCTGGATAATATGCCGGGATGAATGTGCTCGGTGTGAACAGGTCGCCGGTCCAGGCTTGTTCGGCTAGGATGACCCGGTTCAGCCGCAGGGAGGGGGTGCCGCCCGTATCGTGATTCCATTCCACGTAGACCGAGGCGGTGCTGAGCGTGTGTCCTGTGTTGTTGAATATTTCCATGGACATGACGTTATCATCGAATTCGAGCGGACCGTGACTGACGCCCTGTTCCCCGGTGCAGTTGATCGCGGTTGAAGTCCGGGTGGGGACTTTGCTCGGGTTGGGTGTGATCGAGGGAGTGAACGTCAATGTCGGGGGCAATGTGTTCGTTGGCGTGCGCGGGAATAAGGTGCGGTAGGCTTCAAAGGTTAAATTGAAGGTGGGCACCGGGGTCGGCGGTTCTGTGGAGGTGGCATTGACGAGGGGAGTTCTTGTCGGCACCTTGGAAGGGGTGGCGGTCTCGGCGGCAAATCCGGTTGGGAACGCGGATCCGAAAATCGGAACCGAGATCAAAAAGGTGCGCGCGTTTGCAGATACCACATGGAGCGGCTCGATGTTTCCCAGCGTCAGGATCGGCTCGTAGGATGCCGAGACTTGCACGATGATTCGATCTCCATTCCGGATGACATTGTCTTCGATCGGGCAGGTGTCAGCATCCGGGCTGGGATCGATTTCGAGGATCGGGATCTGTTCGCCATCCGCTGTCACGCCCCGGTCGTATGTGATATTGATATCGTCGAATTCTGTCAGGATCGCGGAGCGGTTTGCCATATCGCGAATCCCGTCGCAATCCTGGTAATAAGTGACGCCCAAATTCGGTTCGCCGCTCCCGGCGCCGTAACGCGCTGCTTGCCGCGAAGCGTTCGCCACCGAGGCAACGATGAAGATCAGGCGCGACAACTCGATGATGCCGTATACCAGGATTATCAAAACCGGCAGCGCGACCATGAACTCCACCAGAGCCTGAGCGCGCCAGGGATTCTTGAATTTGGGTGATGGAAAAAAATTTGGAGTCATTATTTCAACTTGCCATTAACCGGGCAGGATCGCCTTGAGAACATCGGGAAAATATATGATGATTCCGGCGCCGATGATGAAATAGGGTCCGAATGGAATGAACATCATCAAGGCATTCTCATTGTATCGCCGCATGACCATCAAGCCGACGATCAGGAACAGGCTGACGATTCCGCCCAGCAGGATGCTAAGAAAGATCATCGACAATGCCAGAGTCGGTCCGCCAACAAGCAGCCCAAGAATGGTAACGAGAATGACATCTCCCTGGCCAAGCGCTTCTTCATCATCCGCTTCCATGCCCATAGCTTGCATGCGTCTCGCGCGGAGTTTTGAAAATAGTACCCCGAAAAGATAAAAACCCAGCATGACGATCAGACCAGTCACCCCGCCCCAGAGCGTGTTCTCAAGCCCGCGCGAGACGAGACCCAGCGTCAGTGCGAGCGCGCCGCCTGCGATACTCGTTGGGTGGAGGATGAGTTTATGTTCCATGTCGATCGTAAATACGATTCCAAAATAGGTCAGCAGAACCATCCCAGCCCAATAACCGAGATTCGCCGGGGGGTGCGAGTATGTATAAAGGCTCATTGCGACCATTGCAGCCTGAACCCACCAGACCCGGCTGAGTCGGTTGTGGCCGTTTGGGCACTTTTGGAAGAATAAATAATCTCTTATCGTAAAGGATGCGCCGCAATGTAAACAGGCAAGCACGCTCAACCGGCGGGTCACCGGCAGCACATCAGATATATAGTTCACGATCCAACCTGCAATCCATCCTGCCGCCAGGGGAAAGATCCATTCATAAAACATGAAATCATTATAATTCCAAATTTTCATGCATGGAGGAAGACGGGATTGTGTAAGCGGAATGCAATGTAATTGGCGGATTATGTAAAACCCCATTACAATTTTGTCAGACAGGAGATGTTCAAATGGAAGAATTTATTATCGAAGGCGGCGTCCCCTTGAACGGTGAAATAACGCCTTCGGGCAACAAGAATGCGGCTCTGCCTTTGCTCGCTGCATGCTTGTTGACCGACGAACCGGTCATCCTGCATAACGTTCCTCAGATTCGGGATGTGTTCGCCATGCGCAGATTGGTCGAAAGCCTTGGGGCGGTCGTGGAAGAACTGGACCTTCATACGTGGCGGATCACAACAAAGGAATTGACCGCCTCCCACTTGGACCCGGATCTTTGCCGCCGCATCCGGGCTTCCATCCTCATTGCAGGTCCGGTCCTTGCGCGCGCCGGCGCATTGAAACTCCCGCCCCCCGGCGGCGACGTCATCGGGCGCCGTCGCCTCGACACGCATATTCTGGCATTGCGCGCGCTCGGCGCGGAAATTACGTACGATCGGGTCTTCGATATCAAGGCAGCAGGCCTGCATGGAGCGGACATTCTTCTTGATGAAGCCAGCGTCACTGCGACGGAAAATGCCGTTATGGCGGCTGTCTTGGCAAAAGGCATCACTCATATCCGTAATGCTGCATCCGAACCTCATGTGCAGGAGTTATGCAATTTTCTCAATACGCTTGGGGCAAAGATCGAAGGCATCGGTTCGAACGCGCTTACGATCAAGGGTGTATCGGGTTTGATGGGCGGGGAATTCACCATCGGTTCTGATTTGCTCGAAGTTGTGAGTTATATTGGGGCGGCAGTGGTCACCGGGGGAACTGTGCGAATCAATAACGCTGGCGTGCAGCATCTTGAAATGGTGGCGCAGGTCTTCCGCAGGCTTGGAGTTCATTGGACCGTGGATGGCGATGATATCCTCGTCCCGTCGAACCAGAGCTTGTCAGTCCTCTCCGACCTCGATGGCGCTGTTCCCGAAATTAAAACGAACGTGTGGCCCGCCTTTCCGACCGATCTGACCAGTATTGCGATTACGGTCGCAACCCAGGCGACCGGATCGGTGCTCTTCCATGATTGGATGTTTTCAGGTCGAATGTATTTCACCGACAAGTTGGTCGGCATGGGCGCGCGCATCATCCTCTGTGATCCATATCGTTGCCTTGTTCAGGGTCCAACACCACTCTACAGCGAAAAATTGGAAAGTCCAGACATCCGCGCTGGAATGGCGTTATTACTTGCAGCATTGGCAGCGAAGGGTACCTCGAAGATCAGAAATATCATCCAGATAGAAAGAGGATATGAAAAAGTGGACGAGAAATTAAAAGCGCTCGGTGCAAGGATCAGCCGGGACAGGGAATAAGAAAATGCCGCGATTTATTTCGCGGCATTTTTTTTATCACACCTTTCCTTATTTGACGAGAATTACAGTTTCCCTGATTTTCACCACGAACAGGTGATTGTCTCCAACTCTGTTGACAAATGTGCCAACAGCGGTGGTCTCGTCTCCGTCTGCGTGTTGGATCCATGCCCATGCCCAATACTCGCCCTTGGGCATGGAAACTGTCAGTTTCTCGTTCTTCTTAAGAACATAGGTTTCTGCCCCGCACTGCCCAAAGAGGTTCGTCCTAAGGTTCAGTGAAAGGGACACATTTCCGCCGGTTTCGTTCTCGAACCGGACATTGGAAGTGGGACCTGCCTCGCCTCGGTTGATCGGGTGCAGGCAATTATCTTCACCTCCGCTGCTCGCCGCCGCTTGCGTGGCAGTGGGCAGAAGGGCGAAATCAGGAGTGGGGCTTGGAAGTTGTGTAAAGGTCGGGAGGGGAGTTGGCGAGGGTATATCCGTGGGCGGCAGGGGTGTGTTTGTAGGAACCGCGGCCTGGGTCTGGGCTACCATCGTTAATGCAGCCGAAATTGCAGTGCCCTGAACCTGTTCCGGCGAAAGCGCCGGTGCTTCCGGTTGGCCGCCGCACGCCGAAACGAACACGGCAAGCAGAACCAGGGTTGGAATTATCTTTTTGATCATGTTTACTATCTCTCCATTTTTTTAATTCGATGAATAGAAATCAATCTTTCTTTACATTAATTCTATTCTTGTAAAACGTGATTGTGACAAAGCCGCCTTTATCCATCTTGAAACTTCCATCGAACTGCCTGCCGCCCACCCAGGCAACATAGGTGTAATTGCCTGCGGGAGCCTCTGTCGAGAAGATTTTCTTGACCGGATATTCGAGGAGGGTGACATATCCTTCTTTTGTTACACAGCGGAGTGAGATATACACATCCGCATCGGCTTTGTTGACGAATTGCACAACTCCATACGGCAGGAAGGGAGGCAGGGTTCCCGAGTAACCGGATTGAGGGGTTGACGGGTTATTCGCAACAGGGGTTTCTGATGCGGTGGGTGCTCCTTCTGAGACGATCGCCGATGATGGCGTGCCTGCCGCCGGAGTTCCTGCCAAAAGGGTGGCTGTGAGGGTTAATAATACCGGATTAACTGTTTCGGTCGGAGTTGGTTGCGTTGGTGTCGGTCCGATCGTCAGAATGATCGGCGTTTCACTTGGCAGGGGCGACGGAGTGGGCAGCGCCTGCAATGTCTGCTCGGATAAAACGGCGGCAGTGAGGCGCAGGTCCTCTTCTGAAACCGGGGCGGATTCGCGTTGCGTTTGAGGAAGCGCGGGAAAGCATGCGCTCACGACGAAACCCAAGGCGAGGGTGAGAAGAATCTCCTTTTTCATCCCGGCTCCGGGGACCAGCTACACCTGTTGACCTGCTACTTCCATGAACTGCGTGACCACATCCCTCAACATCCGTTCAGGCAAAGCGCCAACCTGGCGATGCACCACCTTGCCATTAAAAACGAACAACAGGGTCGGGATGCCCTGGATTCCAAATTTTTGCATCCATTGGGCATGGTCATCTGTGTTCACTTTCGCGATCAACAACTTCCCATCCAATTCCTTGGCGAGTTTATCAAGGGTTGGGGCGATCATCTTGCACGGGTTGCACCATGGCGCCCAAAAATCCACGATCACCGGGATTGCGGACTGCATGACCACTTTCTCGAACTCTTCATCTGTTATGTGTTGTGGTTCTCCAGGCATTCTTATTCCTTCATGGCCGATTTCTTACATAAACGGCGTATTTAGCCAAAAAAGTATAACATAGAATCCCTGATATAATCGCCGCCCATGAGCGTTTTCTCACGCTGGAAAGAGGGACTTTCCCGCACAAGCAAAGCCGCCTTCGGGCAAATTGCAGCCATCATCGGCGCATCTGAGATCACCGATGAAACCTGGGATGATTTGGAAGTTATGCTTATCCAGGCGGACATGGGGATCGAAACATCTTCGTCTGTGATGGAAGAGCTCAAACGCCTCGCTCGAGCCAGGGGCCGGATTCGCTCCGATCAACTTTTGTTTGCGCTGAAAAGTGAATTGCTCAGCCGTCTTATCCCGCCGCCGGAATTCCATTTTGATTCTCCGCCGGTTGTGATCCTGGTTGTTGGTGTTAATGGATCGGGAAAGACAACGACAATCGCAAAGCTTTCATCGTTTTTCAGCATTTCAGGAAAGAAAGTCCTGCTCGGTGCGGCGGATACCTTCCGTGCCGCGGCTGTGGATCAACTTCAGGTTTGGAGTGAAAGGTTGAATGTCGAAGTGATCGCAGGCGCTCCCGAAAGCGATCCGGGTGCGGTGGCATTTAACGCTGTCCAGGCTGGTGTTGCCCGCGGCGTCGATATTATCTTGATCGATACTGCCGGGCGTCTGCATACCCGGTTTAATTTGATGGAAGAACTGAAAAAGATGTATCGTGTTGTCGGCAAGGCTCTGACCGGCGCGCCGCATCATGTTTGGCTGGTGCTCGATGCCACCACCGGACAGAATGCGCTCCAGCAGGCCCGTTCTTTCAAAGATGCTGTTAACGTCACCGGAGTGATATTGACGAAATTGGATTCTTCTGCAAAAGGCGGCATGGCTTTTGCGATTCAGCGGGAATTGAACCTGCCCATCCTTTTTGCAGGCCTGGGTGAAAAAGCGGAGGATCTTAGGCCTTTCGACCCCGACGCCTTTGTGGATGGAATTCTTGCGTTACCCCAGGAGTAAACATGCAAGACATGCTTCAACGTTTGAATACGGCAAATGAAACAATCCAGCAATTATTGGAGCGCCTTTGACTTGGCGGGAAAAAAGGAACAACTGACCGAACTGGAAAAACAGGTTGAACTGCCTGATTTTTGGAGCGATTCTTCATCCGCACAAAGGGTGATGAAAAGCATTTCGGGGTTGCGGAATGAAGTGGATGGCTGGAATGCCATAAAGCATCAAGTTCATGACCTGATCGAGCTTGCAAAACTCAACGACGAATCGCTTCGCGGTGAACTTGAAGGCGAGATACAAAAATTGGAGGGCGAGATTGAAAAAAGATCCTTTGCCGCGATGCTTTCAGGTCCGTTCGATCATGACGATGCGATTCTTGCGATCCATGCGGGGGCTGGCGGAACTGATTCGCAGGATTGGGCGGAGATGCTCCAGCGCATGTATTTGCGATGGTGCGAGAATGGGGGATTTACGGCCGAGATTCTGGATACGACCCCCGGCGAAGAGGCGGGGATCAAGAGCGTAACGATTGCCGTCGGCGGGCAATATGCGTATGGATATCTTCGTTCGGAAAAGGGCGTTCACCGCCTTGTTCGTCTTTCTCCGTTCGATGCGGCGCACCGGAGACACACTTCCTTTGCATTGGTGGAAGTGTTGCCCCAGGTCACCATGGATGAAGCGGATGTTGAGATCAATCCCGGCGATGTGAAGATCGATGTTTTCCGTTCATCCGGCGCAGGCGGACAAAACGTTCAGAAAAACGCCACTGCGGTTCGATTGACCCACCTTCCGACGGGCATTGTGGTAACCTGCCAGAATGAACGCTCTCAAACGCAGAATCGCGAGTTTGCCATGCGCATCCTGCGGGCGCGTCTCGTTGAATTAAAGCACGCAGAAAAAGAGGAGGAACGCGCGGTCCTTCGCGGGGAATACACAAAAGCCGAATGGGGAAGCCAAATTCGATCGTACGTTTTACACCCATATCAGATGGTCAAGGACCATCGCACTGATTTTCAGGTTGGCAATGCTCAATCCGTGTTGGACGGGGACCTGGATGAATTCATGGAAGACTATTTGAGAAACGCCCCGGGTGTTAAAAAGTAGTCTTGCTCCTGTCGAATTTTTTTCAGGGTAATTTTAATTGCCTGACACTTTTAGGTGTCAGGCTGAGCGAAGCATCGCTACGATTGTCTCAGAGACCCTTCGTAGCGCCTTAACCGCCACCCAGGCTCGCAAATTGTAAAGTGGTTTGTGTTACTCTGAATAATAAAAAGAGCGGGTTTTCTGCCCGCTCTTTTTATTAACCGCCGGTGGGAAGACGCTTCTCGAGAGTACTACTGAAAAGATCTTCCTGTTCTTGTGAAGTGGTTTTGATGGATTTCGCGCGTATCTTTGCGTTGCCGTTGGCTTTTTCCAGGGCTTGCTGCCAGGCGACCTGCATTGCTGTGATCTCAGGCTCGTTGGAAACCTCTTGTTCCATTTCGAAGGTCTCTTCGCTCTTTTTGCCGCCTTTCCGCTTGCCCTTCCCTTTGCGTTCATGTGTTTCGTGAACTGCTTCCATAGATGGGACTTCCTGCAGCGCCTTGATGCTCAAGCGGATCTGTCGTTTGCGGCGATCCACATCCAGCACCTTCGCTTCAACTTCGTCGCCCTCTTTGACGACCGCACTGGCGGTTTTGACATACCCATGCGCAAGTTCGCTGACGTGGATCAGGCCGGGTCGTTCCGCACCGAAATCGACGAAAGCTCCATACGTCTCGACTCTGGTCACTTTCCCCTTCACTATCATGTCGGTTTTGATCTCTTTCCAGTCATAGGCGAGTGGCTCCACCATCGTCAGTTCGACGCGATCATTGCGGACTCGTTTGACCCAAACCGTGACTTCCTGGTCTTCCTTTAGAACATCTTCCACCTTATTTATGGGGGTTTCACTTATTTGGGATATGTGAAGTACTCCGGGTAAACTTTGCCCTATGTCCACCAGCGCCCCCGCTAAAGTGATCTTCAAAATTTTGCCGCTTAATTTGGTCTTTGGTTCGAGCGCTGCGGCAGGCGCGATGTCGGGTGTTGTCATGATATGCTCCTGCTTTCTGAAATAATGCCAAGGATTAATTATACCTGTCAGGGAATGTCTCGTCAATGATTTTCTTCAAGCGGCAAAATCATCCGGCATTTTAATTTCCCCTGCTTCCAATCCAAAATTCAATATATCGAATATTCGATCTGGATGGGAAGCCAATAATACCTGTCGAATCCCGCCGGTGAATATATCGCCGGTAAAACCGGGGGCTAACGTGCATCCGAAAAGTGAATATCTTCCGCCCTCCATGCAGTGACCTGCCTGCCATACCCCGGCGGGAATCACATACTGGATTTCCTGCCCCTTCAACGGTTCACTCCCCAGGATCACATCGCGGCTCGAACCGTCCGGATAGAGCAGGATCAAACGCAGCGGATCGCCGCCATAAAAATGCCACATCTCATCGATCGTTAATTTGTGGAAATATGAAACGCTTCGCGGTTCATGGCAGTACATTCCGATCATACCGGTTCCAAATGGCTTTCCATCTGGCAGATTCCCTGCCGACCGGAACGTGCTGGCAAACAGGGTCCCTTCCACGGGCAGCCGCTCGAATTTAAAATGCTCGATCAATGCTCTTATTTCTGCGTCCATCTCGACTCCGCTGCTATCTACCTGCGATCAACTGTTCTTCACAGTCAAATTAACAATATTCGCACCGCTTGCCTTCACCAGATTCTCAGGCGTGATCATGATCTCTTCGCCCCATTGACCAGCACCTGTTCCAAGGATGGGCTCGTTCATCAAAGTCGCTTCGAGGAAGGAACGGAATCCTTCGGGCTGCCAGCCAAAGGCGGGGATCGAGCCGATGATGTATCCGGTCACTTCTTTTACGCGTTCAGGAGGAGCCATCTGGATATTTCGCGAACCTATGGCCTTCTTCAGGTTTCCTGAGATGGCGTTTTGATCGCCGCCGAGCATGACAAGCACACACTCGCCGGTATCCACCACTTGAAAGATCAACGTTTTCACAGCCTGGCGTTCTGGAAATCCCAAGACCGCGGCGACATTTGCCGCGCCCTTCTCTGTATCGGGCGGAAAACTTTTTACTTCATAGGGGATGTCAAGTTTATCCAAATGAAGATGAGCGGGGAGGTTCATATTCCAATTCCTCTGCGAATGAGTCGAATGACTTCCTCAGGCGATTGGGTTATCTCGATGGTGACCGCATCCCTGGGCTCTTCCAGAGCCTCGAACTGACTCTGCAATAATTGTACCGGCATGTAATGATCCTTGCGGCGCTTCATCCTTGTTTCGACCTGGTCGTACGTCCCGCGCAGATATACAAACCTGACCTTGTCGTTTGCTGCCAGCTTTTCGCGGTATCGCTCTTTCAACGCAGAGCAAGCCAGCACGAGTGACGAGCCTTCCTTCAGAGGATTCTGAATCAATTCCCGGAGATGATTCAACCATTCAACGCGGTCTTCGTCGGTCAACGGGATTCCCTTTGACATCTTCTCGAGATTTGTAGGTGGATGAAAATCATCCCCGTCGAAAAATTCCCAGTCTAGCTCGCGTGCCAGCATCCTTCCAATGGTCGTTTTACCGGAACCGGATACTCCCATCACGATAATTGCCTGAGCCATAGATCAACCCATCAACACGCTGTAAATTATTTTGACCTCAAACTCGACAGGAAAATACCCAATAAGATCAGAATGCCGCCTGTAATCGTCATCAACGAAGGTGTTTCATTCAAAAGAAAGAAAGCCAGCGTGGCGGAGCCGATCGGTTCCCCAAGCACAGTCACGGCAACGAGCGTGGCTGTCAGATATTTCAATGCCCAATTATAGGTTGTGTGTCCGATCAATTGAGGGATTGCCGCCAGAAGAAATATCCAGCCGTAGGTCTTGGGTCCGAATCCTGCGGGGGTATTCCCTGATGCGAACATGATGATGGTCAAGATGATCGCCGCCATGCCATAGACCAGAAAGATGTACGAAATAAGCGATGTCCCTGCGCGTAGTTTCCTGCCGATGACGAGATAGCCGGTCACTGCCCAGGCACCCATCAGCGCAAGGAAGTTGCCCCACATAGCGCGACCCTGCATGATGGCTGAAAGTTCCGGGCAGACGAGCCCACTTTTCCATGCGCAGGCATCGCCCAACCCGATGACCATCCCGCCGATGACCGCCAAAACCAAACCAGCGACGGCAATCCGTGAGACATGTTCTTTCAGCAGCAAGGGCGAAAGCAGAGCCACCCACAACGGTCCCGTTCCTACAAAGACGACCGAACTTGCGACAGTGGTGTATTCGAGCGATGTGATCCAGGTGGCAAAGTGAACGGCGAGGAAAATGCCCGAGAAAACTCCGAGCAGGACCTCGGTCCGGGAGAGGCGTTTGATTTCATCCAAATGACGGGTGAGCGCGAGTGGCGCGATCAGGATCGTCGCAAACGTCAAACGCAGGGCGGCAATCACAAGGGATGGAACACCGTCAGCCTGGGCAAAGCGGATGAAAATACTGGAGGTTGAAACGGCGAAGGTGGCAACGATCAGACTGATCGGCAGGAGGAGGCGGGGATTCATGGAATGGTAGAGTGTACCATCGGTCAAGTGGCGGGGATTTTTATATTGCAATCCTCAACTGAAAGGGATAGAATTGACAAGACGTGTTTTTATCAACTCAAAGGAGATAACAATGGCTTTTGAACTTCCCAAACTTGCATATGCGTACGATGCGCTCGAGCCGCACATCGATGCGCGAACCATGGAAATACACCATACCAAGCACCACCAGACCTACATCACCAATTTGAACGGCGCAGTTGAGAAAACCCCCGAACTTGCAGGGAAACCGCTTGAGGTAATGTTGGGCGATTTGAATGCCGTGCCTGAAGGCGTCCGCATGATCGTGCGCAATCATGGCGGCGGAACCTACAATCACAATCTCTTCTGGGAGGTCATGGGACCCAAGGGAGGCGGAACCCCCAAGGGCGATCTCGCCAGGGCGATCGACGCCTCCTTCAATTCCTTCGATGCCTTCAAAGATGAATTTACCAAATCAGCTACAACCCGGTTTGGATCAGGTTGGGCCTGGCTGGTTAAAAAGGGCAGCGGACTGGCTGTCGTTTCCACGGCGAACCAGGATACACCTTTAGCGGACGGCATGACGCCCATCCTGGGAATCGACGTTTGGGAACATGCTTATTATTTGAATTACCAAAATCGCCGCCCGGATTACATCGCTGCCTGGTGGAATGTGGTCAATTGGGATGCGGTCGCCGCGAAATTCGCCGCATAGGTTGCCGGTCAATCCCGCCTTGCCACGCGGTTAAAGAACGTTATAATAAGCAGGTCTCGATTGTAAAATATCCCACAAGGAGAAACGTCATGACCCATATCATTACCAGTCTTTGCGTTCGCGACCGCGGATGCATCGATGTATGTCCCGTGGAATGTATGATTCCCGGTTATCCCCTCAATGAGTGGCCCTGGATCTATATCGATCCGGACACATGCATCGATTGCGGCGCATGCGTGCCCGAGTGCCCCTTTGCCGCGATCTTCCCGGAGGACGAAGTTCCCGCCGCCTACACCGCCAAGGGCGGGGAGTACATCAGCAATGTTGGACTCACCGGTCACTATGAAGCGACGAACCATCACGGCAAGCAGATTGCGCTTGAGACCACGCGCCAGTTAGCCGCTGGTGAAGTGGTGGATCTCACGCCCGACATTAAACCGAATTATGATTTCTTCAAGGGCGGTCCTGGTTATGGTGCAAAAGATCAGGACGACGGTACCTAGTCTCTTTCAACAAAAAAAGCCGGGAGTGTTTCCCGGCTTTTTTTGTTTCAGATCAACGATCTAAAGCTGCGTTCAATAGGCTTTTACCTATACGTTCCGCAAGAGCAGGATTGTGTTTCTCGACGGCGACAACGACTGCAAGGGGCGCGCCTTGCCAATCCGGAGGAGTCCCGGCTAAAAACCATGTCACTGCGGTTTTGCTGATGTTACCTGTCGCGATATGACTCCAGAATGCGCCGCCTTCCTCAATTAAGGAAAAAGCCGCTTCCTTCGCAGCCTCTGGCGGCAGCAACACCCGCGGCTCACCCAAAGCCGGAAGGACAACCCATCCCTGTTCGCGTGTGTTAACCGCTGTCGCAATGCGTGGCGCGGGCAAAATACCTTGATAACTGATCGCCGCTGCTGCCAGGCAGACTTGCAACGGGCTTGCACGCAAATCCTCGACGGAATTCGGGAGCGTGTAATCTACCGACGGCAAAGTGATCGACGGCGTTCGGAAGAGGCCGGATTCTTCATATAGCGTGATCAATCTTGAATTGAATGGAATCTCCCCCGGGAATTTTGCCTCTAGGATGGGCAGGAAAACATCGCCCACCGGATACAATCCTTGGGTCGCCCGGTTGAGCAAAGGCGAGCTTTCGTTTTGAGTGAGCATCTCGCCTTCGGAATCCAATCGATTTGGATCGAAGGTCGGGTGAGACGCCAGCACAAGAATTTCGCCCGTTTCTGCATTCATCAAGATGACTGCGCCTGGATAAGTTCCGAGAAGTTCATCCGCAGTCGTTTGCAAATTTAAGTCAAGGCTGAGCCGCACATCCAAGCCGGGGGGAGGGGTGCCATAGATCAGCTGGTTCCAGAGTATCAGGCTTGTGGGGTTTCCCTGCAGTCCCCGTAAGTATCCATCGAGGTTTGCTTCGAGCCCAGCCTGGCCAAAGACCGGATGCGTGTAGCCAGATATAGGCGCCAAGTCTGGATAGTAATATGTCCTAATATAAGAACCACTTTTTCCTGTGGTGATATTAATCGGCCTGTTATTACTGTCAACGAGTTTGCCTCGCAAGACATAGCGGTCCGCTATGGCGCGTCGGGCATTGTCTGTGCGGGCAAGCAGGTCGTCGCCGCGGATCACGGACCACCAGGCGCCGGTGACGGCGCATGCCGCAAACCCAAATGCGAACAATCCCGCCAAAAACGGGATTGGGCGCGAATCTCTCAGGGATGCAGGTTCATCGTCTTCGATGTTGCTTGCCGCAAGCAGCAAATACAATGCTATGTACGATGTTAAAAGGGAGGATCCGCCGTAGGAGACGAAGGGAAGTGTAACGCCGGTCAATGGCAGGAGGCGCAGGTTCCCGCCAATGATGAGAATGCTTTGAATCCCAAGGTATGAGGCGATGCCCGATGCAAGATACCTTCGAAAATTATCAGGTGAACGCAGGGCGATCGTCAAACCGCGGGTGAGCAGCAACCAGAAGAGGAGGATAATTCCAAGGCTTCCGATAAGACCCGTCTCTTCCGCTATGGCTGAAAAGATAAAATCGGAAATGGATACCGGGACCAATAAAGGACTCCCGATTCCCAATCCTCGGCCCAAGACACCCCCGTTCGCAACTGCTAGGAGAGATTGGGTGATTTGGTAGGAATTTCCGGTAGGGTCGCTCCATGGGTTCAGCCATCCCATCACGCGTACCTGAATAACATCCACGAAATAAAAACCTATCGATAAGCTAACGAGAAGAAATGCGCCCGTGGCGAGCAGCATTCTTCGCTTGCCGGAAGCTATGAAGAGAAAAACCGTATATATCAGGATGAAAATGGACGCTGTTCCAAGATCGCGTTGCACGATAAGGAGCAGCAATGCAAGCCCGATAACAACGATCGTGGGAATAAGAAGAGGCAGGGATGTCAGGCGGATTTTTACGCGCTCCGCGAGATACGCAGACAGGTAAATGACAAGAAGAATTTTAAGCGGTTCTGAAGGTTGAAAATATAAATCCCCCAGGCTCAACCAAAGACGCGGACCAAACCCGAGCGGGTTGGTGCCGAAGATCAAAGTTAAACCAGTGACGATCAATCCGGCACTCAGGAATAAATATTTGTATCTTTTCAGAAGGGAGAGACTCTTCAGGCGCGATACTGCGGCGACGAAAACGATTGTACTGAGTCCTAGCCAGGCGGTCTGCCTCAGGCCAAAACCTTCATCGAGCCGCCAAATGGTGAGTATCCCCCATCCACTTAAAAGGGATGCCAAAGGAAACAGGAAGGTATCCCTCTCGGGCAATGACTTTGTCAGCGAGCGATGGGCGATGTAGGTTAAGATTCCCCAGGCTGAAAACCCGATCCAATGCGAGAAGCGATAATCAACATCCCAACTGCGTTCACGCACCGCCGGGGAAAGCGTCAGGATGATGGATTGCAGAAATAAAAAGAGCGCCGCCCATTGCAGCAGACGCCCTTGCGTCTTTTGATTCATTGTGAATGGGTTTGTTTGTCCAGCCGCTGGGTGGGTTCGATGATCACATTTTCAGAAAGGCTGATGCTCAAACCAATGCTGCCGCATTGGATCTCATCGCCGGACGTGATCACTGTCGGAATAGTCACCGGTAATTTGTTAAGCATCGTCCCGTTCGTGGATGCGAGGTCCTCGATCCACCATTGATTATGGTGGTACACCAGGTGCGCATGGCGCGCCGAGACGGTATCGTCTGACAATGGAATATCGCTGCCGGGGTCGCGCCCAATCGTAATTTCTGCCTGGTTGAAATACCTTAATACCCCATGCCCGCCCGGTGACTCGACCATGATGCTGAGCCCGGGAACGCGCCGGACTGCCAGTGCGACCGCCTGGCGCTGGATTTCACGAAAGAGGAATATCAACGCCCAAGCAAGAAACCCGTATAATGCGACCGCCGCCAGGAGTCTCAATGCGAGGACAACGGCGCCGCTCATTTTTTTCTGAAATCTGCCGTGGAATGATCTTTATTCAAAACCGCAGTCGGTCTCTCTTCTGACCCCCGGTTTTTGAATGGAGCAGTGTCTTTTAAGTCCGGTTGGGGAGGCGGGTTGTCCTGACCGAAGATCAACGCCACCCCTGCCAGGGAGATCACATCCCCTGGATATAAAACACTCTGGCTGGTGCGCTGCCCGTTGACAAAAGTCCCGCCTGTGGAATTCAGGTCGAAAACAACAAAGCGGCCTTTGATTGCCCGCAGCTGGGCGTGATTGCGGGAAACGCGTGGATCGTCGATGACCAATTGGTTATCCATCCTGCGGCCGATATTTACAACCGGAAGGTTGAGCGGGTAGATTTTTACACCCTCCACGATCAGGAAGGAATTCTCGGGGATCTTTTCCGCGTTTCCGTCGAGGCTGCCGGTATCCAGTGGAGTTGCGTTCGTTTCAGACATAGTTTCTATCCGGTGCGATGTCAAAATTTCGACATCATTGGGGGAAATTTTGACATCGGTTGTCACACTGACGGTCGGGGTTATTGTAAACTTAAAACCCGCCTCCCGGGCGACTGTCGTGATCGAATGTAAAATGACTGTAAGGAGGTTGGCGTCATCCCATGCGCCGATTTTTTCAGGGTTTAAGACGAAAGTGTATACATCAGGGATGATGATCTCGTCGTTGGAATGAATGCTGTTTTTTTGGATGGCGGCGGCCAGCTTCTGGATAATCACGTCTTCAACAGCCCTGCCGGGGAGGACCTTTAATAGGTCAACCTCGATCAGGTTCTGAAGCCGGGATTCGAGTTCTCGTAAGTTCATCTGATCTATATCTTTATCGAAGCGATTTCCCGCAGTTGGGGCAGGATTTTGCGCCTGTCTTCACCACAAAGCCGCATTGGGGACAGGTATTGGGCTGCACCAATCCGAGTGGGGCTCCACAGGCAGTGCAGGACGGTTCCCCGACCGGATTGGCGACATGACAATATTCGCAAGTCGTGCGTTTTAGATTTTCGGAAAGTTCAGCTGAAGCACCCGCCGCGCGCGCAGCCTTGGAAATTACCGCCCAAACCCGTTCACTGATCTGGAGGTTCTCGATATCCTGTGCGATATCGTCGAGCCGCCCCAGCAGGCTGAAAGGATTCTTGATCGCGGCAAGAGCGCTCATCCCGAGGCTTGCCGCCACTCCGAGCCAGGCTTGTTGTCCCAACTCCACCATGATCCCTTCATCTTCGATGGATTGAATGGTGACTGTCATGGCGGTTTGTCCGCCGGACACTGCATCTGGTCTTGTGCCCACCTGTACCACCAGTCGATCGCTATGCCCCAACGTTTGAGCGCGCATATTACCCTGGTTGAACTCTGCCAAAAGCGCCTGGGCGATATCCACCGGCTCGATCTTTCCGTGATAGATTTTACGCTCCATATCTCGATTATAATCGCCTTTGCGATTCTCCTTTAAGAAGTTTTACGAAATGACAAAAAACAGGTTTCAATTCATCCTACTGATAATTTTCGCGGCGCTTTTCCTCTTTGGGATTTCCCTCGCTTCTCCTCCCGATTTTGTTCTGGCTCAACAACCGACAGAGACTCCCGCCCCTGCGACCGGGTTATTCATCACGGTCATTACCACCGAACCACAGATAAATGTCCGGATGGGTCCCAGCTCGACGGTCTATCCTGTCGTCGGCGTCCTGTTGACAGGGTCCACGGCTCCAGCCCTGGGGCGTTCGGCAGGAGGCGATTGGATCCAGATCGAGTTCCCGTCCGCGCCTGGGGGTAAGGGATGGGTCTATTCGCCCCTTGTGCAAGTTTCTCCTCCCGGCAACCTTCAGGTGGTCGAACCGCCTCCAACACCGGTGCCGCCGGCCACGTCCACGATTGATCCAACCCTGGCGGCACAATTTGTCATCCATCCTACGACGACACGCCTGCCTACTTATACGCCAGCGCCAACATTGGCGGCGATCGAAATCCCTGAACCTGAGGCATCCCAAATAGACATCCCCTGGGCATCCATGATTATTGCGTTTGTTGTTTTAGGTGTCCTCGGATTCTTGCTCTCGTTTATTCGAAGGTAAGCGCATCATGCCCGGTTCGATGAAACATCTGGTCTTGGCTATGATAACTCTTTCTGCGGGGATATTATCCATGTTTTCGGACTCTGCGCAGGGAATCGTTGTTGCCCAACAACCCACCGGTTCAGTGCCGACCGTGACCGGTACGGCCACCGGCATGATCGTCCGTGTCAATCAAGACCTGGAAATCGTCAATGTCTATTCCGGTCCAAGTTCCTATTTGTACCCTTCCATCGGAGTCCTCCTTCTCGGGCAGGAGGCTCCCGCCTTGGGCATCTCGGAGGATGGAAATTGGATACAGGTTTATTACCCGGGCGTGCCGGAATCCGTGGCATGGGTATATGGTCCATATGTGACCATAATCAAGACGGGGCGCCTGCCCGAGATTCTTGCGCCAAGCACGCCGACGCCGCTCTCCACCCCTACGATTGACCCTACCCTAGCTGCCGCGTTCATCGACCCGGTCACCCCGACCCGCCTTCCTACTTTCACGCCTCCGCCGGAACTTATTGTCCCCACTTTCCTTCCTAATCTCGAGACATCGAATCGCATTCCGGTGGGTCTGTTCATCATCGGCCTCGGATTCATTGGGGCTTTTGGAACCCTGATCTCTTTTTTGAGAGGTCGATAGCGAAGGACGGGCCGTTTCTTTTTCAAGTCCATAAAAAAAATGGACGGGTATCATACCCGTCCATTTTCATTTACTTTATGCGATTAATTATTACAACCGCACGAACCGCCGCAGCCGCAGCCACCGTTCCCGCCTCCGGAGCCGCAGGCGCAGCCTCCCTCGCCATGGCTGTGACCTTTTGCATGAGGGCTATCCACTGCAAAACCTGCCCCGCGAACGGGATCGTTAATGAAATCGACAGTGGCGTCGCGCAAGTAATCGATGGAGACTTCATCCACCACTACCTTTACGCCGTCCGATTCAAATGTTGTGTCGACATCGCGGATGTTGTTATCCAGCGCCATGCCGAAATTTACGCCGCAACAACCGCCCCCAGCTACGTACACGCGCAGGGCGTATCCTTCGAGCTTTCGATCCGTCAGAATGTTCCGGACGGCTTCGCTCGCGGCAGGGGTGAGTGTAAAGAGACGGGTATTAATTTCCTGGAGCATGAGGTTCTCCTTTTACGACCAATTTTGGCAAATGTTATCAGGTTTGATGGGGAGTGTCAACTTATTCTGCCCAACTGTCAGTGCAAAGATAAGTCTGGTTCTCATTTTCTTGACATAAACCCTTCCCGACTGTAAAATCCCCCTGCTTAAAAGGCGGAAGCCTTTATTTTTTAATCTCTGTAGGAGGAGTATCCTTTCATGTTCACTATGGGATTATCCAGCATTGAACAGATCGCGATCTGGGCCGTTTTCGCCGTTGCATGGCTTGGGCTCGGATACGCGGTTTTTTTGCGTTCTCAAATCCTCAACGAGGATAAGGGAACGGAAAAAATGCAGGAGGTTTGGGGCGCGATCAAGTCCGGCGCGGATGCGTATTTGCAGAAGCAGTTGAAATCCATCCTTCCGCTGATCGGCATTCTTACCATCGCCCTGTTCCTTTCAGTATACGTCGTACCGCCAACGCCCGAAGCGCTTGAGCGTTTCCATGGTCAATCTGTAGAACGGATTAAATTGATCATCGGTGTGGCGCGCGCATTTGCGTTTGTCATGGGCGCGGGCTTTTCCCTGTTGGTGGGTCAGATCGGTATGCGCATGGCAGTGGAAGCCAATGTCCGGGTTGCTTCGGCTTCGAAGAAGTCTTTCGGTGATTCGCTCCGCATCGCATATCGAGCCGGGACCATCACAGGTATGCTGACAGATGGGCTGGGCTTATTGGGCGGTACCATCATCTTCATCATCCTCGGCATTGCCGCTCCGGATGCGTTGCTTGGCTTCGGTTTCGGCGGTACGCTTCTAGCGCTGTTCATGCGCGTGGGCGGCGGTATCTTTACGAAAGCCGCCGACGTCGGCGCAGACCTGGTCGGCAAGGTCGAAGCAGGCATCCCTGAGGATGATCCGCGCAATCCCGCTGTGGTGGCAGACCTCGTGGGCGACAACGTCGGCGATTGCGCCGGCATGGCGGCGGACATCTTCGAATCCTACGAAGTGACGATCGTTTCCGGTTTGATCCTCGGTTTGGCGCTCTGGCATATCACCGGCCAACTCGAGTGGATCGTATTCCCGCTCGTGGTCCGTGGTATCGGTGTGCTGTCTTCCATTATCGGTACATACTTTGTGCGCGGCGGCGAGACTGGCAAGAGCGAAGATGCAATGAAAGCGATCTTTAGCGGTTTCCTGACCTCTGCCGTGATCTCAGCCGCGATGTTCTTCATCGCCGGTTATTTTTACCTGAACACGGCTGAAATGGAACAGTGGGGCGGCTGGTGGCGCCTGCCGACAGCTGTGGGTGTGGGCGTTTTGCTCGCCATCCTGATCGACCGCCTGACCGAATACTTCACTGGCACGCATGCCGCGCCTGTGAACGACATCAAGAAATCAGCGGATACGGGTCCTGCGACCTTGATTCTGAACGGTGTTTCCGTCGGTTTCGAATCCTCCGTCTGGTCGGTGATTGTCATCGCGTTAACCATCATCGCGTCCATCTTCATTTTCGGCGGTATCTCTTCCGATCCCACTGCGAATGCTACATTCATCCTGTACGGCGTCGCCATGACTGGTATCGGTATGCTCACGCTGACAGGTAACAACGTGGCAATGGACTCATTCGGTCCAATTGCGGATAACGCCAATGGCATCGGCGAAATGTCCTGGTCCGGCAAGACGGACAAAGATACAAAACGCGCACAGCAGATCATGGCGGATCTCGATGCGGTGGGCAACACTACCAAAGCCATAACAAAAGGTGTTGCCATTGGCTCGGCGGTGATCGCGGCGGTTTCACTTTTCGGCTCCTTCCTCGTGGACGTGTCCCGAGCGCAGGCCGGCTTCGGTATTCCCATCGAACAGCAAATTCAAGCAATTGGCATCCGCGTGGATGTCCCGCAAGTCTTCGTGGGTATGCTCCTCGGCGGAGCGCTCCCCTGGCTGTTCTCATCCTTTGCCATCCAGGCGGTTGCCCGTGCGGCATCGCTGATCGTGTTGGAAGTTCGCCGTCAGTTCAAGCTCGGCGTGTTGACCGGCAAGGTCAAGCCTGATTACGCCCAGGCGGTCAGTATTTCGACCACCGCCGCTCAGAAGGAGTTGGTCTCGCTTGCCCTGCTCGGCATCGTGACGCCCATTGTAGTTGGCTTGCTTTTGAGCGTTGAAGCGCTCGGCGGCTTTTTGGCTGGCATCATTGTTTCCGGTCAGTTGCTTGCGGTCTTCCTCAACAACTCCGGCGGCGCCTGGGATAATGCCAAGAAGTTGATCGAAGATGAACCCAAGGATCCAAAGAAGAATCTCGGCAAGGGTTCCGAGCGTCACAAGGCTGGTGTTGTGGGAGATACGGTTGGAGATCCCTTCAAGGATACAGCCGGACCGGCTCTCAACCCAATGATCAAAGTGGTCAATCTCGTTGCAGTGATCATCGCTCCCATCGTCGTCCAATATCAGGGCGTCAAAGGACCGGCGCTGTACACCGTTTGGGTCGTAGCTGCCGTGCTTTTGGGTGTGCTTGCCTGGGCGGTAATGCGCTCCAAGGCTCCTGCTGAAGAAATGGCGGCAGGAGTGAAAGCAGGCAGCGCAGCCAGGAAAAGCACCAAAAAGAAGTAATAGCAAAGTCCAGGAAAGCCCCGCTGTGTTGATAGGCGGGGCTTTTTATCGAATCAGGCAATGAAACGAATACCACCAATTACCCATCCGTTTTTGTTTACAGCCGTTTCGCTTAATGGGTGATTACTACCCTCATCCAGATCTTTTACCACTTTTTCTATGAATGAATCGAAGACACTTGCTCAGACTGAATGGAATGGTTTGATAATTGGAATCTCGGTGCTCTTTGGGGCTTTTGTCCGTTTCTTTCCAGGACTTATGACCGGTTTTCCCCTCAACGATGGGGGTATGTTCCTGAGTATGATCCAGGATTTGCAGGAAAGCCAGGGACTTCTGCCTAGGTTTACGTCGTATAACCAATTAAGTATCCCCTTTGCTTATCCGCCATTCGGCTTTTATTTAGCCCGACTTATTTCGGCCGCTTTCGGCGCTACAGAGGTGGATATACTTCGCTGGATGCCCCCGTTTGTCAATACAGTATCCATACTCGTTTTTTATTTGTTAGCTTCTGAGATTCTCACGTCGAGATCATTGGGTGCTTTGGCTGCCGGATTTTACGCGCTCACGCCTGGTGCATATGGTTGGTTTGTAATGGGAGGCGGGCTTACTCGCAGTTTCGGCTCGATCTTTTTATTGCTCTCGATCCTGTTGGTTCTTCGTACTTATAAGGTAGGGACAGTAAAAAATATCGCGTTGTCAATCCTTTATTGCTCGTTGGCTGTTCTAAGCCATCCCGAAGCCGGCCTCCATACTGCTGCCATCTGTTTATTGTTGTGGTTTTTTTATGGACGGAGTGTCGGGCCTTTCTGGCGGGCGGTATTTGTGGGCGCCGGCACCATGGTTGTTACTTCTCCCTGGTGGTTGACTGTCATTTCGTATCATGGGCTGGCTCCGTTTCTTTCCGCTTTACACACTGGCTACAACGGGAAACCCTTATGGAATGCCATGATGGACCTGTTGATTGGCGGGGGTATTTTACCTGTTTTGGCAGTTTTGCGAATAATCGGCATCGGTTGGTCGATTTGGACACGGCAGCATGTATTGCTGCTCTGGACCATCCTGCCGTATCTGGTCGAGCCTCGCAGCGCTCCAAGCGTGGCGAACCACCCGTTGACGATGATGTTGGCGCTAGCTTTTGCGCAGGCAATCCCCTGGTTGTTATCGAATTTGAAGCGCAAGCCTGTGGCGGAGGAAATTTATAAAAGCACAAAGATCAATCATGTTTTTTTGGTCATCCTGATCTATCTGTTTGTTGAATCAAATCTGTATGGATTTCGCCTGGTGGGAAACAGCCTTACTCTGGGCGAACGCGAGGCTATGAAATGGATGGAAGTAAATACACCCTCTGATGCACTCTTCCTGCCATTGACAGGCATTCCAAGTCCTGAAACCGACCCGTTCGTGGAGTGGTTTCCCGCACTTGCAGGCCGCCGCAGTCAATCCACGATTCAAGGGTATGAATGGGTGCTTGCGGATGGATTTTTCCAGCGTTATTCCATTCTCTCGGAATTGCAGAGGTGCAAATCCGTGGACTGTGTCGAACAATGGTCGCAGGATAATGATCTCCCGTATGACTACGCCGTTCTCACGGCTAATAATGCCAAAGGGGAACTTGGGCGTTCCTTTCAAATGAATCCAAATTACGCCCGGGTATATTTTACACAGGAGGTTGTGGTTTACGAAAAAACCCGATGAGAAGGCTGATTCATTACTTGTTTTCTAAAGTTGAGATTTCTTTGGCGCATCGGCGCCTTCTTAAATGGAACTCCTAATCCATACCAGAGGATGGGATGGTTTTATTGCCCCATCCCTTCCTGCATGTTAGAATGCGCGCATCTTCCCTGAAAGGATTTCTACCAAATGGCGGATGTAAAAGAATTTGGAGAACGTATCGTCTCCAGCCTGGAAAAAGTGATCGTTGGCAAGCGGCAGTCGCTTGAGTTGGTTGTAATCGGGTTGTTATGCCAGGGTCACATTTTGATCGAGGATGTCCCCGGTGTGGGAAAAACCGTGTTGGCGCGCAGCCTCGCCCGGTCATTGGATTGCGTGTTCAACCGCATCCAATTTACGCCCGATATGCTTCCCAGCGATGTGACCGGGGTTTCCATTTACAACCAGCAGAAAAACGAGTTCGAATTCCGCCTGGGTCCCATCATCGGTCAGATCATCCTGGCAGACGAGATCAACCGCGCCACACCCAAGACCCAGGCGGCGCTTTTGGAGGCGATGGAGGAGCGTCAGGTTACCGTGGATGGCGTAACCCACTCCATGCCCAAGCCGTTTATCGTGCTTGCCACGCAAAATCCGATCGAATACGAAGGGACGTTTCCGCTTCCCGAGGCTCAGCTCGACCGTTTCCTGTTGAGGATGCGCCTGGGTTATCCGAGCATCAACGATGAGATCCGCATCATGGAGGATCAAAAAATTCAACATCCGCTCGAGGCGTTGACATCGGTTGCGACGGGGGAGGATGTGATCCGGATGAGCGAGGCCATCCGGCAGGTTTACGTTTCGAATGCGGTCAAGCGTTATATAGTGGAATTGAGCACGCGCACCCGGCAGAGTCAGGATGTCTATCTTGGCGCAAGCCCGCGCGGAAGTCTTTTTCTTTCCCGCGCCGCCCAGGCACGCGCAGCTCTTCATGGACGGGATCATGTCCTGCCTGACGATATCAAGGCACTGGCAGTACCGGTCTTGGCTCACCGCATCATTGTCAGCGCTGCGGCCCGGTTGCGCGACCTCGGTTCGGATCGGATCGTGCAGGAGATCGTACTTGCCACCCCCGTGCCTGGGGGTACGTACGAAGCCGCCCAAAAAGAATAGCGATGAAAGCCGGGCGGACTCTCGTCCTTATGATGTTCCTTGTCGGTGTCGTCGGTGTGCTGGTCAATGGCGCGCCGGTCTATTCCCGATTCCTATATAGCAGCATCCTGCTCGCCTTTCTCGCCTGGTTGTGGACCTTCTGGGTGGCAAGAGGGCTCTACTTGGAGCGAAGTTCGCGTGAATTGCGGGCTAACGTGGGGGATGTGCTCGAGGAAAATATCAAACTAACCAATCGCAGTCGAATTCCAGCCGCATGGATCGAAGTTATTAATGGAACGACCATCCCGTTCGCTTCAGGTTCTCGTCTCTTCACACTGGTAATGGCAAAACAGCTGCGAAATTATACGGCTCGCACCTGGCTGACCCGCCGCGGAAGTTTTCAATTGGGTCCAACGCAGGTCTCGACCGGGGATCCATTCGGCCTGTTCACGGCGGGAAAACAATTCAAAGCCGGCGAGACCTTGATCGTCCTTCCAATGATTCACGAAATTCAGGCTTTCCCATCCCCGCAGGGGATTTTGACGGGAGGACCGGTCATTCGCAGGAAGTCGGCGGATATTACCCCTCACGCATCGGGTGTTCGCGAATACGTTCCTGGCGACGCGATGAAGCGCATCCACTGGCCCACAAGCGCGCGGCGTCGGCGTCTCATGGTCAAAGAGTTTGAGCAGGACCCGCAGGCGGAAGTGTGGGTATATCTTGATTCCCAACGGGCTGTTCACTTCCAGAAAAAACATGAAGAGATGGAAGCGCCATTCCAGACCATGTTGTTAATGAGACGTCCAAAGATCGAACTTCCTCCCTCCACGTTGGAATACTCCGTCAGCATCGCGGCATCGCTCGCGCATTATTTTATCCATCAAGGTCGCGCGGTCGGCTATGCCAGTGCGGGGCAGGTGTTGAACGTCCTTCCGGCGGAGCGGGGCGTGCGCCAGGAGGCGAAAGTTCTCGAAATGCTGGCGTTCGTAAAAGCCGATGGAGTTCTACCGCTTGGAGGCCTCATCGCCACACAAGCCGCGCTCCTTCCGCAGGGTTCGAGTGTCATCCTTGTCACTCCCACCACCCGCCCAGACTTGTTCCAGGCAGTTGATGAACTTCTTCGCCGCTATCTTTCACCCATCGTGGTATTGTTGGACGCAAAGTCCTTCGAGGGACCGACAGGCTCGGCGGATTTGCTGGCATCCTTGCGGGAAAGGCGTGTGCCCGTCGTCTCCGTTTCTTGCGGCGATAATCTTTCAGAAACTCTTTCAGGAATCTCTACAAATTTCAATCTCCAGGGACCCCGTACATGGCAAACGCCGACCTACGCACAATCGATCTAAACTTTCAGGGGAAGACTCAAGCCATTGCATCTTATTTGATTCGGGATGGAGACGCCGTTGTGTTGATCGAATCGGGACCCGGTTCGACTCTTTCCGCGCTCGAGGCTGGTCTGGCGAAGGCGGGCTTGTCCTCCCGAAACGTGACCCACGTCCTGCTCACGCACATACATCTGGATCATGCCGGGGCGGCGGGCTGGCTCTCACGCCAGGGCGCGGAGATATTCGTGCATCCCATCGGTGCGCCGCACTTGCTTAACCCCGAAAAGCTCATTGCCAGCGCAACCCGTATTTACGGGGATAGGATGGATCAACTCTGGGGTGAGTTCCTGCCTGTGGCGGAGAGCAGGCTCAAGGTCCCGAATGATGCGGAGGAGATCGCCATCGGAAACTTGCGGTTTCTTCCCGTCCAAACCCCCGGGCATGCCGATCATCATTATGCCTATGTCTTCGAGGACATATGTTTCAGCGGGGATGTGGGCGGGGTGCGAATCCCCGGTTTTCAATATTTGCGCGCGCCCATGCCGCCGCCGGAACTGCACTTCGGCAAATGGCGTGACTCTTTGGCGCGATTGCGCGGTATGAAATTCTCAAGGATCGCGCCTACACATTTCGGTCTGTATGAAGATGTAGAGTGGCATTTGAGTTCATTGGACCGGACTCTGGCTGCGATGGAGACCTGGCTGGAACGTGTGATGGCTCGCAATCCATCCATTGAGGAATTAAGGGAGGAATTCATCTTGTGGATGGAAGAGGAGAGCCGGGAGAAAAACCTCAGCGATGAGGTCTTGCGCGCGTACTCACTATCGAATCCGGTGGCAATGAGCGCGGACGGTTTGATGCGGTATTGGAGGAAGGTTCGAGGCGGGTAATATGTCACGCCGAACGCGTGATGCAAGGGACGTGGCAAAAATGGCGAATACCGTTATACTCCCGCTTAAGGAGATGACATGAAGGACTTTATTGCGGTTTCAGATTTTTCATCGGATGAGATCCAGGACTTTCTCGACCTCGCCGTCAATCTGAAGAAGGAATATTTCAAGAAGGGGAATAAACCGCTTTTCAAGGGCAAGGTCCTTGGGATGATCTTCCAAAAACCGAGCCTGCGCACCCGCGTATCGTTCGATATGGCCATGCGGCATTGCGGCGGAGATGCGCTTTATCTCTCTCCAAGCGAGATCGGGCTCGGCAAACGCGAGTCGATCGCGGATGTGGCGCGGGTGTTATCCGGCTATGTTCAGGCTTTGATGGCGCGTACCTTCGACCATGCCCATGTCGTGGAACTTGCGCAATGGGCGGATGTTCCCGTGATCAACGGTCTAAGCGATTACAACCATCCCTGCCAGGGGATGGCGGATGCGTTGACCATCATCGAAAAATTCGGCAAGAAATCGAAAGGTTTGAATATCAGTTATGTGGGCGACGGTAACAACGTCACGGTTTCGCTCATGCACATTTCGGTCCAACTTGGCTGGAACATGACAGTGGGCACACCGGAAGGGTATGATGTGAACCCGAGGGCGGTCGAGATTGCGCAAGCCATTGCCAGCAAAACCGGCAGCAAACTGGCGTTCGTGCGCGATCCCCATGAAGCGGTCAGGAAGGCGAATGTCATTTACACCGATACCTGGACAAGCATGGGACAGGAAGAAGAGACCGCGATCCGTGAGAAGATCTTCCCGCCGTATCAGGTCAACGCAAAATTGGTGAGCGAAGCGGACAGGGATGTGATCGTAATGCACTGCCTGCCTGCGCATCGCAACCAGGAATTGACCGACGATGTCGCGGACGGACCTCATTCTGTGATCTTTCAGCAGGCGCATAATAGGCTGCATGCGCAAAAGGCGATCCTTGCTAGGCTGTTTGGCGTGGCGTGAAGAAGGCGATGCTCGAAATAAGAGATTCGATTGTCGGACACCAAAATCAATTATTTAAGAGGATATCTGTTCAATGAAAACCCGGGATTTTATCGAAATCGAAGAACAGTACGGCGCGCACAACTACCATCCGTTGGATGTGGTCATTGAGAGGGCGGAAGGGGTCTGGGTCTACGATGTGGACGGTAAAAAATATCTCGATTGTCTATCCGCGTATTCGGCGGTGAACCAGGGACATGTCCATCCGAAAATATTACAGGCATTATTGGACCAGGCGAAAAAAGTCACACTGACTTCGCGCGCATTCCGCAATGATCAACTGCCGATGCTGTACAAGGAACTTTCGGAAATGACGGGGTATGAAATGTCATTGCCGATGAATTCCGGCGCGGAGGCGGTCGAGACGGCCGTCAAACTTGCGCGCAAGTGGGGATACCAGGTCAAGAAGATCCCGCGTCACCAAGCGGAGATCATCGTGGCTGGGAATAACTTCCATGGGCGCACTGTAACCATTATTTCGTTTTCCACCGAGCCGCTTTACCGCGATGATTTTGGTCCGTTCACGCCGGGGTTTGTAGTGGCGGAATATGGGAACGCGGATGAGATCGAGAAGGCGATCACTCCCAATACGGCAGCGGTTATGCTCGAGCCGATTCAGGGAGAAGCGGGCGTTATTATTCCCCCGGATGGATATTTGAAAAAGGTCGCCGAAATCTGCAAGAAGAACAACGTGCTGCTCGTGGCGGATGAAATCCAAACCGGATTATGCCGAACAGGTAAACTTTTCGCCTCTGATCATGAAGGGGTCCGCCCGGATATCGTCATCATTGGGAAAGCGCTGGCGGGTGGTTTCTATCCCGTTTCCGCTGTACTTGCGGATAAGCCAATCCTTGGCTTGTTCACTCCCGGCGAACACGGCTCGACCTTCGGCGGAAATCCGCTGGCGGCGGCGGTGGCGCGCGCGGCATTAAAAGTTATGCGTGATGAAAAATTGGCGGATCGCGCATTGGAGTTGGGGACCTACTTTGTGGAGCAATTGAGCGAAATCCCAAGTCCGCATGTGAAAGAGGTGCGCGGGAAGGGTTTGCTCATCGGCGTGGAGCTCAAACCCGAGGCAGGCGGCGCGCGTCGATTCTGCGAGGCAATGAAGGCTAGAGGCATCCTCGCAAAGGAGACGCACGATAATGTCATCCGTTTCGCGCCGCCTTTGGTCATCGACAGGGAAACGATCGAATGGGCGTTGCCCGCAATTCGGGAAACGCTCAATATGAAATAGAAATTCGAGACCCTAAGGGCATTGAGACCTTTAGGGTCTTTTCAACGGAGGAAGCATGTATATTGGGATTCCAAAAGAAAGCCGCCCCTTTGAATACCGGGTTGGTCTGTCTCCGGCCGGAGTGGAGATTCTCTCCAGGATGGGGCACCAGATCTTCGTCGAGCATGAGGCGGGATTGAGCGCGGGATTCAAGGATGAAGAGTACGAAAAGTTTGGGGCGCGAATCGCATATTCGCCGCAGGAAGTCTTCGGCCGCGCGGATCTTCTGTTGAAGATCTCGCGCCCCCTGAAACAGGAGATCGATTGGATGAAAGAGGGAGCCACGCTGGCTGGGTTCCTGCATCTTGCATCCAGTTCACAGGATCAGATCGACCTGTTGATTGAAAAAAAGATCACGGCCCTCGCTTATGAACAGATCACAGACCCGGCCGGGCGACATGTGGTCCTCCGTCCGTTCAGCCTAATCTGCGGCGCGATGGTTGCCCCGATTGCCGCACGTTTTCTTCAAACCAATCGCGGCGGGAAGGGAATTTTGCTGAGCGGTGTGCCGGGTGTCCCGCCTGCGGAAGTTGTGATCATCGGAGCCGGGGGGGTGGGGTCATCGGCTGCGCGAGCGATGATGGGCGCAGGCGCGCATGTGACCGTACTCGACAGGAAGATGAGCGCTCTGGAGAATCTCACCGAAAAGTTACCCGGTGTGGTGACGATGCTTTCCACAGCCCGCAATATCGAACGCGCGGCTGCCTATGCCGATGTTTTGATCGGTGCGGTTCTGATCACCGGACAACGTGCCCCGATCGTTGTGACGCGGGATGTGGTTCGTTCGATGAAACCGCGGTCTGTCATCATCGATGTCAGCATCGATCAGGGTGGATGTGTAGAAACGTCACGCCCGACGATGCACGATAACCCGGTCTTCATCGATGAAAATATGGTCCATTACTGTGTGCCGAACATCTCAAGCCTGGTGGCGCGGACGGCAAGCCATGTTTTGGTGAACTCAGCGATTCCCTTTATCACTCAGATCGCCAACAGCGGGATCAATGCCGCAATGGAGGCGGATTCATCCATAAGAACGGCGATCAACACTCATCAGGGTAATCTTGTCAATCTGATACGTTTGAAAGGGCGGGAGGCTTCAGAATGAGCAACCCATCCAATTATCAATCGAGCGCGACCACCGCTCAAGAGGCTGTCAAGACGATCAAATCCGGGGACAGGGTTTTCCTGACCGGGAATGTATCCGTCCCTCAAAAACTGCTCGCTGCGTTGGTGGAATATGCCCCAAACCTGAAAGACGTGGAGATTTGCCAGGCATTAACCGTTGGCGCAACGGATTATGTCAGCCCGGAGATGGAAGGGCACTTGCGGGTAAACTCCATGTTCATCAGTGCCAACATCCGCAAGGCTGTGCAGGAGGGACGCGCTGACTTTACCCCGGTGCTTCTTTCGGAATTCCCACTGTTGTTCAAGCGTGGTATTTTGCCATTGGATGTTGCGATCGTTCATGTGTCGACGCCAGACGAACACGGTTTTTGCAGCCTAGGCGTCGAGGTCGGTTTGACCAAGTCGGCGGCTGAATCCGCCAAGATCATCATTGCCGAAATAAACGATAAAATGCCGCGCACGCTTGGCGATTCCTTTATCCATGTCAGCCGCTTGACTCACATAGTGCCTGTCAGTTATGACATTCCCGAATTGGCGATGGCGAAGGAGGAAGGCGCAGAGATCGTTCAAAAGATCGCCAGTCACATTTCGGGTTTGATCCCCGACGGCGCCACGATGCAATTGGGAATCGGGAACATCCCCGACGCGGTCTTGAAATATCTTTTCGATAAAAAAGACCTCGGCATCCATACCGAGCTTTTTTCTGACGGCGTCATTGATTTGGTCAATGCAGGAGTATTGACCAATGCGCGCAAGAGCCTGCATCCCGGCAAGATCATTGCGGGTTTCATCCTCGGGACCAAACGCCTCTATAAATGGGTGGACGACAATCCCTTGATCGAATTGCATCGCACCGAGTACGTCAATGATCCATTTGTTATCGCCCAGAACGAAAGAATGGTGGCGGTCAACTCTGCCATCGAAGTGGACCTTACCGGGCAGGTCTGCGCAGACAGCATAGGACCCAAACTTTACAGCGGAGTCGGCGGGCAGTTGGATTTTATCTACGGCGCATCGCGTTCGAAGGGCGGCGTGCCCATCATTGCCCTTCCCAGCATGGCGATCATGAAAGATGGCACCGCGATCAGTAAAATCACTGCCATGCTCAAAACCGGTGCGGGGGTGGTGACAAGCCGCAACCATGTGCGCTTCATAGTAACCGAATACGGCATTGCCGACCTGTACGGAAAGACCATTCGCCAGCGCGCGCAGGCGCTGATCGACATTGCGCACCCGCAATTCCATGACGAATTGAAGAAACAGGCGCGGGATTTGCATTACCTGTAATGGCTGAGTGAATTGGACGCGGAGATGGCGTAACTCCGCGTCCGTTTTTTTGTTAACCTGATAATAATTCGACCCGCTTGACATTTCACGCGTTATTCCCTATCATCGGGGCGTTTTGGATCGAGAAACCGCATGGAGCGGGTCATTCGTCAAATCAGATTCGATAAACCAGGAAGAAATACAATGCGTAATGTAAAGATCGTTGCAACCATAGGTCCCGCGTCGGACACGGAGGACGTTTTGGAATCCTTGATGAGGGCGGGTATGAATGTTGCCCGTTTGAATTTTTCGCACGGCACGCACGAACAGCACCGCGAGCGGGTGGACCGAATCCGCAGGGTGTCGAAGCAGTTGAACCTCCCGGTCGGCATCCTCCAGGATCTGCAGGGACCGAAGATTCGGGTCGGTAAATTGGAAAATCCGCTTCAACTTTCCGCGGGGGAAGAGATCAGTCTGTATGCCGCGCAGGATTCGCCGCCGAAGAACGGACACCAGGTCATTCCTGTTGATTTTCGTGAATTGTTCGACTCTGTGCATAAAGGCGATAAACTGCTTCTCGATGACGGGCGGCTTGCTCTCCAGGTCACCTCTGCGAAAGGTCGCGTCGTTCACGCCAAGGTGTTGGTGGGCGGTTTGCTTTCCTCGCACAAGGGGATCAACCTTCCTGGGGTAAAACTACGCATTGCCGGGTTTACCGAAAAAGATAAAGCCGACCTTGCCTTCGGCATTTCGCAAAACGTGGATGCTGTGGCGATTTCGTTCGTTCGTAGCGCAAAGGACGTAAGAACGGTTCGTGAGGCGATCCATGAATATTCCGCAGGGAAACGCGAGCCGATGTTGATCGCAAAACTAGAGAAACCGGAAGCCTTGAACGAACTTTATGATATTCTCGATGTGGTGGATGGCGTGATGGTGGCTCGCGGCGATCTGGGTGTGGAACTCCCGCCGGAACGTGTGCCTCCCTTGCAAAAATTGATCATTCGTGCCGCAAATGCCCGCGCGAAACTGGTCATTACCGCCACGCAGATGCTTGAATCCATGATTCAAAATCCGCTTCCCACCCGTGCCGAGGCATCGGATATAGCCAATGCTGTTTTCGACGGGACCGATGCGGTCATGCTTTCCGCCGAGACGGCTTCTGGGGATTTTCCGCACCTAGCGGTCGAGATGATGTCGCGCATCGTCGCGGAAGCCGAGTCTCATTTCAAAGAGTGGGGAAGCCGCCAGGACGCCCGTGCAGGTTTGGGCGAGAGCGATGCGGCTTCGATGGCTCGCGCGGCGAACGCTCTGGCGAGCGATCCGGAAGTGGAAGCGGTATCCGTATTCACCATGCGCGGACGGTCTGCGTGGTTGATGTCGAAAGCCAGGCCGTCGAAGCAAATCCTTGCATTTACCCCGGAACCGGATACGTTCAACCAGCTTGCGTTTTTATGGGGCGTACAGCCTCATCTTGTGAAGTTTGCAAAGAGCATGGACGACATGCTTGCAGAGGTGGATGCGGTTTTGTTGAAATCAGGCATCGAGCCAGGGCAGCAGGTGGTGCTTGTCTGCGGATTCCCCATTGGCGAACAGCGCCCGCCGAACATGGCGCTGCTTCACACAGTGGCGAGCGACGCAACGGTGAAACTGGCGCGAAAATTGGCGGAGAAATAAACAATACCCGACGGCTTGCTGCTCGATAACAAGCCGAAACAAGTTTGCTAAAATGACGTGATGAATAATAAATATTACACGATTCTTATCCTTGCGATTCAGATTGCCGCTGGCTTCATTTATGGATATGTTCGCGAAGAGAATGCGGACCGTATCAGGGAGCCGCGCCTTGTCGGCGATACGGAGGATTATTTCCATAATGCAGGCCTGCCCGTCTTTTCGCTTGAATTTTGGACGGATGCCCGCCCGCCGATCACCGCCTTACTCTGGAAGTTCGCTGGCTCAGACCCTGAGGCGATCTTCAAACTCCAGTTATTTTTTTCCATCGCAAGTTGGATAGCGCTCGCATTCGCCGTCGCTCATGCATTGAAGACCGGCTGGTTGAAACCTTTGATCTTTATCGTTACATTAGCCTTCAGCCTGAGCCGCGACATTGTCATGTGGGACCCCTTCATGGGTAGCGAATCAATCTCCCTTTCCTTCATGGCGCTGTTCCTAGCCGCTGCCGTCTGGTTGTTCGCCGGCTGGACGACCTACAAGGCGGTGTTGCTTGTCATTCTGGCGTTCTTCTTCGCATTCACCCGTGATACGAATGCCTATCTTCTTCTAATGATCGCGGGGCTCATTTCCGTTGTTTTTGCTTTTACAATCCATCGCTATAAAGCATGGACGGTTGGCGCAGCATTTTTACTAATCTTTCTTGCAAGCTCCCAGTTTTCCCTGATGGGGCTGCGACCTTATCGCGCCATCTTGATGAACACCTCTCTGCGCATTTTTCCTTCCGAAATCTATACAGAATACTTTCGCCAGCATGGCATGCCGGTGGATGACCGGCTTGTGCGCATGGCGAGGAACATGCAGCCCGGTGAAACGTTTGCGGTCAACATGGCGCTCATGTTCGACCAGGACCAGGAGGAATTCCGTCAATGGGCTCTGGGTCCCGGACCGCGGGAGTATGTCAGGTTTCTATGGTTCTATAAAGCTGAAACCTTCCAGAACGTTTTTCTCGAAACCTCGGAGGAAAGTTTTTATCCCGACGTTTATTACTATACCGCGACGGGTTATCGCCCCATCATCGCGAACGACAGGATCGCGGAATTTTTATACCCCACACGCTTCGGGCTGATCTTTTTCTTTGCCGTCAATCTCATCGCCGCATTTGTCGCCGCGTTCGCGTGGAGGGATGGTCGCGCCCTTTGGCTCATTCCCGTTTTGATGATTCTGCTTTCGTATCCGCAGGCGGTGCTCGTGTGGGCGGCGGATGTGAACGACGTCGCGCGCCATTCGATCCCTCATAACGTCCTGATGCGCCTCGGCTTTTGGTTTCTGATTTTCTTTGTGGCAGATTTTCTGCTCACGGATTTAGCTGCCCGATTGCCTTTCCTTCAACGGTTGCGGAATCCCGCCGCCTGACACGCTTCGCTCCCCGCCGAAAATTGATGTCCTTAAAATGGACGGTATATCCACCCGTCGGGTTTTACTCCCGCGTGGCGATCAGGATTCCGATTCCGATTAAGATTCCGCCAAAGATGAACAGGGGCGTGATCTCCTCGGAGAGAAAGAGCCAGCCTAATAAAGTCCCTACAACAGGCTGCGCAAAAAAAGTCAGTGACGCCACCCCGGCGGGAAGTTCTGCGAAGGCATAATTCCACAGGAACATTGCGATGGCGGTTGAGATGATGCCGAGAAAGAGCAAGCCGCCGATGATGCCCGGTGTGATCTCGCCGATTCCGATCGTGTTGACTTCCCAAATCGAGAACGCAAAACTTGAAGGAATTCCTCCTAACAGCATGATTGCGCTGGAAGTCAGAAGATCGGTGGATTGCGATACTTTCCGCACCAGCACCGAATAGAGCGCCCAGGTCAAAGCCGCCGCAAGCAGACTTATATTGCCCCAAAATAGTGAAGGCGAAAGTTCGGCATTGCGCGGATCGATGACCGCCAGTACTCCCAATGTGGAGACGACCAGCGCAACGATTCGCAATGTTGTTGGTTTTTCACCAAGCAGGAACGGCGCGAAGAGCAAAACGAAAGCGGGCGTGGCGGATGTCACCAAAGACCCATTCGACGCGGTAGAGAGTTTCGTCCCGACGAATTGAAAGCCGAGGGATACTCCATACCCGACGACACCGACCAGAAAGCTTTTCCAAAATAGATCGGCGGTGATCGGAGCCGCTTCCTTCGCTTTTTTGTTCCGAAAATAAATCGCCAGTCCCAGCGCCATCGCGCCCATGATCAGACGGATCAATAACAGCGAGAATGGAGGGATGACCTCCAAAACCACCTTGCTGACAACATACATGCCGCCCCAGATCGAGGCGGCAGTAAGACCGGAGATCAAACCTGCGAATGTGTGATGTTTATGCATAGACCCCCGATTATATCGAACTCACTTCATTTTTATCCACAAAAATATTGTGCGCACTGAACCGCCGCCCAGAGTTAATAAGAGAAAAAGTACGTACATCCAGCCAACATCGGGACTGAAACCCAGGGCAAGCGGAATGGTGTCATTTTGGTTCGGCAGCCAGATGAATAAAAGCACGCCTGCCAGGGTCAGGTCAAGGAGGGTCAATGCGATCATCTGGTTGACGGCTTTTCTCCTCTGTCCGGCATCCAAACCCTGTTGGGAGGATAAGGGACGGATTCTCCTGAAGGACCATATCAACCCGGCAAGGAGCGACAGAAGGATTACAGCAAGCAAAGCGCGCCCATAGCTCGAAAGGAAATCCGGCGCGGGCGGCTCAAGCGGCTTCCGCCCTAATGCGAGTAAAGTGAGTGACCACCCGATATTATCCATTGCCCTATCTCTGCATGGGTCGCTTTTATTGAACATAACCACCACGCCGATTTCCTTTTCCGGGATAATGACCATCAGCGAGCGATATCCGACCCATCTTCCGCCGTGGGCGAGTGTGGTTGGAGGCTCGCTGTCCGGGTCGGCCTGTGGGAATGGAAAAACCGTCCATCCCATCGCGTAACCGGCATTCTCGCTGTATTTTACGGCTAACGTGTGGAGTTCTTCCACTCCGTCTGGCGAGACGATGGAGACGCCCTGATAATTTCCCTGATTGAGATGTGCAACCAGGTAACGCGACATGTCTTCAGCGCTCGAAAACAGCCCCGTTGACGGGGTGATGATGCGGGAATAGGGCATGTGATCTTCCCATGCGATTGGAAATCCGAAGAAGGGGTAATATCCGCTGGTTATGTTCGCAGCGTGTGCCTCGGGGAGGGATGTGTATGAGTTCTTCATTCCCAGCGGGGCAAAGATGCGTTCCTCGATATAGGATTCGTAGGATTGTCCCGATACCGTTTGGATCAACAAACCCAGGATATCGTAGTTCGTGTTCGAATATTCGAACATGGCGCCGGGCGGAAATTTCAGCTTCTCGTCCTTCAATTCGCGGATACTCTCCTCGAGCGCATCGTCTGTAAACCGGTTATCCAAATTCCGTTTATCACCCTCGAATTCCGAAAATCCGCTCGTCTGGTTGAGCAGATGGCGGACGGTGATCTGCGCTGAATATTCTGCATCCGCGACCTGAAACCAGGGGATGTAGGCTTGCACTGGCTCGTCCAGATCGATCGTGCCTTCATCTGCCAATTGCATGACCCCCAGCGCCGTTATTGATTTGCTGAACGAAGCGACCAGAAATGGCGTTTGCGGAGTCATGGCTCGGCCCGCATCGTCGGCGATGCCGTAGCCCTGGACGTATTCAATTTGATCGCCGCGGACAATCCCGATCGCCGCACCGGGAATTTTCAATTCATTCATTTTCTCGGTTACATAAGTGTCAATGACGTTCGTATCGACTTTCTGCGCACGGACGAAATTTGTGTGCCTGCTGGGGAAGAATATCAGGCTCAGGAATATAAAAATAATCCAATGCAAATAACGATAAACCACAGCATTCTCCACTTGATGTTATTCCATGCTGAATTTTCTTTGTCTTAACTTTTTTACCTCGCCCCGTTTTTTCTTCCCCTTCATTCGTTCTTCTTTTGAAGCCTTCGTTGGCCTGGTCTTGTGACGCGTCTTGGGTTTTTCGCCCGCTTTGCGGATCAGCTCGTGGAACTTGTCGAGAACATCCGCCCGGTTCGCCTCCTGCGTGCGAAAGCGCTTTGCCTCGAGGATCAACACGCCTCCAGCGTTGACCCGTTTTCCGGCAAGCCGAATCAGTCGTCCCTTTAAGTCAGAGCCGAGCGACGGGGAATGGATAATATCGAAACGCAGCTGGACAGCCGTCGCTACCTTATTGACATTCTGTCCACCCGGTCCCGATGCGCGGATGTATTCCAGCGTGATTTCGTTGTCGAGTCTGTTCATTATCTAAATTATAAACGCAACAAAAAGCCCCTCTCCAAAATGGGAGAGGGGCTGGGAGTGAGGGGCAGTTAGAACATCAACTCATTGACCTTGTCGATCATCGCGCGATCGGGGCGTAATTCGGCATCGGTCAGGCGGTTTAGCGGCGTATCGACCAGGTTGTAGATGTCGGTCAGTGAGGGTTTGTGCGTGTTGACATAGATCAAGCCGGTGAGAAGCCAGTTATTCTGTTGGGCTTCCTCGAGCGCGTGCAAAGCCTGATAGCGGTTGGTCGGATCGTAGCCTTTTTCGAGATTTTTCAGAATGACGGTGGAACCATCGTGCATGTCAACTTCGCGTATCTCGCCCTCCATCATTTCCTGTTCGAGCATGATCTCGCTGCGCGGCGCGATGTAGGAAATTTCGTGCAGCGGTTCTTCGTGATCCTTGCCCCAGGCGTAGGAATGATAGGCATTTTCCTGGTTATTGAAGGTCACGCACGGACTGATGATATCGAGCACAGCGATGCCCTTGTGGGCGAAGGCTGCCTTGAGCAATTCCTTCACCTGCTTGGGGTTGCCCGCGAAGGAGCGCGCCACGAAGGTGGCGTTCGAGATCAATCCCTCCATGCAGATATCCACCGGCATGTAGGGATTCTCTCCCTGCTTTTTCAACTGCAGGCCTTTTTCAGCAGTGGCGGAGAATTGACCCTTGGTCAGGCCATAGACGCCATTGTTCTCTATGATGTAAACCAGATTGACATTGCGCCGCATGACGTGTTTGAATTGGCCCATGCCGATGCTGGCGGTGTCGCCGTCGCCGGATACGCCGATTCCTTTCATGCGCGTATCGCCGAAGAGCGCGCCGGTTGCAATGGACGGCATGCGCCCATGCAGGCTGTTGAAACCAAAACTGCGGTTCATGAAATAGGTCGGCGATTTGGACGAACAGCCGATCCCGCTGAATTTGATCACGCTCTCCGGCAGGACACTCATCTCATACATTGCGGCGATGATCTGGTTGGAGATCGAATTGTGTCCGCAACCCTGGCACAACGTGCTGGGGAAACCGCGGTAATCGTTTTTTGTCAGGCCGACGGCATTCACATTTGCGGGCGCGCCAGCCATGGGGAGGGTTTCAGTCATTGTCTTTTACTCCTTTTCATCGTCACCAATAACTACTTTCACTTCGTCCTGCCGGCGGATTTTTTCACCGCCGCCTTTCCAGCCGGAGCCGCTTTCGCCTTCGCAACAGTTTTCTTCGCGTTAGGTTTTTTACCGCCCACCGACTCGTACTTCGCCAGAATTCCCTCGCGGACCCACTTCGCCGCCGCGGGCAGACCATCCTGATATGCGACAGACCTGAACCTGGTTGCGAATTGCGGATATTCCGTGTAAAGGATCTGCTGCATCTGCCCGTCGCGGTTCATTTCGACCACAAAGATCTGGTCGTGCTTTTCGATGAAGGCATCCACTTCCTTTGTGAATGGGATCGCGCGCAGGCGCATGAAATCGGATTTGATGCCGTGTTCCCTGTCTAATTTATCTTGCGCTTCGAGAATGGCGTTCTCGGTCGAGCCATAGGCAAGGATTCCAATCGTCGCGCCTTTCGTCTCGCGCAGGATCGGCGCAGGGACGTACTGCTTCGCCGTTTGCTGTTTACGGGCGAGACGTTCCATGTTGCGGACATAGGTCTCCGAGTCCTCCGTATATCTCGCGTTCTCATCGTGACCGGTCCCGCGCGTGAAATACGAACCCAGGGGATGCGTGCTGCCGGGGATGGTGCGATATGGGATGGCGTCACCATCCACATCACGGTATCGTCCCCAATTGCCTTTGAGCTCTTCCACATCCTTTTCCCAAAGGATTTTCCCGCGGTCCATCGGAATGTCTGGATATTGGAACGGTTTGCTCATCCATTGGTTCATGCCCATGTCGAGGTCGCTGAGCACGAAGACGGGAGTCTGGAGGCGTTCGGCGATGTCGAAGGACTTCCAGCCGAATTCAAAACATTCGTACACATCGCCTGGCAAAAGGATCACCGAATGCGAATCTCCGTGACCGATGAACGCCGTAAAGGTCAGGTCGCCCTGTGAGGTGCGCGTCGGCAGACCGGTGGAAGGACCGATGCGCTGCACATCCCACACCACGACTGGGACCTCGGCGTAATAGGCGAGACCGGCGAACTCCGTCATCAACGAAAGACCCGGACCGGACGTGGAGGTCATCGCACGCAAACCGGACCAGCCCGCGCCGACCGTCATGCCGAGAGCCGCGAGTTCGTCTTCCGCCTGCACGACTGCATAGGTGTGTTTTCCGTCATCGCGTTTGCGCAGGATGGGCAGGAAATCGTTCAACGATTCGGCGAGGGAAGAGGCGGGCGTGATCGGATACCACGCCGCAAACTGGATTCCGCCGAAGATCGAGCCGATGGCGGCGGCGGTGTTGCCATCCGCCATGATCAAGCCTTCGGTCTTGTCCATCGCTTCGAGCTGGTATGGATCCTTCTTTTCGAGATTTGCCGCCGCCCACTCCGCGCCAGCCCTCACCGCATTGAAGTTCATGTCGATCGGCTTTTGTTTGCCTTTGAAATGGAAGGTGAGCGCGGCTTTGACGGTCTCCAGGTCCATGGCGATCATTTGCGCCAGCACGCCGACATAGACCATGTTGCCCACCAGTTCGCGGAAATCGCTCGGCACATTCGGGTCGTTCTTGACGATGGACTTGATCGGCATCGGGTAGATGGCGATATCGACACGCTCGATTGGCTGTTTGATATCGTCGGCGTAGAAAAAAGCTCCGCCCGGCGTGACCGAGGCGAGGTCCTTTGCGAACGAATCCGGGTTGATCGCAATCACGATGTCGCTTTTTTCCTGGCGGGCGATGAATCCATCCCTGTTCACACGGATTGTGTACCACGTGGGCAGACCTTGAATGTTGGAGGGGAACAGGTTCTTGCCCGAAACGGGGATACCCATCTTGAAGATGGCTCGCAAGATGGTGTTGTTGGCGGTCGAACTACCGGAACCGTTCTTGGTGCCGACCGTGATCGAAAAATCGTTCACTATCTTGTTCATGGAACTCCTCGAAAGTTATTCGTCATTGCGACGATGAAATCAATTGGTGAATCAGGTCGGTATGTTCGCTGAGGGCTTTGAAACCGCCGTCGACATCGTTGGCGCAGATGGCGTCGACCATCCTTTGATGATAATTCCAGACCTGGGTTAGATAGTCGTAATCGGTGAAGTAGTTCAAGCCCACGGTTTCATAGGCGTCCCAATACGATTGCAATATGCCGGTTACGAACGGATTTCCCAACCGCAGGTAGATGGTTAAATGTAATTCGCGGTGCTCGGGGTGGGGGATTTCCGGAGGCGTGCCGCGCAGTTTTTCCCAGGCGCGCCCGACGAGGTCGTGCAAATGTTTGTGGTCATCGGGCGTCAAGGACCTGACAGCCTGGTGCCAATATGCGAGTTCGATGTGCTGTCGCAGGTCGGCGAATGCCATGAAATGATCCTTATTGAGCGCGATGGCATAATCCAGGCTTTTCAGGACGGCAGGGGCGAAGTTATAAGGCTTGCGCCTCATTCCCGTCCTCGGCTTGACCTCCACCAGCCCAAGCGCGCGGGCCACTTCGAGCTGTTCCCGCAAAGCGGCAACGCCAACACCCAGTTCACGACTCAACTCCACGAGAGGGGGCAGGCTGGCTTCCGCTTCAGGATGAGCGGCCAGATATTTTAGAAATTCAGAAATGTTGGGGGAAACACGGTCACGTAGCATATATACGATTAATCCGATTAATCGTATTTTACGGCATGGTTATCAGAATGTCAAGATTATGCTTGGTTCGTACCACCAAGGATTTCTCACGGTTGGCGATTGAAAATGAAATAAAGGAGTTCACCTGCTTTGATTTTTCACGACAGCCTGTCCTGACTGACAATGGCGGGTTGAAGGGCTGCCGCGACCTGTGCAAGCCCGCTTTATTTTGTTGAAGTTGATACTCTGCGAACAGATTCAACCATTTGAAGAACAGCGTCAACCACTAATCTTGGTTGGTCAATTTGTATTCCATGGCCGCTTTTTTCAGCAACGATCATTTGACTGTTTGACGAGAGGTTTGCTAATTCCGCTTGTAATTCCTGCCAAACTATTTCAGCCTGTTTTGCTTGTTCGACTGGCATACCAGCAAACAAATCAGGGATACCATGCCGTAAAACGATTAGCGGAATATTTCCCAACGAGCCAGATACGCTTAGTTGCTTATCACTCTCCCTGCTTGCGGCTAATTCATCAAGATTGCTTTGAAAATATTTGGGCTGGAATCCAACTTCAAGATATGTAGTTCGTATTTCAGATGGTGTTTTCATCACTATTGGCGGCGCGGCTTTTTCTCCCATTAATTTGCCCAGCACATTTAGCAAACCTAATCGTGATGCCAGCAGCATGAACCGATACATTCCCTTGCCAGACGCTTCGAGTTTTTTCCATGCCGGGGGCATTTTTGAGTTGATGGCTTCGTGTCTCGCGTCAAGCAAAATAACGCCAGCCACTTCCTCAGGATATTTTTTGGCAAAAAGTCGGACAGTATGACCACCATAAGACGCGCCAACAAGAATGTATGGTTTTTTGATCTCCGCCTTTGTCAACAAAGTATGTAATTCTGTAACGATTTGTTCGCTTGTACGGGGAGTGGGTCCAGGGTCGCTCCAACCAAACCCTGCGCGGTCATACGAACATGCATTGGTGAACTTTGCCACTTCGGTTTGAACCATGTTCCAATCCAGCGACCAACTTGCGCCGCCAGATTCAAATATTACCGAGGGGTTTCCTTCGCCAATGGAATATAGATGTAACTGATGGCTGCCTATGTTTATCAATTTGCCGATTGGAGGATGGGAATTTTGACTCATTAGAATCGATTCCCTAAAAAGGAGATAACATTTCGGATGGCGTGCCAGCGGCGGGCGTCTCGTCTCCGAGCCCCTCGACGGGATCGACAACCAGGAGGACGTTGACTCCGCCTGGGAGCGGGATGCGAAGCGTGCCGTCCCCGAGGACGATGGGGGAACGCTTTGTTAGCCGGTTCTTAGAGAGGCAACCAGGTGCCAATTCCAATTTCCATCGCCCGGTGATAAATTGTCGGTGCTACCGCCATATCATCCAGAGCCACACCAAGATTGCATGCGATTGTTCGTTCATCTGGTGATTCACGACCAGGCTTCATCCTGGCTACCAATTCACCCAGGTCGGCATGGATGGGTGGCACATCCTGAAAATAACCAACACTCTTGTAATATTCAAATTGCTTCCGATCATCAGTGCAGAATTTATCTGCATCTTTCATCGCCGCAGGGTCCCAATAGGAATCGAAATCTACAAGCGACGCAAAGGCGCCTTTGTCGAACCATCCCGGCTTGATGGTTTTGTGCGGTTTTTTTAGTATCGGACCTGCTGTCACAACCAGGTCACAGCCAGTCACCGCTTCCTGGGGTGATTGCACAGGGGTTACTTTAAGTCCCAATTTTTCCCGCACGGTTTGAGTAAAGTTATTAACAGCCTCGGGGCGTACATCGTAGGCAAGAACTTCCTCGAGGGGGAAAGATACGTTTAGTGCCTCGGTGTTCGTTATGCCTTGCACGCCGCAACCCAAAATACCTAGTTTGGCAGATGAGGGTCGCGCTAGTATTTTCGCCGCGACCGCCGAAGCGGCTGCTGTCCGCATGGCAGTGATCCATTCGCAATCCATGACGGCCAACGGGATCCCGGTTTCCGGGTCGTTGAGAATGAGCAAACCTGTGATATATGGCAGCCCTTTTTTTGCGTTCTCAGGAAAACCGCTGACCCATTTCATGCCTGCTGAATTGAGCGCCGGGATATAAGCGGGCATCGCATGGATGAAGTTATCTCCCTCACCAGGGTGGATACCCGGTTTGGGCGGCATTTCAACGCGGCCGTGCCCTTTTTCATCAAACGCTCTCTCAAGTAGTTGAATAATTTCTGCCATTCCCAAGTTGACAGAAACTACATCAGATTGCGAGAGATATAGGATTTTATGCTGTTTCATATTTGGATTTCCTTATGGATAGAAATTATTGGATGTTACAACATATCAAGGAAACGCCTAATGGGTTCGTGCCCCGAAGGGGGATGACCGCAGATCGGGCGAGTGAGCTTCCAGCGAGCACCGTCCGTTCAATTTGACTGGATCGCCCAGAGCAAGCGCGTTGGCGCTTGTCATCCCCAGCAGCCTGTCCTGAGCTGGTAGGTTGAGCTTGTCAAAACCCTGTCGAAGGATCAGGTGTATGCTTTGTTAGGCATCGCCGCAGCATGTACTTGCTTGATTATACTTGCAACATACTGAGGTTGATCGAGGTGAATGTAGTGACCTACAGCGGGCACTTCTATGGACTGAGCCATAGGTAAGAGCTTAGACCAATCCTTTCGTAGATTCCGAATCATGCTTTCGAATGTTCCCTGCGCATTGACCTTGAAGTCTGAGCTAAACAGCAGGATGGCATTTTGCGGTGCATAACCGCTGGGCAAGGCGCTCAAGCAAGTTTCTTGCTCGTCAAACTCGAGTCGGGCAGCCTTCTTGAAAACTATGTACCTTAATATCTTGAGTGTTGCTGCTGCAAGGGGTGCTTCAATTAGCATGGTCTGCCAGTGCCTTGGATGCGTGGGGTCAAGCAGTACAAGGCTGGCGACCTCGGCTGGATACATTTGCGCGAAAACGAACTGATATAGACCCCCAATGGAATGCCCAACGAGGATGAAAGGTGGCTGTAAGCCAATTTGGTGCAGTAAATCGCGCATTTCAGTGGCGACCGCACATGGGTTTCTTGGAGAGTGTGCCTTACCACTTAATCCATAGCCAGGTCGGTCATATGTGAAGGTGGGGATGTCCTTCAAGGCGGGAGTTAAAGATTTCCATGTATCTTGCCCGTCGCCAAGTCCAGCCTGAAAAACGACAAAAGGATGATTGTTCCTATGTTGTAGCGTGTAGCTAACTTCCGTGCCTGATACGGTGGTATTACGTGAATTGGGATTACTTGCACAACCAGCTACCATGAGAGTCCACGCAGCTTGGATAGCAAGCAAGCCTTGTAAAGTGTTATGGGCATGATTGCCTTTCGATGCCGAACGGTTTGCATCTCGTCCCGTGTGCTCTTCACGGGTTACCTGCGCTGGGGCGGGGACGGCGAAGCCGTCCAGCCAGAAAAAGGCAGAGGCGTGTGAAACTGCTTGGGATGTGCGCAGAATCCCCAGCGTCAGGTGCACGCTTTGTTGGGCTGTTTTATTTTTCAATAGATGTTACTTGTATATCATCAAGTTGCATATGGGTATGTTGACCTGCCTGTAGAGTTATCGATCCGGAATTAAAAAGGGTGTCATCGGTGTTTATAACTACATAATCATTGATAGATATTTTTATTTCAGAGCCTTTAGTTTCAATGCTTATCCAATACCAAAAATTCTTTTCAATGTCGTATTCACGCAGAATCATTTCTTTCCAGGGACTGTTGTTGATTGTGTAATTAATAGTTGTGTACGCTAAACCTACTGAAGTGACATATGCGCCATTATTTGTTCCCCTAAAGTAAACTATTGCCTCTCGATTACTACCTTCGAGAAATCTTACCCTAAACTTTGTCTCATAATCTTTCCAGTCTTTTGAACCAAATTCTATTTTGGGGTAGCCAGAGCCTTTTGAGTTATCAATATCATAAACTTTATTCCCTGTTTCATCTGTGATGATTTGCCACTCCCCTGAAATATAAGATATTTTTTGGGCTTTTTCATCCTCAAAATCTTCATCAAACAAAACCGATGAGTCCTGTGAGGCTGTTTCGGGTATTTGATTATTAGAAATAGGGGTTTTAGTTGTTAATATTGAAGTTGATGCAGGTGTTTCAGTATTGCTTGTTATAAGAGTGGATAAAGATGGGCTAGATTTAAATATTTTTGCTCCACCATATCCTACAATGCCGCTTATAACAGCAAAAAGCAAAACGACAAACCAATTTATTTTCGTTCTTGGTTCTAAAACTACATCAGGTGGTAGTAAGATGCTTTTTTGTTGCTTGTCTCTGCCAGATTGAATGAATGCAACGATAATAGGGCTTATTGCACCTATAAGCGTTGCTAGAGCAGTGATTAGTGTGATAAAAGTTAGTGTATCCATTAAGAATAGTATTGTATTTTTATGTGATTGCCAATTTTGCCGAGAACAGCCCAACGAGACTGTCGAAAAACCCCTGGTTCGAAAAATGATCCAAAAAATCTCCCACAACAGGCTGAAAATGGCTCCAAAATTGAATAAATGTTTTGTGGAACATCAAAAACCAGGCACTTTTCAGGAATTCTCTCCCACTTTTCAAAAATAATTTTTGAAAAGGGACTTATTCGACAGCTTCAACGGTGGGCGTTAGCTGCGGTGGGTGGGAGCGTGGACTCGCCGTCGAAACGGGAAAAACTCAAAGCCGCGAAAAAGGCCAAAAAACGCGCCACGTACCCACCGTCAGCTGCACGCATTGTTAGCCGCCTTTCTCCAAACGAAACCATGCCAATGCATCGCGCTGGACTTGG
>JAPKMP010000070.1 GCA_026645935.1 Candidatus Villigracilaceae bacterium | reverse complement strand
ACTCGACCACCACCAATTACAAATTACCATCTTTAAGAATCACCTTCGCCGCCAACATTCCCGCCGCGCCCATCACTCCTCCGCCAGGATGCGCGCCGCTTGCGCCGAAGTAATAACCTTTGAGCGGCGTGCGGAAATCTGCCCATTGCGGCGTGGGGCGCAGGAAAAAGATTTGATGCAGTAACAATTCGCCGTGAAAAATATTTCCGCCTGTGATGCCCGCGATGGCTTCGATGTCCTTTGGCGAAATCACTTGCATGCCCACAATACATTTGCGGATGTTCGGCGCGTATTCCTCGATGGTCGAAATCACGGCTTCGCCCAATTGAGTTCGGCGTTCGTCGTTCCAGCCGCCCTCCAAATCATACGGCGCGTATTGCACAAAACACGACATCACATGCCCACCAGGCGGCGCCATATCGGGGTCAATCATCGAGGGGAAGATCATGTCAATGTATGGGCGTTTTGAAATCTGCCCATACTTCGCGTCGTCGTAGGCGCGCTCGATGTAATCAATGCTCGGGCTGATCGAAACCGCGCCGCGATGCAAAACCGAATCGTGTCCTTTTTCAAACGACAATGCCGTAAAGTTTGGCAACTCGCTCAATGCGATATTGACCTTGCCCGACGAACCGCGTGTGCGAAAATTTTTGATGGACGTGACAAAATCATCGGGCAGATATTTATCCTCGACGAATTGCAGGAACGTCCGTTTTGGATCCGCCGCCGACATGACCACTTTGGATTGAATCTCATCCCCGTTTTCAAGGATGACGCCCACTGCGCTTCCATTCTTGACCTTGACCTGCTTCACCGATGCCTCGACTCTGATCTCCACCCCAAGCGCTTGCGCCGCGTTAAGGATGGAGCCGCTGACTCCGCCAGAGCCGTTTTTGGCAAAGCCCCAGGCGCGGAACGCGCCGTCAATTTCGCCCATGTAATGATGGAGCAGTACATACGCCGTCCCTGGCGAGCGCGGACCCAAAAACGTGCCGATGATTCCGCTGGCGGCTTTTGTGCCTTTGAGCGCGTCGGTCTCGAACCACTCTTCGAGCAAATCAGCGGATGACTGCGTGGCAAGTTTGGCAATCGTATACAGTTCTTTTTCTTTCAGGCTTGCCGCGTATTGACCGACTTTCAGCAAGCCCAGCATGTCGCGCACGCTCAGCGAGGATGGGTCAGGCGGAATTAAATTGATGATCGGCTTGATCGCTTTGGCGGCGCGCGCCATCACGCGTGAGTATTCGTCATACGCTTCCGCATCCTTCGGCGAGTGACGATAAATCTCGCGGCGAGTCAGATCGTGGTCATCCCACGAGGCGAGATAATCCCCGTTTTCCATTGGCGTAAATGTGCTGGGCAACGGCAGGATTTTCAATCCGTGCTTCGGCAATTCCAAGTCACGGATGATCTCTGGGCGCAATAAACTCACCACATACGAAAACTCGGTGAACTTGTAGCCAGGGAAAATCTCCTCCGTCACCGCCGCCCCGCCGACGATATGTCTGCGCTCCAGCACCACGACTTTCTTCCCCGCCCGCGCCAA
>JAPKMP010000006.1 GCA_026645935.1 Candidatus Villigracilaceae bacterium | reverse complement strand
GTTTCTTCATGATCTCCATCACCTGCTCGCCGTTGGTCGTGTCGAGGTTGGCGGTGGGTTCGTCGGCAAGGATCATCGTGGGATTCGTCGATAGTGCCCGGGCGACAGCAACCCGCTGCTGTTGGCCGCCGCTGAGTTGATCGGGGCGGTGATGCGCGCGGTCTTTCAAGTCCACGGCTTCGAGCAGTTCCATCACGCGCTGTTTGCGCTGCGCGGGAGACTTGCCATTGAGAAGAAGCGGCATTTCCACGTTTTCGTAGGCTGTCAGGGTCGGGATGAGCGCGAAGAACTGGAACACGAATCCGATCGTGCCTTTTCTCAGGTCCGCGCGCTGGTTGCGGTTGAGGTTGGTAGTTTCATGCCCGTTGATGACCACGCTGCCTGAAGTGGGTTTATCGAGACAGCCGATCAATTGCAGAAGCGTCGTCTTGCCGGAGCCAGAGGGACCGACCAGCGACGTAAATTCTCCGTCTCCGATCGTCATGCTGACGCCGTTCAACGCGCGTGTCTCCACTTCGCCGATCTTATAGATGCGAGTTACGTTCGTTAATTTTGCGACTTCCATTTTTTCTCCTTGAGACGGATGTCAGTGAACATCCGCTACGCAATTTTTTACTGTGCGCCGCGCAGGGCTTCGACAGGCTCCATGCGGGATGCCATGCGCGCCGGGTAGAGCGAGGCGAGGATGGTGATCAAGAATGCGGTGACGATGAGGTTGACGGCGGAATCGAGCGTGAGGTAGGTGTAGATGCGGTCTTCCAACAACATATCACCGCTGATGCCCAGGTCGCCGAAGTACACGCCGACCTTGCCAAAGTATGCTGAGAGCGCCCAGCCCGCCAATGCGCCGACTCCAATTCCGCCGAACGCCAGCAGGGTTGCTTCGGAAAGGAACAGGGCGATGACCTGCCTGCCCTTCATGCCGATGGCGGATAAAACTCCGATCTCACGCGTGCGTTCGAAAACAGACATCAACAAAGTGTTCACGATGACCGTCGCCGTCACACCCAGCACGATCAGGTTGATGATGGCAAGATATGCGTTCGAAAAATCCTCCACCAAAACCAGCAGTTCGTTCATCTGCGTCCAGGTCTTCACCTCAATCCCTTCGCCCCGGATCGCCCCGGCAACTTCTTCCGCTTTTTCACGGTCTTTCAGCAATATGAAGATCATGCTGGCGTGGTTCTCTGCGCGGGAGAACGCCTGCGCCTTGGCAAGCGGAAGGAAGACAATACCCTTATCCCACGCGCTTGTGCCGGTGGTGAAGATTCCACGAATGGTGAACTGCTGTTCATCCACATCGCCGTCGGAGGTATTCACCAGCAGGCTGATTTGATCTCCTGCTTTCAAACCCAGACTTTCAGCAAGCGGAAGCCCGATCAAGACTCCTTCCCGGTCGTCGGTGGTGATGAATTCACCGGAAATGATTCCATCGCGATAGGGCGCATTCGCCTCAGACTCCGGGACGATGCCCATGATCTGCACCCCGGCCGACTCATCGCGGACGGAGACGATTCCACTTGCAACCAGTCTCGGCGTGGCCACCCGGACAGGGTCCAGCGCTTCGATCTGCGCCGCGGCTTGATCCGGATTCTCGATCAGGTATTCCCAAGCGACGGAGAGCTTGTCCGGATCGTAGTCTTCATCCCGCACTTGCAGATGACCGGTGTTGAGTTTCAGCGTGGTTTCCATCGAACTGCGCATCTCGCCCTGAAAGAAAGCGGCGATGAACATCAACAGGGCTGTGCCGAGTGCGAGCGCCAACCCCGAAAGGAGCGAACGCCTGCGATGCCTGCCAAGGTTGCGATATGCCATTTTGAAGTAGTTCATAGGATTTCCTCTTATTGGAAGATCTGCGTAGAAGCGCGTTCTCCAACGCGCGATACCGGCGTTTGAGAATGCCTGTTACGCGGCATCCCAATTACACATAATGCAGCGCTTCTGCCGGTTCGCGGCGTGACGCTTCGATGGCGGGATACAAAGCCGCCAGCGCAGCAATGATCGCAACAGTAAAGGCATGTTTCAATACCTTCAACGGCACCAGTTGGGGATAGATGCTTCCGCTGATCAGGGCGGTGTACTCGGTCAGGTTTGCGAATTGCGAATAATCCAACCCGTAGATGCCGAGGATGCCGTTGATCGCGGTGCCCAGAATCGCGCCGATCGCCGCACCCATCAAGCCGATGAGAATCCCTTCGAGCAAAAACAGGAAGGTGATCTCGCGCGGTTTGAGTCCCAATGCGCCGACAATGCCGATCTCGCGCGTGCGTTCGAAGACCGCCATCATCAGGAGATTCAAGATGCCGATGGCTGCGATGCCGAGCATGAACACACCGAAAACGCTCATCACGCCGGTCTTCATGTCCATTGTCTTTTTCAGGTCGGGGATGCTCGTCACCCAACTCTCCACCTCATAACCCGGCACGGACGCGTCGAGGGCATCCATGACACCCGGCTCCTGCCCGATCTGCTTCAACGAAATTACGATCTCGGTCACCTGACCTTCCAAGCCAAAGAGGTTTTGCGCCTCGGCAAGCGAGATATAGATCGTTCCCTTTTCCACCGAAGGCACGCCGACATCATAGATCCCGATCACTGTCATGGTCCGCTGGCGGGTCTGCTCATGAGTGGTGTTGCCGACCATTGTGATGCGGTCGCCCACTTCGATCTCCATCGCCGTTGCCAATCCCTGACCGATGACGATCACATCGCCGTCATCCGGCAGGAGATAACGCCCGCTCGATATGTTTTCCGAGACCGGCGTAATTCTGCCTTCCTTATCCGTCTCCACACCGACGATGGTGATCGCAAAAGCGCCTTCGCGGTTGGTGACAAGTCCGCCTGTGACGATGCGCTTCGACGCGACAACCACATTGGGCTGCGATTCCGCCGCCCGCACGATCGCCTCGGGATCGTCCAAAGGCAAAAGCGGTTTGCGCCCGGCCTTTTCGCTGTATCCCGGCGCATGGACCTGGATATTTCCGCCGAGCAATTGGATGGCGTTGCCGTAGATCGCCTGCTCAAAGCCGCCGATCAGCCCGTCGTATAACACAAGCATCGCCATCGTGACGCCCATGCCGATCGCGATCAAAAAAGTCCGGCGGCGATGCCGCCACACATTGCGCCATGCAATGCGCAGATAAAGTGACATGATTGATTCCTTTCTACCGGCTCGCTTCGAATTCCGATTCGGTCTTCCGCAAGCCGTATTCCATCACGTAAAGCAGTTTGTCGATCTTCTCCTGTGTCCTGGACGAGCGCACCCATTTCATCATGTCCTTATGTTTCATGCCTTCGTTCAGGATGTAGGTGCTGATCGCGTTGCTCCAGGTATCCATGACCATCACCGCCAGGTCCACGTCCACGCTCGGGTCCACCTCGCCGCGCGCCATGGCTCCCTTGATCATCATCCGCAGCGCGTCAAGGGCCTTCTGATGGTAGTCGCCGAATAGTTTTCCGTAATACAATCCTTCCACCAACAGCACGCGGCTGATCGCCTGTGTGATGCGCGGATACGCCGAGTTGAACTCCATACCCGTCTTGATCATCCAGCGGAAATACTGGAAGGTATCCATGTTATTGCCCGGCGGGCGCTTATCCTTGAAGTAGGATATTTTCTCCTGCTCAAGCAGCGTGAGCAGGTATATGAATACATCGCGCTTGTCTTCGAAGTATTGATAAAAACTGCCCTTCGAAATGCCGCTGTTTGCCACAATCCGGTTGATGGAAGCGGATTCAAAGCCGTACTCCGCAAACTCATCGATGGCGGCATTCACAATGGCGTTTCGCTTTTCTTCGGGAAGGTTGAGGAATGTCTGTTTGGGCAAGGAGTGACCTCCAGGTCATGTGACTACCTGGTCATATGACCGACCGGTCACATTATAGGGTAATTTCCCCGCCTGTCAAGGGATCGGATGTCACTTTCGCTTCTTTCTCGACCTTTGCCTGAGGCGGCTTTCCCAGGCGTTTTCCTCCCTTTGAGTGAACAAAAAGCCCGCAGGAACCATCGCCCTGCGGATATCTCACTATTCGCTATTGACAATAAACCTTCGATTCCACCCCGTCTTCTCCAACACCATCTTCACCAACAATCCCGCCCTCCAAAAAGCGACCGCCGCCATGCCGTGAGCCAGCACTGCGAACAAGGGCGGCGTCTCCAGCGTGTAATACGTCCAACACTGACGGGTCGTGCCCCACAATTCCAGATAGTATCCCAGACCGGAACCAGCGAGGAAAGTCAACAGGGCAAAGCGATGATCGGTTGGAGTGAGGATGAGAAGAGCGCACAACAGGACAGAGAGCAAGGTGTAGGATTTGCCGAAGGTCGGGGAAACAAAGACCAGCATCAGGGTCAGGAAGGAGGCGAAGATGATCCAATAAAGGGCGCGGAAAAGGGAATGATGAATGGGTTCGCGAGTCCGATCCTCCCACTTCCGGATTATCCAATACATGAATCTTGTTATACGGTCAATCGAAAGACTCGCGATGGGCCAGGCGGGAATGATCCACAAAGGCGGGCGTTCTGCCGTGTAATAATGCCAGAGATTTGTTTGCGTGCCCCAACTTTCGATTGCGAGCCCGCCGCACACGCCGACGAAGACGATCAATACATCGGTCTTGAGATTCGCGCGCGCCACGATGGTGACCGACATGAAAAGGAAGATGCCGAGCAGCAGCCAATCCATATACAACCACCAGGCGCCATCCCAATCGATGAGCGCAAGCACTTCTTCGGCAAGGGGCCACCAGATGTAAACGATCAGGATGATGGTGACGAAGAATCCACCGAGCAGGATGGATGAATCGCGAGTCCAAAAGGGATGGTTCTGTTTTTCCATTCGCGAATTATATCGGATTGTAAATATCCAAGTTATCGTGAAACAAATTCTATTGCGCTAAAATATAACGAAACATTAATACGATGAACAATGGAAGTTGATATAATGAATTCACGAGGCAGTCGAATGCCTTCAAATCCAAATTATTGAAAGGAATTCTGTCATGGGACTATTCAGTAAGATTCTCGAAAAGCTCGGAATTAAGAAGAAAGAGGAAGAGGAGACAAAACCGGCTGCCGCTGCATCAGGCGCAAAACCAGCCGCTTCCGGAAAATCTGCGCCGAAAGCCTCGGTCGCCGGGGCGGGGATGCGCTCGATGCCGAGCAAGGCAAGCTCCTCTGTCGAGTCCGCGCCGAAAGCCATCGAAGTTGTGGATGTGGTTGCCCAACTCGAAACCAAAGCCATGGGCAAGGACCTCAACTGGAAGGTCTCCATCGTGGACCTGCTCAAACTGCTCGACCTCGATTCGAGCCGCGAAGCCCGCGAGGAACTGGCGAAGGAACTCAATTGCCCCGCCGATCAGATGAGCGACTCCGCGCGCATGAACACCTGGCTCCACAAGGAAGTCCTGCGCCGCATCGCCGCCAACGGCGGAAACATCCCGCAAAATTTGCTGGACTAGAAGAAGAAATAAGAAAAAGGAAAGAGTCGGGACGACACCCGGCTCTTTTTATTTGCACTCAAAGACCCAATGGAGCAAACGACGGACAAATAAGTCTGATAAAATGCGTTATGCTCTCGCGAGTGTACTCCTGCGCCGTAGTGGGGCTGGAAGGTGTGATCGTCGAAGTGGAAGTGGATTACACCAACGGTCTGCCCGCTGTCATCATCGTCGGCCTGCCCGATGCCGCCGTGCAGGAAAGCCGCGAGCGCGTGCAAACCGCCGTCAAGAACGCGGGCTTGCATTTCCCCCGTCATCGCATCGTCGTCAATCTATCCCCCGCTTCCATCCGCAAGGAAGGTCCCGCCTACGATCTTCCCATCGCGCTGGGCGTCGTCATCCTCGCAGGCTTTCTCCCGCACGAAACCATCGAAGGCGCGATTGTGGTCGGCGAACTCTCGCTCGATGGAGTGGTCCGTCACACACGCGGAGTTTTGCCGATGGCTGCCGCTGCAAGAGCCAATGGATTCAAGCGGATGTTCGTCCCCGAAGCGGATGCGGGCGAAGCGGCTTTGATTCCCGACCTGGAAGTGTACCCGGTCAAATCGCTTGCGCATCTCTACGGACATTTGACCGGACGCGAACCCATCCAGCCTTATCAACCCTCCGAAGCCGATTCCCCCGACCCGCTCTTTACCCCCACCGATTTCGCCGAGATCAAGGGACAGGAACATGTCAAGCGCGCGCTCGAAGTCGCCGCGGCAGGCGGACATAATGTGCTGATGGTCGGTTCACCGGGCGCAGGGAAGACATTGCTTGCAAGAGCCATGCCTGGAATATTGCCCGAAATGTCCATCGAAGAATCATTGGATGTCACGCGTATCTTTTCGGTCGCAGACCAACTCCCGCCGGAGACGGCGCTCATCAAACAACGTCCCTTCCGCGCACCGCATCACACCATCTCGCACGCGGGATTGGTCGGCGGCGGGAACATCCCCAAGCCCGGAGAAATATCGCTCGCACACAGGGGTGTTTTGTTTTTGGATGAATTCCCCGAATTCGGTCCGCGCGTCCTCGAAGTGATGCGCCAGCCGATGGAGGACAAAGTCGTCACCATCAGCCGCGCGAAGGGATCACTGACCTTCTCCGCCAATTTTCAATTGATCGCGGCCATGAATCCCTGTCCATGCGGCTACTTCGGGGATTCTCAAAAGCCCTGCACCTGCGCCCCAGCGATGGTCACGAAATATCAGAAGCGCATCTCCGGTCCCCTGCTCGACCGCATCGACATCCACATCGAAGTTCCGCGCGTGGACTATGAAAAATTGAGCGGCGATAGACTGGGCGAAACAAGTGATTCGATCCGCAAACGCGTACAAACTGCGCGGGATATTCAAAACCGTCGCTTCACTAATTCACCTGATGTCATATGCAACGCGGACATGCGCATCGGAGAGGTGCGGCAGTTTTGCAAGTTGCAGCCCGAAGGTCAGAGTTTGATGCGGGCGGCGATGAGTCAACTCAATTTGTCGGCGCGCGCCTATCACCGCATCCTCAAGTTATCCCGCACCATCGCGGACCTGGCAGGGAGTGAAGAGATCCAGTCCCCGCATCTGGCAGAGGCGCTGCAATACCGTCCGAAGTTGATGCACAGCACAATGTGATGGGGTAAAACAGTTACGGCCTTGGTTAGCGGGGTTGCCATTAGACTTCTTGCAAAAGTCAAATTTTTACCTTGTCTAAGGCGGAGTCCCCGCTGCCGAAGACTGTGGCGGGAGCACTTATGCAAGAGTTCGATTCAAACACAGGCGGGAGCTGCAGGGAACACCACACTAACTTTTCCCAACGCGCAAGGTGCCAAGTCCCCGGCATATTGTTTGCATTTCACCGCCCTTCAGATTCCCCCAAGGCTCAAAGGGGAATAAATGAAGAGGTCTCTTCGGATGTGACTTTCTTCATGCGTAAAAATGCTTAATGTCACATGACATTCAAACATTATTTTTATAGCATGTAAACAAAATCAAACATTGATTTGCCCATCGGATGAGATGCATTGAAAACGATTGATCGCAAGAGCCAAATCGTGGAGATGGTGATGGAGCGGGGAAATATTTCCATTGCCGATATATGCTTGCGGTTCAATATCTCCGATATGACCGCCCGCCGCGATCTCAATGAATTGGACCGCCAGGGATTGCTTCGCCGTGTTCATGGCGGGGCGATTGCCAACCTGGGGCGCAGTTATGAACCTTCCTTCCAGACGCGGGCGGTCAAGAATAAGGAAGCAAAAGCCGCCATCGGACGGAAGGCGGCGGAATTGATTTACGACGGGGACAGCATCGCCCTGGATGTCGGTACGACAACTCTCGAAATCGTCCCGGGCTTAAGGGGGAAGCGCAACCTTACCATCGTCACCTCCTGCCTGCAAATTGCGGCGATGATCGTCGATCAAATTTCTCTCGAAGTGGATGCCCGGCTGATCATTACAGGCGGAATTGTGCGTCCGCGCGAGTTATCCATGGTGGGTCACATCCCGGAGCAGGTCTATCAGGACCTGCATGTGGACAAGGCATTTATCGGTATTGGGGGAGTCAGCCTCGAAGACGGCCTGACAGAATACAACATCGAAGACACCCAGATCAAACGAATGTTGATACGCAGCGCGCAGGAAAAAATTGTAGTTGCGGACAGCGCAAAGTTCGGCGTGACCACTTTTACATCTGTCGCGCCGCTGACCGCCGTGGACAAGATCGTCACGGATGGATCCGCCCCGCCCGAAGTCCTCGAGAAAGTGCGCGAGCGGGGAGTTGAAGTCATCCTGGCGGATTGATTTCAGAAAAGGAGAATGCCGATGGATATTAAGTTCGATGCCCAAGCCAAGGTAAACCCAGGACAAACCGAAACGTACATGGCGTTCCGCAGCGCGATTCCAAAACCCTCGAACGAAGAAGCCCATCTCCGTCACATACTCCGTTTCTACATGACGCGTGCCATGCAAAAGCGCGGCGAGCAGGAGATTTACGTGCTGCCGCAGTTGAATGTGGCGGGAAAGACCGTCCGCGTGGATGTGGCGGCGGGGTCGGCGGGCAAATACACCTTGTCCATTTGCGAGCCGGAATCAGTCACGCCCGAAACGGAGGATATCCTGGACCTCTTGAAGGATGTCGAAGGGGTGGACGCGGTTGTCGTCCATTCGCAATACGGCAAACCGGGGAACGTCATGGACAAATTCAAGGAACAGCTTGCCTCAAAGAAATTCCACCTGCTGGCTGTCGTGCCGCCACCGTTCGATGACGTTTACGAATACGACATCTGGATGTTCGAGACCACGTTTAGAAACCTGTTCGAAGGGAACTGAGTTATGCCGGGCAATGAATCCGCCGGAAAGGTTTACAAGATCGTCGTTGCGTGCGGTACAGCCATCGCGACTTCCACGCATGTCGCCATCAAGATCAAGGAACTGCTGGAAGAGCGCGGTTTGAGGATCCACACCATTCAATGTCGTGTCCCAGAGGTGCCTTCGCTTGCGCCCGATGCCGACCTGGTGGTCGCCACCGCGCAAGTGCCCTATGATATTGACGTTCCTGTCGTGGATGGGATTCCATTCCTGACCGGAATCGGCATAAAGGAGGTCATCGAAAAGATAGAGATGCTTTTGAAGAAGGAATGACGTGTACCCAATCACAAAAGGAGAATGCATATGGAAACCATCAAGTCGATCTTCGACTTCCTGACCGGGCTTGGTTCGCCGGTCATGTTGCCGATCATCATCTTCATCCTGGGGCTCATCCTGGGACAAAAAATCAGCCGCGCCTTCATTTCCTCCATTACAGTCGGCGTTGGCTTCATCGGTCTTGGACTGGTCATCACGCTGTTGTTCGACGCGCTTGGACCAGCCACTGCCGCATTGGTCGAAGCGACCGGGATTCAACTTAACGCGTTGGATGTCGGCTGGGGTGTGGCGGCTGCCATTGCGTTCGGCACAGTCGTCGGTTCGCTCGTATTCATTGTTGCCCTCGGCGTTAATCTGATCATGCTCGTCTTCCGCTGGACCAAAACCCTCAATGTCGATATGTGGAACTATTGGCATTATGCCTTTACAGGCTCATTGGTCTATCTGGTCACGGGAGGCAACCTGGTGCTGGGTTTGATCGCCGCGGCGATCCACGCGATCGTGTCGCTGCTCATCGCCGACTGGACCGCGAAAGACGTGCAGGAATTCTTCAAGATTCCGGGCGTGTCCATTCCGCAGGGCTGGGCGGTCACCAGTGTGCCGATCATCAAGGGACTCAACTGGATCGTGGAAAAGATCCCCGGTCTGCGCGACATCTACTGGGACTCGGAAGGGATGCAGAAGAAACTCGGCGTATTCGGACAGCCGATCATCATGGGCGCGACCCTGGGTTTGCTGTTCGGGTTGATCGCCTATGGGTTCTCGACCAAGGTCCTGACCGTTGCGGTGCAGATGGCTGCTGTCATGTTATTGATCCCGCGCATCATCGCCATCTTCATGGAAGGCTTGACCCCGCTCTCGGAAGCCGCGCGTGAGTTTATGCAGAAGCGCTTTGCAGGGCGCGAATTCTACATCGGTCTGGATTCCGCCATCCTGATCGGGCATCCGATCACCATCGCCGCCGGTATCCTGCTCATTCCGATCACGCTGCTTCTCGCCGCCATCCTGCCGGGGAACAACACCCTGCCCGCCGCCGACCTGGCTGCGACCGCCTTCTTCATTTGTATGGTTCCGCCCCTGACCCGAGGGAACTTCTTCCGCTCGATCCTGTACGGCACCATCATCATGGTCATGGTGCTGTACATCTCCAGCGCGTTTGCTCCACTCCTGACCCAGATCGCCTCGGATATTGGCTATGCCATCCCGGAAGGCGCCGTCCAGATCACCGGTCTCTCCGGTGGGAACTGGATCGCCTGGATCCTGACAACCATAAGCGGATTGTTTGGAGGCTAGTCGTAACCGCTCGTTTCAATGGAGAAGGGACGCCATTCCCTTCTCCATTCGGCATTATTCGATCGCTTTTTAGAAAGATTCGAGAGTTCTCATGAACCATTATGACTGGGGTATGCTCGAACGGTTGTGCGCCGTCCATGCCGTCTCCGGGCGCGAAGACGCAATGACGGCGTTGGTCCGCGACACGATTCGCCCGCTGGTGGATGAAGTCAGCGTCGATAACCTCGGCAACGTGGTGGGGATTTTGAAAGGCGCGAAACATCCCGATCATCGCCTGATGCTGCAGGCGCACATGGATGAACTGGGATTGATCGTCAGATACATTACTGACGATGGCTTTTTGCGCATCGAGCGCGTGGGCGGCGTACCGGAGAAATCCCTTCCGGGTCAGCGGATGGACGTGCTAACGGACGACAATCGGATGATCCCCGGCTACGTGGGGACGAAATCACACCATATCACGTCATCCGACGAGAAGTTCAAGGTCCCCACTGTGCATGAGATGTTCATTGACATCGGGTTGACCAGCCGTGAGGCGGTGGAACAGGCTGGGGTCCAGGTGGGCGATCCAGTGACTTATCACCCAAACTATCACCGCTTCGGCGATGGGATGATCTGCTCCAAGGCGCTGGATAACCGCGTCAGTGTTTTCATCCTTTTGGAGGTTCTGAAATCCTTCGCCGCGCAAAGGCCGCCCTCCACGATCGTCTTCTCGTTCACGGTGCTGGAGGAATTCAGCATCCGCGGTTCCCTGCCGACGGTCACTGCCACCAAACCTCATGCGATTCTCTCGCTGGATATTACGATCGCCGCCGACACCCCGATCGACAAACCCCTGCATCCAGTGGTGATGCGCAAGGGACCGGCGATCAAGATGATGGACTTTCACGGGCGCGGCACGCTGGGCGGATTGTTCTCCTCGCCGAAACTGCGCCGGTTTATCGAAGGGATTGCCAGACAGGAAAACCTCCCCCTGCAACGCGAAGTCATCGTGGGCGTGATCACCGACCCGGCATTCCAGTTGTATCTGGACGACAAAGGCTATGTGATCGCCGGGCTGTCCATTCCGCACCGATACAGTCACGCATCCATTCAAATGTGCCACGAGACGGACATTGTTCAAACGATCCAACTTCTGGAAGCCGCGGCACGATCCTTCACTCCCGAATTGGACTTGAGTCGGGGGTAAACATCATGAAAGAGGTTCTATGCAAACCTGGGTAAAAGATCTTTTTGGAGTCGAAAAACCCGTCATCGGCATGTGCCACATGCGAGCCATGCCGGGCGACCCGCAGTACGATGCCGTCAAAGGCATGGCATGGGTGTACGAGCAGGCGCGCGCCGACATGCTCGCCCTGCAGGAGGGGGGCGTGGACGCCATCCTCTTTTCGAATGAATTCAGCCTGCCGTATCTTACAAAAGTGGAGACCATCACCGTTGCGTGCATGGCTTCGGTGGTCGGCGAACTCAAACGGGAGGTCAAAATTCCCTATGGGGTGAACGTTTTGTGGGACCCGCAAGCGTCCATTGATCTGGCGATGGCGACAGGCGCCCGCTTCGTACGCGAGATTTTCACCGGCGTGTACGCAAGCGACTTCGGTTTATGGAATACGAATGCCGGTGAAGTGATTCGCCACCAATACGCCATTGGCGCGCAGCACGTCCGATTGTTCTTCAATATTGTGCCGGAAGCGGCTGCGTACCTCGGCAATCGCCCGGTCACAGACATCGCGCGCTCGACCGTATTCAACAACCGACCGGATGCGTTATGCGTTTCGGGATTGACGGCGGGCGCTGAAACATCCGCCCAAACCCTGAAACTGGTCAAGGATGTTGTGCCGGATACGCCCGTGTTTGCCAACACGGGTGTGAGGCTGGATAACGTCGAAGAACAATTGAAGGCGGCGGATGGAGCCGTGATCGGCACCACCTTCAAGCAGGATGGCAATACATGGAATCCGGTGGATGTCCGGCGCGTTAAAGCACTCATGGACCGAGTCCGCCAATTAAGGGCCGGGGTGCCGACAGCGAATTAAGGAATTCGATAAACCTATCGGGCAAGGAGGTTGTTATTGAACAAAAAGAACGCGCTGCTTGTTGTGACATTGACCAGACCGGAGAAATGCGATGAAAACAGTTTATGTCGTTTGCGCAACGGGGATTGCCACTTCCACCATGCTTCGTTTGAAGGTGGAAAAATTCCTTGAAGAGCAGGGTATCGAAGCCCGCGTCTTGCAATACCGGGTTACGGAAATTTCCCCTGAACGCTGTGAAGCGGATGTCATTCTTGCAACAACCGAAATTCCCCCGGAATTTGAAAAGGTTGCGGCCGTCATAAATGGAATTTCGCTCATCACCGGCATCGGTCAAGGCGAGACCCTCCAAAGTCTCGCGCATGCTTTGCAAAGACCTAAAGGAGAATGATGATGGAAAGTATTCTTGCCTCAATTGGAGAGTTCCTTAATGGGCTTGGCCCATTGATTGCGCTGCCGGTTGTAATTGCCCTTTTGGGCATCTTCCTTGGTCAGAAATGGGACAGTGCCATCCGCAGCGGCTTGATGACCGCTGTCGCGTTTGTTGGCATCTTTCTGACGGTTGGATTGCTGGGGAGCACCGTCAGCACCATTGGTCAGAATTTTGCCCAAAACACCGGCACCAACCTGGATATCATTGACATCGGCTGGCCCGCCGCGTCTGCCCTGGCATTTGCCACGCCGGTCGGCAACCTGATCATTCCGCTGGGGATTCTGCTTAACGTCCTCCTGCTCATCTTCGGCTTGACGCAGACCCTGGATGTGGATATCTGGAATTTCTGGCACATGGCGTTCGTCGGCGCGCTGGTGCAGTTTGTGACAGGCAGTTTTGCACTTGGTTTGTTTGCCGCGCTCCTGACGCTGGTTATTGCCTTATTCCTGGCGGACTGGTCCGCGCCGTTGATACAAAAGCACTTCAAGATGCCGGGCGTGTCCATCCCTCACCTGCAATCAGCTGGCTATATGCTGTTGGCAGTTCCCTTTGCGTGGTTGTTCAACCGATTGGCTTTTCTGAAGAATCTCAAAGCCAATCCCGATGCAATCCGCAAACGACTCGGTCTGCTCGGCGAACCGATGGTTCTGGGTTTCATTATCGGCTTCCTGCTGGGGATCCTGGGCGGGCAATCGTTTAAGGATTCGATCCTCACTGCTGTGAACACTGCCGCAGTGATGCTGCTCATCCCGCGCATGGTTTCCATTCTTGTGGAAGCATTGACCCCTGTTGCCGAGGCGGCGAATAATTTCATGACCAACCGTTTCAAGGGACGGGAATTCTACATCGGGCTCGACTCTGCAGTTCTGGCTGGGAACTCGACGGTCATCGCCACGGGATTGCTTCTCGTTCCGATCGAAATCCTGCTGGCTTTGGCGCTTTCCCCGCTGGGCAACCGTACCCTGCCTTTCATTGATCTGGCGGACGGCGTATTTGTAGCCGCCATGCTGGCTCCGCTGGTGGCAGGCGATGTCATCCTCACTACCTTGCTGGGCGCGATTGTGATGGGGATCGGATTGATCTTTACCACACTACTCGCGCCAGGTGTGACGGAATTGGTGAATACAAGCTCGCTTGGTTTGGACATCCCGGCAGGATATGCAACCTATACTGTTATGAGCGACGCTGCCATTCCCACTTCGTACGGATTGTATTTCCTGTTCCAAACCCCGGCTGGATTGGCAATCGTCGTCAGTTTGCTGGCGGTGATAGGCTTGTATTTCCTTAAACGCCGCGTCAAACTCGAAGATATTTTCGGTGCCGGTGAATAATTTACTTGTTTTATGGGGAGCCTTGCGAGCAAGGCTCCCCATAAGGAGAGGATGAGCTGAGGTTTAATGGGCATTTTTGAATGGGTAAAGAGCCAGACCGGTGTATGGGGTCCGGCGTTATTGGATATTTATTTCCGCAATGCTGGATGGGTTAACACACTTTTGGTGGCTTATGGGTTGTTGCTCCTGCTTTCCTGGCAAAACCTCGCCCGGATTGGTGATGCGCTGGCTGGGCAAATACTGGAGCAGGCGGGCAGAAAAATCAAAGCCAGCTCTAAGATCAAAAAACCAAAGAGTATTCGCCTCAGTGACTTCAACTTGTCGTGGGAGGAAGCCATTTCCGCCAGCAGATTTCCATTTGTGGCAAAACAAACCGGCATTTTGATTCATCGTGTCAACTCTGAAAACATACGCGCGCTTATCTCAGAGAGGGAATTGATTCAACGCTGTGCCCGCCGCCTGGGAGAGATGGGTTTTCGTTTGGAACGAAAGAAATAGTCATGCCGCTTTGCATCGCCCCTTCGCTTGCTTCTGCTCCCATGCTTCATCTCAGCCGGGTCATCGCGGACCTCGAAGCCGCGGGTGCGGACTATATTCACTTCGATGTGGAAGACGGATCGTTCACGCCCGTCATGACCTTGGGGACAAAGATCATTGCAGACTTGCGTCCGCTCACCCGCCTGCCGTTCGATGTTCATCTGATGATGGTCAACCCGGAATGGATTCTGCCCGACTTGGCGGCGTACGGCGCGAATCGCATATCGGTGCATTACGAAGCCTGTCCCTACCCGCGCCGCGTGTTGCGGCAAATTGTCTCGCTGGGCGCGCTGGCTGGGCTGGCGTTCAACCCCGCCACGCCCATACCGGATTTGAGTTACCTGGCGCCATATCTTTCCTTTATCGTTGTGCTGACAACTGAACCCGAAATGTCCGATTGCCCATTCCTGCCTAAAGTGTTGGAAAAGATCCGGGAGGGCAAACAGGCTGCGGGTCAGGAAAGATGCGAATGGGTCGTGGATGGCGGCGTCTCGGCGGAGAACTTATCCCAAATCCAGAAAGCCGGTGCGGATACTATCGTCGTGGGTCGGACGGTTTTCAAGGAAGGCAAGATCACTGAAAATATGGCTGCCCTGCGCGCGGCGGCTTGATCGGAAATGGAATGCAAAATACTTTGACGAATTTGCTCAGGACGGATCATATTTTAGTCAATGTGAATGTGAAGGACGCGCAGGAGGCGATCCAGACGTTGACGGCGGCGCTGGTGGAGACGGGGCACGTCTCGCCCGGTTTTGCGGAAGATGTTTGGAAGCGCGAGCAGACGTTCCCGACAGGTTTGCCCACCCAGCCGCTGGCGGTTGCCATCCCTCACGCCGACCCGGACCACGTTAACAAATCGGCGGTTTGCATTGGCGTGTTGAACGCGCCGGTTCTTTTCGCGCAAATGGGCACGGACGGTTCGACGTCGCTCGATGCGCGTTTGATCTTTCTGCTCGCGGTCAAGGAACGCGAAAAACAGGTGGAGATGATCGGGCAATTGGTCAAATTGATTCAAACAGGCAGCCTGCTCGAAGACCTGGCACAGGCAAAAGATTCCGCCGAAGCGCTCGCGCTCATTCACAAAACGCTGGCTTGAAAGGCGCGAAATGCAGAATATCCGATTGAAAGTCATCAATGAAGCCGGCTTGCACGCCCGCCCCACGGCGGAGTTTGTCAAGACGGCAGCGCAGTTTAAGTGTAAGCTCACGGTTCGCAACGCGACAATAGACTCGGCGAGCGTGGACGAACTCAGCATGTCGCCGCGCCAGGTTCCCTCGGCGAAACAGGTCGTGAGAAGCTGGTCGCTGACGGATGCGCAGGAATTGTCTCGCCTCGCGCTTGAAATGGACAGCGCGGATGCAAAACGACAGGCATTCAGTGAGTTCTAATCTTTAGCCCAGAGGCGATGCAAGCACAATGTAATTCCAAACAGGACCTATCCACCCGACCAGTATGAAAACTCCTCCATCGGCAGGGGAGTTTTATTTCCCGGCTGGCTATTATCGCAGCATGGAGATCCTCATGAAGAAATTTCTCAAAATCTTTGGAATTCTGGCTGGGATCGGACTCCTTGTCTTGATCGTGATGTTTGCCCTCCTTCCATGGATGGACAGGTGGGGCGCGACTGACGACGAGATTGCCGCTTCATTCGCAGGGGATGAGTTGGTCCCCTCTCCGCGCATCGTTTACACCCGAGCCATTACCATCCACGCGCCCCCTGAAGATATCTATCCGTGGATCGTCCAACTTGGCGCGGATAAGGGTGGCATGTACAGTTACACGTGGATCGAAGCGCTCCTGCAATGCTCCCAGGTCAACGCAGACCGAATCCACGATGAATGGCAGGGATTGAATGTGGGAGATAAAGTCTTGATGTGCAAAAATAATATGCCGCCCGGTTACGAAGTGGCGGTCATCGAACCGAACCGCACGATCGTGATGGGGCATCATACAGATGGCGTCTGGAGCGATGTCTGGCAGTTCATCCTTGCACCTCAAAGCGACGGTTCGACACGCTTTATTCTGCGCTCACGGGATGCCAAAGAAGGCTGGATGTGGGACGTGATCCGTCCCGGTGAATTCATCATGGTGCGGGGCATGATGCTGGGCATCAAGGAACGCGCCGAAGAATCGATTGGAAGATAGAACAGAGGTCGAGATGGACTTTATGAAAGCGGTCTGGAAAGTTCTCTGGCGCAGTCTGTTGGTTGCGATCGGATATGTTACAGGTCTGATTCTGGCGGGATTGCTTGGCGCAATGTTGGGCGCGCAGATGGCATCAAGCACCCGTAACAGTTCCACATTCGCCTGGCTGTTCATCGCCAGCATTCTTCTCGGCGTAATCCTGGGACCGCTTGCTTCACACCTAACGCTGACCCGCCTTCAACATTTCATTCTGTGGGGCAGCCTGATCTTCTTCAACCTCGGTTCGGTCGCCATCGAAGGCGCATACTTTGCGCCAGAGTTGGTGACAATTCCATTGCCTGTGTTGTTTGCGCAGCAATTGCTGGCTTCGGCAGGCGCGGCGCTGGTCATCGTATTGTTGTTTTCATCCATTGGCAAGCCCGCCATCTCCTGGGCAGATGCGCTTCGCGCGCGCCCATGGTATTCGTGGCTGTGGCGGTTCGTCGTCAGTTCGATAAGTTATTTGTTGTTCTATTTTTTCTTCGGCGCGTTAAATTACTCGCTTGTGACTGCGCCTTATTACGAAGCTCATGCGGGCGGCTTGAACGTGCCCGCGCCGATGGTTGTGCTCATGGCTGAAAGCATCCGTGCGCCGTTGATCGTGCTTTCGATTCTGTTCCATCTCCTCTCCGCGCATGGGACAAAACGCCAGTTGATGCTCAAAACCGGCTGGCTGTTATTCGCCATCGGCGGCATCGTCCCGCTCGTCCTGCAAATCAGCTCCCTGCCGTTGTTCCTGCTCGCCGCCAGCGCGGTGGAGATCTTCCTGCAAAATTTCCTCACCGGGGTTGTTGCCGCGGGCTTGATGGGAATCGAGGAAAAATCATCTGCATGAAACGGACGATCTTATTCACCGGCGCAAATAATGGAATCGGACTGGCAATGACCCAGTCTCTGCTGGATGAGAACGATCAAACAAAACGGGACAACCAAATGGTTGTCCCGTAACCTTACTTGTTCTTTCCGGTAAATTCAATCGGCAGCCGACATCGCTTTGTCGAGCGCCTCGGTCTCGACCATGGGCGGTTTGAAGATCAGGAAAACCGCATTGAGCAAGATTCCCAACACAGCCGCGGTGGCTATGGCAGGCAAGCCGCTGGGGAAAATTCCCGGAATAACGAGCGGGAGTAATCCATTCGGATAAGCGATATTCCCGCCGATACCCACGACCATGATCACGGCACCGATCGCAAGATTCCGTGGATTGAACATGCTGACGTTATGCTCCTGCATCAAAGCAATGCCCTGCATGCCGATCACGCCGAAGAGATAGATTGCAAGACCGCCGCTCACTGCCAACGGGATCGAATTTACCAACGCCGCCAGGTTCCCGTTGAAAGCCAGGATAATGGAAATCACGCCGGCAGAAATCAATGCGGGTCCCGAATAGTTCCGGGTGATCGCCATCAACGAATTGTTCTCACCGTAGTTCGTTCCCGCAGTTGCGCCCAGCAAGCCGTTGAGAAAATCACCGATACCGTCGAACACAAGGTTGTAACCCACGTTTTTATCGAGGTTCAGTTTTTCGCGTCCGGTTTCCCCGGCGAATCGATCGATGTAAAGACTCATTTGATATAGATGAGCGGTCGATTCAGGGATTGTGGCAATTGCCATGATCGAGATGCTGACGATCGCGGTAATGAGCAGCTCTCCGCCAAATGAGGGCAGGGTGATGTTGGGCATTTGAATGAGATTCGCCTCCAAAACCGGCTGGAAGTTCACCGAACCCGGAGCGAACAGCATGGATGCGATATAGCCTGCAATGCCGCCCAATAGCACGGGCAGCATCCCGATGAAACCCCTGTTCTGCAAATAGACCGAGAACAGGATGGTGAGAATCAACGTAATAAACGCAACCAGAAAATTGTTGCTGGCGAGGTCCACCACGGCGGCTTTTGCCAGACCGAAACCGATGATCGCAGCAACGGAACCCGTCACAACCGGCGGAAGGAACCGATCCACACTGGCTTTCCCCATTGCCCGAATGAGGAATCCAACGGCGATGTTGATCAAACCGGTGACCACGATCCCTGCCTGCATCAGGCTGATCACATCGTTGGGCAGAGGTCCGCTAAACGGCACATACGGCGAGCCGGTTGCCGCCGCTGAAATGCCTTGATATGCCGCAATGTAACTGAAGCTCGAGCCGTAGAACAATGGGATGAAGGTCCCGATGCTCCGGCGCGAAAGAATGAGCGCAACGATCGTTGAAATGCCTGAAGCCAGCAGCACGGTTCCCACGTGGAAACCGCAGAAAGCCGCAACGAACACGGTTGCAGGAAACATCGTCAGCACGTGTTGGAAGCCCAACAGGATGGTCTGTCCCATTGGGGGGGTATCGTTGGGCATATACCCCATTATGTTGTTCTTAGCCATTGCATTCTCTCCTTTGACGATTTGGGTTGGTCTTGCCCGGCTTGCCTTTGCCTTGCCGGGTTTTGCCTTACTGGTTTTCTTCTTTGTTGCCATCTGGTCCATTCTCCTTTCCGACGGTTGCGAGTGTATGTATCAAGTTGTGTTCGCACCTCCAAATAAAAAGTCGCCAGCATCTTACGCACGGCGACAGAATAAATGGCAGACAGGCTCACGGGCAATGAGCATGTTCAACGCAGAATCAAATCCCTGCACTCTGATTGGTCTCATCTTAATTGTACATAACCCTCGAATTCGGACCGGGATACGCAGATTCAAGCCATTTCCAGATGAAAATCCGCTTCGCCCCACCCCCCGGCTGCTCCTGTTTCCCCCGCGTTTCCTCCCCTGTTGACTCTCGTCTCCTCATTGTGCTACACTCCAAGCCTGCCTGGCAGGACTACACACAGACGTGTAGCGGACGTTCGCCTACGTCCGCTTTGAGGAGAATGCATCATGCAACTCAAAGGTAACGTGACCGTCAAAGCCCCGCGCAAAAGGGTCTGGGATTTCCTCACCGACCCGAATCAACTCGGGCAATGTGCGCCCGGTGTGGAAAAGATCGAAACCATCGAACATCTCAAAAAATACCGCGGCGTGATCTCGGTGGGACTGGGTTCCGTGAAAGCGCGTTTCTCCGGCGATGTGGATATTCTCGAATTGGACGAACCCAACCGCGCCAAACTCAAGGCGCATGGCACGGCAACAGGCAGCGCAGCAGACGCGGTCTGTGAAATGACCCTCAGCGATGGACCGGAAAACTCAACCCTCGTCAACTGGACGGCGGATGTCAATGTGTCCGGTCAACTGGCGAGCCTCGTTTCACGGTTGATGGTTCCCGTCTCACAGAAACTGGCAGGGGTGTTTTACGATGAAGTGAAGAAGAGGATAGAGAAGGAATAACAACGCGCTCAAGCCGCCGTCCTTGGCGGCGAGGACGGCGCCGAAAGCAACCTTGGGATGCGCGATATTTTAACGGATGTCGAAAAATGGTTAGCCTCAGGGGAAACCATCGCGCTTGCCACCGTGATCCAAACCTGGGGTTCATCCCCGCGCAAGGCGGGTTCGTGCATGGCGCTCACTGCCAGCGGAAAGATCGTCGGCTCGGTCAGCGGCGGGTGCGTGGAAAATGCGGTCGTCGAAGCGGGACTCGAATCGCTCCGATCCAATCAACCGCAACTACTTCACTTCGGCGTGGCGGATGAAACGGCTTGGGAGGTGGGTCTTGCCTGCGGGGGAAGCATCGAAATCTTTGTTCAACCCCTTGATCCTGAATTATTCCGAACTCTCCGATCATCATTAGTAGATGAAATGCCTGTGGTTCATATCACGGTCATCCGCGGCGTGGATGATTTGGTCGGACATGAGTTGTTGATATCCGAAAGCGGACTCATCGCTGGCTCGCTCGGCAACGAATGGAACGATCCGGTGTTAAAGATTGGCATAGATGCGCTTTACCAGGGCACATCAAGCCGTATACAGTTGAGTGACGCATTGGAAGTATTTCTCAATGTACTTCTTCCCTCCCCAACCATCATCGCCGTGGGCGGAGTGCATATCGCGGTCGCGTTGGTGTCGTTGGCGAAGACGCTCGGCTACCGAACGATCCTCATCGACCCGCGCAAGGCGTGGGGAAATGCCGAGCGTTTCCCGAACGTGGATGTGTTGATCCAATCATGGATCGATGACGCGTTCAGGCAGATCAAGATCACAGGCTCCACTGCGATCGCATCGCTCACGCACGACCCGAAACTGGACGATCCCGCGTTGAAGATCGCATTGAACAGTCCTGCGTTCTACGTCGGCGCATTGGGGAGCAAGACCACGAATGAAAAACGCCGCGCTCGTTTGATGAACGACGGCATGACCGAGGATCAACTTGCGCGGTTGCACGCTCCCATCGGGCTCGATATTGGAGCGTCCACGCCGGAGGAGATCGCGCTTGCCATCATGTCTGAGGTGGTGAAAAGTTACAGGAAAGAGAATCAAGTATCGGTTAAGAAAGAAGCGGAGCCAGTCTCCAGTCTCTAGTCACTACTTCTCCAATTCTTATTAAAAGGAGATTGCTTCGGACTAACGTCCTCGCAATGACATGAAGTTTTATGAAACCTGCTCCATTCGAATATCACGCACCGACATCGCTTGAGCAAGCATTGGATTTGTTGAGCCAGCATGCGGGCGAGGCAAAGATCCTGGCAGGCGGGCAAAGCCTTGTGCCTGCGATGAATTTCCGCGTGGTGCAACCCAGCCTGTTGATCGATTTGAACCGCGTGGCGGAGTTGAGTTTTATCCGGGAAGAGGGAAACGTGATTCGCGTCGGCGCGATGGCGCGTGAACGCCACCTTGAATTTGATGCATCCATCGAAAAGCGGATTCCGCTTTTGCATGAAGCCGTACCGAACATTGCGCATCCGCAGATCCGCAACCGCGGCACGATCGGCGGGAGTATTGTCCATGCCGACCCCGCCGCTGAATTGCCGATGTTGATGGTCGCTTTGAATGCAAGATTGAAGGGGAAAAATAAATCCGCCGAGCGTTGGATCGACGCCAAAGATTTTTTTGAGGGGATGTTCACGACCGCGCTCGAATCCGATGAGATCCTGGTGGAGATCGAAATTCCGTTCATGCCGCCGCGCACGGGCTGGTCGTTCATGGAGGTAGCGCCGCGTTCGGGCGACTACGCGATGATGGGCGTCGCCGCGCTGGTGACGCTGGACAAAGAGGGAAAATGTAACTCTGCAAAATTGGTATATCTCAATGCGGGTGACGGACCTGTGGACGCTGCTGCGTCCACACAAATGTTAGCGGGGGGAACGCTCAGCGAAAAATCGATCGAGTCTGTTGCGGTTCATGCCAGCGAAAATGAGATCAATCCGTTCGGAAACATCCATGCCTCAACAGATTTTCAACGTCATCTGGCAAAAGTGCTGACACAAAAAGCATTGAAGCAGGCTGCGCAGCGCGCGGGAGAATCGCAATGACCCAGGTCACTTTGACAGTCAACGAAACACAATACACTCGCGATGTGGAGCCGCGCATGCTGCTCAGCGATTTCCTGCGCCATGAACTCGGGCTGACAGGCACACACGTCGGCTGTGAACACGGCGTGTGCGGCGCCTGCACGATCCTTTTCGACGGCGAATCGATGCGCTCGTGCCTGATCTTCGCCGTACAGGCAGATGGCCATTCCGTTACAACCGTCGAAGGACTCGCGCCTGACAAAGACAACCTGCATCCGTTGCAACAATCGTTTTGGGAAGCGCACGGGCTACAATGCGGTTATTGCACGCCGGGTATTTTGATGACGATGATTCCATTTTTACGAGACAATCCCAACCCCACCGAAGATGAAATCCGCCACGCGCTATCGGGTAATCTCTGTCGTTGCACGGGCTATCAGCACATTGTGGATGCGGTGAAACTTGCCAGTGAAAAGATGCGGGAAAAATAGAGATTAGAGACTTGAGACTATGAATGCAGACAACCTCACAGTTTCCTTTCGAAATAACGATCTCTCTCCGCGAGATTTGATCTCCAGTCTCCAGTCGCTTTATGATTCCCGTGAGCCTGAAGTTTTGGCATTTATTCCCGAACCAAATCGCTTCGAACGATTGCTCAATGACGCCGAAGAACTTGCAAGAAAATATCCCGATGTAAACAGTCGCCCTGCGCTTTTTGGAATGACCTTAGGCGTGAAGGATATTTTTCATGTAGATGGTTTCGTCACGCAGGCAGGAAGCAATCTTCCCACAGAAGAACTCCAAGGCGCGGAAGCCGTGAGCGTGACTCGACTCAAAAACGCAGGCGCACTCATCATGGGCAAGACCGTCACCACCGAGTTCGCCTACTTCACGCCCGGTCCCACGCGCAACCCGCATAATCCAAATCATACGCCAGGCGGGTCGAGCAGTGGTTCCGCGGCCGCCATCGGCGCGGGCATGTGCGATGTCACACTCGGCACCCAAACAATCGGTTCGGTCATTCGTCCCGCCGCGTTTTGTGGCGCGGTCGGTTTCAAGCCCACGTACGAACGAATCTCGCGCGATGGTGTCATTCCGCTTTCGCCGACGCTCGATCATATTGGATTGTTCACGAAGGATGTGGAGACCGCTGAACAAGTTGCGAGTGTGGTAACTAGTAATTGGGAATTGGTAATTGAAGAGCAGAAGCCAGTGCTTGGAATTCCCGTCGGTCCGTATTTGGATAGCGCTTCCAAAGAGGGTCTTGCTCATTTTGAAAGTATGTGCAAATTACTAAGCACAAATTACGAATTACGTTCTGTCGAAGTCATGGATGACTTCCAAGAAATACGAAATCGTCACGATGCCATCATGTCCTACGATGCATCGCAAGTTCACAAAAACAGGTTCGCCAAACATGAATTGCTCTATTCCCCCAAATTTTCCGATTTAATCAAACGCGGACAAAAAATTACCGATTACCAATTACAACTTCAAGCCCGCGATTCCTTCCGCAATCAAATCATCCAAACCATGACCGAGAACCAAATTGACTTGTGGATTTGCCCTCCCGCGATTGGACCTGCACCAAAGGGACTCGACTCAACTGGCGACCCCGTCATGTGCCTGCCGTGGACTCAGATCGGATTCCCCGTCATCAACATCCCCACAACGAAGAACAAAGATAACCTGCCGATGGGCTTGCAACTCGTGGGCAAGTGGAATGCAGATGAATCCTTGTTCGCGTGGGCGCAAGAGATCGAGAAAGTCGTGAGGGTAATATGACCGTCGTCAAGTGGAACGTCCGCGCTGGGGCGTACTACGACTCGGTCGTGTTGATGCAATTGCAACGCGGTCTGCTTGGCTTGCCCGGCGTGCTGGATGCGGGCGTGGTGATGGCGACCCCCGCCAACCGCGACTTGCTCGCGGCGAATAACCTGCTCCCTGAAGTTGTCACCGCCAACCCCGATGATCTGCTCATCGTCGTCAAAGCCGAAAGCGATGCATCTGCGGATGATGCGATCGGCAAAGTGGACGAATTGCTTGCCCGCAGAAAATCATCCACAGTTTCACAGGATTTTCGTCCAAGAAGTTTGAGCGCGGCGGTCAAGCAACTGCCCGAAGCGAATTGGGTGTTGATCTCGGTGCCGGGTCGGTACGCGGCAGGTGTAGCGCGTGAAGCGCTTGAACTCAATAAACATGTATTCCTCTACAGTGACAACGTCTCACTTGAAGATGAAATTGCCTTGAAAAAGGCCGCCCGCGATAAAGGGCTGCTCGTAATGGGACCCGATTGCGGCACCGCCATCATCAACGGCATCGGGCTGGGATTCGCTAACCGCGTGCGACGCGGTTCGATTGGCGTTGTCGGTGCGTCTGGCACGGGCACCCAAGCCGTGACGGCGCACATTCACGAGTTGGGAGGCGGCATCTCGCATGCCATCGGGACAGGCGGGCGCGACTTGAAATCCGATGTCGGCGCGATCACGGCGCATCAAGCGCTCGATGCCCTGGCGCGTGATGACGAAACGAAAGTGATTGTGCTTATCTCGAAACCCCCCTCACCCGATGTGGCAACAAACCTTATCTCCGCCGCGCAAGGGACGGGGAAGCCTGTTGTCATTTATTTCATCGGCTACCCACCGCCCGCGCGGAAGATTGGCAATTTGCAGTTTGCGATCAGTTTGAGTGAAGCCGCCGAAATAGCGGTAAATAGTAATTGGGAATTAGTAAGTGGCCAAGAATTACCAATTACTAATTACTACTTGCGTGGATTGTTCTCTGGCGGGACGCTGGCTTATGAAACACTGTTGGGCTTGCAATCGTTTTTGTCACCGATTTACTCCAACGCCCCAATTACCAATTACCAATTACTCGAAGACCCATTACATAGCAAAGCCCACACCATCATTGACTTGGGCGATGAGTTCTTCATGGTTGGGCGTTTGCATCCGATGATTGATAATGACCTTCGTATTAGACGAATGAAACAGGAAGCGGCTGATCCTGAGGTGGGGATGATTTTGTTTGATGTGGTTTTGGGCGAAGGTTCGCATCTTGACCCTGCGGGGGAATTAGTGCCTGTGATAAAGGAGATTAGAGATTCGAGACTAGAGATTGAATTTGTGGCGATGGTGATTGGCACGGATGATGACCCGCAGAATCTCCAGTCTCAAGTCTCGCAGTTACAAGATGCAGGTGTCACAGTATTCAGAACCGCCGCGGAAGCGGTGGAATATATCAGTTTGAGATTCAGCGCGAGCAAGAAGAATGAATTTACGCATGTAAACCTTGACCAACTTAAACAGCCTCTCGCCGCCATCAACGTTGGACTGGAATCCTTTTACGACAGCCTCATCTCACAAGGCGCGCAAGCCGTGCATGTGGAGTGGAAACCGCCTGCGAGTGGCAATGAAAAGATGGCGGCGCTGCTCGCAAGAATGAAGAGTAAATCGTAATTGGTAAGTAGTAATTACTATTTACCAATTACCAACCACACGGAGTTAATTATGAATATAGACGAAGCCAATACCACCGCCGTCAATCGCATGATGGAAGCACGACCCATCCTCAAAGCCGTCGCCACTGCACGTGATGTCATTCCTGGGATGAAGGTTAATTTGTTTCTGCACGCGGGTCCGCCGATTGAGTGGGCGCGGATGTCGGGTCCGTTGAAAGGCGCGATCATCGGGGCGATGCTGTTCGAGGGCGTAGCGGCATCCGAAGCAGAGGCAACCTCAATGGTGGAAAGAGGCGAAGTCGAATTTGATTCGTGTCATCATCACGGCGCGGTCGGTCCGATGGCGGGAGTCACATCCGCTTCGATGAAAGTCTATGTCGTGGAAAATGCCGAGCATGGCAACAAGTCGTTTTCGAATTTGAATGAAGGCTACGGAAAAGTTTTGCGTTATGGCGCGTACAGCGATGAGGTGTTGAAGAAACTTCATTGGATGAACGATGTGCTGGGCGTCGCGCTGGCGGATGCGTTGGCGGCGTCGAATGGCATTGACATGCGCGCGCTGATGAGTGAGGCGTTGCACATGGGCGATGAGGGGCACAACCGCAACAAGGCGGGCTCGCTGTTGTATTTGAGGTTGATCGCGCCGCTGATCGCCAAGACCATGAAAGATAATGCAGCGATGGCTGAGGTGTTGCAGTTCATCGGCGATAACGCGTTGAGCGTGTTGAACCCCGTGATGGCGGCGTGCAAGGCAATGACCGATGCCGCGCATGGCGTGGAAGGTTCGACGATTGTGACGACAATGGCGCGCAATGGCACAGATTTTGGAATCCGCGTGAGTGGACTCGGCGAGCGACAATGGTTCACGGCTCCTGCTGAAATTCCTGTCGGCTTGTTCTTTTCAGGATTTACTCAAGATGATGCAAATCCCGACATCGGCGACAGCGCCATCACCGAGACCGCTGGCATCGGCGGGTTTGCCATGGCGACTGCGCCCGCGATTGTCACGTTTGTGGGCGGCACGCCGAAAGACGCGATGAACGCCACGCTTGAGATGTACGAAATTACATTTGCTGAAAGTAAATTCTTCACGATGCCGTCGTTGGATTTTCGCGGCACACCCACTGGCATTGACTTACGAAAAGTTGTTGAACTTGGAATCACCCCCAGAATAAATACTGGCATTGCTCATAAAAATGCGGGAGTCGGGCAAGTTGGCGCTGGCTTGGTAAGACCACCTCTTGGTATATTTGAACAAGCATTGTTGGCTTATGCTGAGAAGTATAGGCTGTAATTGAGTAATTGGTAAATAGTAATTGGTAATTGGAGGAGGTTGGTGTGCCTGCTACATTTGAAGACTTACGGGTTTTGAAATCTGCTGAGGAGATTGCCGATTCGGTTTGGAAAATCGTGGTTCGATGGGATGCGTTTGCAAAAGATGTTGTTGGGAAGCAGATTTCAAGGTCAGCAGACTCGATTGGTGCGAATATCGCCGAGTCATTTGGTAGGTATAACTTCGGCGAGAAACTCCAGTTCATTTATTATTCAAGAGGGAGCATCTTTGAAACTAAATTCTGGCTGAACCGAACTCGCGAACGCGGCTTGATAAAACCTGATAAAGTGCAAGAGTACGTTAATCGCTTGACCGATTTAGCTCGTCAACTTAACACCTTTGCTAGCAGTCTCAAGACCGTGCGTGCAGAGCAGAAACTAAAATCAGTGCGTGAAAACCAAGGAGAATATCTGACCATCGCTTTAGATGATATCCCCGTTCCGCTCTTTTCCGAAGAAGAGTTCAACTGGCTCGCCAGCTAATTACCAATTACCAATCCCTAATTACAATTCTCCAATCCTCCAATTCTCTTAATCAACCAACCAAACTAAAGGAGACCCTCATGAAAATCTACGACCTCTCGCAAGACCTCAACGCCGACGCTTCGTTCTGGCCCTTCTATCCGCCGTTCGAAGTGAAGTACATCAAACGCAAAGCGGAACAGGGGGTGAATGCCCAGTACATTATGACGTCGAATCACATGGGCACACATTTGGATGCGCCCAAGCATTTTGTGACTCACGGCAAAACCATTGACCAAATCCCGATCGAGTGGTGCTACGGTCCAGGCGTGATCGTGGATTTGAGCGACATGCTCGATGACCTTGGTTTGTTCACGCCCGAAGATATCGAAAAGCGGGTTGAAGTGAAAGAGGGTGATATTCTATTCATCCACACAGGCTGGCACAAGTATTCGTTCTTCAGCCCAACAGGTGACGAAGAGAGATATATCCAGCGCCATCCAGGCCCGCATTTTAGTATCTGTGACTGGTTGTTGAAGAAAAAGATCCACATCTGGGGCGTGGACATGATCTCCACCGACCACCCGATGAACCTGCCCATCGGTCGTTTCCTTGGCAAAGGCGGATTGGAACACTGGCAAAAGGTCCGTGCGAAGACCGAGGCAAAGTTCGGCGCGGACAAGATGGATGAGTTGTTCCCTGATTCGGCGTATCAACTGACGCACAATGCCCTCTTCCCGCACGATTGTATTCACGTGGAGAATCTCGGCGGTGACATCGGTTTGAAGGAATTGCACAACAAGCGCATCACGCTCGGTGTCTTCCCGTGGAAATTCAAAGGCGGCGAAGCGGCGTTTTGTCGCGCGGTGGCTTGGGCGTAGATCGGAATCCGTCATTGCGAGGCGATGACGGGAAATGAGGTCTGGATGGCAACTATTCGATATTTGGTAAACGAGGTAAAAGACTCAATCGATTTCTATGTTATCCATCTTGGGTTTGAACTGGTGGAGCAAATGGGACCTGCCTTCGCAATTGTCGCCAAAGGCGATCTGGAGCTATGGCTGAGCGGTCCACAATCTTCAGCGGCGAAACCCATGCCGGATGGCAGAAAACCCGAGGCTGGCGGCTGGAATCGGTTTGTCATTGAAGTAGAAGATATCGATTCAGTCATCGCCTCGATGAACGAAGCAGGGATCGTCTTTCGTAACAAAATCGTTGTGGGACCCGGCGGCAAGCAAATTCTTGCAGAGGACCCCTCTGGCAACCCAATCGAGATATTTCAGCCTGCGTAAGATGGAGACTCTATGACCACACGATATTTCGGCGAACGGATTAAGCGCAACGAGGACCCGCGTCTGCTCACGGGGCAGGGATTGTACGTGGACGATGTGGATTTGCCGAACATGCTCCATGCGGCGTTTTTGCGGAGTCCGTATGCGCATGCGCGGATCAATAACATTGACGTTTCGCAAGCCTTACAGCGCGAAGGGGTGGTTGCTGTGTACACCGCAAACGACCTGGGCGAGTACTGGAAGCCAGGTCCGTTGTTGGTTTCGCCGCCGCCCGTGGAGGGGATCACCTTCAACGAAAAGACACAGGTTCCGCTCGCAAAGGACAAGGTCAAGTTTGCGGGCGAGCCGATCGTGATGGTTGTGGCGGAGAGTCGTTACATCGCCGAAGATGCGCTGGCTGATATTCAAATTGATTACGAACCTCTTGAAGCCGTCGTTGACATGGAAAAGGCTTTGGGAGAGGCGAGTCCAATCATCCACGATGAGATTGGTTCAAATGTTGCCGCGCATGTGGTGCAGCGGAAGGGGGATTATGAAACGGCGAAGAAAAAGGCGGCGCTGGTCGTCAAGCGGCGGTTCAGTTACGAGCACGGATGCGCCGCCGCCATGGAAAACCGCGGCATCGTCGCGGAGTGGGATAAACGCGCGGGGCGGCTAACCGTCTGGGACACGACACAGGCTCCCGTCGTGATTCGAAACGGACTCGCAGGGATGCTCGGGCTGTCGGAGCGGCAGGTCCGCGTCGTCGCGCCGTTCATCGGCGGCGGATTCGGTCCGAAGATCATGATGTTCTATCAGGAGGAAGTGCTCGTCCCGTGGGCGGCGATGAAGTTGAACCGCCCCGTCAAATGGATCGAGGACCGCGCCGAAAATTTTGTCGCCACCACGCACGAGCGCGGTCAGATCCACGATGCGGAGATCGCGTTCGACAAGGACGGTCGCATCCTCGGCGCGCATGATGTCTTTCTGCATGACACGGGCGCGTATGACCCGTATGGTCTGACGTGCGCGCTCAACTCGCAAGCCAACGTGCTCGGGCTGTACGACATCCAGAATTATTACAGCGAGTTCACGGCGGTCTTTACCAACAAGACCATCGTCACGCCGTATCGCGGCGCGGGACGGCAGCATGGCACGTTCGTCATCGAGCGGGCGTTGGATATTGCCGCGAAGAAGTTGAAGATCGACCGCGCCGAGATCCGACGGCGCAATTTCATCCAGCCGAATCAATTCCCCTACCACAACGAGATCATCTATCAGGATTTTGCTCCGCTGGTGTACGACAGCGGCAACTATGAACCATTGCTCGACCACGCGCTCGAAATGATGGACTATCACAAGTTCGTCAATGAGATCCAGCCAAAACTGCGCGCGGAAGGAAAACACGTGGGCATCGGCATCGTCGCGTATGTGGAAGGCACGGGGATCGGTCCGTATGAGGGCGCGAAGGTTCAGGTGATGGGAAGCGGACGAGTCTCGGTCGTCACGGGCGTTGGCACGCAGGGACAGGGTCACTTCACGAGTTATGCGCAGATCGTCGCGGAGCAGCTCGGCGTGAGCGTGGATAAGATCGACGTGGTCACGGGCGACACCGACCAGTTCTATTGGGGCGCGGGGACGTTCGCCAGCCGCGGCGCGGTGGTGGCGGGCAATGCCATCAACGAAGCCGCGAAAGTGGTGCGCAAGAAAATTCTCAAACTTGCCTCTGAGCATTTCAACGCGCCCGAAGATGAACTCGAACTCGCCGACGGTGAAGTGCGCGTGGCGGATATGCCGCGTCAATCCATTTCGCTGGGCGAATTGGCGAACAAAGCCAACCCGACGCGCGGAGCGGTCAAGCCTGGCACCGAGCCTGGGTTGGAAGCCACCAACTATTTCGGTCCAGAAAGAGGCGCCACTGCCAGCGGCATCCACGCGATGATTCTCGAAGTCGACCCCGAGACGATGCAAATCCACATCCAGAAATATTTAGTGGTGCACGATTGCGGCAAGGTCATCAATCCGCTGATTCTGGATGGGCAGATTCACGGCGGCGTGGCGCAGGGCATCGGCAATGCGTTTTACGAACGGCTCGCCTACGACGAGAACGGGCAGCTGCTCAACGGCACGTTCATGGATTATCACCTGCCCACCAGCCTGGATGTGCCGCGCATCGAAACCGCGCACGGCGAAACGCTCTCGCCGCTCAACCCGATGGGCGTGAAGGGCGCGGGCGAGGCAGGCGCGATTCCTGTCGGTCCGCTGTTTGCGCAGGCGTTGGAGGATGCGTTGTGGGATGTGGAGTTTGAGGTTTTGGAGATACCGCTGAATTCGAATAGACTTTGGGAATTGGTAAGCGGGAAGTAGTAATTGGAGACTGGAGACTGAGAATTAGAGAATTTGGTGGTGGATGAAGAGCCACTTCGTTCTCAGCCGATGGTTGGTTCTATTTGGCAAGGATGTTGAACGATTTGGTTACCTTGTCGGTTTTGTTATCGGACTTTCCAGTAAAAATTGCTCTATATTGCCCAATGGCAATACCTGATTTTGCCGTCCAAGTAATAATTCCAGTGTTCCCATCACCGTTTGAAATTACTGAAAACCGTTGAATAACCTTTCCGTGTGTATCAACAATTTGAATATCAACATTCGTGTTTGGGTCAAACTTTGCTCCATAAAATTCAAAAGCCGTACCAATGTATCCATCGGGCGGGTTTACTCTAGCTTCAATTCTCGGTCCTTGTCCGAATTTCAGTGACATTTTTATCTCCTTGTAAAACTATACTGTGAATAGTTATATGATTCCATCCAATGACTTTGGAACGTTTTTTTATATTACGAAAATAGCTTTCCACGAGAATACTTTGTGGTATCGAATAAACGAGAAAATCTGAATGAAATTGATGCTGTTCACCTGGCTCTATCTCAAACCTACCTCTATCCCATCGATCATTTCGTTTTGCCAGGATTGTCCAATCTAATATTTGGACACCTTTAATATTTGTATCTTTTCTGTCTGCATATTGTAGCAGCTCGCTTCGTGGTGGAAGCATTTGTTTCACATCCAAGCTCCATGACTCTAAAGAAAGCAACACATCACTATTGTTACTGATAAAAACATCTACGCTTAATAAGAGTTTCTTTTCTTCAACAAGTTGATACTGAATTTGATGCTCTATCTTTGCTCTTGGATATATTTGTCTCTTTTTTACGAATAGCATGTAACTCCATATTCCGCCTATTATTAAGGCGAATATAGTTGCAATTTCTTTGACTATACGAACAAGGGTTTCTATTTGATTAATGTCAAAATTCATCATAAGTTTAGTGAAAGCAAATTGCTGTCGGAGTTCCGAATGATCAGCCAAGATCAATATATCGATTTGTTCCTGCGTCTAAGATTTTAGTTATTTCTAGGGGTACTTCTGCTGTAAGAAATATCACCATTTGTCATAGTTTGGAAAACTATAGAGGTCTAAAAGGCAATACCCATATTTTATCTTCATTCTCTCAATAAATTCCCTGACCTTTTTCCTTTTAGGATCTTTCACTATGTCATAATTTGCATATACGTCTAAAGCGATTATAGTAATTGCGCGTGCTTGATTTATTACATAATTCAAAATAGATTTTCCAAATAAGTATTCCAAAGCATTGTCAAGAGGCGCGTTAGCCTTTTCAATATATTCATCTGCCGCCTCGCTAGCTGTTTTGGTGTTCATAACTAATTGAATTAATCGATCATATTCGGACCTTTCTTGAGGGGCTAATCGATTGTATGAAAGAGTAATTTGAGCTACTTTAGCATAGTGAGCAACGCGTAGTTTAGCCTCGGTGAAATTAACCCCACCAAGGTCAGTTTCTTTGAAACTGGCTTGAAAAGTATCTGCTTTGTTAAGGTCAGCCCATTCCAAATCTGCGCCAATGAGAGTAGCTCCGCGGAGGCTGGCGTTTTGAAGATTAGCCCAGCGAAGGTTTGCTTTATACAGAAAAGCACCAGATAAAAATGCGGTATTGAGATAAGCTCCATATAAATTAGCGTGGCTCAAATCAGCATTAATAAGATTCGCCCAATCTAATTTGGGAATAGGCTCATTCTTAGAACGGCGGCGATTCCACTCCTTGATTCCTTTTGGTCCGCCTTTTAGCAATTCAAGAGCTTCATTGCGTTCCATAGATAATTTTCCTAAATTTGTTATTGTTGATTTGTAATTCTATAACTTTTCCGTAAGTTAAAATTATATGCTCTTGTCAGCTCGGTAGCAAGAAATTTACACAACCTATATTTTTTTTCTTCTCCGTCCTTTTTGGGTTGGACCTCACCCCGATTGTGGCAATTGATCGGCGTGTCGGTTGGGACCTCACCACTTCGACTTCGGGCTTCGCCCTCCGCTCAGTGCGGCGCTTGATTGGCTTGAGTAATCGGCGTGTCAGTTGGGACCTCACCCCTAACCCCTCTCCCAAGGGAGAGGGGAACGCGCCTCGCGTGGCGAAGGGCATCGGCTTGACTTCTTTTCTGCGCAGATGGCGTGTTGGGACCTATCCCCCCGCCCATCCTGGCTATTTCTTTTGGGTACGATTGCCTGCTAATCATCAAAGAAGACTGTACTTTGGCGCCGGCGGTTGATTTTCAATTGTGTCACATCGGGTCTGCTGTAATGCCCTGAGGGGTCGAAATTCTGGCGCTCCTCCCGAACACGTTTGTGGTCGATCGTTGCAACGATCAACTTCTCCTCCCCCACGACAGGCTCGACGACCCAGTTGCCATCCGGACCCGCAATGCACGAGCCGCCATTGGCAAGCATATCGCCGGAATTTTCAAGGATGGATGAAAGGTGCGGCGTGTCATGTGGGAAATCACCGGCGCGCATCAAGCCCGATACCGAAGCCACATACGAACGCGACTCCATCGCGACAAACCGGGTGTTATCCTGCGTGTTATGAACGCTGCCAGGCCAGAGGGCAACATGCAAATCCTCTCCCTGACCATACAGGGCGGTGCGGGCAAGGGGCATCCAGTTCTCCCAACAGTTAAGCGCGCCCACTGTGAACGCGCCCAGTTTATGCACGCGCAATCCATGACCGTCGCCGGGCGACCATGTCAACCGTTCCTCATAAGTCGGCATCAATTTGCGGTGTACAGACTGGATCATACCGTTGGCGTCGATATAGACAAGGCTCGCGTAAAGGCTGTGTCCGCCCCGGTCACGAGGGCGTTCGATGCACCCTAATACAACTGTCATCGAAAAGTCCTTTGCAGCCCCGCAGAGCGCGTCGAGGTGCCCCGCTTCGATCTGAACGGCCTGGTCCATGTAATGAGCATGGATCTCTTTTTGGATTGGCGAATTGAAGGTTGCCCCATTGGTTCTCTCTATCCAGAAAGGGTAGCCCGGAAGAAACGCCTCGCCGAATGCGATCAATTGACATCCCGCCCCGGCTGCATTGCGGACCTGCTCCAACACCTTTGATAATGTTTCTGCTCGATGTAGCCAGACTGGGGCAATTTGAGCAAGACCAATGGTTAGCGTATCCATGCCATCTCTCCTCGATAGATTCACGATGTCGTTGATTGATTCGGGGAGGATACCATACATCAAGATGTTTTGAATAAATTAAACGGGACCTTGTCGCTTCGACACGGCTTCGCCAGTCAGGATAAACTCCGCGAGCGGTAGACGGGAGAGGGATTTTGCAACCTCAAATCTCCACTTCTCTAATTCTCCAACCTCATTCAGTCTCCAGTCTCTAATCTCAATCCTCACACTCATCCAATTACCACTTACTAATTACTGCACTTTTACCACCACGTTCCCCTTCTTCTGATCCGTCTCGACATACCTGTGCGCCTCAGCGATCTGCTCCAGGGGATAGACTCTGTCAATGACAGGCTTGATCGTCCCTGCCTCGATCAATTCCTTGAGCTTGAGCAGATTTTTGGTCGTATAGTCTCCCTCCCAGGAGAGGAGTTTCTTGCTGCTTCTCCCCTTCGCCAATCCCATTTGGAGCCGGTGCGTCATTTTTGGGTTCACGTTCAGGTAAGTCCCATTTTCGTTCAGTGATCTGATACTCCCTGCAAACGGACTCCCGCCGATCGTGTCCATGATAACGTCATATTTTTGTCCGTTCTTTGTGTAATCCTCGCGCGTGTAATCAATCACGTGGTCTGCGCCGATGGAACGCAGCATTTCGAGTTTCCCGCCGCTGTCCACGCCTGTCACTTCAGCGCCGTAATGTTTGGCAAGCTGGACGGAATACGTGCCGATGCTCCCACCCGCGCCGACGATCAAGACCTTTTGTCCGCGCTGGATGTTTATTCGATCAAGGGAATGCAGGGCTTCGAGTCCGCCGAACGGGACGGCGGCGGCTTCTTCATGGGTGATATTGGTCGGCCGCTTCGACATCACACCGAGCAGCGCGGCAGGTTTTTCGGAGAGGCAGATAAATTCCGCATAGGTCCCCATGCCGAGACCTGTGTATCCATAGACCTGGTCGCCTGCCCGGTATTGGGTCACATCTCTGCCGACGGCGACGATCTCGCCCGAGAACTCGCTTCCAAGGATCTTGATTCGGGTGGGCTTGATAACGCCAAGATAAAATCGTATCAGGACTCCGAACGGGAAGAGGAGTTTAAGCCTGCGGATCTCGGTATCCGCCCGGGATACGGCAGCGGCATGAACCTTGATCAGGACTTCATCCGCTTTTGGAGTTGGCGTTTCCGCTTCTCCCAGCTGAAGCCCATCGGGCGACCCGTATTTCGTCCAAATGACTGCTTTCATGATGTTCGTATCCTCATCTCCGTCAGGGCGCGGACGGGCTTCAGGCAACCCTTATGACGACTTTCCCTTTGGCGCGCCCTTCGCTGACGTGGCGCATCGCTTCGCGAATCTCATTGAACGGATAGGTTTTATCGATCACGGCGCGGATCTTTCCAGCCTCGATAAGTCCCGTGATGGCAACCAGGTCTTCACGGTTCTGCGGGACCACCAGCATGCCTACATTCTTGCCTGTCATTTTTCTGATCGCTGGTCCCAGCAGCAAAATCTGAAACAACGTCGAGACCGAACCGCCGACAAACAGACTTCTTCCGTTGGGTTTCAAGGTCCCGGCGTAGGCAAAGACGGACCGGTGGGCGATCAGTTCGAGGAGGAGGTCGAACCGCTTTCCACTCCTGGTAAAGTCTTCGCGCGTGTGGTCGATCACATTATCAGCGCCAAGTGAACGGAGGAAATCGAGTTTGTACGCATTGTCCACGCATGTCACCTCTGCGCCGTGGAGTTTGGCAAGCTGTAACGCGAATATCCCTGCGCTTCCGCCCGCGCCGTTGATGAGGACACTTTGCCCGGCTCGAACCTGGCCTTTTTTGACGATCCCGTTCAGGGCGATGACTCCGCCCTGGGGAATGGCGGACGCCTCTTCGAATGTCATCGCCTTCGGTTTCAGCATCATGGTCCTTCCGCGCGTGCAGACGTATTCGGCAAAGCCGCCGTGGTAGCCCGGTATTTCGCCAAAGACTTCATCCCCGACTTTGAATTCGGCATTGTTGCCGCCGACTGCTTCCACCACACCCGCGATGTCCGAACCGAGGATGTTGTTGTGGGGCAATCTTCCGATGCGCGCATACAACGGCTTGCCGACCAATCCTTCGCGGTCAGAGCCGTTGATGGAGACCGCGTGAATCTTGATCAGGATTTGGTCATCGGATGGAACCGGCTTTTCGATCTCTGTGAATTGAAGAACATCGGGAGGTCCGTATTTTTTATGGATGACCGCTTTCATTGTCCTCTCCGCGACGTTTGGTCATTTTGATATCGGCACAAGCGCGCCGACGGACTCGCCGTAATCCCAGCCGTCGATCGAGGGCGGTTCGATTTCCATCGCGGTGAGCATGCTTTTGATCTGCTCGCGGTGTTCGGTGGCGTGGTTGATGATCTGGACCAAAATCACCCACGGCTCGACGTAATGACCATCTCTTGTGACGAGCCTTTCCTTTGGATATTTTTCCTCCCGGACAAGATTCAACAACGCCTCTCCCGTCTGTTTGATCGATTCCTCCACCTGGGCAAATTCCACGCTGACGCGTTCCTGTCTCCGTTCGAGCGGCAGGGTCAAAATCCGCAGATAGCCGAGTTGTGCGTCCGCGAGGTGAAGCAATGTGCTGCGGATCGTTCCCTCCGTGGCGGATTGAGGCGGGGCGTCGAGTTGCCCGTTGCTCAGAGCGGAACAGACCTCGAGGATCTTTTGATTCGCCCAGTTGTTGTGCTCGAATACTCTTGCGAAAATATTTTCGCTCATTTTTTAACTCATGGGATTCATCAATTGGAAGTAATTGCCGTCGGGGTCCGCCAGCGTGGCGATCCAACCCTGCCCCATTTCATACGGTTCGTGGACGCTCGTCCCGCCAATGGATTTGATGCGCTCGAACTCCTCCTTGACCTGCCCGGTTTCAAAATTGAACATGATCCGCCCCGGGTCTTTGGTCTTGCCGCCCATTTCGGAATGGTTGAGGATTCCGAGGAACGATCCGCCGAGCTGCCAACCCCAAAAACCGTTCTCGGAGTCGACCATATCCGCGGGCTTGCCCAGCATCTTTTCATAGAAAGCGACCATCTCTTTGGGCTGTTTCGTGCCGATCATCACTGAATTAAGGTTCAACATGGGTGCATATCCTTTCTAAGGTGGGAGGGAAATTTATCGCCTGATTGTAGGGTGTGAGGATTGATTTGACAAGGCGGTCAGCCCCCGCGTTCCAGTTTTCTTTTTGCCGAGTACAACAGGGACACCGAATAGATTTGGTGAAACCCCAGCATGGCGCGATAGCCGAACTCAAGCGAGGTCCTTCCTGCTTTCGGAACAACCGCCGTGCCGAAATACAACCGCGTTCTGGATTCCCCCACAGGGATCGTCATGAACCACGAGCGTGTGCGGCTGAGAAAGTCGCACATCAAGAGTTCATTCTCTGTACGCGCCTCCATCGTCCACGCGGCGAATTTATCGATTTCACCATCGGCTACCTGTTTCGCCTGCAAATCCGTCGAGGGTTTCGAAACCATGATCTGTAGAATCAGCCTTTCCAGTTTGAAGAGCGGCGTTGTGTAGAAGGCATAAACGAATTCGGGGATGGAAATTGCGAACTGAATCTCGATCTCATAGCAATCGGTGTACGCACCCGTCATTGCCATATATGTGTCCATCATTGAATACGCTGGAGTTGGAATTTTTCGAATTGAGGTCATGCCCGCTCCGTTCGTGGGATAATGTTCCTTATGATACTCGTAACAGGCGCAGGTGGTAAGACGGGCAAAGCCATCATCAAGTCGCTCGCTGAAGCGGATGGCGTTTGCGCGTTCGTACACCGCGAAGAGCAGGTTTCAGTGATGAAATCCCTGGGCGCGGAGAGGGTCATCGCTGGTGACTTGCGCAACGAAGATGTGATTCGTGCGGCGATGGAGGAAGTGAGGGCGGTCTATCACATTTGCCCGAATATGAGCCCTGAGGAAGAGGTAATTGGCAGGTTGGTAATTGGGGAAGCGAAGAAGGCGGGCGTGGAGCATTTTGTCTATCACTCGGTTCTGCATCCGCAGATCGAAGCGATGAACCATCACTGGCAAAAGATGCGCGTGGAAGAGATGATGTTCGAGTCGGGGATTCCATTCACCATTCTGCAACCCGCGCCGTACATGCAAAACCTGCTGGCGGGCTGGAAGAGCATCGTCGAAGAGGGCGTTTTGCGTGTGCCATATTCCGTCGAAGCGAAGTTCAGTTTTCTCGATTTGGAAGACCTTGCCGAAGCCGCGCGGATCGTGCTGGCCGAGCCGGGTCACATCAATGCAATCTATGAGTTGGCAGGGACGAAGCCCATATCCCATGCCGAGCTGGCAGAAATATTCAGCCGCGTATTAAATCGCCCTGTTCGAGCTGAGAGAGAAGAGATCAAAGACTGGAGATTGCGCGCGGGCGGGCTGAGCGGATACGCGGTGGAAAACCTGATCAGGATGTTCGAGTATTACGACCGATGGGGGCTGGCTGGGAATCTAAATGTGTTGAGATGGGTATTGAAGCGCGAGCCGATTTCGCTCGAATCTTTCGCCAGGCGCATCGCAAAATAAACCTCCTGCAAAAATCAATAGTAGGCCGCCCGAGATTCTCTTGAATCTTTTCTACGAATGGCGGATCGAAAACCCACCCCGCGATTGCTTATGTAAGAGGACTAATAAAGCAGCAAGCTGGCTCGGGCTTTATATCGCTCCCTTTTCCCGCAAGGAAGCCACGTCCTCTGCGGAAAAATTCAACAGACCTTTGAGAACTTCCTCCGTGTGCTCGCCCAGCATCGGCGGCGGTTTTTGGATCTCCGCTGGGGTGGCGGAAAATTTATACGGGAAGCCGGGCAGTTTCACCGTCCCGGCTGAAGCGTGTTCGGATTCAAGGATCATTTCACGCGCGCGGGCATGCGGCAGGTCGAACACCTCCGGCACGGTGTTGATTCGTCCGCATGGCAAACCCGCGTTCACCAATTGTTCCAGCCAATGGTCGGCGTTTTGTTGGGAAAAGATCTTATTTAATTCCCCGACCAGGACGGAACGATTCTCGACGCGCCTGCGGTTGGTCTCGTAACGCGGATCGGTCTTCCATTCCGGCCGGTTCAACACATCGCACAAAATGCCCCATTGCTTTTCATTGGCGACGCCGAGCACAAACCAACTGTCGCGCGCCTGGAATGAATCGTACGGCACAAGGTTGGGGTGAGCATTGCCAAGACGCCCGGGCGGTTTGCCGCCAACCAGATAATTCGAAGCGACATTCGTAAGCAGGGCGAGGTGCGAATCGAAAAGTGAAATATCCACGAGTTGGCCTTCGCCTGTTATATCGCGCGCGCGTAATGCCGCAAGAATCGCCGTGGAGGCAAACATGCCGGAAGTAATATCGATGATGGGGATGCCCACGCGGGATTGCGGTCCTTCGATGGGACCCGTAATGCTCATCATGCCGCCCTCGGCTTGAAGAACCGCATCGTATCCCGCCCGGTCTGCGAATGGACCCGTGCGGCCGTATCCGCTCACCGAGCAGTAGATCAACCTGGGATGCAATGCGTGCATCTCCGCGTAGCCCAAACCGAGTTTATCCAGATCGCCTGTGCGATAATTTTCGACAAGCACATCGCTTACGCCAGCCAATTTGCGGAGGAGACCCTGCCCTTCCCTGCTCTGAATGTTGACGGTGATACTGCGCTTGTTCCTGTTTGCCGCAATGAAATATGCGGACTCGCCTGGATAATTCCCATATGGCTCGCCTACGAACGGCGGTCCCCAGCCGCGCGTCTCATCACCGACCCCGGGACGTTCCACTTTGATCACGTCCGCGCCGAGGTCTCCAAGCATCATCGTGCAGTACGGTCCCGCCAGCGCGCGGGTGATATCGAGAATGCGAATGCCGTCGAGAGGTTGCATGGGGTTTGTCCGTTGAGATGGAATATTACACGGCAGTATAAACCGTTTTGCGATGAAAAACGATAAACCGTCCCTTGATAGTTTGTCATTTTAACCCGATAATGGCGCATTGGGTTTGCCGATTAAGGCGCCCGTTTCCATATGCAAATGCCGATATTTCACAGGGCTTCGTTCATCTTGAAGTTACAGCCCGATTGCCATCGCCAAAAACCGAAGGCATTGACCAATTCCCTGCCCGACCCGGCAATCGACTCTTCCCATCGCATCTCAATTTTATCGGTTGTGTTTAAGCAATCGAAGGGAAACAAAACACTTTCTTTTGCATCCCGCCCCTCGCGCAATCCCCGCGTTTGACAGAGTAACAATCGAAGGACATAGAAAGGAATGACGATGGAAACGTTTTTCGCCGACTGCCTGAACAACATGCAAGAATTGCACAGCGACATCGGAAATGCGCTAGAGGGACTCCCGCTTGACGCGCTGGATTGGTCGCCAAAGCCCGGCGTGAACCCGATCGCGGTCCTGGTCGTCCACCTGACGGGTTCTCAAAAGTTCCTGTTTGGGGAGGTCATTCAGGGACAGGACGTGCATCGTGACCGCGACGCGGAATTTCGCGCGAAAGGACTGACCTCCAGCCAGTTGACCCAACGCCTCACCGAAAGCCTAGAATTTATCAAAAGCGTGATGGAAGGATTGACTCCCGCCGACCTCGACCGCAAATGCATGTTCCGCACGCGCGAAGTGACTGTCGGCTGGGTGATCGGCCATTCGCTAAAGCATACCGCAACCCATCTGGGTCATATCCAGGTAATGCGGGATATGTGGCTTCACCTAAACTCCTGATCCCTCATTATGATTGACTGGAAAGTGATGGAAACGATGCAACCATTTTTCGTAGATTATCTGAACCTGCTCAGAAAATGTCACGATGACATACGCAAGACAATGGACGGACTCCCGCCCGACGCGCTCGACTGGACCCCCGGCGCGAACATGAATTCGATCTGCGTGCTGATCTATCACATCACCGGCGCGGAACGGTTCTGGATCGGGGATGTCGCCGCCCAGGAACCGTCGAACCGCGACCGCGATGCGGAGTTCAAAGTAAAAAATCTGGGCGGGGAATTTCTACACAAGCGGCTCGATGATGGATATGCCTACGCAACCGCCGTATTGGAGCGACTCAGCCTGCAAGACCTTGAAACGCCGCGCGCATCATCGCGTGGAACGTTCACCATCGGTTGGTCGCTGTTGCATGCGCTCGAACATTCACACCTGCATCTCGGGCATTTGCAGATCACGCGCCAACTTTGGGATCAGCGCCGATAAATGGATGATCTTTCCAATCGCCCATTTATCATCGCTCAAATTTTCTCGGCACGGAATTGTGTTTCGTACAACTGGGAATATAAACCGTTGAGGGAAAGCAGTTCTGCATGCGTGCCTCGCTCCACGATCTTGCCCCGATCCATGACCAGAATCAAATCGGCGGCAAGGATCGTGGAAAGGCGGTGCGCAATGACGATGCTCGTGCGCCCAGCCATCACCCGCTTCAACGCCTCTTGAATCAGCGCTTCGGATTCGCTGTCGAGCGAACTCGTCGCTTCATCCAAAACAAGAATGCGCGGATTTTTCAAGATCACGCGCGCGAGGGCAATGCGCTGTTTTTCGCCGCCGCTCAGTCGATATCCGCGCTCGCCGACGATGGTGTCGTACCCTTCGGGCAAATCCACGATGAAGTTGTGGATGTTGGCAGCTATGGCAGCGGACTCGATCTCGTCTTGTGTCGCATCCGGTTTGGCGTAGGTCAAGTTGGTGCGGATGGTGTCGTGGAAGAGATAGGTCTCCTGCGTGACCATGCCAATCGAATGGGACAACGATTCAAGCGTGACATCTTTGAGATTGTGTCCGTCTATCCGGATCGAGCCATCGCCTGGATCGTAAAGGCGCGGAATGAGATAGGTCACGGTTGTTTTACCAGCACCGGAGGGACCGACAAGAGCGACCAACCCTCCCGGACGGGCGGTAAAGGAGATTCCTTTCAGGGCAATCTCGCGTGCCTGTGAGGTTGAATCAGGCTCGGGGGAGTCTGAGGCGCTTCCATCCTGACGACGGACAATGGACGACGGGCCGTCTGCGGTCTTCGGTCCGCGGTCATTTCCATTTCCTCCGCTGAAAACGGCTTTCACATCCTCCATCCTCCCATAGCGTTTTACGTCTTTCAAAAGGATCGATTCGTCGACCTTGTAATTGAAAGTGACGTTATCGAATTGCAATTCACCTTTGACATCTTTGAGTTCGATGGCATTCTCCTTTTCGGCAATGTCTTGCGGCAGATCCACGATCTCGAAGACGCGCTCGAAACTGACCATCGATGTGGAGAAATCCACCGGAGCGCTGGCGAGACCCTGCAAGGTTCCATACAGTTGCCCGAGATACGAACCGAATGCGACGATGGTACCGACGGTGAAGACATCTGTGATGACGAAGTATCCGCCCAGCCCGTAAACGAGCGCCGTGCCCACTGCCGTGACCAGACCGAATATGACAAAGAACGTCGAGCCGATCACTGCCCGTCTGATTCCAATATCGCGGACGTTCGCCGCGCGTTCGCGGAAGCGTTTCTCCTCTTCGCGGGTGCGTCCAAAAAGTTTGACGAGCAGCGCGCCGCCGATGTTGAGGGTCTCGTTCATGTGCGCGTTCATCTGCGCGTTCGTGTCCATGGCTTGACGGGCGATGTCGCGTAAAACGGTTCCAAGCCTTTGAGCGACGATGATGAACAACGGCAGGATGAGCACACTGACCAGCGTGAGCCGCCATTCCAACGTGAGCATCACCGCAAGCAAAGCGATGGCTTCGATAAGATTGGTCACGATGTTAACAATCGTGTTACTGATGGCGTTCTGCGCGCCGACCACGTCGCTGTTGAGGCGCGACATGAGTTCGCCGGTCTTGGTGTTGGTGAAGAAACGCAGGGACATCCGTTGCAGGCGCGAGAAGAGCGCGGAACGCAGATCGAAGATCACGCCTTCGCCAACGGTGGAATTGAGCCGCCGCTGAACGACACTGATCGCGCCGTTGAGCGCGGGGATGAAGAGCAGCGCCAGCCCGAGCCAGATGAGCCGTTGTGTATCCTTGGCGGGCAGCACCACGTCGATCATGTTGCGGAAGATGAGCGGGGTCAGCAGGGAAATACCTGTACTGAGAAGGATCGTAATAAGCATGCCCGCGATATGCCCCCAATATGGTTTGGCGTAGTTGAGGACGCGCAATAAAAGTTCGCGGGTGACCTTGGGCTTTTCGTCGCCCTGGCGCATTGCCATGAACCAGCCGTATCCGTGCATAAGGTAGTCTCCTCGTCTCGTAGTCGGTTGGTCGCGTAGTCTTTTGACTATCAGACCATGCGACTATACGACCAACCGACCAATCCGGCAACCGGAAGAAGGGGGAGGTTAATGAAAGTCTGACGCCCCAAAAGGTATAATCTTCGAGGAGATATTTACCATGCCCACTAAAACACCAGCCATCGTGTCCCTTATCATTACCATTGTTCTGCTAGTGCTTGGCGGATCGGTCGTCATGTTCGGACTGCTGATCATGCTGAACGGATTCAACGACAGTTCGGGCGGTCCCGCCTTGCTCGCAAGTCTGGTCTGCAACATCATCAGCATCATCCTCGCCGCGATACTGGCATGGAGGCTGCCGCGCTGGCTCGCGACAAAATTCAATTGGACCGCGATCCCCGCTGTAGCAGCCTCCGTGCTTGCAGGCTTAACCGCGGGAGGGATCCTTCAATTTATATCCATGTTCATCGGCATGATCGTGGCGGACGCGATCTGGAATGCGCGGTAGGATCAATAAACTTGACGTACAATGTATTATTCCTGCGGTTTTTGAGAAAAAGTCTCTATTTGTTTGTAATCCGATCTGACATGATGACTTAAAGAAACGGTTATGGATTTGCGGATATGAAAAGATATACGAGAATAATCACCATCTCAATGGCTTTGTCGGCTTTGGCTTTTGTAATTTACGCCGCAATAAGGGTGCCCAACGTCAAGGATTGGTCAGATCCAAGCGATGGAAATATTTTGAAAGTGAGCTATGACGGAGAGAGCCATTTTCTTAAGATCAATTATGTGAGAAACGGATCAGATACCTTCCAACTTGACCCGGACGCACTTGAGCCTGAAGTGTTTAGACTCAAGGGTTTTGATGAAGAGTCCTATCTCCGGTTCTTTTCTCCCGCCTTATATGAATCACTCGGTCAACCAAGCCAGGGAGTGATCATACTAACCCGCGTCGATCCTTCAAGCTTGATATCCGATCCATATAATGATATAGCCTCGAACTTTCCAGCGCTCGAACAACCCACTACGGCTGACCTGGGTTTTGCAATGATACATAATTATCTTGAGAATCACAATTCAGTCGGGATGGGACTACCGTTATGTGCTACAGGCGCAGGGGATGAGATTCTATCGGGAGTCGCGGCATCCTCATGTTACATTGAGTGTAATGGAAAATCTGAGGTGATGGCGCGCTTCCTTCCCGCTATCACCCGGATTATTATTATGGGAAGTCGCAGCGAGGATTTGGGAAACGGTTATATTTTCCTCTGGTCTGAATTGCACGCTACCATCGAGGTATTCAGCTACAATGGATGGTATGTGGCAGACCCAACTTACGGTTTTGCCTATGTGAAAGACTTGACTGGACGAAGATTGAACGCTCAAGAATTGATTAAGGCGTTAGAGACGCAAAAAGTCAGCGACCTGACCTTTGGGCTTGTCCATGACGGCATCATTCATGATGTTCCGGGTGAGGTAATGGTCAATGCAAATACGGCTTTGGCAGGCATTTATTATACGCCGGATAAAAGCCTTGCGTATCGAATGGTAAAAAGTGATTCGTTGATGTTTCCCAGCCAAATATGGGGCAGATGAAAAAGAAAGAATTCCTATACCCATTGGAATTCAAAAAGTGTCTTGGCCATCCCCTGAAAAACTGGTTTGCATTTAAAAAACAGGGGTTCGCGCATACGGCGACTTGCGCTTATATATCAAGCAGTCCTATCATTTCATCTTTCCACTACTTCAACCTCGTGAGTGATCTCGACCACATCGCGCAGGGTGGCGTAGACCGAGCAATACTTCTCCTCGCTCAACTGGATTGCCTTTTCCACCTTTTGCGGATCAAGTCCTTTTCCGATGACCTGATAATGGATGTGGATTTTTCTGAATCGCCAGGGCGGAGTCTCATCCTGCACCGCTTCAGCGCGGACTTTGAGCTGCTTCAGTTCCTGACGCTGTTTCCTCAGGATTTCAACGACATCATAGGCGGAACATCCGATCAACGCCGCAGACAATAAATCCGACGAACCGAATCCGCGCCCCATGTTTACGTTGATTCGATGCCCGGATGCATCCCGGACCGTAAAGAAGTCCACCGCATCCCAATTCAGAATGACTTGATTCGATATCATGCGGGCAGTATAGCATTAACGCGGAGCGGACGTTCTCCTGCGTCCGCTAGCGCATAAATCCCCGCTCTGTGCGATAATCGAAGCGCAATCCGTGAATGGAGGAAACCATGACCCAACGCCCGATCCCTGCCGACGAAGTCCGCGTGTTCAGCGGCAGGTCGAACAAACCCCTCGCCCAAAGCATCGCCGCCGAACTGGGAGTCCCGCTCGAAAAGACGCACCATAAAAAATTCAGCAACGACAACATGTACATTCAACTCGGCGCGAGCGTGCGGTATCGCCGTGTCTACATCGTGCAATCGTTGACGCCGCCGGTCAACGATAATTTGATGGAACTGCTGATGATGATCGACATTGCCCGCGACGCCGCCGCTTCCGAAGTCCACGCCATCATCCCGTATTATTCCTTTGGGCGTTCCGATAAGAAGGACGCGCCACGCATCTCCATTACTGCCCGTCTCGTGGCGGACCTGTTGAAGACCGCAGGCGCGACTCACGTCATGAGCATGATGTTTCACTCGCCGCAGGTGCACGGGTTCTTCCACATTCCTACTGACCCGTTGAGCAGCCGTCCCGTCTTTCAAAAATATCTCGAGGACCGCGACATGAACGGCACGATCATCGTCGCGCCGGATATGGGTCAGGCAAAATCTGCGGCGCGGTTTGCAAAAAGCCTGAGCCTGCCGGTCGCCGCCGGAAACAAGGAACGTGTCTCGGATACGAAAGTCATCATCAGCGGATTGGTGGGAAATCAAGTGAAGGGACACAAACGCGCGTTGATCTACGACGACGAGATCGCCACCGGAGGTTCCATCGCCGAATTGACCCGCGTGCTCATCAAGGAAGGCGTGAAGGAAATTTTGGTGATGTGTACGCACGGGGTCTTCACCCGCGGCGGATTGGAAAAACTTGCCGCCATTCCCCAGATAAAGGAGATCGTCACCACCGATACGGTTCACATCCCCAAAAGAAAACGCCATCCCAAGTTGACGATCCTGTCCGTGGCGAAGATATTTGCCGATTCAATCGGTCACAACTTCAACCGCGAATCCATCGGCGATCTGTTTGTGTTTGGGGAATGATCGGACTCGAAAGTCTCGAGACTTTCGAATAACCTCCCAGACCAAAGTCTGGAGTCTTTGGACTCCTTCTTGCTCTCCTTCCAGCTAGCGTTCTTCTTCATCTTCATCGAACTCGCTCAAGTCGTCGTCTTCATCCAGCGACATCATATCGAACCGGTCCAACTGTTCGTTGAAATCCAGGTTCTCGAGAGCGTCTTCGAGGAATTCTGTTACATCCTCATCGTCTGAATTATCGAGCATATTGAGGATGTAGGTCCGCGCATCTTCGCCGCCGATCTGACTCAACGCCCAGATCGCCGCCATGGTCACGTTGTCGTCCTCTTCCTCGTCTTCGAGCATCTTCAACATGACCGGTCCGGCTTCTTCGATGGTGAGTTCTCCCGCCGCTTCCGCCGCCGCATACCGGACCCGCGGATCGGAGTCCAACAGTTTGGAGACCACGCTGTCGCTCCAGCGGTTATCGTGAGAACGGCCCATCGCGCGCAGGGCGCTTGCCACCCAGAGCGGATCTTCACGCTCGTACGCCGATTCGAGAATCCCAACCGCGTCTTCCCTGCCCGAATAACCGAAGGCTTCCAAAGCCTGTCTGCGCAACGCCGGGTTCTCTTCGCTGCGAATGACCGAGATCAACGCGTCTTCGATTTTGTGGAGAAGTTTTTCATCGAGCTCTTCCAACTCTCCCAGCAGGACGAATTCGCCCAGCAACATCGCCGCTTTCAAACGCGGAGCGAGATCGGGATCGCCTTGGAAAATGTCCAATAACGCATCCACAAGCCTGGGGTCGTCTGATTCGGCGAGGAGTCCCAAAGCCCGGGCGCGGACTTCCGAATCCGGGTCGTCCAGAAGCGCTTTTCCGATCTCCTCGAAGGAAACGATGGTGTCTTCATCCAAATAGGATGTCAGGCTGTCCAGCAAAAGGGTTTTGCGCTTTATGGGCACGTTCTTCCACGCATCCAGAAAGAGACGCAGGGATTTCGGGTCGAGGTCGGAATAATAGGAAAGATGCGCCTGCGGGATATCCTTCTTGGAATCGAGCAGGGCTGCGAGCACGGATTGGAAAGTGGTCTCAGCCATGTGTTATGGGATAAGTTGCGCGGGATTCACAAAGTCCATGATGTTTACGAACAACATCAAGCCGATGAGCAGAAGCATGGCGATCCCGTTGACCATGTTTTCCCATTCGGTGGGGATGCGTTTCTTGAAAAGGATCTCGGGAAGCGTGAAAAGGATTCGTCCGCCATCGAGCGCGGGGATGGGAAAGAGATTGAACACGCCCAGCGAAACGCTCAGCAACCCGACCAGGTTGAGCGTGAAGTTCGTTGGTTTGGGCGCGCTTCCTCCGCCGGTGGGCTGCACAGCCACTTCCTGCCTGCTGGTCACATCCTCCTGCACGGAATAATTGAACAGGTCATAAATGCCTTTGAAACCGATCAACCGCGCCTGGTCAGGAGCGATGACGCCTTGAATCAGCGCGATCGGCAGATAGATAATGGTCGCGGCTTGCAAGCCGGTAATCGTCGCACCGCCTGCAAGGCTTTCGATCAAAGTTGCGGGCCGGGTGGGATAAGTCAATCCGATTCCCAGCGCGCCCTCCTGAGCCGTCCGGCTCGATAGCGGCGTTGCAGTCATTGTGATCAGTTCGCCGCCGCGGTTTATCACCAGTTCCACCGGCTGATCGAGATTTTCGCGAATGATTTCGATCGCGGGTTGGATGTCGTTCACATCCACGCCGTTGATCGAAACGAGGATATCGCCCGGTTGAATATCCGCCTGTTGGGCGGGGGAATTCTCCGCCACCGTGTCGATCTTCACGCTTCCCGGCACAGGGATGCCCTCGGAAGCGATCAAGATGGTAAAGACGATCACCGCCGTTATCAAATTCATCAGCGGACCCGCGATAAGCACCATCAAACGTTTCCATGGGCTCGCGGCGCCGTACCCTCCCGGAACCTTCGGGTCGTTTTCGCCTCTCGGGCGCACAAATCCGCCCAACGGCAGGGCATGAATCGTAAATTCCGTTCCCTGCCATTTGAAAAGAGTGGCAAGTTTATATGACGGCAGGCCGAAGCCAAACTCCTCCACTTCGATCTTTGCCCAGCGCGCGGCGATGAAATGCCCCAGTTCGTGAACGAAGATCATCCCGCCGAGCGCCAGGAAGAAGACGATCACCGTTAGAAATCCAAATTCCATTTTCGAATCCTTTCGGTTGGATTATATCCCGTCTGCGTTAATCTTTTCTAAGATGAATTGCCCGCCTCTTCCCTGACCGGAAGCTGGTTCTATTTTCTGGCAAATATTCTCATCCGCAAATTTATAGACATCTGCGGATTAAACGATTCTCGCCCCCCCGCCCACTCCCGCCACAAGCACATCCTTTACGCCGGGAACCTCGCGCAGGCGTTTCTCCACTTCCCTTGCATATTCCCCCAAACACAGAACGTGAACATTCGCTCCCGCATCCACCGTGTAGCTCACCGGGAGTCCGCTCGCACGCCATTCGCGCACTTGATGGAAAATTTCCACTGTAGCGGATTGCCAGTAGATCAACGGCGGGTTCGAGGTCATCATCACCGCGTGCATCATATCCGAGTCGTGCTCGATGATGTTTGCGAAGGCATCAAAATCCTTTTTCAAAATCGCGTTTCGGCAAATTTCAAGCCGACGTGGCGCATCTGCCACCCGCGCGTTCTGCAGCGGGCTCGTCCCTGCAATCGCGTGACCTTCCGTCGAGCCGGTCTTTTTGTGAGATGAGCTCACTATGGCGACACAATCCACAAGATTCCAATGATCGGCTGGCGCGATGGAGTATGCATAACAATCTTTTTCGTCTTTACCCACCTGCCATTCCACAAATCCCGCAGGGATGGAACGCGAGGCGGAGCCTGATCCGCGCCGGGCGAGGACAGAGAGTTCGCGTTCGCTCAAGTCCAGTCCCGCTGCCTTGCTCCCTGCCAATGCCAACGCCGCAAACGCCGCGGCGGAGGAGGCAATCCCCGCGCCTGAGGGAAAATTATTCTCGCTCATTACCTCCGCGTTCATCTTGATCCCCGCCTTCTCACGGATGAGATCAAGAATGAACGAAACCCGCTCCAAACCTTTGCCCACCACCTCGCGCCCATTGATGATGAGTTCGTCAAATGGCAGCGACGGCTGAAAACTAACCGTCGTGCGCGAGAACAATCCATCCAGGTTCATGGAAATGGACCCGTTGACGGGAAGACGGAGTTCGTTGTCACGATTTCCCCAGTATTTAATGAACGCAATATTAGAAAACGCTTGGGCAGTGGCAGTGGTCATAAGGTGATGATACCATTCTTCAAGTATCTTACATGGGGATTGCTAATTAAGTCGGGGGGACGAAAAAATAATCGCATCAGCTGAAAGAAACATACAAATTTGTCTCAAATTAATTGGGTCTTATGCTAACTACATTTACTAAAAGCGCGGCAGAGAGCTATTTATGAGCTATGTGCCTTATTACTATTGGGTTTCTCAAAGCTGTATGAACAGTTGTCCTGCGTGGCATATATCATGTACACGGGTATAAATTCCGTCCTACTTCACTACGCACCACACCCTGCCCCAATGTAGGCAATAGGGTGCCAAGAATAGAATTAAACTCTCCCTATAGCTGAATGTTCGTGCATGGGAATGGAATTTATCTCATAAACGATCATGCCGTACTCCCCTACTCGGGATTGCGCATTTAATGGAAAAACGCCTTGATAATCCCTCAAAAGTGAGGGATTATCAAGGCGTTAAAGTTTTCATCAGAATTTGAACAGAGTTATACCTTATTTTTCTCGCCTGCTGAACGGGAAAGTTAATTTTAGGTTTGTGACTATGCTACATTGAAACGAGTATAACGTCCAATGCTGCCAGCAACGCCTCAAATTCCTCCCTGCATTCGGGGCACATCTCCAGATGACGCTGGACGAGCGGGAAGAAATTCGCGGGGTTTTCGCCGCGCAAGTGCATTTCAGCGAATTGATCGATCAGGGCATGGACCTCATCGCAGGAGAGTTCCTGCTCGTGGGTCATTGCCATCATGGAAAGCGCAACTTTCACCTCCGGGTTCCGAGGCGTTTTGCGAAATAATCCCTGCAACCAAATTAATAAATTTCTCATTTTTTGTTTGACATTCATCTGCCGTATTTACTTACCAAACAGGTTCAGCAACTCTTCGGGGTCAAAGCCTTCCCGTTTAAGCCGTCGTTTTAGGCGAAGCCGCGCATCGTGCATCATTTTGTAGATGGCATTGCGGTTCGTTCCCATGCGGTGGGCGACTTCATCCATGGGCACGCCTTTGATGCCGATGGCGGTCATCACGGCGCGCTGGCGCGGGGTGAGTTCTTCGGCAAGGATCGTTTCCACGAGAATGGCGGCGTCCTTGCGCTCCAACGCGGATTCGGGGCGCGGGTCATCAGATGTGAACCGTTCAGAGGGGATTTCACTCGGGTCATCGCTGGATTCCAGCCCGTCGAGCGAGACTTCCTTCCAGCGGCGGTGACGCAGTTCGTTCAGCGCAATGCGGATGGCAATCTTGTATACCCAGGTGGTGAATTGACTTCGCCCCTCGAATGAATCGAGCTTGTCCATCACGCGTAAAAGGGTTTCTTGAATGACATCTTCAAGGAAGGTATCAAAATGACCAGAGTCGGGGGAAAGCCAGCGGGACAAGGCTTTGGGCAGAACTCGTACCAAAACATCGTGCAGGTCTGCCAGCGCAGAATCGCGTTCTTGGGGTGAGCGTAAGTCGTGGAGCCAGGTCTGGTTGTCGCGCGGCATGACGCGATTATACCCAGCGCGGGTGGGAAAAATTCAAAGATGAGAAAAGGTTTATCGAAGCGAATCAAGCATCTGCTAAAAAGAAGCGAGGTGCTTATCCGACCGCAGACCGTCGACCGTTTTCGCACTCCGCGGTCTGCGGTCATCCCTTGTAAGAACTCCACCCCAACATGTGTCTTACTTAAATAGATTCCATCTGGAGGCAGTATTCATGAAATATGACGTGGCGATCATTGGTTCGGGCATTGGCGGTTCGACATTTGCGAGTGTTTTGGCGCGGCAGGGACTGAAGGTGATCGTGTTCGAAGGCGGGACGCACCCGCGGTTTACGATCGGCGAGTCCATGATCCTAGAAACGTCTGAAGCCATGCGCGCACTGGCGGAGTTCTACGATGTGCCCGAGTTGGCGTATTACAGTTCGGAAAATTATTACCAGAACATCGGCACGCAGCATGGTGTGAAGCGGCATTTTAGTTTCGTGCATCACACTGCAGGACAGCACGTGAACGTGGAAAAAAGTTTGCAGGCGGTGATTCCGCGTCTGCCGTATGGGCATGAAATCCACATCACGCGCCAGGACTCTGATTATTTCCTGACATCGGTGGCGACATCGTACGGCGCGACGATCTTGCAAGGCACGTTGATCAAAGATATCAACGTGAAAGCAGATGGCGTGGAGATCATCACGACAAAAGATGTGGTGTACGAATCGGAATATGTGATCGATGCGGGTGGGATGAAATCCATTTTGGCGCAGAAAGCGGGTTGGCGGCACCGCGATGCACTTTCACATTCACGGACGATCTTTACCCACATGATCGATGTGCCCTGTTTCAACAACGCAGGACCGTCGCAGGAAGAGTTCCATCATCCATATCGTCTATCAGAAGGGACATTGCATCATATTTTCAAGGGCGGTTGGTTATGGGTGATTCCTTTCAACAATCATACGGGGTCTACAAATCCGTTGTGCAGTGTGGGCTTGCAACTTGACCCGCGTCTGTATCCACAACGCGACGATTTAACACCCGAACAGGAGTTCCGTGAGTTCATCAAGCAATTCCCCGATATCGAAGCACAATTGAAAAACGCCAAGCCCGTGCGTGACTTCATGCGCGTTGACCGTTTGCAATATTCGGCGCATCATATTGCTGGCGACCGTTTTTCTTTGCTGGCGCACGCGGCTGGCTTCATTGACCCGTTGTATTCCAAAGGGTTATACGTCACTCATGCCAGTATCTTCCTGTTGGCGCATTTGTTGTTGAAAGCAAAGCAAACGGGCGATTATTCCGCCGCCGCCTTTGTCGACCTTGAAACGATGACGCTTAATTACATCAACATGCACGACAGGCTGGTGGCGAGTTCGTTCAAGTCGTGGCACAACTACAAGTTGTGGAGCGTGTATCTGGTGGTGTGGTTGCAAGGGGCGTATCTTGAATACCTGCGACTCATCATGAACCGCTTCCGTGCCAACGGCGACCGCGAGAAATACCTCGAGTTAATGAAACCACATCGACTCGCAGGCGGTGGCTTTAGCAAGTTCTTCGAGATTCAGGAAAAAATTGACGCATTGATGGATCAGGTGAACCCCGAAGATGAAGCGGATGTGGATCGCACCGTCGCTGAAGTGCGCCGCCTCTTCGATGAATTCCCATGGATGCCCACCACCATCCGCGCTTTGTTGCATGGCAAGAATCATTTACCCGATAACAAACTGCGCCTCAATCTTCTCAATCGCAAAGTCGGCTTCATGGGCAGCGGCATCTATCGTAAGCACATGTTCGGCGACGAGTCGATGCTCAACCTGCTGATCCTTGCCGCGAAGGACGAGATGAAATACTCAAAGCGCGGCATTCGCAAACAGCGCGAGACCCGCGCGCGGCTTTCCTGGCAGACAAATTCACTCACGAAAAAATATTAAACATGTTTGATCCTCAAATGCGCCGTCTCAAAGATCGAGTCGGCACACCGCTGGCGAAACGGTTGCAGCATGTTTCGCCGCTCGCCATGTCGGCGCTGGCATTGCTCGTGGGTCTGCTTGCGTCTTACGCCGCCTATCAACAAGCATATCTCTGGGCGTTCGGACTGTGGTACTTGAACCGCGCCCTGGATGGTTTGGATGGTTTGATTGCCCGCCTCACCGACTCGCAATCGGACCTGGGCGGATACGTGGACATCGTCACCGATTACGTGATCTACGCGGCGCTTCCCATCGGACTTGTAGCGGGTGCGCCTTCGAACGAGCGTTATCTTGCCCTGGCATTTTTGCTGGCGTCGTTCTACGTCAACTCCGCTTCGTGGATGTATCTCGCCGCCATCCTCGAAAAACGTTCCGCCCACTCTCCCGATACGGATACTACCATCGTCATGCCCGCAGGTCTCATCGGCGGGGTTGAGACGATCGTCGTATATGGCGTGTTCCTCTTATTTCCAGCGCACATCATCTGGTTGTTCTCGATTTTCGGTACGCTGGTTTTATTCACAGCGTTTCAGCGCGTGGTTTGGGCGAAGAGGAATTTGTAATATGCACGTTGGTTGAGGAGCGAGCGCAGTATGCGAGCATACACCTGCACCCACCGCAGGTGCGGTGTCGAAACCAACAGTTACATAAAACAAGGAATTTGAATCAAACTTGTGGTCTCGGTACGCCCTTCGCTCCGCTTTGGGCTACTCGACCACCGACATTTCTATGAAACTCCACACCCCCGCCCCCACCTTCACCCTCACCTCCACCGAAGGAGAGCAAGTCTCGCTTGGCGAAGTCCTCAAAAGCGGAAACGCCCTGCTGATCTTCCTCCGTCACCTTGGCTGAATACCCTGTCGTGAACATGCCGCACAGTTGTGCGACCGCCAGGAAGAATTCGCCAAACTCAAAACCCGCGTTTTCATCATTTCGTTCGGAACACTCCCCGCCCTCCAGCAATGGATGAACGAAGTCTGTGGGACCTTCACCGTTCTGCTTGACCGTGACCGCCTCGCCTACCAAGCCTACGGACTGGAACGCTCGCGGTTACGTTCATGGCATCCACGTGTGGTGTGGATATACATCAAACGCTGGTTTCAACGCGGTGAATTCTACGACTCGCACGGTGACGACACATCCCAACTCGGCGGCGACTTCATCGTGGATAGAAACAGCATCCTGCGTCTCGTTCATGCCAGCCATGACCCAACAGACAGACCGTCGGTGGAGGAGTTGCTTGTAGTGTTGAAGCAGATCAATCCTTGACAGAGCTCAACAGTCAACCGCTCACCACTTTCTACTTTCCAATTTATGAACACTGTCCCATCTCACCTCGTCATCAACGCCGCAATCGAAAAGAAATTCGGCGCAAAGTTCAAACTCGCCAAATCCGCATTTTTGTGGGGGTCAGTGACACCTGACTTTCCACTGCTGTTCATTTCCATAGGGACTTTCTTCTATTACCGCTACTTCACCGACAAAGATATCTCAGGCATCATGGACAAAGCCTTTGGCGAGATGTATTTCAACGATCCGTTCTGGATTTCTGGGCACAACTTCCTGCACTCGCCCACCGCGCTCATTATCTACGCCATCCTGCTCTGGCGTTTCGTGGACAAAGTGGGCACCCGCGGACACTGGTGGCTGTCCTTCGTCTTCGGTTGCATGGTTCACTCCGTCATCGACATCCTCACACACTACGACGATGGTCCCGTACTCTTCTTCCCTTTCGACTGGCACACCCGTTTTTACAGCCCCGTCAGTTACTGGGACAGGGTGCATTACGCCGATCAATTCTTCTGGGTGGAGCTGGGAATCAATATCGTCCTATTGGGGTATTTGTTTTTGCCAAGGTTGATTCGGCGTTTCAAGAAGCAGTGACTACCCGCTTCAACATCACCCCGCTGACCATCGATGTGACCAGCGCCATCACCACCAATGCCACGAAGATACGTCCGTCAATAATTTGATATTCAAGTGCCACCGTAGCCAGGATAATTTCAATAGCACCACGGGCAGACATGCCAAAACCAATGCCTACTGATGTGCGTGGATTAAAGCCGCCGAGCCGTGCGCCCAAACCTGCGCCGATCACCTTACTCACAATTGCCACTATGGTCACCAGTAACACCAGCCACAAATTAAAGTTCTCGGCAAAGTTGACCTTCAATCCCACCGAGACAAAATATAACGGCGCAAATAAATAGATCGCCATTCTGTGTATCGCTTCGCTGGCTTGCTGATCGGATTCATCCTTGGAAAATTGAGCGAAGACCACACCGACCAAAAACACACCAAAAACAGGATGGATACCGAACCACTCTCCCAACGCGGCGGCGCTCAAGATAAAAATACACGCCACGATCAGGAACGCGCCAGGGAAATCAGAACGTTTCAGCCACTTCAACAATGGACGTGCCAGCCACATCGTCCCAAACCAGATCAACCCCAGCACCGCCAAAATCGAGCCAATTACAGCAGGCAGGTTTGCATCCGCTCCATTGGTGCGGATCAGGTTAAGGCAGACCGCAAAAATTGCCCAACCCACAAGATCGTTCAACACGGCTGAGGTGAGGATCACGCTCCCGATTTCTTTGCCCAGCAGGTTCAGGTCAAGTAATATGCGGGCAATGACTGGGAGGGCGGAAATGCCGAGGGCAGTGCCAAGGAAGAAGGGAAGAATCCAGCCATTGGCGGTGGGGTCATATCCAAAAAAGTTTGGCAATGCAAGCACCATTCCTGTACCGAACACAAAAGGAATCAGAATCCCAAATCCGCTGACCAGCAGAACACTCACACCACGTCCACGCATGGTGTTGAGGTTGACCTCCATGCCCGTGGAAAATAAAAAGAACAACATGCCCGTTAGCAGGAGTGCATCACGAGCCACAGCGACATTGCCATGCAAAGGAAAAATTTGTTGGAAGACATCCGAAGCCACCGCGCCAAAGACGGTTTGACCAAGCAGTATTCCTGCGACCAATTCGCCAACAATGCTTGGATGCCGAAACCGCCGCGCCACCCAAGCGCACAGCAACGCAAAAACCAGCATCAGGCTGAGTTGGGCAAAGAGGAGGGTGATATCATGTGCGGACATGTGCGAAGTGAGTGGTAAATTAAGAATGGTAATCAGTTGCCGGTTGTATGTGTTTGCTTTGTTGCCACGACAACCTCTGAAGCGATTCTGCTCGTGGTTACCACCGCATGATGAACCAATTCCCAGTCGTCCAAATATTTGGTAAATGCCACAGGTCTACATCCGCCCACCCATTTGGGATTCAGGTCAAAGCGCAGATTCCAAAACGCTGTCCATGCTTTCGAGAACAAACCTTCGCCAAACGTTAAACCAGTTAAGCACAGCAACCCGTTGGGTTTCAAAATTCGCCGCGCTTCACCCAACACAGATTCAATTTCCTGCGCCGATAAAATATCCAATACATAATTCGAGACAAAGCGGTCACACGATTCATCTTGTAATGGCAATATCGTTTCGCCCGCTGATTTCATTAACGTCACTCGCTCGTCATATTTCGCCAGTCGTGAACGGCTCAATTGAATCATCGTGGCGCTCACATCGCAACCCCAATACGAAGCGTTATTCACGCGTAACATCTCTTCCGCAAAGCGACCCGTACCACAACCGAACTCCGCAATCGAACTCGCTGATTCAAATTTCGCAAAGCGGGTCAACTCTGCCAACGTCACCTCTTCGTAATAGCCTGCGCCATCCTGCCGCGCCCCGAACGTATCATAAAATTTTTCGACATCTTCTTGCGAAAGTCCGCGCGGCTTCATATGTAGCTCTCAAACACTGGCATCATAAGTTTTACTCTTTTCCCATGCTTTTTTCTTGTATGACCCGTTCAATAATTTCTGCATAGGTCTCAGGCGGTCGCGCGCCAACGACAAGATAACGATTATCCACCACAATAGCAGGAACGCCAGTAATGCCTAATCGTCTTGCCTGTATCTGCGCATTTAGGATGGCTTGGCGATATTGAGCGTCATCAAGGGCAGAATTAAAATCGTCGGGGGGCAAACCAACTTCAGCGGCAAGCAGACTTAACGTCTCGCGCGAATCAAGGCGCAAGTTTCGAAAAAAATGAGCATTGAAAAGTACGTGTTGATACTCTTTTAGCCGTCCACGTGAAGCCGCAAATTGTGCGCCTACATGTGCGTCAAGTGTTGCTACGCCCCAAGGTCCAAGCGACATTCCTTCTGCTCCCAGCCATTCTTGTGCGGCGGTAATTGCAGTAGCATCCGCCGCATGTGTGCGCAGGCGTAGAGCTTCATTTTCTTCAAATGATAGATGTCCCAAACCATGTTCCCAAAGCGGGAAAGATACGGGGATGAAAGTCAGTGCATAACGTTTTGCCAAACCTTCAAGGATCTGGTCGGTAAGAAAACACCACGGACAAATAAAGTCGAAGAAGATATGAATGGAAAGAGGGGTAGTCATGGATCCTCCAGGTTTGAAAAAAACTCTTGCACAACACAATCATTTGAATGATAATTTAATGATATTGAGTAATCAAGAAAACCCTTGATGTCCTCTTTCAACCCAAACCCAGTCCAAGGAAATCAGACAATGCCATTGCCAATCACCCTGCTCGGCGCAACTGATTGCGATGATACCGAGCGCACGCGCGAACATCTGCTTGCCCTGAACGTGCCATTCCGCGAAGTGAATATTGATCATAACGCCGATGCAGAGCACTTCGTGATTTTCATCAACGGCGGCTATCGCAGTACACCGACTCTGGTATTCGGCGAGGGAAAACAGAAACTGATTCTGACGGAACCGACCAACGAAGAACTCGACAAAGCCCTGAGTGGTAATTCCTAACCAAAATCATCCCTCCACCTCAAACAAATGCTCGGCGGGCAACTGCACAAAAACTTCTTCGCCATGCGCAAACATTGGAGTAGGCATGGGCAGGCGCGCGTGCGTCGTCACCGCGCCCACCCGCACCAGCACTTCCAACGCCTCCCCACGAAACAAACAACTTTGCACCACACCCTTGAGCGAATTTTTTGTCGCCTCTTTTTGAATGCGGATATGTTCTGGTCTGATGGCGAATACGCTTCGACCAACCTTTGACTCATCCTTGAGTCTGACTCTGCCCACATCCGCTGCTTCCAACCACCCGCCGCTTGATTCGCCTTCGAGAAACAGAACCACCCCGACAAATTTTGCACTCCGCACGCACGGCGGATGGTGAAACAATACATCAGGTTTGTCATACGCCGTCGCTTCCCCATCCAAAAGGATCGCCATACGGTCAGACATTGCCATGGCTTCGCTTAAATCATGCGTGACGAAGATCGTTGTGATTCCTAACTCACCTTGAATCTCACGGATCGCCGCCTGCAAATTCATCCGCACCGACGTATCCAAACTCGAGAGCGGTTCATCCAACATCAGCAATTTGGGCTGAGTCACCAACGCCCGCGCCAACGCCACGCGCTGACCTTCACCACCAGAGAGTTGACCGACCCTGCGCTTCTCGATCCCAGGCAAGCCGATCAAATTCAACATCCGTTTTACTTCGGCTTGGATCGTTTCAGATGACACACCTTGCATTTTCAACCCAAAACCTATATTCTCCTCCACATTCAAGAACGGAAAGAGATATGACTTCTGGAACATCAACACCGCGCCGCGTTTGTTCGGTTCCGTCTGCAAAATGGATTCGCCGTCGAAGAGAATATTGCCGCTATCGGGTTGTTCAATGCCTGCGATGAGTTTCAGCAATGTAGATTTGCCTGTGCCAGAGGGTCCCAGCAAGGCAACCATTTCGCCGTCATCGATGGACAAGTTGAAATCTTGCAATACAGGCGTGGAGGCGTTGGGGTAGGTTTTGTGGAGGGAAGTGATAGTAATTTGGGTCATGGGTTTGATAATTTTCTTTCTAGCGATTTGACAGCAGACGGACCCCCACCCAGCCTCCCCCAAATTCCACATATAGATTTTGAATAATCATAATTGCGCTTTTTGCGGAATTTGGGGGAGGTGCCCGCTAGGGCGGAGGGGGTCAATACTGCTCCCGAATATCCTCCCCGTGCCGCATCAACTCACGCGCGGTGAAGGCGATGACCAGCACAGGCGGCAGGACGAACAGCAGGGACTGGTTCCCAATCGTGGATGGATTGCCACCCGAAGCGGCGGCGAATAATAAGATCGGCAGGGTGATGATCTTCCCGCCGCCGATGAGCAGGGTGAGCAGGTATTGACTCCATGAGATGAGGAAGGCGAATAATGTTGCCACTACCAAACTGGGAGTCATCATCCGCAAGGTGACGTTGACGAAGATTTGCAGGGGGCTTGCACCAAGCGCCAATGCTTGATGTTCAAAATTCTCATCGTAGCGGGCGAAGGCGCTGGAGAGGGTGAAGATGGTGTAGGGCAATGTGGGAATCAAATGCGCCAGCACCACGCCGAAGATTGTCCCTGCCAAACCGAGTTGCAGGAAGAGGATGTTGAGTCCCATGCCGATTGCCAGCGGCGGGACAACTGTCGGCAGGAAGAGCAACAGCCACGCCAACTGCCTGCCTTTGAATTGACGCAGTCCCATGGCACGGGCGGCGGGGAGGGCAAGCGCTAACGAAAGCAGAGATACGATGACCGCAATTGTCAAACCATCACGCAGACCTGTCAACGTGCGTGAGTCGTTCAGGGCGCGGTCAAAGGTGGAGGTGGTCCACTCGGTGGGGAAGGGTGCGGGGAAGAACCAGCGGGTGGAGAATCCGTAGGCGATGAAGAGGAGGAGAGGCGCGATGAGGATGAGATAAAGGATAAAGCGCAGGAAATAAGAAAGAATCTTTTTCATTCTTTTTTCTCCCCAAACCGTAAACTCACCATCGATACCAACATGACAATGGCAGTAATGATCAGGCTGATGACCATGCCTTCGGAGCGGGCACGCAGGTCTGGGTCAAGGAAGAAGCGGAGCGCTAGGACAGGCAAGGCGCGCGGGTAGCCGACTCCTAATATCGCAGGGACTTCGTAACTGCTGAAGATAAATCCAAAAACAAGTAATGCGCCTGAGAGCAGGGCGGGCGTCACTTGTGGAACAGTGATGTGGCGCAGACGTTGCCAGCGATTTGCGCCAAGGTTTTGCGCAACGACGTCGTAGCCGATGGGTTGCGAACGAAGCACGGCGAGAACGATGAGCGTGAGGAAGGGAATCTCTTTGCCGACGTAATGCAGGATGATGCCGATGCCGTAACGGTCGCGGATGAGGACGGGGAATTGATCGGGCGTGGTGATGAGACCGAGCGATGCCGCCCAACGGGCAAGAAGCCCGCTTTGAGAGAGGAAGAGCAGGAGCGCGGTGGCTAAGACGAGATGAGGGAAAGCGAGATTCCAGTTGAGGGCGAGGGTGTCTGATTGCGTGCGGTGATTGTTGAGCCAGACGGCGACGAGCAATGCAAATGCCGATGCAAGCAGGGTTGCTGTGATGCTGACCCACAACGAAAATGCGAGCGACACCCAAAACTCCGAGTCGGCGGCGAGGGCGGCGCGATAAGCGCGGAAGGAAACGTCGCTTTGACCGATGACGCTGATAAAGCCGAGACTTTCTGCAATAGCATACAAAAGACTCGCGCCCAGCATGACGAGGATGAGTGTCAATGCTGGGGCGAGGGCGGTGTAGGGATTTTTTTGAATCTTGTTAAGCACGGCTTGGAGCTCAAAGTATAGATTCGAATTTCACGGGGGATTCAATGGCGCAGCGGCAAAGGGGACAGCAAACGCCTGACACCAGATCACCACAGACTTGTATTGACTCAGGTCAAGGTCGGCGGGGAGTTCATAATTTTGGTCGCCGATGTTGCCTTTCAATCTGCCGAGGCTGAAATAGCCTGGGATTTCACTGCCCGAAGCATTGGGCACGGGGTCAACGGGTACGAGGTAGACGTACAGATCGGGTCCATTATCAACGGAGAAGTTTTGCAAACGCAAAATTCGGGTACTATCTGCCAGTTGATAGACAGCCGCTTCACCTGAACTTAAGTGCGCAAGGTTATAGAACGAACCACGCGACAAGACCCGATCCGCCACAACCGCAGGCGGATTTTCAACTGTCGCTTGCGGCTCGACAGCCGCGACGGTGGGGTTGGTCTCAACGGTGGCGGGTGTTGGGCTGGTTTCGACAGCGGCTACGGGCAACGGCTCGCTGACCGCATTGTCAATGAAGGCGGGCGAGATAAACCACCAAGCAAACGCCGCCACAATCCCCAAGACAATAACGATACCAAGATAACCCCAGGGTGAACTATTTTTTCGGCGCATGATGTGTTCCTTTAGTAGATTTCCGTCATTGAGAGACGTGTTCGTTTCGTCGAAGCAATCTCATGGCGCAGGGAGTTTGCTTCGCAAAGTGCCCTCGCAACGACATTATTTCTGCAAGACGAACGTCAACCAATCCTGCTCAAGCACGCCTTGGTATTCGGCGGCAGAGTCACCGACGAGCGATTTGGCAAGGTCTGAGGCTGGGGTGGCGGCGTCGCCCAATTTGGAAGCGGCAGTTTCGAGCGCGGAAAGAGCCGCAGGGTCAGTCACGCGGGTCACGTCAATGGCGTAGCCGAGACCGAAACCATTTTCGGGGAGAATCTGCGCGGCTTGGAATTCGGGTTCGAGCAGGAGGTTCGCCAGCACGAGCGCGGCGGCTTTGTTGGGCGCGTTGAGCGGAATGGCAACATAGTTGAAATCGCCGATCATGTAGTTATCGAAGACGAAGGCGCGCGCGGTTTCAGGCATGCGACCATCGGCGATCCAGCGACCTGCGCCAGTAATGTCGTTGGTCATGCTCAAGTCCACTTCGTTGTTGGCGAAGAGATTGACGAGTTCCGATTCATCTTTGGGATAGGTCTCGCCATTCCGCCACAGGCAGGGTTTCATCTCATTGAAGTAATCCCACAACGCAGGCGAGTGTTGATCCCACAAGGCTTGATCGAAATTCAGCCATTGCCTGGCATCGCCGCTGACTTCATACAGCGCACCCTTGGCGAAACGTGTGCCGAGAAAACCGCCAGGTCCAGGGGCGATGTACGTGAAACGACCAGGGTTGGCGCACGCCCAATCCTTGAGTTCGGCATACGAGCGCGGAAGTTCATCTGCGCTCATACGGGCGGAGTCGTATACGAATTGAAACTGCGCCGAAGACCACGGGCTTTCCTGATTATCCACGGGGTTGCCGAAGTCGAGATTGATGGCGGGGTTTTCCCAATCCACGAGTTTGGCGTTGGGGATTGTCTGCGCCCAATCTTTGTACAGCATGTCGGCTTGTTTGAGCGTGAAGAAATTCTCGCCGTTGATCCAGATCAAATCCACCGAGCCTGGGTCGGTGCCCGCCTGCTTTTCGCTCAAGACCTGATTGACCGCATCCACAGTGTCGGCGAGCGGTACACGGTTGAGTGTGATGTCGTAGCGTTCCTTCAATGCTTTGCCGTAGAAGTTATCAACATAGGCATTGATGCTATCCGAGCCGCCCCAGATGTACCAATTGACGGTTTGTCCCTTTGCGGCGGAAAGCACGCTGTCCCAGTTATTGAGGTCGAATTCGCCGGTTGGTTGTGCGGGTGAGGCGCACGCCGCGAGCAGTAAAGATAATGTTACGAGCAAGTAGACAATTTTTTTCATAGGTTCTCCTCATGTAATAAGGTGACAGTCACTTTAAAAGTGACTGTCACCTGTTGTTATTTCGCAAAGCGATACTTCAAAAACGCGCCCAGCTCTTTCCTGATATTCGGCAGCGTCTCACGCATGAAGAAATCCGCCACTTTCAAAATGCCGCTTGAAAATGTGGGATACGGATACACCAGTCGATAAATCTTATACAGTGAAATCTTTTGGCTGATGGCAAGGGTGAAGAACGAGATCATTTCGGATGCGCTCGCGCCCACGATCGTCACATGCAGGATCCGCCCTGTGAGTCGGATCACATCGGCAATGATGAAACCATTTTCCACGCCATCGGTATAGCCTCTATCGGTGTGGTCCTTGAAATCCACGCGGATGCGTTTGATGAGTTGCGGGTGATACTTCTCCGCGATCTGTTTTTGCGTCAGCCCGACATTCGCCACCTCGGGGTCGCTGAATGTGGCGTTCGGAAAGATCGGTTCCTTCTTCGCCAGCGGCAAAAACGGAAATGCGATACACTGGACGACACGCCGTCCCTGGGCATTGGCCGAATGGGTAAAAGCTGAGGTGGGTGTGACATCCCCGATGGCATACACACCTTTGACATTGCTCTCCCCGAACGAGTTGACCTGCACTCCCGTCCCCGCATCCCATTTGACCCCAGCCTGCTCCAATCCGAGCGACTCTAGATTTTTCACCCGCCCAACTGCCACTAAAACCTTGTCCACATCCTGGATTTGAATTTCCTTCTCGCCCTGCTTCAAGGTCAGCGTATGAGTGGCTTGATCAAAACCCGTAGCGGTTGCACCGTAATAGGAGACAATGCCCTTCTTTTCGATCTCAGGCTGCATCGCCTCCGCCACCTCAGGGATGTACGTCATCAGCGGGCGTTTATCCAGGGCAAAGATCGTCACCTTCGCGCCCAACTTGCGGAAGGCAAACGCCATCTCCAGGGCAATGATTCCCGCACCCATGACCACCAAATGCTTCGGTAGATCGCGCAAGTCGAACAGTGTCTCATTGGTCAGTGTTCGTTCCCTTGGCAACCCAGGGATTTCGATCATGCGCGGGCGCGCCCCTGTGGAGATGACGATATTCTCAGCAGAGAGTTTCTGCATCCCACCCGCTTTAGACGCCACTTCGATGACCTTCGGTGCAGTGAATTTTGCCCAGCCTTCGATCAAGGTCACATTCGGCATGTGGCGCACTTCTTCGGTCTCCTTTTCGCGTAAGGCGTTACGCTTGCGGGTTACCTCACGCAGAGCTTCATCGGGATTCATTCCCGGCTTGAACTTTTTTGCCAGATCGATCACTGTCTTGGACGGCACGCAACCTACGTTTGTGCAGTCCCCTCCGATATGCTGCGCTTCGACGAATGCGACCTGTTTGCCCAAGCCCGCCAGCCCGACCGCGACGGTCATCCCACCCGAGCCCGCGCCGATAACGATGGTGTGAAAATGATTTGACATGATGCTATTCCTGTTTATCTATTCCAGGTGGTTTCGATACGTCGCACAAAGATCATACAGGACTACTCAACCACTGCGTTGGGTTGAACAGTCACCGCTTCCCTCTTCTTGAACATCCTCGAAAGCGCAATGCTCGCAATAAAGATCGCCGCCGAAAAACCCAGCGTCACAGGGTTCAATTGCGGGGTCGCCCCATCGAAACTCTCAATCGAAGCTCCGAAGCCAACGAACGCAATCGTCCCCGGGATCGAGCCGAGCGCCGTCGCCAGAATGAACGCCCAATAATGGATTCTCAAAAATCCCGCCAGGTAACTGACCGCGTCATACGGCAGGAAGATGAAGCGCATGGTCATCACTGTCTCGAAGCTGTTCTCGCGCATCCGCCGCGCATAGCGTTGAATCCAACCGTCCGAACCGTCGTCGTTCAGCAAACCTTCGCCAAAAAATCTCCCCACATAAAACGCAATCGTCGATGAGATATTGCTGGCGATGATGGTATACAGCACACCGAGCACAGGTCCAAAAACAAAACCGCCCGCCAACGTGAGGATGGTGGACGGAAATAAAATCAACGGGCGCACGGCGTAGAGGATCACATAGATCAAGACGCCCCACACACCGTTCTTCATGAAGTCGAGCAGTTGCTGGACGACCTGCAGAGGGGAGAGTCCGTTCGAGGCGGCGTACCACTGGTAGAGGGCAACCAGCCCAACCCAAAAAAGAAGCGCAGCGATCTTCTGTCCATTGCGTTGGATAAAATTTTTCTCGCTCATAAAATTTCCTTTCCCCATTGGAAACAATTCCCACCCCGTTCTTACCAAGTTAAGAAACGTTAATCATTTCGTAAGATGTCCTTGCGCTTACCTGTCACACGGGTATGGAAAAATTCCTCGTCTCCACCATCATCTTCGCCTTGACCTTATCCTCCTGCACAGCCGCTCCCCAAGCGACAACGACCGCATCCGGCTCACCCGCGACTGATCCTGCTCCCGAGATATCACCACCCCCCTTGGGCAGGGAGACTTTCCTGCCAGCCGAGCCGCCTCCTTTCGGCGCCGAGCGCGAATTCACGACAGACTTCAGCAAACATTCGGTGCCGTATTCCGAAATCCTTTCGGGAGGTCCACCCAAAGATGGGATTCCGGCTATTGACGCGCCCATGTTCCAGTCCACGAGTGAAGCGGATGAATGGCTCGTGGATCGCGAACCCGTCGTCTTCGTCCAGGTCGGCGAAGACGCGCGCGCTTATCCCATCCAGATCCTGATGTGGCACGAAATTGTCAACGACACCGTCGGCGGCGAGCCGTTGATGGTGTCATTCTGTCCACTGTGCAACACAGCCATTGCTTTCAAACGCACCTTTAATGGACAAGTTTTGGATTTCGGCACCACTGGGCGATTGCGTTATAGCAACCTCATCATGTACGACCGCCAAGCCGAAACCTGGTGGCAGCAAGCTACTGGCGATGCCATTGCGGGCGAACACACAGGCGCACAACTTGAGTTTTATCCTGCCTCCATGATTTCATGGGCAGACTTCAAAACACAATATCCTGATGGGAAAGTGTTGTCGCGTGAAACTGGGTATGCCCGCAACTACGGCTCCAATCCCTACTTCGGCTACGACGACATCAACCAGACTCCATTTTTGTATGATGGCTCCACACCAGACCAACTCCCGCCAATGGCACGTGTGTTGACGGTTGATTTGAATGGCGAAGCGACAGCCTATCCATACGATGTGTTGAGTGAAGCAAAAGTGATCAACGACAAAGTGGGCAAACTCGAAGTCGTCATCCTCTGGGCAGAAGGCACCGCCTCCGCATTGGACACCAGCAACATCGCTGATGGACGTGATGTCGGCGCGGCAGCGGCATACTCAAGAGTCTTGGATGATATGACACTGAATTTTGAATTCAAGGATGGAAAGATATTTGATCTACAAACAGGCAGTGAGTGGAATATTCTCGGTCAGGCAGTTGCGGGTGAATTGCAGGGTAAACAACTCCCGCTGGTTGTGTCCATCAACCACTTCTGGTTTTCGTGGGCGGCGTTCAAACCAGAAACGAAAATCTATCAGCCGTGACACGAGAAGATGATAGAGTACATCAACTGATATTCACAACCGCAATCGGATCTGCCCAGAGTGGCACTTATCATGTATACGGGTATAAGTTTCGACCCACATTGAACCACATTTAATACATATTATAAACTTAGACTTATTTATAGTGTGTTTTGCTTGGTTGCCTGGAGAGAAAGCGTACCAAATAAAGGCGATTTTGCCGCCACAATAAACCTTGCGGTTAGTTCAATCGAGTTTTGCCAATGTAAATTTGATGAAGGCGATATTTGGATGGCTAATGGCGGTGGCTGTGGTCATGGGGTGATGATACCACTACAAAGACGCGACCTACAGCTTTGATATAGATTTGTGGGAGCAGGTAACGTTTGATCATGCCATCTGCAAATGTGCAATCCAGTTAAGAAAAAAGATGTGCATGATCATCAACCGACCATACGTGTTGGACTTTGTTCAATTCTCCAACCACTCAATCCCATACTTTCGAGAGATGTCCCTGTGCTTCGCGTCATCCATCGTGCCATCTTGCAAGGCGGATTCGAGTTCGTCAAAGAATAGCTCCATGCCGCCCGGGATTGCCAGCGCCAAAAATTTGAGAGGCGTTTTCAGAGGATTGTAAAGTGCATGCGGAATCCATTTCGGCAGGTGCGCAATTCCGCCCGCGCTGGCTTCCAGTTTGTCATTACCCAGCCTGATCTGGATCGTTCCCTGTAGGACGTAGACGATTTCATCCTCATACGAATGTACATGCAGACGATTCCCACTTTCAGGATCGAACTCAGATTCAAAAAGGTAATAATCGCTCCCCGTTTGTTGACTCGTCAATTTATGCGTGACACCGATCAACTTCAAAACCCTGCCTGCGCCTGGAGGTATTACGATCAGTTTTGGGATGACAGGTTCCATACTTCCTCTTTGATTAGCTGTGGATGAACTCTTTCATTTGTGGGCTTGTTCCACGTAGTCGCGTAAGCGGGCTAGACCCCTGTCAATGATCGGTGCCGTCATGAAAATGTCCATCAGCCTTCCAACCCCTACCTGTAATAAAAATCGCATCATCTTGCTTGATATTTCATCGGTAACAAACCCGCGACTGATGGTCACACGCGTGCCCTCAGGCGCTTTTTCGAGCCGATAGGTAAAGATCATGCCTGCGGTTCCCATCGACGAATGCTGGCTAACGGATTTGAACTGGAACAGGCGTGGACGCTCCAAAGCTATGATGGCGCATTCATCGTGCATGACGTCCTTGTCCATCACGCCGACCGAACGCCAGCGGCTGCCAACTTTCACAGGACCTTCGTATAAAAGCTCCATTTCGGTCATTTCTCCCCACTTCTTGTGGGAGGCTACGTCGAGCAGGTTGTCGTAGACTTGCTCCGGTGATGCATGAATAACGATACTTCGTTCAAAGCTGTAAGACATGTTGATCTCCTTTGTTGATGTTCCAACTATACCCCTGCCTAAACTTCAAAACTTGACATTTTTCTCCAAAAATTCTCGAAGGGGGTAGTAATTCGACTATACTTTGCCTGCCAGCGGAGTAAATTATTATTGAGTCCCACAGCCGTTAACCCCGATCAATTTTCCACTTTTGGTGATCTGGTTAAACACCTTCGCCGACAGGCGCATCTGACACAGATGGAGCTTGCCGTTGCAGTCGGGTATAGCGACGCGCAGATCAGCCGCATTGAAAAGAATCAACGCACGCCAGACGCGGCAACGATAACGGCTTTGTTCGTTCCTGCCTTGGGACTCGAAAATGATTCAAAGTGGGTGACACGTTTGCTCGAACTCGCGAAAGACAAGCCTCAAAACCCATCCGAAAATTCCCAGACAAATAACACGCCGCATAATCTACCTCATCAATTGACTAGTTTTATCGGGCGTGAAAAAGAAATCGCTGAAGTCACTTACCTATTAATAGCCCATCACCTCGTCACCCTCACTGGTCCGGGCGGCACAGGCAAAACCCGCCTCTCGCTTCAAGTGGTATCCGATCTACTCGCCATTTATCCCGATGGAGTCTGGCTGGTTGAGTTTGCATCCATCAGCGAACCTGCCCTGGTCGCATTTGAGGTCGCGAATTGGGTCGGGTTGAAAGAATCGAGCAAATCAGCGTCTTCTGTCACCGAAGTATTGGTCGGATATTTTCGCTCGCGCAAGGCGCTGCTCATTTTCGATAATTGCGAACATCTCATCGAGCCCATCGCGCATCTGGCGGATGTGCTCACGCAGTCATGCAGGGATGTAATCATTCTCGCCACCAGCCGCGAAACGCTTGGGGTCAAGGGTGAGATCGCCTATGCTGTGCCCCCGCTCAACATTCCAGATTCCAAATCAGACCTTTCCACTTTAATGGATTCCGAATCAGGACGCCTCTTCGTGGAACGCGCCTCGGCTGCCTCTACGAGTTTTTCCCTGACCCAAACAAACGCCTCAACCATCGCCCAAATCTGCCTCCGTTTAGACGGCATCCCCCTCGCCCTCGAGTTGGCGGCGGCGCGCGTCAAAATGATGACGGTCGATGAAATTGCGAAACGTCTCGATGATCGCTTCCACCTGCTGAAAGGCGGAGCACGGACAACCATCCCGCGCCAACAAACCTTACGCTCCATGATCGACTGGAGCTACAACTTGCTCTCAGAACAAGAGAAAATCCTATTCCGCAGGCTGGCGGTCTTCGTCGGCGGGTGGGCGCTCGAAGCAGCAGAATCAGTTTGCGGCGGCGAAGGAAGCGGGGGTCTTGAATCCAGCCAAATCCTTGAACTGCTGTCGCAACTGGTCAACAAATCGTTGGTGCTCGTCGAAACCAGACGCGCCGAAAGCCGCTATCACTTTTTGGAAACGATCCGTCAGTATGCCCTTGAACAATTGTCTGAAGCCGAAGAAGCATCTCTGGTGCGAGCGAAACATCTGAGTTATTTTGTGAGGCTGGCGGAAGAAGCCGAGCCTGAGTTATATCGTTCAGATCAAATATTTTGGATGAACAAACTAGACGACGAACTGGATAACCTGCGCCTGGCGTTGGATTGGGCAATTGCCGCCGATGCGAAATCCGGCATGCGTTTATTGATTTCTCTGGCCTTGTACTGGGATGCTCGCATAAATCCACAGGAGAGTGATGCCTGGCTAACTCGCTTATTGACGCAGTATCATGCTGCGGATTCCCTGCGCGCTCGGGCGCTGGCATATCATGGTTTGACTCTGACGAATCAAGGTAAATTTAACGAGGCGCGTACGAGCGCCAATCAAGGTTTGGAATTGTCACGCAGTATTTCAGATCAGTCTGCTGAAGCCTATAGCCTTTATAGTTTGGGGATGAGTTTTTGGAAGCAGGGAGCGAATGAACAAGAAGTTCCAATACTGAAACAGAGTCTGGCATTGTATGAGGCAGTCGGAGATAAACTTGGACAGGCAAATATTTTGATGCGATTGGTAAGAGCTTCTGCACATTCTGACTATGAGGCGGCGAAAGGCGGTATGTATGAGAGCATACGTCTTCAGCGCGAGTTGGGGAATCTTTCAGGGATCGCCTATTCCTTGTACTTTAGTTCAATGTTTTTGACTATGGAGGGCGATCTTTCCACCCCGTATCCAATGGCGGAAGAGGCTCTTTCAATTTTTCAACGACTCGGGAATCCCGCAGGGGAGGCAAATGCTTTGAGTATCTATGGGAATCTTGCACTTTATCAAAACAATTATCAGGAAGCCATCACATACTTCAGGAAGGCGCATGAATCAAGCGAAAAGATCGGCGATTTCATGTCCTCTCTTTGGAATCGCAAAGAATTGGCGCTGGCGCTCGTTCACCAAGGTGACATAGAGGAAGCCAAAGAACTGTTTCATGATTGCGTCTTGCAGATCCAAAAGACAAACAATTTGGATCTATTGGCGAAAACCATGGAATCAATGGCAAGTCTGTTTGTAAATCAAGAAGAACCTGACCGCGCCACGCTGCTGATTGCCTGGGCAGGCGCGATGCGCCAAAAGATTGGTTCCATTACCTGGCCTGTGCAGAGAAAATTTATTGACCAGGATCTGGCAAAGATTCGCACCATGTTCGATGAAACAAAATTTGCCGAACTCTCCGCTCAAGGTCGCGCCATGACGATGGAGGCGGCAATCGCACTGGCATTGGATGGGATGTCTGAAGAATCGTAGAAGGTATAACTTTTGATTATCTTTGACAGGCTAACCTCCTTTAAATACGCGCTTGATTCGTTTTCAAACTTTCCCACTTCTTATAGTATTACCAAACTGCTGTCTGACATCCTGCTTCTTTATTCTCGAAGATGCATACAGATTAAAAGGTAAATGAAGGGATTCCATTCCTTTTAATTTTGATCTCTAGTGCTTTAAACTAAACTATTAAAGTTGACTTTCCCCAAAACAAACCTTGCCGTCAGTTCAATAGTGTATCCAGTGTGACTACTTAGTGAAAGCGATATTAGAAAACGCTTGGGCGGTCACGGTGGTCATAAGGTGATGATACCACTTCCAATTTTCATTTCAACAAAATTTGCACCAATTTCTAAAACCAAAAGAGGTGGACAGTTTGAATTGCTAACCTCTTTCTTCTTACTAAGCTTACTCAGGCGGAAATTCTTGCCGAATATCGTATCCGGCCCGGAACAGCCGTACGCGAAATCATCGAGTCAGGTTGGGAAGAAATTGCTTTCCCAGGAACCACTCAGCCGCTAACTCCCCAACCTCAATTTCAACAAAGAAATTGTCTCCTCGCGTAATTTGGCTTTTGCCCAATCCTTCTGGCTGGACGTCAAAAACTCCCCAACCCCGTCCAAGATGTTGCGATTGCTCATCTTTTCCAATTGCATGATACAGGTTTGTAGAAACGCGTCGCAGGACATTCCGGAGCGTTCCTCCACGATCTCGCGATTGATCGGAAACCGCTGTTGAAGAAAAAACCAAACGTCGTAAATGTCGCGGCTGGTCTTGCCGATCCGTTCGTGCATGGCGACCAATTTATGCGCAAAGACATCCTCGGGAACCATCACAAGCATGGATACACCCAGATAAGTCTTGACCCCATAGCGAGATCCAAATTGCCTCCGGTTGATTTCCACCTTGATGTGGCGCGCCGTATCCTCGTAGGACAGCACATAGAAGAGACCAAATCGCTTCCTCTTTGCCTCCCGGATCGTTCCGTACTTCTCGACTATATTTGTGACCCGCTCGAATACAACCTCTTCTTTGGACTCGTCCAACAAATCGAAGTCGAGATCGACGGAGAAGCGATCCAAGCCGTAGAACATCAAGGCAGCAGTGCCGCCCTTGAAACCCAGGTAAGGCGCGATCCTCGTGTCCGAATAGATGTCCTTGAGGATCTGGAAGAGGATGGTCTTGTGGGTGGAGATGTCGAGTTTCATGGCGATCCCTCCTTTGAACGGTTTACTTGCTTATAAAGTTTGCGTATTCGACTTGCCATCCTTTGGTTATGGTAGATCGGAAGCATGTCGAATATCCTGTTCCAATCCAAACCGTTGGGATTGTCAATTTGATACTCGCCTCGAAGATAGAGGGTATCCAACAATGCGCGTTCCCTGGTTGCAATGGAGGTCTCATTCTTATTTTCGACACCCATGGGATGGGTGAGGATGGGCATTTTGATCTTCCTGAATGAGTAGACCTGTCCATCCACTTCGATCTCGCGTGTCAAATAAGAAGCGACGCTGATCTGGGTATGAAATTGGAAGATCAGACCTTCCCGGGCGAGGATGGTCTCAAAACTTATATAGGAAGGGGTAAATATCCGTGTGGCAAGCTCCAATTTACTGTAATTCTTATCCTTGGCGTAGAGTCCCTTTCGGATGCGATACAATTTTCCGCGCCGAACATAATAGCTGAGCCGGACTCGGACAGCTTGCGTACTTGGCTCTTGCCATAATATGGCTATGTCTTCCAAGGTAAAGACAGTCTTGATGGATCGTAGAAGGGTCTCTAAATACTGACTTTTTTGCATATTTCACCTGTAAGTTAGCTTAATGCTAACTTACAGTTCACATAATACGGTATTTTACTTGTGGAGTCAAGCGTTCAAGATGGACTTGTGGCTCTGGCAACGCTTGCCAATACAGGATGCCCAACATCTGGAAACGATGCGTTAATCTGTGCAGGATAAGCCACGCTATGGTTAATAGTGGGTTGCTTTTGTAAGCGGCTGGGATTCCGGCGTGCCTGGCGGCTTTGGAAACTTAGCTAGAATTGAGTTGACTATTCCAAATGCCAATTTTCCGACACAATAAACCTTGCGGTTAGTTCAATCGAGTTTTGCCAATGTAAATTTGATGAAGGCGATATTAGAAAATGCTTGGGCGGTAGCAGAGGTCATAGTGTGATGATACCACTATGCCAAGTATCTCATTTATTGAACATTTACCCAATGAGTTGGATGTGTCAGTGGCGGCGAGAAGCGTGAAAACCTGCTTCTGCTCAAAGACCTGACCCAAACCGGCAAACTAAAACCAGTCATTGATTGGATATACCCCTTCGATAAAATCATCGAGGTATATCGCTATGTCGAGCAAGGGCATAAAAAAGGAATGTTATTTTCACGGTGGCATCATCATAAATCGGAAGGTGGAGGTTGCGCATTATAATCAAGCTATGCCCGCACCGATCCTGGCAACGAAGCTATACGTCCCCGCACCCCGACCCGACACTGTTCCCCGTCCGCGCCTGATCGAACAATTGAACCAAGGTCTTAGTTCAGGTCACAAGTTGACTCTCGTTTCCGCTTCCGCTGGGTTTGGCAAGACTACCCTGGTCAGCGAATGGGTCGCCCAAAGCGGACTCCCGGTTGCATGGCTTTCGCTGGATGATGGGGATAACGACCCGGCGCGTTTCATCTCGTACCTGATAGCGGCATTACAAAATATCAAGGAGGGAATTGGCGAGAGCCTGTTGGTAGCGCTTTACTCCCCCCAGCCATTGCAGATCGAAACCATTTTGACCACCCTGCTCAACGAGATTTCAACCCTCCCAGAAAATTTCCTGCTCGTCCTTGACGATTATCACTTAATCGATTCTCAAGGGGTTGATCAATCGCTGGCGTTCCTCATCGAGCACCAGCCGCAACAGATGCACCTGGTCATTGCCACGCGCGAAGATCCAAGCCTGCCGCTGGCACGCCTGCGCGCTCTGAATCAATATAACGAGTTGCGCGCCGCCGACCTGCGCTTCACCCCCGTCGAAGCCGCCGAATTTCTCAACCGCAATATGGGATTGAATCTTTCTGAAGAAGACATCGCCACGCTGGACAAGCGCACCGAAGGCTGGATCGCCGGTCTGCAATTGGCGGCACTCTCCATGCGCGGATATAAGGACGCCGCCGATTTCATCCAATCGTTCACCGGCAGCCATCGCTTTGTAATGGATTATTTGCTCGAAGAAGTTTTGCAGCAACAGCCCGAAAACATCCAATCCTTTTTGCTGCGGACTTCCATTCTTGACCGAATGTGCGGTCCCCTTTGCGATACTATTCTGCTTGATTCCTCTGTGCCCGCGCAAAAAACTCTGGAATATCTCGAACACGCCAACCTGTTCATCGTCCCGTTGGATAATGATCGACGCTGGTATCGCTATCACCATCTTTTTATGGATTTGCTCCGCAAGCGGCTAGGGCAAAGTCTTGGCTCCGAAGAAATCGCCCAGCTGCATATCCGCGCCAGTGAATGGTATGAAAACAATGATCTGATGCTTGATGCTTTCCGCCATGCGGCGGCGGCGAATGATGTCGAGCGCGCCATACGTCTGATGGAAAGCAGGAAGATGCCCGTGCATCGGCGCGGCACGGCGACAACGATCCTGGGCTGGTTGGAGTCACTGCCAAAAACTGTGCTGGATGCAAAGCCTGCGTTATGGTGGGGGCAGGCTGCCATGTTGCTGGTCATCGGTCAAATAACCGGCGTGGAGGAAAAACTCCAGGCAACTGAAGCCGCTCTAACTTCCACAGCCTTATCGGATGCAGTATCAGATGATGCGACCAGGGACCTGATCGGGAAAATAGCCGCCGCCAGAGCCAACGTGGCACAAGCGCAGACCCAGACAGAAACTATCTTCATGCAGGCGCGCCGCGCCCTAGAGTACCTACATCCCAATAATCTGGCAGATCGATCCATGGCGGTCCGCTCGTTGGGGTTTGCCTATTATCTTCAGAGAGATTTGGTCGAAGCCGGTCATGCTTATACTGAAGCTTACTCTCTTGCCCGGGCAGCCGGTGATGATATTGATGCCACAATTGCTTTGATCCGTTTGGGGCAGCTACAGGAAGAAAAAAGCCAGCTTCATTTGGCAGCCGAGACCTACAATCAAACCATGAAAATGGTTGATGTTTACTCCCCTTATAATGCCCCTTTGGTGTTTCTCGGTTTGGCTCGGATCCATTATGAATGGAATGATTTGAATGCCGCCGAGCAATACGGGGAGCAGAGTTTTCGGTTGGCGCAGCAATATGATCAGGTCGTTGACAGGTTAATTTTGAGCGAGATGTTTTTAGCTCGTTTGAAACTGGCACGGGGAGATGCGGTCAGTGCGGCGGAAATTCTTTCGCAGGTGGAACAAAACGCACATCAAAGGGACTACACTTTCCGCGCGCCATATATTGCCTACGACAAGGCGTTTGTCCTTATCCGCCAAGGTAACACAGATGCAGCCCTTCAACTGGCACAGCAAAATAACCTTCCGCTCATGCAGGCACGGGCGCTCATCGCCCGGGGTAATCCAGCCGAAGCGCTCGCAGTGCTGGAACCGCTACGCCACGAAGCGGAATCAAAAGAATGGGTATACAGGCTCCTCATGGTGATGACTTTGCAATCTATTGCCCTATATACCAATGGCGAAAAAGAAAAGGCAATGGAATTGCTCGACGAAGTGTTATCGCGCGCTGAACCAGAAGGCTTCATCCGTCTCTTTGTGGATGAAGGGCCTCGGATGGCAGAGCTCCTGGCCACTGCAGCGGCTCAGGGAATCAGACCCGATTATGCCAACAAATTACTGGCGGCTTTCCCTAAGTCGACTGAAATCATTCTCCAATCCAAAATCACAAACCAAAAGTCCAAAATGATCGAACCGTTGAGCGAACGCGAACTGGAAGTGCTCAAATTGCTTCGCAGTGAATTAAGCGGACCCGAAATTGCCGAACGATTGATCGTGTCGCTCAACACGTTGCGTACCCACACCAAAAATATTTTCAATAAACTCGGGGTCAACAACCGCCGGGCGGCTGTCCGCCGTGCGCAAGAACTCGATCTGTTCTAGCTGTCCAAAACTTCTCCAGCCCGACTCCAGCATCATCTGGTGGAGTTTTTTTGTTTTCCGCACAATCACCACAGCAATCACATCATGTGGTGATGACATTTCACTACATCCAGCGGTATCTTACAGGCAGAATAACCGAAAGAAGATAATGAATGACAAGCCGCCCTCGAATGTTGAGTTCTACGAAATCCGCCATGAGTGCAAGGACATAAAAAACGCAATATCGTTTTCGCGGCAGGACATGCCGATAAAAAACAAGGAGGAAAAAATGACCAATCGAAGTTAAATCTTTTTTAGGTTGTTGGAAGTCTACCTTCAAGTCACAGTAGTTGAAAATATAAAGGAGAAATACAAATGAACGAGTATTATTTAATTTTCCTTGTCATAATAGCCTGGATAATCTTCCGTTTATTCTTTTGGCAAAGGAAAAACTATGGTTATAAATGTCCCCATTGCCACACTGAATTCCAGCCAACAAGTTGGTTAGCCTACCTGGGACCCCACATCATTTTTCGTAGGTACGTCAAGTGTCCGCAATGCCAAAAACTAGGGTGGGCTTCGGTGATACACAAGCAAGCCAGTTGATACCCTGACTCCAGCAATGCCTGCTGGAGTTTTTATTTCCCGCCCAATCACCACCTCAATCACATCATCTGGTGATGACGCCTCACCACTTCCAACGGTATCCTACGGCAGTAACTGAGAGAAAACGATGATTGACAAGCCGCCCCAAAATATTCCGTTCTACGAAATCCGCCTCAAGGGACATCTGGATGCCCAATGGGCGGCATGGTTCGACGGCTTGACCATCACACTGGAAGAGGACGGCGACACGTTTCTAACCGGACCCGTGGTTGACCAGGCCGCGATGCATGGCTTGCTTAAAAAAGTGCGTGATTTGGGAATGACCTTGATCTCGGTCAATCAAGTCCAAATCAATGAAACTAATCCATATCGGCCAAAAAAGGAGAAAAATATGAATACAAACAAATCGATTATCGGAATAGATCCAAGGGTAAAACTCTCATTGCTATGGATATTTGTAGTCTTGCTTATGGTTTATGCGGATATTGTTTCTTTGCTGGATCCCACATCTCCAATCCGTGAAGTAATGGCGGGAGCTCCATTGCCTGCGGGTGGTTTGCTGGCGGGCGCAATATTAATGATTGCTTCAATTTCCCCGGTTCTTCTGTCCTGGGTATTGAGCTACAAAGTAAATCGCTGGGTAACCGTCATCATTGGCGCCTACATGATTGTACATATCGTTATAGGCGGGCACGGTCTGTATTATGTGCTGTTTGAAACAGTAGAGGTTGCGTGCATATTACTGATTATCTGGCTCACATGGAAGTGGCGCACCCTTGATGGTTAGGCTCGATCATACTATCCGTTCCGGTCAAATCCAAGGAGATAAAAAATGAACGAAGTTAGCATGAGTAATTCAAGAAACAACGCTCGAATCACAGGGGTTTTGTTTATCCTGGGAACTGTACCGGTGATGGTCGCAATGTCTTTGTGGAGCCAGTCCCTTTCATCCCCGGACTACCTGTCGCTGATGGCGGCACACAGCAACGATGTGTTGCTGTTGGCGCTCAGCATCATGTTGATGGGCCTGGCCTGCGCCGGGATCGGCATCTCGATGTACCCGATTCTTAAACCCCATGGTGAGGCGCTGGCCCTGGGCGTGATTGGTTTCCGTGTCATGGAAGGGACGCTCCAACTCGCCAGCGCCATTAGCCTGGCGGTTCTGTTGGCTTTGAGCCAGGAATTTGTCAAGGCCGGCAGCCCGGCCGATTCCTTTTTCCAGCCCGCTGCCGCAGTCGTCCAATCGGTGCGGGACTGGATAAGCAATGGATTCTACCTCTTTCCCTGGTGTACTGGGGCTACCATCTACTACACCATATTTTACAGAACCCGGCTCCTGCCCCGCTGGTTATCTGCCTGGGGCCTATTAAGCCTGTTACTGATGTTGATCGGCGCTTTTTCCGGAATGTTCGGACTGATTGAGGCATTTTCTCCGCCACAGATGCTGCTCATGTTCCCCATCATGCTACAAGAGATGGTCTTGGCAGTATGGCTGATCGTGAAAGGCTTCTATCCTTCCGCCGTCGCCGCCCAGTCCGCCAAAATAGAGATGAATTAAGGAGATAAAAAATGAACACAATCAATAAGAACGCAAGAATGGCAGGGTTCCTGTATCTCATTTACATGGTAACTCATATCATTAGTGACGTGTGGCGCGGTAGCTATATTGTGCTTGGGGATGCCGCAGCAACAACCAGTAATATCATGGCGCATGAAGGGTTGTTCACTGTCACTGTTGTAGGCGATCTGCTCGCTGCTGCGCTCTTCTTTTTGGCCGCCTGGGCTCTCTATGTTTTACTCAAACCGGTCAATAAAGACCTTGCTCTCCTATTCCTGTTATTAAACCTGGGTGGTGTCGCCGTTCAATGTTCCAGTGATCTTTTTCTGTTTGCCATCCAGTTGTTGATGAATGGTCATGATACCTTGAAGGTATTCCAAGCGGATCAATTGCAGTCTCTGGCAATGTTCTTTCTCGATTTACGCGAAAAAGGATTTACGGTCGCCCAGCTATTCTATGGCGCCTGGCTCTTTCCGCTTGGCTATTTAGTCTTCAAGTCGGGCTTCCTTCCCAAAATTTTGGGCATCGTGCTAATGGTCCATTGTTTTACTTGGTTGTCAACCTTCTTTCAGTCTTTCCTCTTCCCAGGCTTCACGGCAATCACGTATGTAAGCTATCCACTCGGCTTCATTGCGGAGTTTGGACTCTCTTTGTGGCTTCTGATTAAGGGCGCAAAAGAGCAGAAACCCGCCTGAGTTAATTCTGACTACCCATCACAAGGAGAAAAAATGTTAAAAAAAGGTTCGCTGATTCTTTCCGTATGGTGCGGCATCAACTTCATCCTTGCCTTTATCATATTGTGCTACGTCATCGTTCTCAAACAGGACTCCCCGATCCTGCAAGTAGCTTCCTTTTCAGAGGCTGAAATTGCTAACCTTAGTGCCAAGACGATTGCAGCGCTCAATTGCTTCACGATCCTGTACAACTCCTGCTCGCTGATGGTCTCGGTGCTGACGTGGCCGCTCATCCGTAAACACCTGATTGCCAGCGAAAAATCGGCTTTCTGGACGCTGGTTTTCGTGATCGGCTTCATCGAAGTGATGGCATTTCTCGCTTCTTCCTACATTGGGCATGGACGCTGGCAAGTGAATGTTGTTCAGAGCGTTTTATATTTTGTGGGAATCGGCCTGTCGGGCTATTCCCTATTCAAAGGCGATTAAAAATGAGTTCAATCAATAAGACCGCAAGAATCGTGGGTACCCTATATTTCATGTACGATGGACCATATTACCTAGGTCTGACAAGTTTACGATGCAGACATTAAGGAAAAAGCAAATGAAACAAGATCAAATCGAAAAACATTCAACGGCACAATCGGTCATTTTGCATTTGCTCCCCGGGATCCTGGTCGGTTGTTTCTTCTCGCTCGCACGACAGCCGGTTGTTAATATGGGATATCCTTCGATTATTGCCTTAATCCTTGCATACGCCTTTATCCTCATTCCGGTCGAACTGGGATACCTGTTCCTTCAGGGGAAGAAAAAGACAGGTCGCTTTACATTACAGGGGATCATTAGCTATCGAAATGCGATTCCGTGGTGGCAGTACCTGGTCTGGGTATGCGTAATATTTATTGCTGTAGGCGCCATATTTACTTTCTTAAAGCCTGTGGATGCATTTCTACAGGAGAGGTTGTTTTTCTGGATGCCGGATATAAATTATGGATTGGATGGTAATTATTCCAGAAAAACATTAATCGTTACTTACTCGATGTTTTTTATATTTATTGCAGTCTTGCTCCCGTTGGTTGAAGAATTGTATTTTCGGGGATATTTGCTGCCAAGGATGAAAGGGAAGTACGCCCCATTGTTCCATAGCTTCCTGTTTGCGGCTCAGCATGTCCTTGAACCATGGATGATTATCACGCGAACCCTGGGATTTTTGCCGATACTCTTTGGGGTAAAAAAGAAGAATATCTATGTTGGCATAATCATTCACATTCTGTGCAACATGGTGGACGTGGTAACGGGCATTGCATTTATCCTTATGATGACTTAAGTAGACAAAGTTCCATTATTCATGCATTGACAATGGAGTTTCCAGTCAAATAAAAAGCTGATCGGTTTGATCAAACACGACAGGTCAACCATCAAGGAGACCAAAGTGAAAAGTACGAAAACAGTAAAGGAAGCCTATGTCTTTATGGGATTAACACTTGCATTATCCTATTTCGTTTTCTGGGGTCCCCTGGTTCTTTTTAAGATCCCAACCATAAGTTTCGTAAGTGAAGTTAAGGGCCCCACCTGGGCGGTTGCATTATTTGTAGCCGGGGGATTTATACCATCCCTGTCGGCGATTTTTCTGACCTGGAGCAAGGAAGGTTTGCCGGGATTACGTACATTAGGTCAGCATTCAATTCAACCTTGGCTGGCGTTGGTACCTTTTTATTTTTCTGATCGTTATTGTTGGAACGGCAGGGCAGCTATCCATTAACAAACTCCTCGGCAATACTTTTAACGGATATCTTTTTGTCGCTCAGTTGGGTATCTTTTTACAGCTCCTGATCCTGGGTCCACTCTCAGAGGAAATCGGTTGGCGCGGATATGCACTGGGAAGACTTCAGACACAGTGGAATGCGTTGACTTCATCCTTGATCGTTGGTTTGGTTTGGGCATTGTGGCATCTACCGTTGTTTATGATGGTGGGCACTTCTCAGCATGAATTGGGACTCCCGTTCATTGGCTTCCTGGTGGGCTTTATGGCCAACTCGATTTTGTATACATGGCTTTACAACAACACCAAACAGAGTGTCTGGTCAGCGATCCTGCTTCACTGGATATACACGTGTGCTTTCCAGGTGATTTCTACTTCGGTAACCCGGTCTCCTCTTTATAACTGGCTGGAGTATTTACCCTATGTGATCATGGCTGCCATCGTGGTCTTGATCTGGAAACCGCAAACATTGAGCAAGCCGCAGACAAAATAGGAAAACCGAGAATAAAAGTGACAACAGGGATGACATCCTACACCATCAGAGGCGAGTGAATGCAAAAAAAACAGAACCGACCTGAAGACTCCTACTGCAGTGTGGTTGCGGACCTTACGCCAGGTTGGATCCTTAATAATTACCTGGGAAAAGGAACATTCCAATACCTTTCTCGTCATCCACATGAAATCGTGAACAGAACTCTGTCACACAGATCATCTTTAGAAAGAAGGAAAAAATGAAACAGCTCTTTGCACTTACGATCACTCTGATCATCCTGACAGCCTGCGCCGCGCCGCAGGACCAGACAGGCATGGCCAATCCTGCTACGGCCTATTGCGAGCAGAACGGTTACGAACATGAAATACTCACTGCGGAGGATGGCAGTCAAAGCGGAATATGTATTTTCCCGGACGGCAGCACCTGTGACGAGTGGGCTTATTTCAAGGGAGAGTGTGCTCCCGCAGGAAGTGGTGGTAGCACAGGAGAGAACGTCCCAGGCGGTATGATGCCATCAGGTATTTCTGAAGGAATAACTGACTGGTGGGGCTTCATCAAGAGTACGCCGCCGGGTTCGCAATATGACGACTACTTCGAGCAGGATGACATGGGGCAGATCATCACCTTCGGCATCGATTCGCTGGACCCGGAAGTCAAGTCCCAGATCGAGGCGCTGCGCGACAGTGGCAGGATCGTCCATCTTTATGGCACTTTGATGAGCAATGTGCCTGACTACAACGGCTCGCAGATCCTGGTGGATCACATTGAGACAGACGAAAATAACCCAAGCGGTTACATGCCGCCCTGCGCCACCGAAAAAATCGCTAACTGGTGGGGTGTCATCAAGGGTACGGAGCCCGGCTCGCAGTTTGACGATTACTTCGAGCGGCAGGACCTGGGGCAAGTCATCTATTTTGGCATTGATTCACGGGACCCTGCCGTACAGTCTCAGATCGAGGCACTGCGCGACAGCGGCAAGATCGTTCATCTCTATGGCACATTATTTAGCAATGTGCCGGACTACAATGGTTCTCAGATCTTGGCGGACCGCATCGAGACGGAAAGGTGACGATCCATCCCTAAGTATTGGATCATCTGGGATGGTAAAAAGGAGAAACCATGCGAGACAAAATTGAGCAAGCAGTGAAACGAAGCAAGGCCGACTACACCGAGATCCGTATCGAGGACAAGGAGACCTGCCGGGTCGCGTTCCGCGGCCGGGAACTCGAGACTGCCAACGCCAACATCGACAAGGGCGGCATGGTCCGCTGCCTGATCCGTAACAAGGGCTGGGGCGTGGCCACCTTCAACGACCTCGACGACCTGGCCGCCGTGGTGGACCAGGCGTACCAGTGCGCCCGGGTGGGTTCCGTCCCCGAACCGATCGAACTGGCGCCGGTGGAACCGGTCGAGAGCATGACAACGGCCGTGATGGGCCGCGACTTCCGCGACATTCCCCTGTCCGAGAAGAAGGCCCTGGCTGAACGCTATAACCAGATCCTGCTCGGGCACAGTGATCGCATCGTCGACACCCAGTCGATCTACTCGGACGTCTTCACGCACCTCACCCTGGCCAACTCGGAGGGTACCTACATCGAGCAGGACAAGCCCTCCGTGGTGATCGGCGCCTTCGCCACCGCCCGCGACGGGGATAACGTCCAGCGGGCCAACGAGATCTTCTCCAGCACCTGGGGCTACGAATACGTACTCGACAAGGACGAACTGGCCCGCAACGCAGCCGCTCGCGCCGTCGAACTGCTGGGAGCCAGGCCGGTCCAGGCCGGGCAGTATCCGATCGTTATCGACCAGTTGCTGGCCGGCGTCTTCATCCATGAGGCCTTTGGCCACCTGTCCGAAGCCGATTTCGTCTACGAGAATCCCAAGGCGCGTGAGATGATGACCCTCGGCCGCCGCTTCGGCCAGGGCATCCTCAATGTCTACGACGACGGCTCCATCCCCAACCTGCGCGGCACCACCCTCTACGACGACGAGGGCGCCCCCGCCCGCCGCAACTGGCTGATCCGGGACGGCGTGCTGGTCGGGCGCCTGCACTCCCGCCAGACAGCGGCCAAGATGGGCGAGACGGCCTCCGGCAACGCGCGTGCCGTCAGCTATCGCTTCGCTCCCATTGTGCGCATGACCAACACAGCCATCGACAACGGGACAGCGACTTTCGAGAATATGATCAAGGACATCAAGCTGGGCATTTATGCCTGCGACGCCTACGGCGGCGAGACTCAACTGGAAAATTTCTCCTTCAGCTCCGGCTACGCCTACATGATCCGTGACGGCAAGATCGCCGAGATGGTCAAGGATGTTATCCTGGCCGGCAACCTGTTCACCACGCTTGGGAACATCGACATGATCGGGGACGATTTCAAGTGGCTGAACACCGGCGGCGGCTGCGGAAAGGCCGGCCAGTTCCCCCTGCCGGTCGGCATGGGCGCGCCTCATATTCGCATCCAGAACGTCGTTATCGGCGGACAGTAGGACAGACCTGCATATCACACGGAGGAATGAAATGGATATCTTAACTACTCTCAAGAAGCAGGCTGAACAGGTTGAAGTGTTCAGCCTGGAGAACGAAAAGACGACCGTTGAGTACGAGGCCAACCAGCTCAAAGCCTGCACCGTCACCAGGACAAAAGGCACCGCCGTACGTGTCATCCGCAAGGGGCGTCTCGGTTTCTCCGCCTCCACCGACCGGATGGCCATGGATAAGCTGGCGGCCAATGTCCTCGAGTCGGCTGCCTACGGCGACCAAACGTCGTTCTCTTTTGCCGATCCGAAACCGGCCGTCCCCGTCAGAACCTACGACAAGACCATCGCCGAATTACCCATCGACCGCCTGGTCGAGATCGGCAAGGAGATCCTCGATCTAATTCTGCCGGTCGATCCCAATGTCCGCTGCAACCTCTCGCTGGCGCGCGGCCTGGTCTCGGCCAATATCCGCAACCAGAAAGGACTTGACGTCTCCTTCCAGACCTCCCCACTCACGTTTGGTATCAAACTCGATCGGATGGAAGAAAATGACGTGCTCATCCGGTATGAACAATTCGGCGCTACGGTCTGGGATAAGGATTACCTGGCCTTCGTCCGCCGGCTGGCGGAACAACTCAAGCTGGCCCGCAAGCCGACCACGATCAAACCCGGCAGGATGCCCGTGCTGTTCTCCCCTGCCGGAGCGCAGGCGCTGATCCTGCCGCTCAGCGAGGCCTTGAATGGCAAGGAAGTATACAAGGGGACCTCGCCGATCAAGGACAAGGTCGACCAGAAACTCTTCGATGAAAAGATCACCCTGGTGGATGATGGGACAATGAATGGCTGCTTCGGCAGTGCGTCGTACGATGACGAGGGAGTACCACACCGCCGCAATGTGCTTGTCGAGAAAGGCGTGCTCAAGGGCTTTATCTACGACCTGAAGACAGCAGCCCAGGCCGGGATCGAATCGACAGGCAATGCCGCGCGCAGCCTGTTCACGCAGCCCGATGTCTCGTTCGGTAACGTCCTCCTCCAACCCGGCCAGACACCATTGAAAGACATCATCGCATCCATTGATGAAGGCATCCTGGTCGAGTCCCTGCTCGGGTTGGGGATGGGCAATACCATCTCTGGCGCTTTCTCCAACCCGCTCGACCTGGCCTTCAAGATCGAGAGGGGCAAGATCGTCGGGCGCGTCAAAGACCTGTCCATCGCCGGCAATATCTACGATCTTCTAAAAGATGTAGCCGCGGTCAGCCAGGAAACGCAGTGGAATTACAACTTCTTCTACGCCCCGTACGTCTGTGCCCCATATGTTTTGATCCCCGAGATGAACGTGGCCGGAAAGAGTTAGCAACCAAACGAAATGCCTGTTTGTTCATCTCTATGGTACAGTATTTAGTAATGTGCCTGACTACAACGGCTCGCGGATATTGGTGGATCGCATCGTGGTTGAAGGGAAATGATTGTGACGTGAACGGCCGAAGTTTTTCCTAAGTGACAGATTCGCTCCTCAGGGTTTTGGTGACAATCGGCAGCAGCGCTTCGATTGGTTTTGGTGTTTGGCACTTTTTTGTCCCCCGGATGTGGAACTGGTACTCGTACATAGATTCAAGAGCGACAGAGTTGGTTGTCGCTGTCCGGGCGATCAACGTGTTCCTTTCGTTATCGCTGGTTTTGTTTGGTATGGTGAATTTGCTGTTTGCATATGGAAACAAGCCCAATCGCTATTCGATTAACGTCATGCTGACAGCAACATCTATCCTGTGGCTGACAAGGCTGTTTTTTCAGCTTGTTTATCCTCAGGGTTCTATTAATCCATTCCTCCAATACGGGATGTTGGCGGCATTTATCATCATAACTTTATGTTACATGATTTCTCTCTGCATTATGGCGTTGCAAGAGATTGCAGTCTAGCCCAGGGAAAATTCACACGGAAAACAAGCCGTACTTAACGGGAGCAGCAGCTATCTATTCCTATCCCACCCGATTTGATGTCCCGCGGAGCAGCAACTTCTTTCAAAAGCTTTTCGAATATTAATATTGCGTCTTTATCGATTGAAAAGAAACCTTAATCCAAGCTTTATTGCTATAGGTGTCCTCTTAAAGATTTGGATTCACCTCAAAGCACGATTTTCTGTTATCCGCATGTTGTTTATTTGTCGACTCTGTGATGCGAGTCAAATTTACCCATCAGGTTTGCCCCCAAGCCGCCTTTGGGTAATTTTAGGTTAGAGGTGGATAACTTAAAGCCTTGAATAAGAAACGTTGCGGTTAGTTCAATCGAGTTTTGCCAATGTAAACTTGATGAAGGCGATATTAGGATGAGCTTGGGCGGTGGAGGTGGTCATAGGGCGATGATACCATTATTGGCCCACATGTAATCTGCGACACATGTGACAAAAATAACCTGATTTTTTATGTTTGGTCAATTGCAAGATGTCAGAAGAGGGGCTAAAATGATTGAGATATATTTCACAAACAAAGGTTCATTGTCATAGACAAGTAAAGCGGTGATTCTTCTCTTCTTCTACGGTTTGGCTTTCGAAGGTTTGGGGCTGGCTGCGTATTTGCAATTTAGGAGGGAGGGAGACTTTCCTTTGAAGAAGGAACTGCCCTGGCTGGCTTCTTTCGGCATTGTGGGAGGTGCAGCTGGCTGGACGGAGATGTTCCTTGTCAGCGGGTCGCTTGGCGAACTGGCATATGGTTTGAGCATTTTGCGGGTCTGTCTCCACCTGCTGACGGGTTTGCTTATTTTGCGCTTCGGCTGGGGGATGTTCAACAACCTCGACCCCCTGCCCCCCTGGAGCATATTCGTCCCGGGGATTCTCATCGTACCCATTGCATTTGTCATAACCTATGCGGCGACAACGTTCATTACGCCGTCCCCCCTGGAAATTCCAATTGAGATCTGGACGCGCTACCTGCTTTACCTGCCGGGCAGTCTTCTTGCAGGGGTCGGGTTCCTGCGCCAATGGTATTCCCAGCGACGACGCGGTTTTTACGATGTCTCGAACTTGATGCTTGGGGCGGGGTTGGCGTTTCTCTTCGAGGCAATCATGATGGGGCTGATCGTTCCAGCCGCCCCTTACGGACCCGCCTCCTACTATAACTATGACAGGGTGATCCACAATGCCTTTAGCGGGGAAATCCTGGAGGGCAGCCAGCCATATGGGCTATCTGCCTGGCTCGATTATCAAAGCGTATTGAACACGACAGGCATGCCCATCGAGATCTGGCGCATGCTTTCCGCTGTGATAGTGACGTACTTTGTGGCGAGAGCATTGGATGTTTTCGAGGCAATACGAAAGAGACAGATCGTAGCCCTTCAAGAAGAAAGAGACCGCGCCCAACAAGAGGCGTTCGATTCTCAAATCCTGGCGCGAAGAAACGCCGAGAAGTGGACGGATGCGCTGGTGAACATCAGCCGCCGCATTGCCGAGCTCGAGCATGTGGACGATATCCTCGTTTACATCGTGGAGAATGTGCGCGGTCTGTTGCGCGCAGATTTCGTCGGCCTGGCAATATTGAATCAGTGGAACGAATTTCTTGAGTTGAAGTGCCGCTCCCAGGGCGGTGAGAGCCGACTCGTCAATGAATCACCGGTCATCGTGACGAATCCGCTCATCAAAAGCGTGGTAAAAAGCTCGACTCCATTCTCCTCGAAATGTGCCGAAGATATCGAACCCCCGGAGGGAATTTGTTTCTTCACCGATAAAACAGCGAAGTCGGCGGTGATTGTGCCGTTCAAACTTGAGAACACGACCATCGGCGCATTATGGAGCGCGCGCTTCGGGGACGATCCCTTCTCCGATACCGACATGATCTGGCTGGAAAGCATGGCAGACCAGGTGGCGATTGCCATCCAGCACGGCTTGATGACATCACAATTACAGTCGCTGTCCATTGTTCAGGAACGCAGCCGCATCGCACGCGAAATGCACGACGGATTGGCGCAAGTTCTTGGGTATTTGAACCTCCAAACACAAACGTTGGGGTCGTTCCTGAGTCAGGGCAGGATCGATAAATTACAGGAGGAATTATCGAAGATGCGGCAGGCGATCCAGACTGCCCATGCGGATGTGCGCGAAAACATCCTGAGCCTGCGCACCACGCTCGCCCAGGAGAAGGGACTCGAAACCGCGGCAGATGAGTACCTGACCGAGTTCGGCATTCAAATGGGGGTCGATACGAATTTTGATTATCGCGTGGACGGCGAGTTGAACCTTTCATCGGTTGCCGAGGTGCAACTGGCTTGTATTTTGCAGGAAGCGCTGACGAACATCCGCAAACATGCGCAAGCCGGACGAGTGGACGTTGCCATCTGGAAGGAAAAGGGGGAGGAAGGCGAATACATCCACATGCACGTCGACGACGACGGGATCGGTTTTCAAACGGCGGGTTCAAAGCGAAGTTTCGGATTGCAGACGATGCGGGAACGCGCCGAGGGTTCAGGCGGCAGCTTGAACATTCAATCAGTGGTCGGGCGTGGAACGCATATCGAATGCCGCCTGCCCTGCCTGCAAAGGGAAAGACTTCAAAAACAAAGCGTGGTGATCCAATGAACGTCCGGGAATGGGCATTACCGGTTTATACGATCCTGATGCAACTGGCGGTCGGGGCTTTCTTCATCATTTGGTTGATTCGGCATCTGGCAGGTTCGAAGTTCAGTCCGCAGGAGATCGACCGCATCATTTTCAATCCGATCCTTGTGATCGCCTTTACGATCATCGTCGCCATGGGCGGTGCACATTTCCATTTGAGCAAGCCGTTTCATTCCTTCCTCGCCGTGCTGAATTTCAAAACATCCTGGCTTAGCAGGGAAATCATCTTCACGGTCTTGTTCTTTCTGACAACAATGATCGTGTTGTATCTTGTATATTTCCAGCCCCATCGGCGCACTCTTGTCAGCGGGCTGGGTTGGTTGGCGATTGTTTTTGGGTTCATTTTGATCTATTGCATGGCGCTCATCTACCTCATCCCCACCCAGGTGGCATGGAATTCCACAACGGTGATCCTTTCATTTTTCACCACAGCGCTGATGCTTGGTGGCATGGCAATCGCCTGCCTGATGATGCTGGATCTGAAGTTCGCGGAGATCCAAAAAGCCGATGATGTGGACCTGCGCGCCCAGGTCATCCGCCATTCCTCCGGCGGATTGACAGTTTTGACGGTTGTCCTTGCTGTGTTCAGCCTGGGAATTCTTTTCACGCAAATCCGTCTCCTTTCTCAGGGAGATCAAATCGCCCGCACAAGCTTGAAGCTACTGGTGGAGCTTTATCTGCCACTCCTGCTTTTGCGGCTGGCATGCCTGACCTATGCCCCCCTCGCGCTTGCCTTGGCTGTAGTCAAGATGTATAAAAAACAATCCGCGCCGCAAAATTTAATGAACCCGGTCTATCTTTCCTGCCTGATGATACTGGTGGGAGAGATCATTGGGCGGTTCCTGTTTTATGCCACGCACATCCGCGTGGGAATATAGAAAGATATGGTGAAAGGATGACGATCAAAGTTTTGATAGCAGACGACCACAAACTGTTCCGCCAGGGGTTGATCGGCTTGATGAAAACCCGGGAGGACCTGGTCGAGGTCATCGGCGAGGCTGAAACGGGTGAGGAAGCCATTCTGTTGGCTGAAAAACTCAACCCGGATGTGATCCTTCTCGATATTTACATGCCACAGACCGACGGACTTCAGGCGGCAAAGGAGATTCGACAGCGTTTCCCGCATATTGCCGTGGTGATGCTTACATCCTCCGAACGGGACGGACACTTATATGAAGCGGCTCAGATCGGCGTGGCGGGATATTTATTGAAAAGCCTCGATGCGAACGAATTGTTCGACCTCCTGCACGGCGTAACTCACGGCGAGCCAGCCATGACTCGCGCCATGGCGTCGAAATTGCTCAAAAGCGTGGCGAACCGGATGGCAGATGAAGACAAGGGCGAGCAATCCCTTACCGAGCGGGAGTTATTCGTCCTGCGTCTGGTGGCAAGCGGCGCCAGCAACCAGGAGATCGCCGACAAACTGACGATCTCCGTCAATACGGTCAAGAGTCATATCAAGAATATTCTCGAGAAATTACATTTGGAAAACCGCACCCAGGCTGCCACCTATGCTTTGAAGCATGGGTTGGTCTCGCCGCGCGACAGTTAGCATCGATACAAATGAAGAAATATCTGCCAATTTACTTGAACTTGGTGTTCATTGTGTCCTGCTGGAATGTTCAGCCAATTCCAACGCCCAGCCCAACCGATACACCTCGACCCACTCCAACGTCCACTCCGCAGATCCCTGAGCGGCAATATGAAATCACCGATATCTGGGAGAAAAGTCCTCATGCTTTGGCAGCGGACCCTGTTGGTTGCGAGAATTGCCATTCGGTGGAGAATGGGATCGTGATGGATGAGCTTCAGCACGGCAAACCGCAAAAAGGTCAGAATGAGGCAGGCTTGGGCGAAGATCCCATTTGCAGTCGGTGCCACCAAGTTCCATCCTTTGGAAGCGCCCATCCCGATTTTTCCTGCGGCGATTGTCACGATCCCCATGTCGCCAAAGTTTCCTGCACAGATTCAGGTTGTCATTCGAACATCCCCACTGTATTTTACGATTTGCCCGCCACTCCTACCAACGGTCACCCTACGAACGGTTCATCCTTTTGCGGCGGTGGGAATTGTCATTCGATGGCAACAGCGGTGGCGCAAACCACCCGTTCAATCCATGGACCTGCCCACGCGTTTGTAGCTTGCGAAGCCTGTCATGGTGGCAGCCCGGTGAAAGCGGGTCCCTCTTTGGAAAACGGCCGCTGGGTTCTCTTGCACGAAGATGGCAGCGAATTGCCTTTTTCGCACGACCTGCAAAGCGAGGTCGATTGTTCCCGCTGTCATTTCGAAAACAATCCCTGGGGGTTGAGCCAGGTCAGCGGGCTTGAATTCGACCAATTACCGAATCACCCTTAAGGGTGAGTAAAGAGCGCTCAAAGGTGGGATGATGACAAAAAACCAGGATGGTATCCTGATGATGGATGAAGACACAAAACCGGCATTCGACGCCATATATCCCATCATCAGGAGTGTGCATATTGAAAAATTCAATTTCCCTTGCGCCCATATTTCGGGCGTGTCCCATTTCCAACCCATATCGACCTTTCAATTTGTAACGGAGGAAAGCAATGACACAAAATAATTTCCTCACCAAAGCCCTGAACGACACTGTGATGACCCGGCGCAGTTTCCTTAAATGGAGCGCCGCCATCGGCGGGACAGCCGCGCTTGCGGGCGGTGTCGATTACGGCCTCAAGGCTATTGAGGGCGCTGCGGCGGCTGGTGAGGAACAAACCCTGACAGTAGGGTGCTATCACAACTGCGGCGGCCGTTGTATTCTGGCCACCAAGGTCAAGGATGGCACACTCCTACGCATCGTCCCCGACCCCACGCCGGTGGAGGAAGAGACGCCTGAATCTCCACGCGCGATCCCCTGCTTGCGCGGGCGCGCGCAGATCAGGCGCGTGTACGCTCCTGACAGACTCAAATACCCCCTGAAGAGAGTGGGCAAACGAGGCGAAGGCAAATTCGAACGCATTAGTTGGGAAGAAGCCCTGGATACCATTGCCAGTGAAATGAAACGCATCAAGGATACCTACGGAAATGAGGCATTCTACTTCAATTATGCGTGGGGTGTTACCTGGAATGGTCCCGATGGTTCTTCCATCATCCAGCGAATGTTAAGCATGTTCGGCGGTTACGTCGGCTACTATGGAACCTACAGCGAAGCCGCTTACGGTGTTGCCATGCCTTATATCACAGGGGGTTACGTTGGAAATTCAGCCGACGACATCGTCAACTCTAAACTGGTACTTCTACTTGGTGACAACTCGCTTGTTACTCGCGCTGGTGGTGATAACGGCGGGTACTGGTATATGAAAGCAGCCGAACAGGGTACTAAATTCATCGTCGTAGACCCGATCATGACGGAAACAGTCGCTGCGACACAGGCGGAATGGATCCCGATCAACCCCGGAACCGATGTGGCTCTCATCGCCGCCATGGCGTATGTAATGGTCAAGGAAAACCTGTACGACAAGGAATTCATGGCCACCCACACTGCCGGTTTCGATGAAAACACCCTGCCTGAAGGCGCGCCGCGCAACTCGTCTTATATGGCATACATCATGGGCAAAGGATACGACAAGGTTGAAAAGACCCCCGAATGGGCAGCTGTCATTACCGGCATACCTGCCGAACGCATCGCGAATCTGGCGCGGGAAATCGCGTCCATCAAACCTTGCGCAATCATCCAGTGCTGGGGTCCGCAAAGGCGCGCCTACGGCGAACAATTCGTCCGCGCTGTTCCGATCCTCGCCGCAATGACCGGCAACTTTGGCATCCCCGGCGGCAATACGGGACAACTCCCCGGCGGCGGATACTGCCCGATGGGCGGGATTCCGGTTCCCCCGAACCCGGTTCAGGTCTCCATCCCGTGCTTTATGTGGCCCGATTTCGTCACGCGCGGCACGGATATGACCGTTGAGAAGGACTACATCCGCGGAGCGAGCACCGGTTGGAGCGCGACCGCCGGTGACACGACAACCGCACAGGAAAATAAAAATCTGCGCCTGAAATCCAACATGAAGTTCATGTGGAATCACGGTGGCAACTGCATCATCAATCAGCATGCAGACGTTAACTACACCCGCAAGGTGCTCGAGGACGACTCCAAACTGGAAATGATCGTCACGGTGGAAGTGGGCATGACCCCAAGTACCATGTACTCGGATATCATCCTGCCCGGCACCACTGGCTTCGAAGTGGATAACATCATCACCGGCGAAGGCCACGGCATCAAGGGCAATCATGCCTGGGCGATGTACAACCACAAGGTGATCGAGCCGATGTTCGAAGCCAAAGACGATGTCTGGATTGCAGAACAACTTGCGGACCGGCTTGGATTTGGGGAGGATTTCCGTGATGGGCACCTGACCCGTGATGATTGGATGAAGGACATGGTAGCCGGCGCGCAAAGCAGCCTGCCTGACTTCCCATCTTTGGAAGAGTTCAAGGAAAAAGGGATCTATAAAACCAAAGGCGGCAAACCCTTCGTTGGTTTTGAAGCATTCCGGGCAGATCCAGTGGCAAATCCCCTCGGCACCGCAACAGGCAAGATCGAAATCTACTCCCCTGTTCTGGCAAACCTGAAGAACGAGGAAATCCCGCCCATCCCGACCTACATCCCCGAATGGGAGGGTGTCAGCGACCCGCTGCGTGAAAAGTACCCGCTGATGATGATGACGACTCACTGGGTCGCGCGTTCACATTCGACCTTCGAAAATGTGGACATCCTGCGCGAGGCGCATCCGCAATGTATCTGGATCAACACGCTCGATGCGGAGGCACGCGGCGTCAAGAACGGTGACATGGTCAAGGTCTACAACGACCGCGGCGTCGTTCACATCCCCGCCTACGTGACAAACCGCATCCGCCCGGGTACGACCAATATTCCTCAAGGCGCTCATTACACGCCGAACGCCGATGGTGTGGATACCCGCGGGTGTGGCAACACGCTCACGAACTACCGCCCGACCCCGATGGCAAAGGGCTTCACGGCGCACACCAACCTGGTTCAGGTCGAGAAGTTATAAGGAGAATGAACCATGGCTAAACAACTTGCTTTTTATGTCGATATAAACAAGTGTTCCGGCTGCAAAGCCTGCCAGATCGCCTGCAAAGACAGGAGCAACCTGCCCGTGGGAGTCCGCTGGCGCAAGGTTTTCCAATATGAAGGCGGTGAGTGGGTCGATCAGAATGGACAAATGATCCCCAGCAGCGTATACACCTATTCCGTGTCTTCGGCATGCATGCACTGCAAAAAACCGATCTGCATGGACGTCTGCCCGACGAGCGCAATCTCGAAACGGAATGACGGCATCGTCCTCATCAACGCCGATATGTGCATCGGCTGCCGCTACTGCTCATGGGCATGCCCCTACGGCGCCCCGCAATTCAACGAAGAACTGAACGTGATGACCAAGTGCGACATGTGCCAAGACCTCGTAGACAAGGGCGAACGCCCTGCCTGCGTGGAATCCTGCCCCTACCGCGCCATGGACTTTGGTCCATTGGACGAGATCAGGGAAAAATACGGCACGTTTGCAGACCCGGCCCCCCTGCCCGACCCAGCCATTACCGAGCCCGCCGTGGTCTACAAACCAAACAAGATCACCAAGTCGTCCCGCTCCGGCGATGGACGTCTGATGAACCTGGAGGAGCTCTAAAATGGACACTCGCGAATGGGCTTTGCTAGCCTTCACTATCCTCGGGCAGACTGCCGCCGGTTTGATGATCGTGTTGATGATCGTGCGCGCTTATCTTGCCCGGGCGGGAGGCGATCTTGCAGACCGCCTTACCAATCGTCCGCTCTTCCTCGTCGTGCCGCTCATGGCTCTGGCTTTGCTTGCCTCTCTCTTCCATCTCGGCAGCCCATTGAACATCGCCCGCGCCGTGCCAAACATCGGTTATTCCTGGCTGAGCCGTGAAGTGGTCATTGCCGTGGCATTCGTGATCTTCGCCGCGCTATACACCTACCTGCAATGGCGCAAAGTTGGAAGCGAAAGCCTGCGCACCGCCATTGGCTGGATCACCGCCCTGCTCGCCCTCGCCTACATCTACGCCATGGGCATGGTGTACATGATCGCCACCCAGCCGGCATGGAACACGCTTGCCACACCCGTCACCTTCATCGTTGGCAGTTTGCTGATCGGTTCGCTCGGAATGGCCGCCGCGCTCGTCATGGGACATGCCGGGCTCAAGAAAACGGAGACGCCTATCGTCAACAACGTCCTTCAAGGACTCGCCATCAGTGCCATCGTGCTTCTGGGCATCGAGTTTGTCGTCCTTCCGCTCTATCTGGCATATCTTGCCACACAGGGTGGCGCGGCACTGCAATCCCTGAACATGATGATCGGCCTCTATGGTTTCGTGTTCTTCCTGCGCCTGTTGACTCTCTTTGTTGGCGCCGGTGTGCTGGCGGCGTACCTCTACCGCAACGCAGCCGTCGCTGATAAGGAGCAAACCCTGGCGACCCTCGCCTACAGCGCCTTCGCTCTTGCGCTGATCGGCGAAGCGATGGGACGTTTCATCTTCTATGCCACGCACTATCGCATCGGTCTCTGAACCGGCATAGGAACGCCTCTTTTTGGGGGTGGGCGAAAGCTCACCCCCATTTTATTCAATACATGAAATCAAAAAACAACCTGCTGCTTCTTATCTTATTGTTCTCCACCATCCTTTTGACGGCTTTCAGCCCTGCTTCCGCGCAGACCAGGAATCTGGTTCGGGTTCTGGAGCTTTCTCCCAGCGGATACGAACGAGCCCACACCCTCGCATTTTCATCAGACGGGAAACATCTTGCAGTCGGGGGGACTTCCGGAATCTATCTCTTCGATACCGTGCAATTTTCACAGCCGGAATTTATTCAAACCGGCGTTTGGGCGCGTAGCCTGCTCTTCCTGCCCCAAACGAACCTGCTAGCGGCAGGGCTATTCGATAATACAATAAAGTTCTGGGACATTTCAACGCTTCGAATTTCAGACTCATTTACAGAACCAAACGGCTGGGTACGGAGCCTCTCCCTCTCGCGCGATGGCTCCCTGCTATCTGCCGCCTCCGACGACGATACGATCCGCATTTGGAATGTCAACACCGGCGAATTGACGCTCGCCATCAACGAAGCAACGGGTATCCGTATAACGGCGCTCTCCCCCAATGGCTCCCTGGTCGCGGGCGGGCTTTCAGATAACAGCATCCGCGTGTGGAGGGTCTCGAACGGTGAATTGCTTTACACGCTTGCCGGGCACACCGACTGGCCCCGCTGTCTCGCCTTTTCACCCGATGGAGAAATCCTCGCTTCATGCGGCTTCGACAGAACCATCCACTTGTGGGAGGTCTCGGACGGGAGTCTGTCTCGCGTGTTAGAAGGACACAAATCCAGCATACTTGGTATCGCCTTCTCGCCGGACGGTCAGACCATCGCAACTGGTTCGGTTGACCAGACGGTGCGGTTGTGGAACGTCCGCGATGGAAGCGAGTTGAAAGCCTTACAAGGGCATGAAGATTTTGTTTACGCGGTTGCCTTCTCGCCGGATGGAAAGACCCTCGCCTCGGGCGGAGGGGACAATACCGTGCGCTTGTGGGATTTGAACGACTTGACAGTTTTCCCCGATTCACCCGTCCCCGACGTGCAATCGGATTGCCGCCAATGCCACCACCGGCGCGGACAGAACGAACCGGCTCGCGTCATCGACTTGAGTTGCGAAGCCTGTCATACAGGCGGGATCGGTCTCTCATGGTGTACGGCTTTTCCGCGGTCCTCGCTTGTGGAAAGCACGCCGATCACATACAACGCGGTATATGATGTCTCTGGCGTTCCCGTCAACAACGACAACATTGCCATCGTACTTGCCTCACCCGGTAACGGCGAAACATTCTACGTGATAGGCTACTCGCTGGCGCCAGAGATCATCAGCGGCAGGGTATATTCCAAAGACCCGGCAGGAATCACAAATGTCAAAGTCCGGCTCGATATTATTTCGAACGGTGAAGTCACTCAATCTCTCGAAACCAGCCCAACGGCGAACGGCGATTTTACATTCAACGTCGCCATTAATATCGACGCTCCCCCGGCGTATTCATCCAAACCTGCCACCCGGCAATGCACGCAATGCCACGATGATTCTCTTGCGCAGGCGGGCATACCCATCGGAACGGTGAACTTCGTTGTCACCGCCATATCGCCGGGCGGGCAAACCGCCACAGATTCGCGCTGGGCGCGTGTGGATGCCAGCCAAAATGTGGAAATTCCTGTAAAGGTGCTGGACGATACAACGAACGAACCCCTGGCTGGGCTGACAGTCGAAGCTTCGACCATCCTTTATGAATGGCGTGATCGATTCAGCGGCGGTGTATCGAGCACAAATGGGATTGCGACCCTGGAGCTGGAACAACTCTCGCAAGCGCCTACAGTCTATGACCTGACCCTGCCGCCGCAGATTCTGAATGGAGTTTTATACGTCAGCCCGGGAACAACACAGTTGACTCTCGACCCGCACGCGGGACAAGTGCCTGCCGTTACTTTAACCGCCCATGCTGTCAAAGGACGGATCGAAGGCGGGATCGAATCGACCGATGTAATGAAGCTTTGGGCATTACAACTGCCCGCGGGTCCGCTGTACCAGGTTTCATCGACACAGGGCAAATTTACATTCGGAGATGTTCCGGTTGGGCAATACCTGCTGACCGCCGATGTCATCGCTCTGACGGATCAAAACCTATCTTTGCCTTCTGAATACGTCGATCTGTTTGAGAATCCAAAAGCAAATGTCGAGTTCTCACCAATCGAATCCAAACCTTTATCAGGCACGATTACAAGCGAAGAGAACGACTTTCTGCCGTTCGCGTGGGTGGATGTGGGTGATGGGGAAATCATCCAAGCCGCGGACCCGTCTTCCGGCAAGTTTCTGATCTCAAACCTCCCATCTGGAGTCGGTTACGTCACCGCCTTTGCCCCAGGGTATTACGCCATGCCTAAAAGCATCTCCGACGACCCTTCGCTTTTGGATTTTCAACTCAAACCCCGCCCCGAGACACAGTTCATTGATTGGAACGACGGCTGGGTCATCCTGCCGCCCGAGACGAATGCCACAGTTGCCGGGCTCGAATTCAATATGGATTACGGATGGTTGTGGGGGAAAAGCGAGACATCCATCGACACGTTGAATGTTCATCTACCTAACATGGATATCGAAATTACCAACGGTAGTTTCGCGTTAGAAGTTCCCGCTACAGGGACAGGTTGGTTGTACATCCGCGAAGGGGAGGCAAAGGTCACAGGTCTTGCCGATCAGGCCCAGGTCCAAGTAAGAGCCGGGGAGATGATCGCTCTCACAGGTGACGCAAATCCCATCCCAGTGGTGGCTTCAGTCATCCATGCGCTTCATCCTGCGCTTGCAAACCCGCCTGTTGCTGAAATCATCGAGCCGACCCTCACGGCGAAGGTCCGCGCCTGGATCACAAAAGCGGGAATTGGCGCCCTGCAAGTGATTACATTCATCACCTATGTTCTCTCACTTGCGACCCTGTTCATAATCGTCATTCGCAGTTTATTCTTAAATAGAAGACAGCCATCCGTCAAGGAGAAACCCCATGCAGGCAATCGTGATGAATGAGTTGAAAACCACCCTCTTCGGAGAATCACTGCTGTTCGGGCTGCTGGGGAAGATCATTTACACCGAGCCGGATAAAGCCTGGCTCGAGTCGCTCATCCGCGACGATGTGTTCATCGAAGTCCCCTTTGCGGCGGAACAAAACGAAACGTTGCACGGCGTCGAACTGCTGCTACGCTGGACAAAAGAAAACAAAGAGGGGTTGGACTCCGCCCAATTCAAAGCGGTAAAAGACGATCACTTGAATCTATTCATCGGGCTGAACAAGGTTCCCGCGCCAATGTGGGAGTCTGTTTACACCAGCGAAAAAAGATTGCTTTTTCAGGAACAGACCCTGAAGATCCGCGAGTGGTATGCCCGCTTCGGCTTACAGGCAGAGCGGATCAACAACGAGCCGGACGATCATATCGGGCTGGAACTATCTTTCGTCGCCCACCTTGCCTCGCTCGCATTCCAAGCGGCTGAACAGGGTGATGAAATGAAATTGAACGAACTCCTGCAAGCCCAACGCGATTTTCTTTTCAATCACCTTTTATGCTGGGGACCCGCCTGGGCGAAACTTGTCAAGAAACACGCCGCCACCGATTTTTACCGCGGCATTGCCCACCTCACCCACGGCGCATTGTTCGCTGCCGCCGAAGCATTGCGGATCAAAATGCCAAAGGAAGTTTCATTGTGAGTCTGCTGAACGCCGCTGAACGGTTTGCTGCAATCGACCGCTCAGAGATCACCCTCGAATCGAAACGCTGCCTGCACACTCAGGATCGGCATTCGGATTGCGCGGCGTGTTTCGATATTTGTCCCGTTCAGGCGATCACAACCGGCAAGCCCCCCACACTCAATTCTAAAATTTGCGAATCCTGCATGGCATGCCTGCCCGTCTGCCCTGTGGGCGCTTTCCACGCGGACGATGATGTGGCAGACCTGTTGACCTGCGCCGCGCATGTCGAAGACCAACCGGTCGAACTGTTTTGCGGACTCCATCCGCACCCTGAAACCGCGACAAACCCCGAAGCCATTGGGATTCAAATTCGCGGATGTCTTGCAGGCTTGGGAACCGGCGCATTGTTGACCCTCTCGAACCTTGGGATCAGACGCCTCACTCTCCGCGCCGATACCTGTGCGGACTGCAAGTGGCATTCGCTTCACCCTGAGATTCACTCCCAAGCCCGGCGCGCCGCCCGCTTCACCTCCGCATGGAAAAATGATTCTTCAGTCGAATGCGTGGACGAGATTCAATCGCCGGTGGAGCGCACTCTCTGGAACGCAAAGAACCCGCCGCTCTCCCGCCGCGACCTCTTCCGCATGATGGCAAAGCAGGGGCAGATCGCCCTTGCGCGCGCCATGGAAAAGGGAGTTGTCGCTTCGGGACGCCAGCCAGGTCGTGATCGATTGCGAATGAACTCCGCGTTATCAAATCGAATCGAAAGTTCATCAACCGTCAACCTCACTGGATTTGGCTTCGCCGCTCTCACAATCTCAGAAGCATGTACTGCATGCGGCGCATGCGGGCGTGCCTGCCCCACCGGCGCATTAAGGTTCGAAAAGAACAATGAAAATGCGATATTCTCCCTCACTTTCTCGCCGAAGAATTGTATCGGGTGCGATCTTTGCGATCATGTCTGCCAGCCAGGTGCGATCACGCTCGATCATGAGCCCGCTTTTCAACAAGTCTTCGGCGAAGAAGAGTCGCAGGTCGTTGCATCCGGCTCCCTGGTCCAGTGTGAGCGATGCAAGTCATGGATGGCAGCGCGGGAGGGCGTGAAGTTATGCCCGCTGTGCGCATATCGGCGCACTCATCCGTTTGGGTCTTTGCTGCCGAAGAAAATCGTAAAGGGGTTGCGCCAATGATCATTGATGTGACCCAGACTACCCTTCCTCGGATCCAAAACCCCGCACTACGCGATTACGCAAACATCTACGTGCAGATCTATCAGGATTTCATGGACCAGGTGCGTGCGATGGGTCTGGAAGTGGACGTTGAAGACACGTCGGAACTGGTCGCTCAAAAATTGGAGACCCTCAGAAAAAAAGGCGCGACCATCCGCAACAGCGATAAAAGCATCTACACCAACCGCATCTCGCCTTCCTGCGTCGCCTGCCAGACCGGCACAGGCAGCGCGACTTTCTTCGTCTCTTTGAAGTGCCACCGCGATTGTTTTTACTGCTTCAACCCCAACCAGGAAGATTACGAATACTTCCGCGAGCACACCCGCGATGTGGTGAAGGAGCTTGAGGAGACTCGGGCGGGCAAATCCGCGCTTGGTCATATCGCGTTAACGGGCGGCGAGCCCCTCCTCCACAAGGAAGAGACGTACAGTTTCTTCGAACAAGCCCGCAAACTTTACCCAAATTCGCATACCCGCCTCTACACGAGCGGAGATCACATCGACCGTGCCATTCTCGAATCCCTGCAGCAATCCGGGTTGACTGAGATTCGTTTCAGCATTCGCATGCACGATCTCGCCAAAGGTCACACTCATACCTACGACAGCATCGCCCTTTCGCGCGAGTACATCCCGAATGTGATGGTCGAAATGCCCGTCCTGCCGGATACGCTGGAAGAAATGAAGGATGTTCTCTTGCGGCTCGAGGAACTGGGGATCTTCGGCATCAACTTGTTGGAATTCTGTTTCCCTCTCAATAACGTGGAAACCTACCGCGAAAAGGGATACAAGGTCAAAGCCAGGCCTTTCAAAGTGCTCTACGATTATTGGTACGCGGGCGGGCTCCCTATTGCGGGAAGCGAAGTGGTCTGCCTCGAACTGCTCGACTTTGCGCTCGAAAAAGGGTTGAAGCTCGGCGTGCATTATTGTTCGCTGGAGAACAAGCACACGGGTCAGCTCTATAAACAAAACAGCAGAAAACGCCTGCCCTTGCGCATCCATTTTTCACAGCGCGATTACTTCCTCAAGACCGCCAAGGTCTTCGGTGCAGACATTCCATCCGTTCGCCGGGTATTCGACAAATCGGGTTACCGCGAATACTTATTCAATGAAAAACAAAACAGCCTGGAGTTCCATGTCGATAAGATCACCAGCTTGAAGAAGTTGAACGTGGACGTGGGCATTGCCAGTCACGTAATCGAAACCCGCGATAATGAACAGGTCCTGCGGGAACTCAAGGTGGATGTCACCACACCGCAGGCATTTCGGCTATCGAAGGATATATAAAGGAGAAAAGAAGATGTTTCATTTAGGCACCCCCGAATTGATCATCCTACTGGTCATCCTCCTCCTGCTTTTCGGAGTGGGGCGTATTAGTAAAATTGCCGGTGAGATCGGCAAGGGCGTCACCAGTTTTCGCAAGGGCTTGAAAGACGACGAGGAACCGGCGGAAACCGGCGATAAGAACGGATAATGCCGCACGTGAACGCGCAGGTAAACACGCTGAAAAAGGAAAAACGCAACTGGCGCGGCATATTTCGCGCGCTCGGACGCGCTCACAAAAAAGCCAGCGTCCAGATGGAGAGCTCGGCGCCACTCCTTGCCCATCTCAACGAGTTGCGCTCCCGCACCTTCAAGGCGTTCCTTGCGTTGATCGTCGCCACCGGCATCAGCTTCGCCTTCTCCGAGCAGATCATCTCCTATCTTGCGGCGCCCATCGGCGGCATATCGAATCTCGTCTCCATCGAGTTGACCGAAAATATCGCGATCTTCATGAAGGTCTCGCTCCTGGGCGGCTTTGTGCTTGCAATGCCTTTCATCGTCTACCAGGTGATGGCATTCATCCTGCCCGGCTTGAAGGGTCAGGAACGTCTCTGGCTGCTTATCATGGTCCCGCTTGCCACCCTGCTCTTTGCAGGCGGAGTCGCGTTCACCTGGTTCATTATGCTCCCGGCTGCCATTCCCTTCCTGACCGGCTTCATGGGCATCACCACCCAGGTGCGGCCTGAGAATTATTTCGAATTCATCACCCGGCTGATGTTCTGGATCGGCGTTTGCTTCGAAATGCCTTTGATCGTCATGTTCCTGGCAAAGATGAAATTCGTCACCGCAAAACAACTCGCAAGCGGCTGGCGCTATGCCATCGTAGGCATGGCTTTCGTCGCCGCGGCGGTCACGCCCACGGTGGATCCGGTCAACATGGGGCTGGTGATGGCTCCACTGATGGGACTTTACCTGATCAGCATCTTGTTAGCCGCCATCGTCGGCAGAGGTTGATATGGATATTTTCGGAATTGGCGGCAATGAACTGATCGTCATCATCCTGCTGGCAGCCATCGTCCTCGGACCGGAACGACTGGCGCGTTCGGCGCGCGAGATCGGTAAATTTGTCCGCAATTTGAGGTCCTACTTCTCGTCGCTTTCCAGCGAGTTGAAAGCCGAACTGGATATGCTCGACGAAATTCAGAAGACCACCAAAGACCTGACTAAATGATTTTCGTCATCACCCGTTGGAGTGACGGCGAAAATACCCCGGATTGATGATGTAAGAAGAGGGGAAATCCACTATGATACAAAAGAATGAATTGATGAAATTCATTCCATTAACAACGCTCCGATCTGTTCGGTCTAAAACGAATGTCATGACGGAACGGGCAGGCGCCCCCGAGGCGCAAGGGCTGAACCGGAAACGGAACAGCCTTCCCGAAATCCCATTAATGCAAATGGGGTGGACTTGGAAAGGAGAACGCGTGATTATACCGTGCCGTCTCCTTTCGCGAGGCGGTGTTTTTTTACCCGCCCGCATGACGTTCCATAACAAACAGGTACGAGGAAGACCATGGATATTCAATCCCTGCTCGAAAAATCTTTGAAACTTCATTCCCATCTATGTCCGCGCCAGATTCTCGGCGTTCGCATCGGACTCAGGGGACTTGGCTCATTGCAACTCGGTCCGAACCTTCGCTCAAAACGGATTCTGACCATTGCCGAAACCGACGGTTGCTTTGTAGACGGGCTTTCGGCTGCAACAGATTGCACTGTCGGTCATCGCACCCTGCGGATCGAAGACTATGGCAAAGCCGCCGCAACATTCATCGATACAGAAACGCATCGCGCCTTCCGTGTAGCCCCCGCATTGGACATCCGCGAGAAAGCCCGCAAATATGCCGTGGATGAATCCCGCCATTATTTCGCTCAAATGAAAACCTACCAGATCATGCCGGACGACGAAATGCTTACTGTGACGGAAGTCCAACTTAAAGCGACAATAGAGTCCATCGTGTCCAGGCCCGGCATCCGGGTCCGGTGTGAAGTGTGCGGCGAAGAGATCATGAATGAACGCGAGATCATCCACGAAGGGATCTTCATTTGTCGCCCCTGCGCCGGATATTCTTATTATCAAATCCCGGTCTCACTCCCCATCCTCGAGAACTCACAACCGTGACAGACATCCTGATCTCGTTTCTTGTTTTCGTGATCGCCTTATTGTATTCCAGCGCAGGTTTTGGCGGCGCGTCGGGGTACCTGGTTGCCATGAGCTTTTTTGGCATTCCGGTGGCGGTCATGGCGAGCACAGCCCTGGTATTGAACATCTTTGTTTCGTCCATATCGTTTGTGAATTACATGCGCGCCGGTCATTTTCGCCTGCGGTTGCTACTTCCGTTCCTTGTGGCTTCGATCCCGGCGGCATTTCTGGGCGCCACGATAAAGCTCACCGATAAGACATATACAACTTTATTGTATGTGGTGTTGACCTATCTTGCATTGCGCATGGTTCTAGCCCCCGTGATCAGCGAAGCACCGAATTGGAAACATCGTCCGGTCCCGTTATGGCTCGCATTGATCAGTGGAGCCGCCATTGGCCTGCTCTCGGGAATGATAGGCATCGGTGGCGGTATCTTTCTCTCACCGCTTATCATTCTCATGCAATGGGGAAATGCCAAGGAAGCCGCTGCATCTGCGGGAGGATTCATCGCCGTCAATTCGTTGAGCGGGTTGTTCGGCCGCGTCGCAAACGGAACCCTGGATTTTGGCGAGTTCGGCGTTTCGCTTCTGATCTTCGGTCTGGCTGGCGCGTTGATCGGCAGTCGGTTGGGGGCGATCCGGTTCTCGATTTCAGGTGTGCGCCGCGCATTGGGCACCATCCTGTCGATTGCAGTCGGTACCTATTGGTTAACCACCTTATTCGCATGAAAGACTTCATCGATCCATTCGGGCGTTCGATCACATACCTGCGTATCTCTCTCACAGACCGCTGCAACCTGCGTTGTGTTTATTGCATGCCGAGGGACGGTCTGCAATGGCAGCCGAGGGCGGAACAACTTTCAGCGGATGAAATTCTGCGGGTCGTCGAAACAGCTTCAAGGTGGGGAGTGAGGCGCGTGAGATTGACAGGTGGCGAACCGTTGGTGCATCCACTCATCGTTGAGATCGTGCGCCGCATCGCCTCCATCCCAAATATCGAAGAAGTAAGCCTAACAACCAATGCAATGCTGCTCGGACGGCTGGCGCAGCCGCTCGCCGATGCGCGTTTGAGCCGTGTCAATATCAGTCTGGATACGCTCGACCGTGAGAAGTTCACGCGCATCACCCGCGGCGGAGACATTGACCAGGTTTGGGAGGGGATTGCCGCTGCTGAACGGGCGCATCTCGCGCCCATCAAGTTGAATACCGTGATCGTGCGCGGACTCAACGACGACGAATTACCCGCCCTCGCCAGGTTGACCATTGTACATGAATGGCACGTACGCTTTATCGAACTGATGCCGGTCGGGAATACACAAGATTGGGGAGATGGTTTTCCAACTCCCTCCGAGCGATATGTTTCTGTACAAGAGATGCGCGCGCAGATTTCAGCGTTCGACATACAACCGGTACAAACCGTCATTGGTAACGGTCCGGCAAGGACGTTTCGTATTCCGGGTGCTTTGGGCACGGTGGGTTTTATTTCACCGCTTGGCGAACATTTTTGTGATACCTGCAACCGCCTTCGCCTTACAGCGGACGGGAAATTACGACCGTGCCTCGATAATTCCAATGAAATCTCGTTACGCGAGGCTGTACGCTTAGGGCAACCCCTGGACGATCATTATCGCCAAGCCATTCTCAACAAACCACAGCACCACAAGATGCTCGCAACCGGGCCCGCCGGTTCACAACGCGGCATGAGTCAGATCGGCGGGTGATATAAATAAATCACCCAAACTAGTGCTCTGTGCGCACAGCACAATAGATATTTTGATTTGTTGACGCAATTCTATCTGATAACTTTTGAGTCTGGCTTCCTTGATTTTGCAATATATGAAGTAATGGCACATCTAACAGTTAGTTTAATGATGTATCGAGTGTGACTACTTGATGAAAGCGATATTAGAAAACGCTTGGGCGGTGGCTTTAGTCATGGAGCGATGATACCATTCTTCAAGTATCCTACATGGGGATTGCTAATTAAGTCGGGGAGACGAAAAAATAATCGCATCAGCTGAAAGAAATATACAAATTTGTCTCAAATTAATTGGATTTTATGCTAACTACATTTACTATAAGCGAGACAGAGAGCTATTTATGAGCTATGTGTCTTATTAATATTGGCTTTTTTAAAGTTGTATGAACAGTTGTCCTGCGTGGCATACATCATGTATACGGGTATAAAAATAGGCCTGCAGTTCTAGTCTAACTTCTATTTGATCCTGATCGCCCTGCCCATAAATGGGCAGGGCGATTTGTTTCACAAGCAACTACATTTCCCTCATCAATTCATCATAAAGCCTTGTCGTTTCAGACATGGGTTTGGCATTCAATTCCACCTTCAATCTAGACTGTAACTCAGCGTAGACTTTTGCCACGCTGGCGCGGTCGCCCAGTTCGGCATATGTCCGCATGGACAGGCAGTACAGGTCTTCATTTAGCCGGTCGAGGACAAGGGCTTTTTCTACGTAGGTTATGGCTAGTTTAGATGAACGGATCGCGAGGTGGTACATTGCCAGTTCTTGCAATGCGTTCAGACAGACTTGTGTCAATCTGCGGCGTTCGGGGAAAACCCATTCGTAATACAGGTTTTGCAGATATTCGCCTTGATATAACGTTACGGCTCGCTCATACCACTCGACAGCGGACTCGCTGGACGAAGCAGATCGCGCCTTGGCAATGGACAGGTCGAATTCGTCCACATCGATGCTGAAGCGGGCGGAGTCAAGCCAATATTCGCCGACTTCGACGAGGATCAATCTTGGGCTGTCGTCCCCAGCCCTGAGCGCGTTGCGGAGGCGGGAGAGGGCGGTGTGAAAGGCTGTGCGGCTTGTCCGCTCTTTTTCGCCCCAGATGGCATCGAAGACTTTATCCGCCGGGCTTTTTTCGCCGCGCATGGTGACGAAGTATGCAAGCAGGTCGCGCGCTTTGGCAGAGACCCAGCGTTCTTGCGAGACCTCTTCCCCATTCAACCACACGTGGAAATTTCCAAAGCATTGCACGCGAATGGAATGTCGATCTTGCACCGTGACCTGCGCTGCCCTCTCCGGTAGATTCTCCAACACCCGTTCCAGAAACGGACTCTTTTCACCAGCGCGGATCAACGCCTCGCTCACGACCTGCGAACGAATGCCCTGATCGAGAAAGAGTTGGAACGTACGTGAGGCTTCGATGAGACGCAAGGCTTTACGGGCAAATTCGATTCCGCTTGCAGTGCGCTTCGTTTCTAGGTAGATGTATGCCAAACCAAAATACACCATCGCCAACGGAATGCGGAATTGACGCCGCTCGCCGACTTCCACCAATTCACCGTACAGTCGCTCGGCTTTATCGAGTTGACGATTCTCCAACGCCACATCTGCCAACACGCTGCGGCAGACGTACGCTTCGTACGTATCGGGGTTGCCCGTGTATGCCCATAAGGCACCTTCCGCCAGTTGACGAGCTTCATCCACGCGACCCTGTCCGCAGAGGTTGTAGGCAAGATAGCCCGTTGCCATCAACTGTTCATACGAAGCCAAGCCCAACTGCTGACCGATCTCCATACCCTGCCACAGACTCGCTTCGGCGCGGGCGGTTTCACCCAAACGGGTGAGTGCGTTGCCCAAGGCTGTGTATGCGCTCGGCAATAATTCTTTTAAATGAAGCGTCTGCGCGATCTGCAATCCGCGCTCGGCATATTGCAAGGCTTTATCGAACTCGCGCCAATACAAATAGGGCGTGACCAATGAAATATAGGCTTGCGCACCGATAGGCGAAAATTCTTCTGGCGCGATCTGCAAGGCCTCCTGACAATATCGCACCGTGGCTTGCGGGTCGCCATGCCACCAACAGATCTGACCAAGCGATTGCAAAAAGTTTGCGCGCGCCAATGCGCTGATGTGCTTTTCTGCCAGCCGCGCTTCTTCCACGGCTTCTTCAGCAAGTTGACGTCCGTTGTCCATGCCTGTCAAAAATCCTGCACTCTTTGCCAGCGACATCAGGGCTTCAGCGCGTGCGGCGTGGTCTTCGTCTGCAAACGATAAAGCTTCTTTGGATAACGTCTCTGCCTGACGGTAATTGCCCTGGGCGCGGTTCACTTCGGCAAGGCGCGTGAGCGCGCGGCAGACACCACTGGAATTCTTTTGTGTCGCGAAGGATGAACGAGCATCTTCAAATGCGGCGATGGCTGCACCAGTTTGCCCCAAACGCCAATGCGTATTGCCATGTTGCAGGATCAATTCGGGGTTGGCTTTCATCACATCATTGGGCAATGCGCTGAGATAACGGTGAAGCACTTCCACACGCCCACGTTCGACATAATCAGCGGCGAAGATGGATACGACTCTCGCGGCTGATTCGAAATCCTTCGCCGTGAGATAGTGCGAAAGCGACGCCTCCAATTCGCCCTGTGACTCGTAGTGCGCTCCCGCTCTTTTCTCCACAGCGATGGTTAATTCTGCCCCCTCCCGCCCGAGGCGGTTGATGAGAAACTCACGGAACAAATAATGATAGCGATACCATTTCTTCTGCGGGTCAAGGCTGGTGAGGAACAGGTTTTGTTTTTCCAACCCCTCAAGAATGGACTGCGAATTTTGGATCCCCGCCACTGCATTGCACGCGGACGCATCCATTTGCTGGAGAATGGATGTGCGCAATAAAAATTCCTGCAGGTCATCGGAGAGACGTTTGAAGACTTCATCGGCAAGATACTCGAAGATGAATTGTTGCGAGCCGCTCAACCCGGAGAGCATGGCGTTGACATCCTGTGCGTCGCGTCCGCTGAGCGAGGAGCGAATGATCTGCAATGCCGCCACCCAGCCTTCGGTCTTTTCACTTAATAGGTTGAGGTTTTCAGAAGAAATATCGGGCAGATTGGTCTGCATCCAACTCGATACTTCGTCATCGCGAAAGCGCAGGGATGAGGCGCGCAACTCCGCCAGCTGGCCTCTCGCCCGCAGACGCGCCAATGCCAGCGGCGGGTCCATGCGGGTCGAGATGATGAGACGCAAACCATTGGGCGCGTTCTCGAGCAAAAAGTCCACGAGTTGGTGGACGACGGGGCTAGTGACGTAGTGATAGTCTTCGAGGACGATCAACCACGAGGTTTGGATCTGTTCGGCAAGTTCGTTGACGAGCACGGCCAGCACACGCTGGGGGGAGATCGTCGCTTCGGCGCTATCGAGCAGGGACTGAGCCGTCTGACCGATGGCACGAGTCAGCGGCTCGGGGGAACGCTTCATATTGCGAAGCGCTTCTATAAGGTAGGTGAGGAAAACGGTCGGGTCGGAATCCCCTGCGTCCAGGGTGTACCAGGCAAAGGGTTGGGTAGAGGCGTGGATAAAATCTGCAAGCAGGGTCGTTTTGCCGTATCCGGCTGGGGCGGAGATCAGAGTCAGTCTTTTATCTGAGGTCGAATCCAGCCAATCCACCAAACGCGGGCGCGGGAGCAGTTCGGGGCGCGGACGGGGGATGAGAAATTTTGTCCGCAGGAGGATGGATGGCTTCATTGGGTGGGATTATAGCGGGGATTTTGCAAACTTTTTGCAAACGGGGCGTGGTAGCATTGAATATCACCCATGTCAATAGAGGAGAAGAAATGAAACGAATAACCTTGTTCCTGTCCCTGTTGGTTGCATTGTCGCTGGCGTTGAGTGCGTGCGGCGGGGGGACGTCCGCCGAAACCGAAGCGCCTGCGGAAGCAACCGAATCCGTCACGGAAGCGCCCGTAACGGAAGAAGCGCCTGCCGGACCCGTTGTGTTGAAGTACGCCAGTTCGGCCAACATCACCACCTGGGATCCAATCGCTTCCTTCTCGACCGAAGCGGCGTACATGGCGAACATGTACGAGCAGTTGGTGCGAGTGAATCCGCCCGGAAGCGCCGAACCGTTTACCCCGTTGCTGGCTGAGAGTTGGACAAAGAGCGACGACGGTCTGGTGTGGACGTTCAAACTGCGCCCCGGTGTGAAATTCCACGACGGTGAAACGATGAACGCCGACGCGGTGGTCAAATCCATTATGCTTGCCAAAGAGAAGGCTGGCGCATCATTCATCTGGCTGCCGCTTGAAAACGTGGAAGCCGTGGATGACCTGACAGTGAAATTTACGCTGGCGTGGGCTCAGCCGTTGGAATTAATTCTCGGCTCGGAATACGCCGCGTACATCATCAGCCCCAAGGCATTGGATGCCGCCGCAGCCGATGAAAACTTCTGGACCTCCGGCGTTTCGGCAGGAACCGGTCCGTACATGATCGAGTCCTACACGCCAGATCAGGAACTCGTCCTGACCCAGTTCCCTGATTATTGGGGTGGTTGGGAAGCGGGTCAATATGAAAAAGTGTTGGTGACCTTCGTGCCTGAAGCCACCACTCGCCAGCAATTGCTCGAAGGCGGCGAAGTGGATTTGGTGACTACCGTCCCTGCGGATTCTTTCGCTTCGTTCCAATCAAACCCCGATTACTTTACTTCGCTTGAACCGGCGTTGTTCAACTACACCGCCTTCTTCAACACCTTGAAAGCGCCATTGGATGACCCGAAAGTGCGCGTGGCGTTGTCGTACGCGATACCGTACGAAGACATCATCGCCATCGGCGCGAGCGGACGCGGCATGCAATCCCGCGGACCTGTTCCTGCCGGTGTGTTCCCTTACTCGGAAGATGTTCCGCAGTACACCTATGACATTGAAAAAGCCAAAGAACTTCTGAAAGAAGCCGGTCATGAAGGCGGCGGTTTCAGCCTCAAACTGACCTATGCCTCCGAGAACTCGACGGAAGAAGCCTTTGCCCCGCTCATCAAAGACTCCTTCGCGCAGGTCGGCGTGGATGTCACCATCGAAGCGCTCGAGTTCACCCAGCAATGGGAACTTGCCAAGAGCGACCCCGCCAACGCGCAGGACATTTTCCTGCTCCTTTACTGGCCCACCTACTCGGATGCGGGTGCAGATAACATGTGGAGCATGTTCTATGGCAACCCAGCAAATCCCGGCAACCTCAACGCCACCAAGTTCAACCTTTCCTATTGGATGAACGAAGATTACAACGCCCTTATGGATGAAGCCAGCACGTTGAGCGGCACCGATGTTGAAGCCTCACGCGCCAAGTACGCTGAAGCCCAAACTCTGCTCGTGAACGAGGCACCCGCCGCCTTCCTCTTCGATACGATGGTTGCCTTTGTCATCCCGAATCATGTGAGCGGTTTCCAATACAATTTGAACTACCCGGATGTGCGCTTCTGGTTCTACGACCTGCGCCCGGCGAACTAAGGGGTAACATCTCCAAGATAAGACAGACCTGACAGGTTTTGTGAAAACCTGTCAGGTCTTATAAAATACCCTCCATGCAAAAACTCGAATTCCTTCTACGTCGTTTGGGTACATCGCTTTTCGTTTTGATCGGTGTTTCGATCATTACGTTCTTCATTGCACGCGTCGTGCCTGCCAACCCGGCGGCATTGTACATCGGTCCCAAAGCACGGCAGGAAGACATCGAACGTGTGACCAAGCAACTGGGTCTCGACAAGCCGCTCCCGGTTCAATATGCGGTGTACATGCAAGAACTTTTGCGCGGCGACTTGGGCACTTCCATTTCCACCAAACGCCCGATCACCGAAGAACTTGCCGGCCGCATCCCTGCCACAATGGAATTGCTTTTCTCCGGCATGTTCATCGCCATCCTTTTTGGCGTGCCGCTCGGCGTGTTGAGCGCGCGCTGGCAGGGCAAACCTTTCGATTGGATGGTACGCGTCATTTCGATCGTGGGCGTTTCGATGCCCGCCTTTTTTCTCGGACTTATTTTACAGATCGTATTTTTCCGCAATCTCGAATTACTTCCGCTTGCCGGGCGGGTGGATAGTGACCTGCGATTTTCACATCCGCTGACAGAAATTACCAACTTTATCCTGCTCGATTCTCTCTTGACCTCAAACTGGGTCACCCTCAAGGATGCATTTCTACACCTTGTCCTTCCCGCCTTTACCCTTGCCGCCTACCCCATCGGGCTCATTGCCCGCATGACCCGCGCCGCCATGCTCGAAGTGCTGGAGCAGGACTACATCCGAACGGCAAAGGCATATGGCATTCGCCAGTACTTCATCATTTATTTTTATGCACTCAAGAACGCCATCAGCCCCGCGTTGACCGTCATCGGCTTGACCTTCGCCTTCGCGTTGACCGGCACCTTTTTCGTTGAAGTGCTCTTCAACTGGCCCGGGCTGGGACTGTTCACCGTCCGCTCGTTGTTAAATTTGGATTATCCCGCTATTATGGGTATGACCTTGTTTGGCGCAACGGGTTACGTATTGATCAATCTCATGGTTGACTTGCTACAAGCGTGGGTCGATCCGCGCATCAGTTTGAGATAAGGACATGACCGCATCCATCGCCTCCACCACTTCCACTGATTCCACACGCACAGCGCGGCATGTGTTGTCGGTCATTTTGCGTGACCCGCTCTCGTTGACTGGCACGTTCATTATCATCCTCGTCTTATTCATGGCGATCTTTGCCGAACAAGTAGCGCCTTATCCAGAAGAAGGCAAAGGCAAGACCAATGCACCCAACACGCTCATGGCTCCCTCCGCTGAACATGTATTTGGCACCGATAAACTTGGGCGCGATATTCTCAGCCGCATCATCATGGGGTCGCGTTCAGCGTTGATCGTTCCCATCGGGGTGGTGCTATTCGCCGTGTTGCTTGGCGCTCCGCTTGGGGCGTTGGCTGGGTACAAAGGCGGTTGGCTCGATGAGGTCATCATGCGCATCACAGACTTGTTCCTTGCCTTCCCATCGTTGCTATTGGCAATGGCGATCGCCTCCGCACTCGGGCGCGGATTGGACAAAGCCGCCATCGCGTTGGTTGTATCGTGGTGGCCCTGGTACACGCGCATCGCGCGCGGGGTGGCAGTCGGCTTGAGGGAGAGATATTTCGTAGAGGCAGCGCAAGCCATCGGTGTGAGTGATGCGGTCGTTATCTTCCGTCATATTTTACCGAACACCATCTCTCCCATCCTCGTGCAAGCCACCGTGGACATGGGTACGGTCATCCTTGCCATGGGCGGACTCGCATTTCTTGGGTTGGGCACTCAGCCGCCCGCGCCCGACTGGGGTTTGATGGTCAGCGAAGGCAGGACGTACATTCTCGACCAATGGTGGATCGCGACCTTCCCCGGCATGGCGATCTTTATCGTGGTTCTGGCGTTCAATTTATTGGGCGACACCCTGCGCGATATCTTTGACCCGAGGCAATACAAATGAGCACCCTTCTCGAAGTCAAAGACCTTTCGCTTGAGTTCAAAACTGAGCGCGGCATGCTCGAAGCCTTGAATGGCATTTCCTTTGATGTGCGCACGCGTGAAATATTCGGTTTGGTCGGTGAGACCGGTTGCGGAAAGACTGTAACAGGGCTTTCGATCTTGCGCTTGCTTCCGCGCTCGGCGCGCATAACAAATGGCAGTATCATATTTTGGGACAGGAACCTGCTTGAACTTCCAGCTAAAGAAATGGAAACGATCCGCGGTGGCGATATTGCGATGATCTTTCAGGATCCATCCTCATCGCTCAACCCGGTCTTCACCATCGGCTCACAAATGGAACGGGTGTTGCGTCGGCATAAAGGCATGAACAGTAAAGCCGCCAACGAACGCGCTGCACAAATGTTGAATGCGGTCGGTTTACCCGATGTCAAACGCATGCTGGCGGCATATTCGCATCAACTTTCGGGCGGGCAGCAGCAGCGCGTGATGATCGCAATGGCTTTATCTTGCGAGCCACGCCTGCTCATTGCCGATGAGCCCACTACCGCATTGGATGTGACCATTCAAGCGCAAATTTTAAAGTTATTGCGTGAGTTACAAACGCAATTCGATTTCTCGGTCATTCTCATCACGCACAACCTTGGCGTCGTTGCCCAAACATGTGACCGCCTTGCCGTGCTCTATGCCGGGCGCGTGGCAGAGATCGGCTCAACGGACAACATTTTCAACGATCCGCAACATCCATACACACGCGGGCTGATGAACGCCATTCCCAAGCCCGGTTCTCGCGGCAAAAGGATGCAAGCCATTGCAGGCACCGTTCCATCCAACCCTGGTGCGGTGCAGGGATGTCCTTTCGCGCCGCGCTGCGAATTCGTATTTGAACGCTGCATCACGAAAACACCTTCCTTATTAACCATAGTCGATGGGCATCTCGCTTCATGCTTTTTGGCAGACCACACTGCATAAAACTATTCATTCATGACTGCTCTTATCGAAGTTCACTCCCTCAAAAAACATTTCCGATTACCCGGCGATTGGCTCTCCGGGCAGACCAAACATGTCTACGCCGTGGATGGTGTTGACCTGACCATCGACTCTGGCGAGACCTTTGGCTTGGTCGGTGAATCTGGCTGCGGGAAGACAACATTGGGGCGAATGATCCTGCGGTTGATTGAGCCAACTTCTGGCAGTATCCTGTTCGATGGCAAAGACATCACCGCAGTTGGCAAACAGAATTTGAAGCCGGTTCGCCGTGAAATGCAGATCGTGTTCCAGAATCCGCTTTCGTCACTTAGTCCACGCATGAAGGTGGAGCAAATCGTGGCTGAACCACTGACCACACACAATGTACTGACAAAAGATGAAATTCGTCCGCGGGTGATCGAGTTGCTCAAGCAAGTCGGCTTGGGTGAGCAACATTTGGACCGCTTTCCGCATGAAATGTCTGGAGGGCAGTGTCAGCGCGTGGCGGTGGCGAGGGCATTGGCGTTGAATCCGAAGTTGATCGTGTTGGATGAACCCACGTCTGCGCTGGATGTTTCGGTACAAGCACAGATCATCAACCTGTTGGATGATCTCAAGAAATCGTTGGGGCTGACCTATCTTTTCATTTCGCACGACCTGAACGTCGTCCAACACATTAGTGACCGCATTGGCGTGATGTATCTGGGAAAGTTGGTGGAAGTCGGTTCGGCGGAAGGGATCTATAACAAGCCCCTGCATCCGTACACACAAGCGTTGTTTGGAGCGATCCCCATGCCAGTGGTTGGAGAGCAGCGCGAGTTGAAGGTCTTGGATGGCAATGTGCCCAGCCCTATCAGTCCGCCGAGCGGATGCCGCTTTCACACGCGTTGCCCGATTGCACAGAAAAAGTGTCAGGAAACCGAACCAGTTTTACGGGAAGTCCGAAGCGGCACTTCGCAGTCACTCAACACAGGGCATTTCGTCGCCTGTCATTTTGTGGAAACAACTTAATCGTCGGAGAAGATTATGACTCGTTTATTCGGAATCGCCGGTGTGCAAATGTCTGTGGAAGCTTGGGATATGGACGGCACGTTCGAGAAGATGGCAGACGTGGCGTTGAACATCCGTAAACAGATGCCGTGGATCAACATGGTGGTGTATCACGAACTGGTGGTGCCGGGGTTGGTACAATTTAAAACGCCTGTGGATGTGGACTGGTGGAAGAAAAATAGCGGACCCGTTCCCGGACCGCAAACAGACCGGCTCTGTGAGCTGGCGCACAAGACCAGGCAATGGCTCGTGCCCGGCTCGATGTGGGAGATGCATGAAGGCAAGATGTACAACACCTCGGTGGTGATCTCGCCTGATGGCGACATCGTAGCGAAATATCGCAAGATGTTTCCGTGGCTGCCTTATGAAGCTGGGACTGCGCCGGGCGATCAGTTTTGTGTCTTCGATATTCCGAATGTGGGGCGATTCGGTTTATGCATCTGCTACGACATGTGGTTCCCCGAAGTCTCGCGCACGCTGGCATGGATGGGCGCGGAAGTCATCATTCAACCGACGTTAACTCCCACCTCTGATCGCGAATTGGAATTGGTGATGGCGCGCGCGAATGCATTGTTCAATCAATGCTATTTTGTCAGTGTGAACGGCATCGGCACCTGGGGCGGCGGGCGCTCCACGATCATTGATCCTGATGGGCGCATCCTGCAGCAGGCTGGCACGAATCAAACTTTTATGACGGAAATGCTCGATCTCGATCACACCACGCGTACGCGTGAATTTGGCACGCTGGGTCTTGCGCAAACCCTCAAACAACTACGCGACTCGGGGCATAAGTTCCCGATCTATGAAAATCAGGGCACTGCTAAAGGCGGTTTTGATCAGCTGGGAAAATTGCAATTCCATCACATCAACAATCAATAAAGGAGGTCAGCGGAGAGGGTTGGTATTCAATCACAATAAAGGGAAAGAACATGATATCTCAGAGTAAGGCGGCATCACCGTTGCCATGGCTCCGAACGGCGCAACCTGCTACTACTTCAGCAATAACGAAGAGTTTAGTTGGTACAACCCCGTGCATGAGATGAACAAGCTCAGCCCGTATTGCCTGTAAAGACGTTTGCTCAGATCTAGCCACAAAAGCCGACTGCATGGTCAAGAAGTAGACGCTCATGGCTTTTTTGCCAAGAAAGTGTAATTGCCAACTTGCAGAACAGTCATGTGTGGTAAATGGTGCGGAATCATAATGGGTCTGTGTCTGCTCCGATTCTACCCACGAAACTATATATCCCATCGCCCCGGCCCGGTGTTGTCCCGCGCCCGCGCCTGATCGAGCGGTTGAATGAGGGGTTGGCAAAAGGGAGCAGACTAACGCTCATCTCCGCCTCCGCCGGCTTTGGCAAGACCATCCTCGTCAGCGAATGGGTCGCCCAGAGCGGACTCCCGTGCTAGTTTGAACAGTCTATTATTGGAGGTAATCTAACTTTCGAGTGAATATCCTCATGTTCCATATGTTTGCAAGCAATTTATACAAGAAATTCATGAATTTATAAACTTAGACTCATTTATAGTGTGTTTTGCTTGGTTGCCTGGAAAGAAAGCGTACCAAATAAAGATGATTTTTTCGCCACAATGAACCTGGCAGTTAGTTCAATCGAGTTTTGCCAATGTAAATTTGATGAAAGCGATATTAGAAAACGCTTGGGCAGTTGCTATCGTCATGGAGTGATGATACCACTCCTGGGTTTGCAACGCATGAAAAGTACCAATTCAACCAGTCAAATACATTCAATTGCGTTTATTTCCAAGACCCGCATCGCGAGCGCGAAGAACAGCCTGAGCCCGGTCTGCTACCTGTAATTTGCTAAAGATATTGGTGATATAGTTGCTGACCGTCTTGCCGCTTATCACCAGTTTATCGGCAATATCCTTATTACCTGCGCCTTGTGCCATGAGTTCAATAACCTCGCATTACCCGATCAGTCATTGGTCGAAACGCAGACTTCGTGACGGTAGAGGTCAAGGGTCAATGTCCATGTAGGGAGTTTACATGATGCGGGCGGGGATGTCGATTGAAGAGAAAGCCTCGCGATGAGAATTCGCGAGGCTTTCTCTTCAAATGTATTACGGTATAAGCGTGTAAGTTACATTGTCGTAGAAGCTTTTCCTGTCGCCACAGGGATCGTTCCGGCTCTGCTCGGTAAGGTTAAAGGTAAGATTCGCGCCGTCAAACGTGAATTTAAAACTCATTGGACCCGGGCAATGGAGATTGGATATCTGGATATAAGTGTCGCCTTCCACTTTGAATCTACCCATATTAAGAGGATCCTTTCCATCCGTATGGGTCCATCTTCCATCCTGAGTAAACAAGAAATACGTTTTGCCATCGGGCCATAGAAATTTCCCGGTGGGGAAATTGGATTCAGGGTCGATTGCGGGCACTGTTGGCGCGGGTTGTGGCGTGACAGTTGGCACAAGCGTGGGCTCCTCAGTGGAAATGAATGTCGGCGACGCGCCCGGCGCAGCACCCGGGTCACTCGCCAGTGTCGGTTCAGTCCTCGGCGCGCAACCTGCTGCCAAGAACAACGTTGTGGCGACCCAAAAATTGAATAAATGATTGGTATACATTTTAATCTCCGTTCATGGAAAACTTTTTCCGGTCCTGCACTGGTTAGATACCAGTGCAGGACCGCCGACATATGTTTGGGAAGAAGTTGAGGAGAAGAGGCACTTACCCATCAGAGAACCTGAATGGTCCGAACCATGTCTACTTTCCAAACACTTGCTGGTAATAGTTGGCCATTGCCGTCCAGCGGGATGCATCGGCGGCTTGACCGCGTGAAAGGTTCTCCGCTCCTTCCGTGCTTTGATAGCGTTCCGTCATCGCCATCCAGCGCGCGGCATCGGCAGCCCGGCTGCGTTGAAGCGGGGATTCTTCCAACTCCCCGTAGTACTCTCCCATCGCGGTCCAGCGCGCCGCGTCAGCAGTTCGGCCGCGCTCAACCAATGTTGATGAGTTGGAGAGCGGGAACGAAACCGCCATCGCGACCAATAACAGGGATAGAGCTCCAAGGACAACAAGAAAACTATTTTTGAACATTTTGATCTCCTTTTTGGTTCAACCAGTTATAATGTTTCAGAAACCTGAGTCGGTCTCTACGATGTCCATACTTTAGCAAATCGGCTCTCCGGTTTGGTGGCACTAAGTGCCACAAAAAGTGCCACTTTTTAATCTAAAGCGAATCTATTTATTTAGAAATTGATGCAGGAACAACACTCTTTCGGCTCTTGGCTCAGGCTCAAGAGAAAAGCATTCGATCTCACTCGCGAAGCCCTGGCTGACCGCGTCGGGTGTTCCGTGTCAATGATCCGGAAACTTGAAGAAGAGGAACGGCGTCCCTCAGCGCAAATTGCCGGGCTGCTGGCTGAAATCTTCAAGATCCCCCTAACTGAAAGAACAGCCTTTTTGCGGTTCGCGCGTGGCGACTGGAGTTCTACCCCTAGCCTGGGGGATGAAGAGGCCCCCTGGCGCATCTCAACACACACTGCAATAGCCCAGCGTTCCCGTTCGAATGTACCGGCAACCTTTACCTCCTTGATTGGACGGGATAAGGATATTACAGCGATCCACGACTATTTGACCAATCCAGATATCCGCCTGGTTACCTTGATTGGCGCGCCGGGAATCGGGAAGACGCGCCTGAGTATCGCTTCGGCAAGCAGGTCACTGGATGAATTCTCCGATGGCGTTTTCTTCGTCGTGCTGTCCCCGCTGGATCAACCATCTTTGATACCTTCTGCCATTTCACAAGCGCTTGGATATATTGAAAAGAATAACCTGTCTCCCGAGGAACATCTCATCGAGGGCATTGGGAACAAACGCATGCTGCTTGTGTTGGATAATTGCGAGCACCTGATCGAGGATGTGGCTCGGCTCGCCTCATCCCTCCTATCGGCCTGCTCCCGCTTAAAAATTCTCACTACCAGCCGCGAAGCGCTGGGAATCCCGGGTGAATGGCTTTATTCGGTCCCTGCACTGGATATGCCAAAAGAATACTCCATTATTGACGTAGAAACCGTTTCGGAGTTTCCAGCGCTGGCCCTGTTTGCCGAGCGTGCCCGCGCAGCTCGTTCCGATTTCGCATTGAACCCCGAAAACATCCGGGCTGTCGTATCCATCTGCTCACAACTCGATGGATTGCCATTAGCCATCGAATTGATTGCCGCGCGCGTCAAGACGTTATCCATAGAGCAAATCGCCGCACGGCTCGATGACCGTTTTGCCTTGTTAACCAGCGGTAGCCGGATCGCGGCCTCACGACAACAAACATTGCGCGCGGCCCTGGATTGGAGCTATGAGCTGCTGACAGAAACGGAAAGAGAACTTTTTCGACAACTTTCAGTCTTTGCTGGTGGTTTTACATTAGAGGCGCTCGAATCCGTGGCGCTTCTGGATTCCAATCAATCGATCCTCGATGCGCTTTCACGCCTCGTGGACAAATCACTGCTGCTCGTCGAACAGCAGGATCAACCTCGTTACCGGTTTCTTGAGCCAATCCGTCAGTATGCCAGAGATAAACTGAATGAGACCGGAGAATCGAACTTGATCCAGGATCGTCATCTTAATCACTACCTGCGCGTCGCGGAAGAGACAGAGCCTTACTTATTTGGTGTCGGGCAGCAGGACTGGAAGAATCGATTGGAGTTGGACCATGATAACTTGCGGGTCGCGTTGGCATGGTCGCTGGAAAGCAATCAAATCGAAGCGGGACTGAAAATGGCAGGGGCGCTGGCATGGTTCTGGCACAATAAGGGTCATCTAAGTGAAGGCAATCTATGGCTGGAGAAGATCCTTGCCTCTGGCATCGGCACCCATGGCAAAGAGCGGGCCAAAGCGCTGCGCGCATCCTCCATCCTGGCAACCGGTTCAGGCGATTACATTCGAGCCAAAGCCTTTGCAGAATCAAGCATTAAGTTATATCGAGAAATTGGAGACGACCGAGGCGCAGGCCTAGTACTTGCTGACCTGGGCGCAAGCCTTCACTGGGGCGGCAAGGAAGAGGAGGCAATAGAGTCGCTCGAAGAGAGTTTGCGCCTGCTTCGGGCAACTGGCGAGCGTTGGGAGATCGCCTACGCACTCCTCTGGTTGGGCGATACGTGGTTCAGGATGGGAGATATGGAGCGCGCTGCCACAAGCTGGGAAGAGAGTCTGCACCTTACCCAGGAGTTGGGGGATGATTACCTGAGGGGTTGGTCGCTTGGCGGTCTGGCAGATGTGGTGCGTCTGCGCGCTGATTACAAGCGTGCAACAGGAATGTTTAAAGAATCCCTGTCCCTTTATCTGAATTCAGGAAATAAGTTCGGCCCACCGTTCTCGCTGGAAGCTCTGGCATTGGTTGCCGCGGCGCTGGGGGATGCGAAGCGAGCAGCGCGTCTTTGGGGCGCGGCGGCGTCTTGGCGTGAAGCGATCAACGAGCCTCTCCCGCCGACCTATCAGAGGGACTATGCTGCCTCGATCACCCAGGCGCGTACTCAACTTGTAGAGGAAGTTTATGCCTCCGCATGGTCGGAGGGCTACGCGATGTCACCCGAACAGGCTATCGCTTTGGCGTTAGAGGAATAAATGCCTCCTGATCAATATCGATTTCATTAGGCAACCGAAGATTCCCAATCAGCACGATAGGCACTTAGGTAAAAAAACAGGGTAAACTGTAAAGCCTGCCCCGCTCTGGGTCTCATGACGGTTGTTTATTTTGTTTGGCTGAAAAAAACATATCAACTTGAGACAAGTTTTCCCCAAAACAAACCTTGCGGTTAGTTCAATGGAGTCTTGCCAATCGATATTTAGTGAAGGCGATATTAGAAAACGCTTGGGCGGTCACGGTGGTCATTTAGAAAGTTTATCACGAAGAGCCTTTTTATTCGCTTGGTTCGTTCAGCCCCCCCTTTTTCCGAGTGACATCTGCATACAACTCCCCTGAATTCTTGGCGACACACTTCTGGGTGACATAGTCGGTATGGGTCAGGCCGAAGCGTTTGGAAAAGCCATATTCCCATTCGAAGTCATCCACCAGCGACCAGATCTTATGCCCGCGCATATCAAGGCCTGATGCGGGTGACAGCATTGTGCTGTACAAGGGTCAACTCAAATTGTCGGTGCGCGACTATCATCGCATCCTGGATTTATCGCGAACGATTGCGGATATGACAGGGAGAGGATATTGAATCACCGCACCTGGCGGATGCGCTGCAATACAGACCGAAGATGATGATGAGGTAAACTTAGTCTCATCATCATCCAGTCGTGAAAAAAATCGTTTCCGTCCCCCTGTGCCTGTTTCTCTTCGCCTGCGCGTCTGGGAACCCGCCCATTCAACTGCCAGTTCGCGTTTCGCAAATAGCTGAAGGTCAATCTGTGTTAATACACCTCAACATGGGCTTGGTGACCGTTCACGGCGGCGAAGAGGGGCATGTGAGCGTTGCTGGTCAAACACTCTCCCCCGATCAAACCGAATATAACGTGACGACGGTGAACGATCAAATCCAGTATGTTATCAAATACACAGGAAAGCGATCTTCGAATCCACCGATTCATTTGGAGATTGGCATTCCAAATAATGTCGCGTTGACAATCAAGACCGACTCTGCCTCCATAATAGTGCGTGATTACACGGGTGAGGTGGAAGCAGCTTCGGTTTCGGGCGACATTTTGATCGAAGATGTTCAAGGGATGGTGACGGCGCGTTCCAACCGCGGGGGTGTGACCGCGAAGAACAGCGCGGGAATTATCAGCGTCGTTGGAAATTACGGCTTGTTGACTTTCGATGGCGTGAATGGGGATATTGGCGTCTCGACGATCATGGGAACGATTAACTTCACCGGCTTGATTCATGCGGGCGACAATGTCCGCCTCGAAACCGACCATGGACCTGTGGATGTGACTCTCGAAGCGGATTCCACGCTGACGCTTTCCGCGCAATCCACCAGCGGCGACATGGCTTGCATGTTATCTGGCATCAATTCATCCACGCGCTGGTGCGACGGAAAATTTGGGGCAGGCGACGGCGCATTGCAGATCCGAACTGTGAGCGGGGCGGTCTGGATTCGGATCATGCCTTGATACGCAATATGCAACACCAGTCATTCAAGGCGGAGGAAACATGAGAAAAGAAATGCGTGCGGCGGTCTATCTCGGACCAGAGCAAATCGAGTTGCAGAGTCTTCCCATTCCCGAGCCGAAGGAGGGGGAGCTTCTGGTCAAAGTTCGAGCGGCGACCACTTGCGGTACGGACGTGAAAACCTACCGGCGCGGGCATCCCAAATTCCCGCCGCCGTTCGTATTTGGTCACGAGTTCGGAGGGGATGTGGTGAAGGTTGGGAAAGGGGTGACGCAATTCTATGAAGGAATGCGCGTCACGGCAAACGTCTTTGCCGAGTGTGGGGAATGTTATTACTGCCAGCGCGGACAGGGAAACTTGTGCGAGAACCTGGTATACAACTTCGGCGCATTCGCAGAGTGCATGATCATCCCGGCTTCTATAGTGCGCAAAACAACGTTCGAGATCCCCGCTCACATCCCGTATGCTCATGCAGCGTTGCTGGAGCCGCTGGTCACGGTGGTGCATGGCTGGCACAAGGTGGCGGTACAGCCGGGAGAAACAGTGGCAATCCTTGGCGCGGGCGGACCGATCAGTTTGATATTCATCCAGTTGTTGTTGCGCTCCGGGGCAGGTCAGGTGATCGCCATCGGTCACAGTCCGGCGCGGCTGTCGGTGGCGAAAGAACTTGGTGCCACGCATTTGGTGAATGCGAAGGAACAGGATGCATTGACAACAGTCCGCGAGCTGACGCACGGTTTCGGCGCGGATCTGGTCATCGAGTGCGCCGGAACCAAGTCCACGTGGGAAACTTCAGTGGAGGCAGTCCGGCGGGGCGGACGGGTGCTGTGGTTTGGCGGCTTGCCAAGCGGAACAAAGGTCGCGGTGGACGCAGCTCGCGTCCACTACGGTGAGATTGACCTGCTCAACATGCATGGCGGGACGGCGGCAGAGGCGCGCGAGGCGTTCGACCTGATTGTCTCCGGGTCGGTCAATGTCGCTCCGCTGTTGAGCGGGGAGGTTTCGCTGGATCAGGTGGAGCAGGCGCTGAAGCGTATGATGGCGGGTGAGGTGGTCAAAATGGTCGTCAATCCCGATTTGTGAAATCGTATGACATTTGTCATGACTTTGTGAAACCTGTTGACAGGCGCCATCCAAATACCCTATAATTCACATATGTGATTATCAATTCATAAGTGTGAATGTAGGAGATTTTCATGTCTGGATCATTGACGCCGCGTGAGCGCGTCACGGCTGCCTTGAACCACAAGGAACCGGACCGCGTTCCGATCACCCTGGGAGGGTCAGCCAATCACCTGACGGAGCAGAGATACGTTCTGCTTCGGGATCACTTCGGGGTGCAGGATGTGCCGCGGCGCACGCTGGTGGGCTTCTACACCACGCCGGATTACAACCCCATCCTCGACAAACTCGGGACCGACTTCCGCTTCATCCACATCCGCCCGCCGAAGAATTACGTCGCCAATTCGATGATCGGGGAATTCCAGGAGTTTGTGGACGAGTGGGGTATCACCCACCGGTTGGTCTCCGGTTACTACGACCTGCATGGCGCGCCATTGGGCAAGGATTTGTCCATCGAAAAGATCGAGAATTATCCATGGCCCGATCCGTACGACCCAGTTCGCTTGGAGGGGGTAAAGGAAGAAGTGGAACACCTATATTACAACACCAATTTCGCCCTTGTCGCGCACCGCCCGGTCTACGGCAACCTGTGGGAAATGACCCGCGCGCTGGTCGGCATGGAAAATGCCCTGCTCCTCACCGTGATGGATACGCACATTTTCGATTATCTGCTCGGCAAACTTGCGGAGGTGCTGGACGGTTTCTATGATGCCTTTCTCAACGTGGTCGGACCGTATGTGCAGGTCGTTGAAATGGCGGATGATTACGGCACGAACGCCGGTCCCATGTTCAACCCGACGGTGTATGCCAAATACTTCAAGCCGCGATATAAAAAATCCATCGATATGATCAAGAAGAAAGCGCCCAACGCGAAGGTGCTGCTGCACAACGACGGCGCGATCCGAAAGTTCATCCCTGACCTGATCGAGACGGGCTTCGAGATCCTCAATCCCATCGAGGGGCATCTGCGCGGCATGGACCCGGTCGAGTTGAAACGCGACTTTGGCAAAGACCTCACCTTCCAGGGCGGCGTGGATGTGAAGACGGTTCTCAACAACGGGAAAGTTGAAGACGTGCGCCGGGAGGTGCGTCTGCGCATCGAGCAGATGGGCGAGGGCGGCGGTTACATTCTAGCGCCTGCCCACAATTTCAGCAACGACATCCCGCTCGAGAACATGCTCGCTTTTTTCGAAGCCGGGCACGAACTTGGAAAGTATCCATTGAAATGATCCTCGAAGAATTGCGCGCTCAGGTTCTGCGGACTGCCCTGCTTCTGCCGAAGTACAACCTCGTGTGGATGGCGGGAGGGACAGTCTGCGCGGGCGACCCTGAGACAGGATACGTGGTCGTCACCCCCAGCGGATTGGACTACGAACGCCTCACCCCGGACGACATGATCGTCACCGATATGGATATGAATCTTGTCGAGGGCAAATTTCGCCCATCCGTAGCGCTCAACCTGTGGACCGGTTTCATGCGCGCCCGACCGGATGAGATTTACGCGGTGGTCCACACCCATTCTCCACATGCAACCGCTTTTTCAGTTGTGCACCAACCCATACCGGTCATCACCGAGACGATGGCGGACTGGTTCGGTCAGCCCGTGCCGGTGACGCGTTATTTGAGCGTGGAAGATCCCGAATTCTCCATCCTGCCTGTCGAGACGATGCGGAACGGATACGCCGTCCTGCTCGGCAACCACGGACCAATCACCGTCGGCGGGACGCTCGAACATGCCCTCGAACGCGCGGTGACGCTGGAAGAAGCAGCGCGCACCTATTTCATTGCATGTGCGATAGGCAAGCCTGTCATATTATCCAAAGAACAGGCGACTGCTTCCTTTGATTATTACCACAACCGTTACGGACAAAAGAAACCATGACGCTGGAATTCAACGAAGCCTTGATCGCATTCGATGTACAGGCGCAGAACGCCCGTGAAGTCATTGACCTGTTGGCTATGAGGATGCATGCGCAGGGACTTGTCACCGCAGAGTACGGCGCGCAGACCTGGGAACGGGAACTGCATCATCCCACTGGGCTGCCGACAAAGCCGTTCTGTATCGCCTTTCCCCACGCGGATTCCGAAGGAGTCCACCGATCCACTTTAGGGGTGGCGATGATGCGTCAGCCGGTGATATTCCAAAATATGGCGGATCCGGATGAAGGCCTGGAGGTGAGCGTTGTCTTCATGCTGGCGAACCGTGATCCGGAGGAGCAGATCCAAACGTTGAGAAATCTGGCCGAGTTGTTCGGTCAGCCTGAAAAATTAGTTGAATTACGGGAACAAGCCAATCTGCAGGGGGTCGAAACCTGGCTCAGGCGTGAACTCCGCCTGGGTTGAGGAATCAGGCAATGGTTTGTTTTCGAGAAGGAGGCAGGTCGCTTGAGATGTTTCTACTGAATCATTCCGATGGTCGCGAATTTTGTATGAAAGGAGGCAGGTCGCTGGAGATGTTTCAACTGATTCATTCCGATGGTCGCGAATTTTGTATGAAAGGAGGCAGAAGGAAGATATGGGTAAATTGATCGTCGTAGCCTGCGGCGCGGGCATCAACACCTCCACGATTGCGGAGGATACGATTCGTGAGCGCATGGCGAAGGAGGGGTTTGCAGACGTGGAGGTCAAGCGAATTCTGATGGCTGACATCGAAGGCTATCTGACGCGCAGCGACCTGGTCTTAATCGTTTCGATGATGAAGATCTTCCGTACCTTCGATGTTCCGGTCATCCAAGGCATGCCCTTCCTGATCGGCTCGCAGGAAGAAAAGAACGTACTACTGGAAAAGATCGTCGACATAGTCAAAAGCAAGTAGCCGGAGGTTTTCCGGCCACAAATAAGATCTCAAGGAGAATACAAAATGGAAATTCTACAAAACGCTGTTGCCTGGTTCCTGGGACTGGGCTCCACCGTGATCGTGCCGATTGTCCTGATCATTCTGGGTCTCATCTTCCGCGTTGGATTTGCCAAAGCCGTGCGCGGTGGTGTCACCACGGGTGTCGGTCTGGCGGGCTTGTTCCTGGTGGTGAACCTGATCATCTCTGCCCTGCAGCCGGCCGTTCAGGCACTGGCGACCAATATGGGCATCGAGAAATCCTATGTGGACGTCAACTGGGCCGACGCAGGCATCGCCTGGGGCTGGCCAGGTGTCGCAGGACTGGTGGTTTCGATCCTGGTGATCAACGTGCTTATGGTGGTGTTGAAACTCACCAAGACCTTGTGGACGGATGTGTGGTCCTACTGGCACGGCTCTGCATTGGCAGGCTTCGTCTGGGCTCTCACCGGCGGGAACGTGGTGTTGGGTATCGCGGCAGGTGTGCTCTACCTGGTGTTGGGCAGTCTCATGAGCGACTTGACCGCCAAGAAATATCAAGAGTTCAACGACATGCCGGGCATCGGCGTGCCTTGCGGTACGACGGTGCAAGCCAGCCTCTTCGCCATGCCCGTGGTCTGGGTGCTGGACCGCATTCCCGGTCTCAAGGATTGGGACGCCTCCCCCGAAGGCATCAAGAAACGCTTCGGGCTGATCGGTGAACCCGCAATCCTGGGTCTCATTCTGGGCTTTATCATTGGTATCGCCGCGGGTTATAACGTCCAGCAGTGGCTCGGCTTGGGAATGCAAGTGGCAACCATGATGGTCGTCCTGCCCCGCATGGTCTCGATCATCGCTGAAGGCATCGTGCCGATCACCATGTCCATCGTCCAGTACATGCGCGAACGCTTCAAGGATCGCGAGATCTTCGTCGCGGTGGACTGCGCCGTCCTCCTCGGTCACCCGGCGGTGATGGCATCCTCCGTCATCCTGTTCCCGCTGTGTGTTCTGCTGGCAGCGGTATTGCCTGGCGTGCAAATGCTCCCCATCGCCTCGCTGGCGGTCATTCCGTTCTGGGCGGGCGCAGTGGTGCCTTATACCAAGGGTAACGTCATCAAGACCGTGATTGTAATCCTGCTCTACTCGATCCCGTTCATGTACTTCTCCACGCTGACCGTGGATTCACACACTGCCGCCTTCGAAATGATGGGGCAGTACGGCGAGCAGATTTCACAAGGCTTGAAATTGGCTAGCTGGGATATGGGCGGCGACATCCTCGGCTTCTTCATCCAGAGGCTGTTCGGATTGTTCAGCTAAACCTACAACTAAATAGAGAGGTGGCTTCCGCTTTACTAAACTGGGCGGAAGCCACCCACCCTTCCAGGAAAGATCGAGAAGCAGACATGAAATATAAAGTTTGTGTGGTCGGCGGACATTGCTCCAACCGGGTGATGATTGTGGCAGAACAACTCACCGAATTCTTCGAGAAGCATGGACTCGATTGTCAGGTCGTCACGCACCTTGCGGCGGGTGAATACAGCTTTCCTCCGCGCTCGAATCTGATCCTGCAACTGCTGCCAGCCTTCGCCGAAGCGGAGGCGGGCTGTCCGGTCATCAACATCAAGCCGTTGATCGGCGACCCCATGCACCCAGCCACCCTCGAAAAAATACTGAAACAGATACGGGCTGATTACATCATGTAACCATTCAGTATGTGCCTCAGTGACTTTATCGGAGATTGTATGAGTCATCGAATTTACCTGGATTACTGTGCAACAACCCCGGTCCACCCGAACGTGCGGAACCGGATGCTGGAGGCTTTGGATGCCAACTTTGGCAACCCCTCCAGCCTGCACTGGGCGGGGAAGGATGCCCAGAGACTTGTGGATCAGGCGCGGGCGGACGTTGCTGGCGGGATCGGATGTCGCCAGGACGAGATCATCTTCACCAGCGGGGCGACCGAGGCGGATAACCTCGCTCTCTTCGGAATCCTCAAACTGTTCCCATCCAAAGAAGCTCATCTCATCACCTCAGCCATTGAGCATCATGCCGTCCTGCACGCCGCGCATCGCCTCGAGCAGGAGGGATATGCCGTGACATATCTGCCGGTGGATAAACACGGCTTGGTGAATTCTGAAGATGTTCAAAAGGCGATCCGTCCCCAAACCAAACTGATCTCAATCATGTCCATAAACAACGAGGTTGGCTCAATCCAGCCGGTCTCTGAGATCGGGAAGATTGCCCGCGAACACAACATCCTCTTTCACACCGATGCCGTCCAGGCGGTCGGTTTGTTCGATGTGGATGTGGACGAGTTAAACGCGGATTTGCTCTCGCTCTCGGCGCACAAAATCTATGGACCGAAAGGCGTTGGCGCATTGTACGTCCGTTCGGGAATTGAATTATTCCCGATGCTCTTTGGCGGATCTCACGAACGTGCGCGCCGCGCAGGAACCGAAAATGTGCCCGGCATTGTGGGCTTGGGTGCAGCGATGAAACTCATCCGAGAACATCGCGCCGGGGAGCACGCGCGGCTCACAGGGCTGAGAAAATACCTGGTGGATGGGTTACAGGCTCCCGGTCTGGATGTGACCGTGAATGGATTGGAAGATACGACCTCGCCGCACGTCATCTCCGTTAGTTTCCCTGGCACAGACGCGGAGATGCTGCAAATACGCCTGAGCAATGAAGGCGTTGCCGTCTCACTGGGATCCGCCTGCAACTCGAAATCCATCGAGCCTTCGCACGTGCTGACCGCAATGGGGCTGTCGCGCGAACAGATCGAAGCGACATTGCGCATCTCGCTGGGCATGTTCACCACGGAAGCCGAGATGGATGTGTTCATGAATGTGTTGGTCCGCGTTCTGCCTCGCGTAGCAGTATAAATATTTATTGGAAGGAATGTATGAAGGATAAACGAGCCACCCAGGACCGCGCCAGTCTGCTGGCGGATGTCGCAGAGATGTATTACCTGGAAGATAAGAACCAGTCCGAGATCGCCAAAGCCGTGGGTGTGACGCGTTCGATGATCTCGCGGATGTTGACGGAGGCGCGGCAGGGTGGCATCGTGGAGATCCGCATTCGGCGCGCCGCAAAATCGGACCCTGACCTGGAACGAGCGTTGATCGAACGTTTTGATTTGAAGGACGCCTTTGCAGTGACGGCTCCAGCAGAGGGCGAGCGTCTCGTACGCGCGCTGGGAAACGCAGGGGCGCAACTGTTGAAACGCTTCGTCGCATCGGATATAACCCTCGGTCTGGCATGGGGCACGTCCATCAGTGCAACCGTGGACGCCTTCGAAACCTCCGAATCGATTCCGATGCGCGTTGTGCAATTGGTCGGCGCAATGGGCGTTCGCAACATGGAATATGACGGCCACGATCTGGTATCGCGCCTTTCGGAAAAAGTGGGCGGGGACGCGTATTACCTGAACGCGCCATACGTTTGTAAGGACGACCAAATGGTGGCTTCCCTGTTGGAAACAAAGAGCATCCAAGAGACGGTCAAGGCGGGCAGAAAAACGGACGTGGCGCTGGTGGGGGTCGGTACAACATTGCCCGAATTTTCCAGCTTTTATCTGGCGGGTTATGTTTCACTTCAGGAGTTGAAGGATTTGCGGCGCGAAGGCGGCATCGGCGATGTTTGTGGATTGCATTTCGACATCCACGGTCAGCCTGCCTGCGAGGAATTTACGCGCCGCCTGATGACGATCCGCCGCAGGGATTTGCTGTCCATCCCGATCCGTTTGGGTGTGGCGGGCGGCGAAGGTAAAGTGGAGGCAATTCTCGGCGCGTTGCGTGGCGGGTATGTCAACGTGCTGGTGACGGATACTCCAACCGCCAGAAAAGTGCTCGACATGGCGGATGAAAAATAATCGAGGCTTTCATGGCGAAACCAAAGGTGAAGGAAAATATTATACAGGATGATTTTAACGAGCGCGTAAGACGGCTGGGGTTATCCGATGAAACGTTGATCGGTTTGTATCGGACAATGTGTACCGTCCGCCACTTCGAATATACAGCTGATCGACTCTACGCGGAGGGAAAAGTCCACGGCACGATGCATCTCTCGGCTGGGCAGGAGGCGGTGGCGGCGGGCACGCGTCTGGCCTTGCAAACCGACGATTACCTGATCAACCATCATCGCGGGCACGGTCACTTCATCGCCAAGGGCGCGGATGTCAACATGATGATGGCAGAGTTCCTGGGCAAGGACACGGGCTACAACCACGGACGCGGCGGTTCAATGCATATCGCGGACTTTCAATCCAACAACCTGGGCGCGAATGGAATCGTCGGAGGCGGAATCCCACAAGCGGTAGGCGTGGGACTCGCCCTCCAGATGCAGAGGCGCAAGGAGATTTGCGTCTGCATCTTTGGCGATGGCGCATCCAATGAGGGCGTCTTCCACGAAGCCATGAACATGGCGAGTTTATGGAAATTACCCGTTCTTTACATTTGCGAGAACAACAAATACGGCATGTCGATGGACGTGGAGCGCGTCGTGGCAAAATTGCCGATCGCCCAGCGCGCCGAAGCGTACGGAATTCCCTGGTCAACCGTGGACGGCAACGATGTGATTGCGGTATACGAAACCATGAAGAATGCCGCTGAACACGTCCGCGCGGGAAGTGGTCCCTATTTTGTGGAGGCGATGACTTATCGTTACTTCGGTCATTCCAAGAGCGATCGCAACTTGTACCGCCCGAAGGAAGAGATCGAAGATTGGAAACAGAATCGCGATCCCATTATGCGTTTCACCAAATGTCTGCTTCGATCCGAGATCCTTGGCGAAGAACAGGCGCGGGAGGTGAATGCGCAGGCGGAACAGGTCATACTCAAAGCGGTGGAATATGCCGAAGCCTCTCCCGATCCCGACATCTCGACTCTGATGGAATACGTCTATGCCTGAAATGACCTATCTCGAAGCAATCCGTCAGGCGCTCTGGCAAGAGATGAAACGCGACGAGTCCGTCTTCTTGATCGGCGAAGACATCGGTGTATATGGCGGCGCCTTCGGGTTGACGCACGGCATGTTGGACGAATTCGGTCCCGAACGCGTGCGCGAGACGCCCATCTCCGAAGCGACGATTGTCGCCACCGCGGTTGGCGCCTCCCTGCTGGGAATGCGTCCCGTCGCCGAGATCATGTTCATGGATTTTGTCCTGCTCGCGCTCGACCAGATCGCAAATCAAGCCGCCAAGATGCGCTTCATGTTCGGCGGGCGCACCAGCGTCCCCATCGTTGTCCGAATGCCTGGCGGTTCTGGCACCGGCGCGGCGTCTCAGCATTCGCAATCGCTCGAAAGCATTCTCATGCACTTCCCAGGGCTAAAGGTCGTGAATCCCTCCACGCCGTACGACGCCAAAGGATTGATGCTCGCTTCCATCCGCGACCCGAATCCTGTCTGCTTTGTCGAACATAAAGCGCTGTACAAAACGAAAGGCGACGTGCCAGAAGACGATTACATAATTCCCATTGGCGTGGCGGAGGTCAAACGCGCGGGACGCGACCTCACCGTCGTTGCAAACAACATTATGGTGATGAAGACTCTCAACGTCGCCAAACGTCTTGCGCAGGACGGCATCGAGATCGAAGTCATTGACCCGCGCACACTGCTTCCGCTCGATATCGAAACCATCATCAATTCGGTTGTCAAAACGGGGCGACTGCTCGTAGTTCATGAAGCCTGCCAGACGGGCGGCTGGGCGGGCGAAGTCATCGCGTCGGTCGTCGGCAGTCCCGCCTTCGATTACATTGACGCGCCGGTGCGGCGGCTCGGCGGCAGGGACATCCCCATCCCCTACAACCGCGGTCTCGAAAAATTCGCTGTTCCGCAGGAAGCCGATATCGAGAACGAGATCCGAGCACTGGTGGGAGGCGCGCTCTAACATGCCCATCCCATTCATCATGCCGAAGTTTGACATGGACCAGGAAAAAGCCACCATCATCGCATGGTCCAAAAAAGAGGGTGACTTCATCAAGTTCGATGAAACCGTGCTGACCGTGGAAACTGAAAAAGTGGCGATTGATGTCCCCGCGCCTGCCACTGGGACTCTCGCTCGCATCCTGTTCAAGGACGGCGACATGGTTCCAGTGACTAAGGTCATAGCCTACATCTTGAAGGAAGGGGAGACGCTTGCGGATTTACCTCCAGCGAATTCGACTCCGCTTCCCCCCAAGCCGGAACCCTTCGACCGTGCTCAGGGCAAGGCTGTCCCAGTTCCCCAAACCGAAACCGCCGCCCAAGCCGCTTCCATCATTGCCACGCCTGTCGCAATGCGTATGGCAAAGGAGGAAGGCGTGGACCTCTCCAAAGTCACGTCGTCAGGCGAGCGCATCACACGCGAAGACGTTGAACGATTCCTCGCGAGTAAAAAATCGGTTGGGCGCGTGACCGTCGCCGCCACGCCCGCCGCCCGCCGCATCGCGCGTGAGAGTGGAATCGCCCTCGAAACAGTGGCAGGCTCGGGTCCGCGTGGACGCGTGCAATCCGCCGATGTGTCGGAGATGACGAAACCGATCCCTGCACCCGGCATCCACGAGGCGGAGGTCATCCCGTTGACGGGCATCCGCCGCACGATTGCCGAGCGGATGCAGCAGAGTTTCCAAGAGTCGCCGCACATCGCCCTGACCGTGGACGTGGACATGACCGAAGCGGAAAACGTCCGCAAGCGATTCAATGCGCAAGCCGAAAAGTTGGAGCAACCGCGCATCACCCTCACTGCGCTAATCATCAAGGTCGTCGCCTGGGCGCTGGTTCGCAACCCATACCTCAACGCTTCATTCAACGGCGATTCGATTTCCCTGTGGAAAGAAGTGAACATCGGCGTCGCCACCGCCGCGCCGCAAGGCTTGATCGTGCCGGTGCTCAAAAGCGCAGACAAATTGGGCGTCAGCGAGATCAACCTGCGTCTGACCGAACTTACAGACCGGGCGCGGGATAACAAACTGAAATTGGAGGATGTGCATGGCGGCACGTTTACCATTTCCAACCTGGGTATGTTCGGCATCCGCCAATTCCGCGCCGTGATCAATCCCCCGGAAAGCGCCATCCTCGCCGTCGGGAGCATCGTGCGGACACCCATGGTGGTGGACGAAAACGACCGCATCGAAGTCCGTCCGGTGCTGTCGCTCACCCTCTCCGCCGACCACCGCGTGATTGACGGCATCGTCGCGGCGCGCTTCCTGTCTGACCTTGTGACCGGGCTTGAGTCGCCGTCCATGCTTTTGTATTGAGTGCTCATTTTCTTACATTCGCGGAGATTAGCGGATAGAGATTTTTACGCAATCATTCCTTTGAGGAGCATAGATTTACCATGCCTGAAGCTACAATACAAGTAAAGCACAAAGTGGGCTTGCACGCGCGTCCCGCCGCGTTATTTGTGCAAACCGCCTCCAAATTTTCCTCCACCATCAAGGTGAGAAACCTGACGACGAATGGCAAATTTGTGGACGCAAAAAGCATCATCATGGTGTTGACACTCGGCGTCATGAAGGACCATGAAATCCTCATCCAGACCGAGGGCGCAAATGCAGAATCCGCGCTGGAGGCGTTGAAATCCCTCATCGAAGGCAATTTCGGCGAGACTTAATTTCGTGTGAAGAGACAAAAGTATTTATGACAGAAAAAAGTTTCAAGGGCATCCCCGCCAGCGACGGCATCGCCATCGGTCCGGTCTTTTGTTACATCCCGGCGGAATTGACGGTCCCGGTCCGCGCCACTGGAAGTGCTGAGGAAGAGTTGGCGCGTTTCGATGCCGCGCGTGAACGCGCGCGCGTCGAATTGCAGGGCTTGTATGATTCCATCGAAAAAAGGGCAGGCAAAGAGGAAGCGTCCATTTTCGTGGCTCACCAGGAGATGCTCTACGATCCCGCACTGGAGGGGAAAATCCGTGAATTCGTGGAGATCGGTCAAACCGCCGAGCAGGCATTGGTCAACGCCACGGACGAACTCGCTGACCTGCTCGCCAGCGTCAACGACGAACTTTTCGCGGCGCGTGCTCTGGACGTGAAGGACGTCGGTCGCCGCGTGCTGCGCATCCTGCTTGGGTTGCCGGATACAGCCCTGGGCGCAGTTGCTGAACCGTCCATTATCCTGGCGGAGGACCTCACCCCCTCTGACACCGCCAGCCTCAATCCCTCATTGACCCTCGGCTTTATCACCGCCCAGGGCGGGCTCACCTCCCACAGCGCGATCCTGGCTCGCACGCTGGGTCTGCCCGCAATTGTCGGCATGGGAATCAACCTGCTCGATCACGTTTACAACGGCGCGTTCATCGTGATGGATGGTCGTTCGGGCGAAATGATCCTTGAGCCAAATCAGGAAACAATCACGCGTTGCAAACAGATCAAAGCGCAGCGCGAGTCACAGTTGCAAATCCTCAAATCTGCCGCGTTGAAAGATGCCCGCACCGCGGAAGGTCGTCGTGTGGAAGTTGCCGCGAACGTGGGAGAGACCGCCTCCGCCCTTAATGCCATCGAATATGGCGCGGAGGGTATCGGTCTGCTCCGCACGGAATTTCTCTACCTTGAAGACACCCAGCCTCCAAGCGAGGAAAAACAATTCCGCATCTATCGCGAAATCTTTGAAGTGATGTCCGGTCGCCCCGTCATCGTCCGCACGCTGGATATAGGAGGTGACAAGCCGCCCTCCTACCTGCCATTCCCCGACGAGTTGAATCCGTTCCTAGGCTGGCGCGCCATCCGCATCAGCCTGGATGAGCCGGAACTTTTCAAGACTCAGATCCGCGCCATTCTGCGCGCCGCCATAGGACATCGCGCCCGCATCATGTTCCCCATGGTTTCGGATTTGGACGAACTACGGCGCGCGCGCGATGTAGTTGAAGCGGTCAAGCGGGACCTCAAGTCTGCCTCTGTTGAATTTGCCGCGGACATCCCCGTGGGCATCATGGTCGAGACTCCCGCTGCCGCGGTACTGGTGGATGTGCTCGCCGAAGCCTCGGATTTTTTCAGTCTCGGCACCAACGACCTGACGCAATATACGCTGGCGGTGGACCGCGGCAACGCGAAAGTCGCTGCGCTGTTCCAGCCGCTGCATCCCGCCGTGCTGCGCCTCATCCGGCAGACCATCGAAGCCGGTCATGCCAAAGGGAAATGGGTGGGCATGTGCGGCGAACTGGCGGGCATGACCAAAGCCATCCCGATCCTGCTCGGCTTCGGCTTGGACGAGTTCAGCATGAACCCGCGCGCCATCCCCGAAGCCAAACACCTGATTGGCAAATTGACCGACGACAAAGCGCGGGAGATCGCCAGTCAAGCCATGTCCCTAGGCACCGCCGCGGAAATCGAAAAATACATGAAGGCAGTCCTGGCTGAATTGGACTAAACTGATAAGGAGAATGAAGATGGAACAGGTTTTACAGAATTTATTCGAGGCGGTGTTAGAAGGAAATTTTGAAGGCGTGAAAGCCAACGTGCAGTCTGCGTTGGATGCAGAGCTTGACCCAAACATCATCCTAAACGACGGCATGATCGCGGCAATGCGCGAAGTGGGAGTTCGCTTTGAGGCGGGGGAATATTACGTGCCTGAGATGTTGATCGCGGCGCGCGCCATGCAAAGCGGAATGGCAATCCTGAAACCGCATTTACAACAGGCGGAGAAGAAATCGAGCGGCAGGGTGGTGATGGGCACAGTCAAAGGCGACCTGCATGATATCGGGAAAAATCTGGTCGGGCTGATGCTGGAAGGCGCAGGCTACGAGATCATAGATCTTGGGGTGGACGTCCCCGCTGAGGAATTTGTGAAGAAGGCAATGGAACTTAAGCCGGACGTGATCGGCATGTCCGCATTGTTAACCACCACCATGCCCTCCATGAAAACGACCATTGACGCACTGGATGCTGCAGGTTTGCGAAGGAATATCAAGGTGATAGTCGGCGGCGCACCCGTCACTGAGACCTATGCCCAACAGATCGAAGCCGATGGTTTCGCCCTCGACGCCAGTCGCGCGGTCAACTTGGTGAATGATTTGCTGGGAAAGTAGAGTTAGCTCTGCAACGCGGTCATGCGCGTCGTGGAGGTGATGCAATTTCGCAACGCCCGGGCGGTGGCTGTTTTCATATCGGGATGATGCCGCCATGCCATCATCTCATGGGGGAATCATTTACTCAGCGTGCTGCGATGTGTCAGTGGCGGCCAGAAGCGTGAAAACCTGCTACTGTTCAAAGACCTGACCGAAATCAGCAAACTCAAACCGGTCATTGACTGGATATACCCCTTCGACAAATCGTCGAGGCATATCGTTATGTAAAACAAGGGTTTAAAAAGGAAATGTTATTATCACTGTGGCATCATCGCAAAACGGAAGGTGGAGGTTGCAGCATTATAATCAAGCTATGCCCGCACCGATCCTGGCAACGAAGTTATACATCTCCCCACCCCGGCCCGACACTGTTCCCCGTCCGCGCCTGATCGAGCAACTAAACAAAGGTCTCCGTTCAGGTCACAAGTTGACCCTCATCTCCGCCTCCGCCGGGTTTGGCAAGACCACCCTCGTCAGTGACTGGGTCGCCCAAAGCGGACTCCCGGTTGCGTGGCTCTCGCTGGACGAAGGGGATAACGACCCGGCGCGTTTCATCTCGTACCTGATAGCGGCGTTACAAAATATCAAGGCGGGAATTGGAGAGGGCCTGTTGGCTGCGCTTCACTCCCCCCAGCCGTTGCAGATCGAAGTCATTTTGACCACCCTGCTCAACGAGATTTCAACCACCCCAGAAAATTTCCTGCTCGTCCTTGACGATTATCACTCAATCGATTCTCAAGGAGTTGATCAAGCGCTGGCGTTCCTCATCGAGCACCAGCCGCCGCAGATGCATCTGGTCATCGCCACGCGCGAGGACCCGTCCTTGCCGCTTGCGCGGTTGCGTGTGCGGGGTCAACTTACAGAGTTGCGCGCAGCCGACTTGCGGTTTACCCCTGCCGAAGCGGCTGAGTTCCTGAACCGGATGATGGGGTTGAACCTCTCCAATGGGGATGTAGCCGCATTGGAAACCCGCACCGAAGGTTGGATTGCTGGTCTGCAATTGGCGGCGCTCTCCATGCAGGGGCGGGAGGATATCGCCAACTTCATCCGCGCCTTTACCGGCAGCAATCGTTTCGTGTTGGATTACCTGGCGGAAGAAGTGCTTCAGCGCCAACCCGAATCGGCTCGTAACTTCCTGTTACAAACTGCGATTCTCGAGCGGTTTTGCGCGCCGTTGTGTAATGCCATCACAGAACGGGAAGATGGCAAAGACATGCTTTCCGCGCTGGAATACAGCAACCTTTTCCTCGTTCCGTTGGATGACAAACGCCAATGGTATCGCTATCATCACCTTTTTGCGGAGGTCCTGCAATCCTATTTGCGACAAGAGCAGCCCGATCAGGTGTCCACGCTGCATCGGCGGGCAAGCATTTGGTTCGAGCAGAATGACCTGACCGACAATGCCATTCCGCATGCCCTGGCTGCCAATGATTTGGAACGCGCGGCAGGCTTAATAGAACGGATCTGGCGGGAGAAAGATAGCACGTACCAATATGACGCCTGGCTCAAGTGGGTGAGGTCTTTGCCCGATGAAATCGTCCACGCCCATCCGGTGATGAGCGTTGGTTATGCCTGGGCGCTGTTAGGAACCGGCGAATTAGAGGCGAGCGAGTCCCGTCTTCTGGATGCCGAACGCTGGCTGGAATCCGCAGAGAATTCATCATCCGGAATAATCGTGGCGGACGAAAAAGAATTTCGGTCATTGCCCGCTTCGATCTCTGCCGCCCGTACCTATCGCGCTTTGGCTTTGGGCGATATCCCCAGCACAAAAATGCATGCCCGTCAAACACTGGCTCTCGCTCCTGATGTAACCACACCTTATCACACTCAAGCCACTGCATTGCTGGCGCTGGCAGAATACGCCAGCGGCGATTTGCAGGAGGCAGAACGGGATCTCCTCAAGTTTCAGGCGATGATGTGGCAGGTCAACGACCTCGCCAGCGCCATTGGCATAACATTTGTCCTGGCAAACATCAAACTGGCCCAAGGCCACCTTCGCGAGGCTGTCAGCACTTATCGGCAGTCGTTGCAACTTGCTGCGAATCGCGGTATGCCGTTCTTTATTAGCGTATCCGATCTGCACCGAGGTCTTAGTGAACTGCTCTGTGAGCAAAACGACCTGGAAGCCGCGGAACAATCTTTGTTGACAGCTCAGCAAATGGGTGAAATAGGCGCGACAACCGGCTGGCCCCAGCGGTTATGTACTGCGCAGTCGCGCCTGAAAGCCTCGCAAGGCGATCTGACACAAGCCCTTGCTTGTTTGGAAGAGGCGGAGCGGCAATATGTCCAGAATCCGCTACCCGATCCTCCGATTGCGGCCTTGAAAGCGCGGATATGGATCAGGCAGGGGCGATTGATCGAAGCTTTTTCCTGGGTGCGCGAACAGAAACTATCCCCAGAGGATGAGTTGAGCTTCATACGCGAGTTCGAACATCTCACGCTGGCTCGGGCGCTTATTGCACGTTACAAAGCCGACCAGGTGGAAGACGATCTTCGCGCGGCATTGGGATTGCTGGAACGCCTCCTGCAAGCCGCTGAGGCCGGGGGACGGAACGGAAGCGTGATCGAAATCCTGATCCTGCAAGCGCTCGCTTATCAAGCCCAGGGCGATCAACTGTGTGCCCTTGCCCCGCTTGAACGCGCCCTATCTCTGGCAGGACCAGAAGGTTACGCGCGCATCTTTGTGGATGAAGGCGAAGCCATGAGAGTGTTGATTTCAGATTTCAAGCTGACAAATGAAAAACGAGAATACCCTGAGCTGCTTGGATTTGTAAATAAACTCCTTGCTACTTTCCCCGAATCGCAGGAAGCCATCACCCAATCCAAAATTGTAAATCGTAAATCGAAAATGGCAGAGCCTCTGAGCGAACGCGAAAAGGAAGTGCTCAAACTGCTCCGCAGCGAATTGAGCGGACCCGAGATCGCCGAACGATTGATCGTGTCTCTCAACACCTTACGCACCCACACCAAAAGCATTTTCAACAAACTTGGGGTCAATAATCGCCGGGCAGCCGTCCGCCGCGCCGAAGAACTCGAAATATTCTAGACCTCTGAAACTCCCCCAACCCAACTCCAGCCTCACCCGCTGGAGTTTTTTGTTTCCTGCAATCACCATCTCAATCACATCATGTGGTGATGACGTCTCACCACATCCCAAAGTATCTTTGGGCAGATCAAACACAAGGCAACAAATGACCGATAAGCCGACCCCGACCGTTCCGCAGTACGAGATCCGCCTCAAGGGATACCTTGACTCTCACTGGGGGGATCGATTCGAAGGACTGACCATCACGCTGGAAGAGGATGGCAACACGCTTCTTTCTGGACCTGTAGCGGATCAGTCAGCCCTGCATGGAATCCTCAAAAAAGTTCGCGACCTCGGGATGCCATTGGTCTCGGTAAATCAAGTTCGATCAAAACAAGGAGAAACAAAAATGAATTCCATCAAAAAGTTCGATACGAAAGTCCTGCTCTCGACCCTGTGGGTCATTGTCATGATCAACATGCTGAAAGCGGACATCCTCTCGCTCTTCATCCCCGGCGCGACAGATGAATTGGCGAAATTCTCAGCCAGCACTGGCGCATCCATTCCCCAACTGATGTTGTTCGGCGCGGTAATGGGGAATCTCGCCATTGCCATGATCATCCTGTCCCGCGTGCTGAAATACAGCATCAATCGCTGGGCGAATATCGTCGTGGGCATCATCACTATTGCCTATATCTGGGGCGGAATGTCGTCCTATCCTCACTACATCTTCATCGCCAGTGTCGAAACCCTGTGTCTATTGCTAATTATCGGGTTCGCGTGGACGTGGCGAAACATTGAAGCCTAACCTATCCAGTCGTCATTGCGAGTGGCGCCTCGCGCCACGAAGCAATGACGGAGATAAAAAAAGGAGATAAACATGAAAACCCTGCAAAAATCTGGCGGCATCGCCGCGCTGTACATGGCGATCAGTCACCTGATCGGAATCGTCATCTTCCTCGTCGTGCTGGACTACATCAGCATCACCGACCCGGCTCAAAAGCTCGCACTGAACGTCGAAAAACAAACAATCATCTTTTCGACCAACCTGCTTATGTATGTGTTCTTTGGCTTTGCGTTGGTCGTCTTGTCGCTAGCTCTGTATGACCGCATGAAATCCGGCGCGTCACCGCTCATACAAGTGGGAACCGCGATCGGGATCATCTGGGCTGGTTCACTCATTGCCAGCGGCATGGTCGCGAATGCCGGACTTGCCACCGTTGTAGCTCTCCATGCCAAAGACCCTGCCCAGGCTGTGTTGACCTTTCAGGGAATCGAAGCCGTAGCAAATGGGCTGGGTAATGCCAACGGCGAAATCCTCGGCGGCGTGTGGACACTGTTGGTCAGCATTGTCGCACTGCGATCCGGCGGACTTCCCAAAGGGCAGAGCATTCTCGGCTTGTTCGTTGGCGCGGTAGGCATCATCACGATCATCCCTGCGTTGAACGACTTCACCGGCATCTTTGGGCTGGGGCAAATTGTCTGGCTCGCCTGGCTCGGCATCGTCATGCTGCGCAAGAGTCCTGGCTCGGCGGTATAAAACTCATCCATTTCATTCAAAACGAGGAGTAATACCTATGCAAAACTATCTGCTATACACGTGCGAAATCCTACTTTTCCTCGTCATGCCTTTACTTGTCCTATACATCAAAGGAAACTGGCCCTTGTACAAGGTTATTCCGCCTCTCGTGATCCTCCCAATCCTTTGGTATTTCACTTATGCACCCTTGCATGAATTGAGTCATGCCGCTGGCGCTTATCTGGTTGGAGGTAAAGTTATAGAGTACAAACTCATTCCAAGGTTTTGGTTGGGCGAATTCGCTGGTGCACGGATCACGCCAAGCGGAATTGATCAATGGTGGCAACAACTAACGACGACTGCCTTTCCATACCTGCTGGATGTGGTCTGTTTTATCGTAGCGATATTTGCCTTTAGAAAAAGTTCTTCCAGAAATCCCTTTTTGATTGGTCTTATTTTCATGCTTCTCTGCCTCCGGCCCGCAATGGACTTTGTGTTTGAACCGATTGCTTTTTTCTCTGGTGAAAGAAATGATTTCTACGCACTCCAACAGATTGTCGGACCTTTCGCAATCTGGTCATTCATCCTGATCTCAATCGGTCTCGCTGTATATGCTGTTTGGTCAACAATCAGCCACCTCGTTGGTTTTTCAAAACGCTAGAATAATCTCTTAATCCAAAATGGATCAAGAAAAGGAGAAATCGCCATGAATTCACCAAAAAGCATTGCAAGAATTGCCGGCGTGCTTTACCTGCTCGTCGCCATCTCCGCCGCATTTCCCTACAGTGTGTTCAACGGGTTGTTCGTTACTGGCGACGCGGCAACCACGGCTGCGAACGTCGTCGCGAAGGCGGGGATTATCCGAATCGCTGTTGTCTCCGACTTTGTCATGGTGACAGCCTGGATCTTCCTTGCCTTTACCCTCTACCGACTGCTCAAGCATGTGCATCAAGGCGCTGCGAGCGCAATGGTGATTTTCGTCGCAATTGGCGCCGGAATCGTCAGCCTCAACGACATCTTCGCATTCGAGGGTATGCAGGTTGCAACCGATAGTTCTTATGCGGCGGCTCTAGGCGCCGGGGGAACGGATGCCCTGGTGCAGATGCTGCTCAACACCCAGCGCTATGGTGGTCTCGCCTCCTCGGTTTTCATGGGACTGTGGCTGGTCCCGCTGGGGTATCTTGTCTACAAGTCAGGCATGTTCCCCAAGTCGTTGGGCGAGGCGCTCATCATAGTCTGCGCCTGCTATCATGCGAAACTGCTCGCGGCATTCCTGGCTCCCAACTTGTGGACAGTAATCCAGGGCTACGTGAGCATTCCGATCTGGGTCTTTGAACTCTGGATGGTGCTGTACCTGCTCCTGATCGGCGTGAGAACCGTAAAGTCAGATGTACTCATCCCCGCTGCGGCGTAATGCGTCCGGCAGATGAGATCGAAACCTATACCAAATGAAAATGACGAAAGGAAAAAAATATAATGAAAGCAATCGTACGTACGGAATATGGAACACCCGATGTTTTACATCTCACAGAAGTGGAAAAGCCCACACCAAAGGACAATGAAATTTTGGTCAGGGTGTATGCGACCTCTGTCAACTTTGGAGATTTGATGGCGCGAAATTTCAAGGCAGTCTCCCCGCGCAAATTCAACATGCCGTTTTTCTTCTGGCTCCCTGCGAAGATCGCTTTTGGACTTGGCAAACCGATTATCACTGTTCTGGGCAGCGAATTGGCTGGGCAGGTTGAAGCGACCGGCAAGGACGTGACGAAATTCAAAACGGGCGACCAGGTCTTTGCGTATCTTGGCATGAACATGGGAGCCAATGCTGAGTATGTCTGCATCCCCGAGTCTGGGTCTGTGGCGCTCAAACCGTCCAAACTCAGTTATGAAGAAGCGGCTATCCTGCCATACGGGGCGATCATGGCGACGAGTCTGCTTGGGAAGGCAAACCTCCAGCGCGGACAGAGAGTCCTCATCAATGGCGCCTCGGGTGGAATCGGCTCGATGGCTGTTCAACTTGCCAAGTATTACGGAGCGGAAGTGACGGGTGTGTGCAGCACACCGCGATTGGAATTCGTCAAATCCCTCGGTGTGGACAAGGTTATTGACTACACCAGGGAAGACTTCACCCAAAACGGCGAGACGTACGACCTGATTTTCGACATCCTTGGCAGGAGTTCGTTTTCCCGGGTCAGGCGCTCACTCAAGCCAAATGGAATTTACCTGTTATCAAGTTTCAAGATGAAGGCACTGCTCGACATGCTGTGGACCTCACTCACCGGCAGTAAACAAAAGGTCATTTGTGCCTTTGCGAATGAGACACTCGAAAGCCTGGCATTCGTCAAAAAACTGGTGGAAGAAGGAAGGATCAAAGCCATCGTCGATAAATCCTTTCCGATGGAGCGAGCCGCCGAGGCGCACAGATACGTGGAGCAAGGTCGCAAGCAGGGGAATGTGGTCATCGCAATCGGCGGATAAATGCAGGGGCGGGGTCATCCCGTCCTTCGGCATTGACAGGTGAAATATGAAATCGGAAACGATGTGGAATCAGTTGGCAAAGAATTGGGATAAACCAGGCGTGAGCCTTGGAGAGAACGATCTCAAGATTATCGATTGGACGAAGAAATATCTCGATGGCAATGCTGTCGTTCTGGACTATGGATGCGCAACAGGGTCGATTGCTCTTGAAATCTCCAGCAAGGTAAAGGAAGTCCGCGGAATCGACATTTCCTCGAACATGATCGAGATTGCCAGAACAAAGGCGGAAGAACACGGAATAAAAAATATAGCCTTCACGAAAGCGGCAATTTTCGATGAAAGTCTGAGGAAGGAATCGTTTGATGTGATCCTGTCTCTGAGCATATTGCATTTGGTGGAAGATTCCGTGCAGGTGATGGGCAGGATCAATCAATTATTGAAACCTGGGGGCATCTTCATCTCTGCGACACCCTGTTTGGGAGAGAAGACATTCCTCAGCGTGTTGATGAACATCCCCATATTCGTTTTATCCAGACTGGGATTGATTCCCTCGATCAAATTTTTCAGCGGCTCCAGTTTGACGGCGGCAATTACCAATGCGGGTTTTCAAATTATCGAGCAGGAGGATTTATCCGTCCGCCCGTTGCGGGAATGTTTCATCGTCGCAATGAAGGCATGGAAGGATGATGCGTTCGTGCCGCATCACAGCGCTTGACACGGGCAAATCCGCGAACCCAAAGAAAAATAGATATTCCAAAATATCGCTCAAAAAAAGGAGACAGAAATGAAGAATTTACAGAAAATGGGCGGCATTGCCGCACTGATTGGGGCAGCAACAAACCTCTTCGCCCTTGTGATGTTTGCAACCTTACTGGTCCCCAATGGTTTCGGTTCCGAACCCCGTGATTTAGGTAAGATCGTGGCTTTTCTTGCGGACAACCAGGCTTTCGTGCGCGTTTTTGACATAATCATCTATTTGGTCTTCGGCATAAGTCTGATTTTCCTGTCCCTGGCGCTCTATGATCAATTGAAGGCTGGCGCACCTGCGCTGGTACAGGCAGTGACCACTTTTGGACTGATCTATGCTGTCCTGGTAATTGTGGTTGGCGCACTCGCAATAAGCAGCTTGAGCACAGTCGTCAAACTCTATGGAGAAAATCCGGCTCAAGCAGCAACGGTCTGGTTGACGCTCGACTCTGTGGAAACTGGTTTGGGTGGAGGCGGTGGGGAAACGGTAGTTAGTGCCTTATGGATTCTACTTCTAAGTTGTGTAGCCTTGCAGGCAAGGGAACTTCCCAGAGTATTGAACTACCTTGGCTTGGTGGTCGGTGTAGCTGGAATCCTCGGAGTTCTCCTGACCTCGCTTAACCTGATGGCTGTAGTTTATGGATTGGGTCTTATCATCTGGTTCGCTTGGCTCGGGATCGTTATGCTTCGCAGGAACACCGTCTCGGTGGCGTAAAAACCCGCCGCAGAACAACAACCTTTTCAACTTCCAGGCGTAACGACAAGTAGGAGTATTGGAGAGGATGATATTTCGGCAGATGCGCCAGATATCAAACAGTTAGGTTGACATCTTCGGCGTTTATTAACAGATTATGGAAGATCCTATGTTCACCAACATTGAAACCAATCGTTTAGTTCTAAAATGCATCCATCATAGTGATCGAGATTTAATTTTTGAAGAATTCCAGAATGATTTCATAAACCGATATTTGTATGACGAAGAACCCATGACGGATATATCTCAAGCAGATGAATTAATTGATTTCTATACCATGGTTGAATCAAGAAAGCAAAATAGATGGGTCTTAATTGACAAAACTACAAATACAAAACTTGGAACGTGCAGCTTTCATTTGTGGAATCCCGAAAATAAAGAAGCGGAGATCGGTTTCGAGTTAATGGAACAATACAATGGCAGGGGCTATATGCTGGAGGCTGTCGAGGCGATCATCGAATTTGCAAGACACAAAATGAAGGTTGAAAGAATAAAAGCCATCGTGTCCGTTGAAAATAAAAATTGCATAAAACTCCTGGAAAGGCTAGGATTTATTAAAGCAGGTGAAGAGGAAGCCGAATTTCGAGGTCAAATATACCTTCATAATGTATACGTATTGAAAATATAACTCAACGTGATTAGTAAGCCTGGAGGATGACATGAATCCGATTGTATAAACAAAATTGGCTGCGGGCTTGAGACCGTCAAGCGAGAAGGTCAACGTCATCATTACCATGGATCATCTCGCCAAAATCCGACAAATGGCAAAAGGAAATAAACAATATGAAACAGGATCAAATCGAGAAACATCCAACCACACAATCGGTCATTTTGCATTTACTCCCTGGGATCCTGGTCGGGTGTTTTTTCCTGCTCACACGACAGCCAGTAATTAATATGGGATATCCTTCGGTTATTGCCTTGATCCTTGCATACGCCTTTATCCTTATTCCGGTCGAACTCGGAGTCCTGGTTTACCAGGGCAAGAAACAGATGGGACGATTTACTTTGCAGGGGATCATCAGCTATCGGAATTCGATCCCGTGGTGGCAGTATCCTGCCTGGGTACTCGTCATATTTATTTCTGTTGGAGCCATTTTTACCTTGCTGAAGCCTTTTGATGCTTTCCTTCAAGAGTGGTTGTTTTCCTGGGTGCCAGGAATAAATAATGGATTGGATGGGAATTATTCCAGAGGAACTTTGATCCTTACCTACTCGCTGGTTTTTATATTTGTGGCGATCTTGGCTCCTTTGGTTGAAGAATTGTATTTTCGGGGCTATCTGTTGCCCAGAATGAAAGGGAAGTATGCCCCATTGTTCCATAGTTTCCTGTTTGCGGCTCAGCATGCCCTTGAACCATGGATGATTATCACGCGAACCCTGGGATTTTTGCCAATACTCTTTGGGGTAAAAAAGAAGAATATCTACATTGGAATAATCGTTCACATTCTGTGTAACATGGTGAATGTGGTAACAGGCATTGCGTTTATTGTCAGGATGACGTAGCTCAGACTGCAGAAATCGTTAGTTTATAACAATCTCATCCCTGACCAATTACCCTCGAACCACATAAGCAAGAAAGAAGGATGAAATGAAAAGGTACTTTACTTCCAGAATCATTTTGCTGGCACTGACAGCCTGCGCAGCGCCCCAGACTCAGGAGTTGCCTGAATCTGCCGCAACGGAAATGTCCCAAGTGGGTATGCCAAATCCTGCCTCGGTCTACTGCGAACACGATGGCAACACGCTCGAAATTGTCACCGCCGCCGACGGCAGTCAATGCCGACTCTGTGTTTTTCCAGATGGCAGTTCTTGTGACGAATGGGCATATTTCCGGGGAGAATGTGGTCCCGGAGCGCAACCAAGATTTCTCGTGGCGCTTTGCGCTACGAGAAATGACAATTTCAAACCGCTCTCTAACAAATTCTGGGTAATCTGAACACATTTATTTTATCAACACTAGAATCACAAAGGAACCCTTGACGATTCTCGTTGGTTCTTATGTCTGAGTCATTGTTAATTTAGTAACATACACCAAAGCCTCCCTGGCTAATTTTTTCCAAAAACGCTTCGAATCCAAATCCAGGGCAATCCACTCCTTCATAATTCTGCCATGCCCGGGATCGAAAAATTCCCCCTTACCAGACTCGACCAGTGCAACAACACGCGCCCTTGGCAGTTTGACAACCATGCGGTCATTGACCAGCATGAAGAAAACCTTGCTGTTAACCTTTAACCCGTGTGAACCAAACATTTTGGCCGGGGTAACACCTTTTTCACGCAATAGCTCCTCAATGACAGGATTGAGAGTCTGCTGCCCAGCTTGATTCTGGTTTGAAGTTGTATATTTTCTTGTTTCCCTACTCGAATCTGGTTTCTTTACCATTAGCTTTTCCCTTCCGCCAGGCGCTTTACGTTTTCCAGGGTCAGCCGCGCTGCCCCTTCAAGATTTGGTGTAATTTGTAGTTCCATCGTAGGATCCAGAAATTCTAATTCCCAAACCATCTGAATTTCACAGGTCTTGCCGTTTTCCTTGACAAAATACCAACCTGAAGAACTCTTCACCGGGAGAGGTGATTTGACATGCCGCCAGGAATACCGGCGTAATTCCACTGAGTAATCGCCCATTTCCTCATGGATTTCGTTTCCGGATTCGTCCGTACATAATCGGTTCAGCCCATCTACCCGAGCGCTGACTATTGTGGGAGTAAATTCCGGTGCGCGGGAGAGGTCACCCACGATGGACCACACCTCATCTGGCAAAGCATTTATTTCGAGGCTTTCCTGAATTTTTATCATTTCGGCTCCTTTTTCGTTTTTCTGTAATTAGGGTATGAGGTAGTAAGGATTCCTTAAACTTACTTGCAAATTGCAAGTAAGTTTAGTATACTGTGAATATGAAAATTAAGTCAAGGTCTCAAACTATGAAACTGACTCAAAGGGAATGGCGTTCCAATTGCCCAATCAATTTTGCCCTTGAAACATTTGGAGACCTGTGGTCGCTGTTGATCGTGCGCGATATGTTAATGTATGGAAAAAGTACCTACGGGGAGTTCCAAAAATCTGAAGAAGGAATTGCGACCAATGTTTTAGCTGACCGTCTCGTTAGATTAGAGAGGGAGGGGATCATAACAAAGTCATTGAATGAGAGCGATAGACGGAAGGCTACCTTTCGATTAACACAAAAAGGAATAGACCTTCTTCCTGTTCTGCTTGAAATAATCCTTTGGAGCGCACAACACAACTCCAAAACCAGCGCGCCGAAGGAATTCGTCGAACAGATCCGCAATGACAGGGATGGATTAACTGCAAAGATCATTAAAGAATTGAAATCCTATTAAAATGCGTGTCCGTTTTGGAAAATCCGCTCTTGACAAATCTCGAGTATAAGTGTATATACACTTATATTGTGTTCAAGAACATACCACCCGAAAGCCTCTACGAATTCGCCCGTCAGCAGGTTCCTTGTGTTGGCTTCAACACCCGCCGTGTCACCCGCCTCGTAACGCAATATTATGACAAGATGCTTGCCCCAACTGGACTTCGATCTACACAATATTCATTGCTCAGCGTGTTATCTCTGATGGAAGAATTCCTCATGCAAGACCTGGCGCTTGTCTTAGCCATGGATCGCACGACCCTCACCCGAAATTTGAATCCCCTGCTAAAAAAAGGGTTTGTGAAGGTATCTGTCGGAATTGACCGCCGTTCACGCCCCGTCAAGATTACGCCAAAAGGAAAACTGGCTCTTGAAAATGCTCGTCCTTTTTGGGAAAAGGCTCAATTCCATATTATGGACCGCCTTGGAATTTCTAACTGGGATCGCATCATGGGAGACCTTCATAAAATCTCGATGATCGTTGAAGAAGTATCATCATAGGTGGTTTGCACTTCACGACTATTTTTTTACTTCGAAACATGTATATGCACGTAAATGGAGAAATGATGATAAGCACATCTTTGTTACGCAAAAAAACAGGGCGCATTAGTTATCTTGAAGGAGGGGAAGGAGTGCCTGTACTTTGCCTGCATGGATTCCCTGGCTCTTCTCATTCCTGGAAAGCCATGGCGCTTGCCATGCTTGAAAAATACCCTGGGAAATTCAGCTTCCTTATCCCCGATCTATTGGGATTTGGGGAATCGGAGACGGTTGACGACGATTCGATTTACATGGAGGGACAGGCTTCGGCAATCGCAGATCTGCTCAGCCGCCTCAATATTTCGGACCTTTATCTTGCCGCGCACGATTTTGGTGGGCCAGTTGCCCTGACACTTCTCCGCCTTCACCCATCCCTGAAGGTACGCAAATTAATGATTTCCGCTACCAATCTCTTTACTGATACACCCATTCCCTTGCCTCTTCGCAGCGCTGGTATACCCGTCTTGGGAGATATGATATTTGGCTCCATGGCGGGGACTTCTTTCGGTTTTCGCATGATGTATCAATTTGCGGCGCATAACAAAGAGAACTTATCCTGGCAAGATTTTAAATGCCATGTCACCCCGCATGGCAAGGCATCCACCGCCAGAATTTTTCAACATAGCCTGGCAGATTTGGCAGGAAACTATCGTCCAATTCAGGAGTTTGCAATCCAGCTTACATTACCAACCTTGATTTTGTGGGGAGACCGTGACCCATTTTTCCCTGCGGCTGTCGCTAAACGCTCAGAGGCAACCATTTCTAATTCCACTCTCAAAATTTATCCTGGCACAGGTCATTTTGTCCCGGAAGAGCGTGCTGCAGAGGTGGCATCCGATTTGGCAGAATTCATTAATGTGTAACACCTCATTACGACGACTTTATCCATAATTTCTCGAACAATGGAGCAGATATGAAAAACACAAATAGACCTGAATGGTTGAACGAAAATGAATATCCATTCAAGTCTCATTTCTTTTCGACATCGGTTGGGAATATGCATTACGTGGATGAGGGAGAAGGAGATCCCATTGTATTCGTGCATGGAAATCCTTCCTGGTCATTTGAATTCAGGAACCTAATAAAAGACTTGTCAACAACTAACAGGTGTATTGCGCCAGACCACATTGGTTTCGGATTGTCTGATAAACCTAGCGAGTGGTCGTACCTGCCCGTGGAACACGCAAAAAATTTCGAACAGCTTATGGAATCTCTGGATCTTGAAAAAATCACCCTGATCGTTGGTGATTGGGGTGGTCCAATTGGATTGTCATATGCAATAGCACATCCCGAAAAAATCAGGAATCTCGTCGTCACCAACACCTGGATATGGTCTGTTGAAAATGATTTGTATTTTCAGGCATTTAGTGGCTTTATGGGCGGCCCGCTGGGCAAATGGCTGATAAAGAAATACAATTTCTTTGCAAAAAATGTCGTGAAAGCCGCATTTGGCGATAAAAGAAAACTAACTTCCGAAATACACAATCATTATCTTATGCCTCTTTCCAACCCCGAAGATAGAAAGGGTAATTGGACTTTTCCACAACAAATCATCGGCTCATCACAATGGTTGAATGAATTGTGGGATAAGAGCCACACCCTTGCGTCCAAAGAGATTTTGCTCGCATGGGGCATGAAAGACATTGCTTTTAGAAAGAAGGAGCTCAATCGCTGGACAAGGGCGTTTCCAAATGCAAACGTGATTCGATTTGACGATGCAGGGCATTTTGTTTCAGAAGAAAAGCCAGATGAGTTGCTTGTTGAGATTAAGAAAATAACAAACTAACCCAAAAGTGGAGTCCTAACGGGAATTGGGTATTTCGATCGGTCTGCACCTCACCCAGGAGTTGGGGGAGAGCTACCTGATGGCTTGGCGGCTTGCCAGATCTAGCGCGTCTGCGCACTGATTACAAGCGTGCAACGGGAATGTCTAAAGAATCCTTGTTCCCTTATCAGAGTTCAGGGAGTAAGATCAGCCCACCCTTCTCAATGGGAGCGCTGGCATTGGTTGCCGTTGCTCTTGGGGATGCGAAGCGAGCGGCGCGTCTTTGGGGTGCCGCATCCGCTTGTAAAGTCAGTTTGCCATGATCGCGTTACTAAGCATTAGCGGTTTGAGGGAGATGCCAATTACGATTATATCCATGCTCTCATCTCACTCTGCCAAATGCAAAAGGATCGTTTCCATATCCCCGGACATTGCCTGTTGCCGCATCGCCTTTTCCAGACGTTCGGCACCGCCTCGAGCCTCGATGATGGTCATCAACTGCTCTGCGCGTTGTTTGGCGAAATCAGTGCTGGCGGAATGTCCCATCGCAGACAGGATCAATTCCGCCGCCTTTTCAAGCTCATCCCGATGAATAAAACATTCCGAAAGTTCAAGCGCGGCATCGATGGCTTGCGGGAGTGCCTGTACTTCGAGCGATAATTTGATGGCTCGCTTAAGCAAGTCATTCGCCTGATCCCATTCTTTAGATGCAATTGCAGCCTTCCCCAACTGAGTCAATGCCCAGGCGATATCCCAGCGCGCCCCGAGGTCGGTGAACAAAGCAAGGCTCTTCTCCAGCATGGACTTCGCTCCGCTTGGGTCGTCTCTAAGCAATGCCAGTATTCCCAGCCTGCCCAGCGATGTTCCCATGCCCCAGCGGTCATGGATTTCCGTGCTGAGCGCCAGGCTTTCTTCAAGAAAATCCTGCGCATTCTCCAGCCTGCCCAATTGGATCGCGATCGGACTGAGAAAATTCAACGCAAAAGCAATAAACCGCGAGTTGCCCAATTCACGCCAAATGGATAAGCCCGCCTGCATCCGCACATAAGCATGTTCGAGATTCCCTTCCTGCCCCGCAATAAATCCCTGATCGAATTGACCGAGCGCCATGAACCAGCGGTTGCCGTGCTCCTTCGCAAGTTCCACGCCTTTGTCCATCAACTCACGCGCGCGCGGAAAATCGCCCATCAACGAAGCAACGATGCCATTGAAGATCAACGCGGGCGGTAAATGTTTTGTTTCACCTGTTCCGCCCAGGATTTCGATGCCTTCTTCGAATACCTTGCGCGCCCGAACGTAATCACCAGCACGGAAGACCAGCATTCCATGAAACGTCAACGCGCGTCCAAGATAAATCTGCGAATCCGCTTCAGCCCGTAATGCGCCGATCAAATCATTCGTCTGTTCGATGCCATCGGTGAGCCAGCCATGCACGTCGTACAGCATCCACATACTTTCGAGAGCGGCATCCGTCAGCGCAAATCGTTTATGCGACAACGCCCAATCCCACGCCACATTCAAATTCCCCAACTCATCGAACAATCTGCCCAGCGAGTTTGCCTTATCTGCGCCGAAAAAATCCGCTCCGCTTCGATGTAGCAGGTCAAGATAATACTCGCTGTGCCTGTCGCGCAAAGCGGATTCGTCCTTCAAATAATCCCTTGCATACTGACGGATGACCTCGTGCAGATCGAAGCGCCCATTGAAGGAACGCCGCAGCAGCGATTTGGATTCCAAACCCGATAACACGCCTCTCTTCGCGCCGACAACTGATTCTGCTGCCTCGCGGCTGAATCCACCCTGAAAGATGGTCAGGCGGCTCAATGCGGTTTGTTCAGGTTTGGCAAGCCGCTTCCATGAATGTTCAAAGACGGCGCGCAGGCTGCGATGACGTTCAGGCACATCGCGCAGGGTGGAAGAAAGAAAATCGAACCCGTGCTCAATCTCGTCTGCAATTTCTTCGCATGAAAGCACATTGACCCATGCCGCGGCAAGTTCGATGGCAAGCGGCATCCCATCCACCCGCTGGCAGATGCGGATGGCGGCTTCGCGTTCTTCGCCGATCAATTTCAAATCAGGTTGGATGCGCTGCGCATGAGACTCAAAGAGCTGCAAAGCGCCATAGATCGCCATTCCTTCATCCACAATGGGCGGGACGGAAAGCCCGCTGAGTTCAAGCGTCCATTCTCCTTGCAAATTGAGTCGCTCGCGCGACGTGACAAGGAACTTCAATTTGGGCGCTTGTTGGAGGAACTCTGAAAGTAAAGGCGCGCTATCTATGATGTGTTCGAAATTATCGAGAACCAACAAAGCGTTTTTCTCGCGTAAGTATCCAAGTAAACGTGGCTTGAGTTCGCCAGTATTGCCTGCGGGAATGTTTAGGACAGAGGCAATGGCAGGCAAAATCGCGTCACTTGTGCTAATTGCGGCAAGTTGAATGAAATATACGTTCTCATCAAAGACCTTAAGTTGATCACGAGAGACTTCCATTGCCAGGCGGGTCTTTCCGATGCCTCCTACACCAAGAATGGTAATGAGGCGGTAATGTGGGTCTACCAACATGCGCAAGAGGGTTTCGATCTCATCACTGCGCCCAATGAAGGGCGTAGGGGAGACGGGAACATTCGACAGTGGGGAAAATGATTCAGAAAGGGCAGACCAATTTTCGGGTCGCTCTGAGGCGTTTTTTAGTCCCAGAGAACTACCATCGCCGCGTGCAATCTTGAGGAACAGAGGCTTCTCCTCGGGTGGAATTTCCAAATGCGCTGCCAGCAATTCCGCGATCTGGCGCGACGGACGGCGTTCATCGTTTTCGATTTTGCGAATGGCGGAAACCGAACAACCGACAAGATTCGCCAGCATTTCCTGCGTGAGATCGAGTCTTTTGCGGCGGGTTTTTAGCCACGATCCAAAAGTATCTGCGTTCATCACGCGGGATTGTATCAGCCTTGTGTCACTTTTTGTGTTAGTGAGCGCCACCCAATGATGGGATGTGAAGCGTATGATGCCGCCATCAAAAGGAGATGCCAATGAATGATATTACTCAATTACAAGCGCGTTTATTGAAACCCGGCGCAGGCACGACCCTTTCATTTTTGGGCGTGAATTTGGCGTTCAAAGTTTCAAGCGCCGATACGAACGGCGCGTGGGCGTTGCTGGAATATGTTGCGCCGCCGAAGTTTGCGGGCCCGCCGCTGCACTGGCACAAGGTGACCAATGAAGCCTTTTATGTTTTGGAAGGCACGGTAACGTTCCGCAAAGAGCATGAGGTGTTCAGGGGTGAACCTGGCGCGTTGGTTTACATTCCCACAGGCGTGTTGCACACGTTTTCCAACAACGAAGATAAACCTGCGCGTTTTCTAACCTTCCTTTCGCCCGGCGGTTTCGAGGAATATTTCAAGGAACTGGCGGCAATGGCGCAATCGGAACCAGGCTGGCCCCCGCAGGACATGAGCAAGCTGCTGGCGTTGTACGAGAAGTACGACAACTTCTTCCCGGAAAGGTAAATGTTTATATGAATGCAACAAATATTAATCATCGAGTCACTACCTACATTGCGCTTATATTTTTTACAACGCTCGCGGCAAATGGCATTGCTTTTCAATTCGAAGAATCGCCTGTAGCGGATTTGATCATCATGTCCAGCCCTGCCTTGGCGGCATTGATTGCAAGCCTATTGACACGCCGCTCACTAAAGGATATCGGTTGGCGTGTGCTGCCTGTGAAGTGGCTGGCACTTGGCTGGGTGTTACCGATGTTGTATGCGCTTCCTGCCTACGCCCTGGTCTGGTTCACAGGACTCGGCGGCATTCCCAACCCGACATTTCTAGAGCGCGCCCGTCTGACGCTTAACATGCCATCGGCTTCAGATGGCATGGTCATTGTTTCGGCTTTTTTCTATATCACACTCGTGAATCTGATTCCAGCCATGATATTCAGCCTCGGTGAAGAAATCGGCTGGCGTGGATACCTTGTCCCTGAGCTTGCCAAATCAGTTGGATTTCGAAATGCCAGCCTGCTCAGTGGCGTGTTGTGGGCGGCATGGCACCTACCTGGAATTTTCTCAGGCGGTTATGGTTCCACCGGCACACCAAAGATATATCAAATAGCTTGTATTACTTTGATGGTTTTGATGACTGGCATCATCATGGCATGGCTGCGGATGAAATCAGGCAGCATCTGGCCTGCCGCCATTATGCATGCCACGCATAATGGTCTGATTCAAACCTTCCTGGATCGGATCTCCATCAACACGGGAATAACACAATACTTCACGGGTGAATTCGGTGTCATGCTGATTCCATTTGCATTCATAATCGCCTGGTATGTCTGGAATCGCCCGCCGAATGCAAACGATCGACAATCCTGAAACAGTTGAATAAGGAATAACGATCATGTCAAACCTAACAAATGATATGTACGAAAAAATAATTGACTTACTGGAACAAAACAAGGCAAACTTCCGCGTAGTGGAACATGCACCCGAAGGACAAACGGAACTTGTCAGCCAGATGCGCGGCAACCTGCTTTCGCAAGCCGTCAAATCGCTGGTTGTGCTGGTAAAGATCGGCAAGAAGGAAAGCCGCTATTACCTCGCCAACGTCCCGGGCGATTCCCGCGTGGATTTGAATGTCATCAAGACATTATGCAATGCAATCCGCGTCATGTTTGCGCCCGCCGAAAAAGCCCGCCAACTGACAGGTTGTGAAATGGGCGCCGTTCCGCCGTTCTCGTTCAATGAAGATCTGATTGTATTGGCTGATCCCTCACTATTCGAGAACGATGAGCTCGTCTTCAATACAGGCAGGCTGGATCGCTCGATTTTTATGGATAAAGATTCTTATCTACGCATTGCCCAGCCCAACCTGGTTCCTATTGCCATGAAAGAAATAAAGGAGTCCCAAATATGATCCCCTACGAAATCACTGCTTCGAGGCTGATTGACGCGCCCGCGAAACGAATTTACAACATCCTTGCCGATTACCAGCATGGACACCTGCTCATTCTCCCCAAACCTTATTTTGTCTCCCTGCAAGTGGAGCAGGGTGGACTGGGCGCTGGCACAATTGTCAAGTTTCAGATGAAGGTACTTGGCAGAGTACAGGACTTTCGCGCAATCGTCAGCGAGCCCGAACCTGACCGTGTTTTGGTGGAAACGAAAGATGGTACTGGTGTCGTTACGAAATTCATTGTTGACCCACGCAATTCTGGCAAATCAGCGTACGTAACCATTATCACCGCCATACCCGTCCGCGATGGATGGGCGGGCAGGGTGGAAGGCTGGATGACAAAGCAGCTGTTGTATCCCATTTATGTCAAAGAATTGGAACAATTGGCGCAGGTCGCCGCCCGTTAAAGATCAACAAGATGGAAGAAATTACTGGAGATTTATTATGAAGACAATTGCAAACATTTTCTGGAACACCGATCAAAACCGTTTACGGGCTGGCTGGCGTTTTCTGATCTATTTGATCCTTTTCTTTGCGCTCACCATAGGTAAGGATGTTTTGGTCAGTTCCTTTAACGCGACCCCCTTGCCGAAAGCCCTTGCCTATTTGATCTACCTCGCAAGCGGACTGGTCCTGACCTGGTGGATGGCGCGCTTCATTGACCGCCGGTTATTTATTGACCTTGGCTTTAACTTCGACCGCAACTGGTGGCTGGATCTGGGTTTCGGTTTGGCGCTCGGCGTATTCCTGATGACCGGAATCTTTCTTTCCATGAAAATGGCAGGCTGGTTGTTGATCACCGGCTCTGCCAGCACCAATTCCGGGCTGTCCATCAGCATGGCTTTTCTTCTTCAGGTGTTGATGTTTACCGTGATATCCATCAACGAAGAAATGGCTTTTCGCGCCTATCAATTGAAAAATATCGCCGAGGGGTTTGCAGGCGGGCGTATTGGTCCGCGGTCTGCGATTCTGTTTGCCTTGTTATTTTCGTCCGCCATTTTTGGGCTCGGTCACATGGCGAATGGACACGCGACCGTCTTTAGTGTAATCACCACGATAATTGCCGGTCTCGCACTCTGCCTGCCCTACATGCTTACCGGAGAATTGGGCATCTCGATCGGTCTGCATCTCACCTGGAATCTGTTTGAAGCGAACGTGTTTGGATTCTCCGTGAGCGGCTCGGCCCCTGCCACGCATCTTCTCTCGATTGAAGTCATCGGTCCCGCCGCCTGGACGGGCGGGGTCTACGGGCCAGAGGTCGGTCTCATCGGGCTTGTGTGGGCGCTCATCGGCTGCGGCTTGACCATCTTGTGGGTCAAATGGCTCCGAAAGAAAACAGGATTGCACCTACCGCTGGCTGGGAGATTGTAAAGGTTGAGCCACTAAATTATTGTGCTCCCTTAGGACAACATCGCCAAAACAATAATTGGATTCAACAGGTTCCATGGAATGACGCCAAACTTCTGTTCAATATCCTGCTTAGTGTATCGATATCCTGTCCCAGATATTGACAAACACCCTTGCCTCTCCCAGACTCGTGATAATGTGATGAAAAATCCTGGTTAAAGATGCCTGCGCTCTATCGCCAGAAATTCAGCAACAACCCATATCATAAACAACATCAGATCAGGCTATTGATACCACTGCATTTCCTGCCACATCTCGCTCCATGGCAGGCGCGGCTCGCGGCAGACATATAAACCCGTGTGAAACATCGTTTCTTCGTTCTTCACATCGTATGAATTCTCCACCGTGCCGCTGAACTGGCATGACTTGAAAAAATGATCCGCATACCCTCTTTCAAACCCGACCACGATCACGGTCTCAGGCTCGGGGTCGCCGAAGCCGCGATACCACATGCTGTTCGCGCCTGTGATCATACGCGGCAAGCCGTATTCGTCGCCATATAAATCGATCGCGCCTGCTTCGCCGTAGTTGCCCGCCAGGATCACTGTGCGCGGTTTTTCGGTCTCAGGAATGGATTGATAGATCTCCGCAACCTGCCTTGTCAAATCTTCCCAGCCAACCATCTCGACAAACAGATCGCCGCTCACACCGTATCGAAAATCCCAGAACGTGGAATTGATCGCCCCAATCGGTTTCATAAGGATGACTCCGATCAGACTCCCGATAACCTGCGTCGTCCATAATAATCCGTATCCAACCTGACGCTTTTTTCCGCCCAACCTCTCAAGCCAAGCCTCGAACCAGACACATCCCGCCGCAAGGAACATCACATACGCGGGTCCCGTGTAATAGCCGCGTCCCTGATTGATGATGAACAGCAGGAATGTGACGATGAACATCCAGCCCAGGGCACGGAAGCGCCTCATCGAAGCAGAGAACAGGCACAGGCTGAGTCCGACAGCCCAGATCGGCAGAGAGAAAGGGTTCGTCGTGAGAAAAAGTTGCTCAGGCAGGAAATCGCCCGCTCGTCCCCATGAAACATCCCGCGCATGAATCGAAGCGAGATATTCCAACGAGATGAAGTCGTGTTGAATTTGCCAGATGAGATTCGGAAGGAAAATGAGCAGCGCCAAAGCTGCGCCAAGATATAACCACTTCGTCCCAAGATACTTTCGTGCTGGCGTGACCAACACCGCCACAACCAGTCCCGCAACAAAGAACGCCATCGTGTACTTGGTCATCATGCCGAGACCTATGCCCGCGCCGATGCCGAGCCAATAACGGGGGTTGTCGGTGGCAAGTAAACGAACCATGAAGAACGCGACCAGCACCCACCAGAGATAATCGAAGGCGAAGTACATAATGACCGTGCCGCCAAACAAGGACATGGGCGCAATGAAGACAGTGAACGCGGCAAGGATTTGTGCGCTGCGCTTGCCGCCCATGTCGCGCGCCATCAGCCCTGCAAGGATCATTGCAACGCCTTGCGCAATGGCAGGCAGGACGCGTAATCCGCGTAACGATTCGCCGAAGATTTCCAGCCCGATGCGCGCAAAGAACGGTGTGATCGGTGGATACGAAACGTATCCCCAATCCAATCGGCGTGCGTTCATGATGAAGTCGAGTTCATCGCGATGAAAACCATATTGTCCATTGAGGGCAATATGGAAGATGACCGCGCCAAGCGCCGTAAAGAGCAGGGTGAGATTATCGGTTTTTTGTTCGTTGAACATAATCTTTTCTCGTTATTTTTTATCTTGCTGAAACATTGCCGCGGCAATGAACCATCCTTGAAATACACCGTTGAGAGCGCCCATGCGCAGTCCCATGAGTGGATTACTAGGCGTACGCCAGACTTTCCCGCACGCTGATGCGGGTCGCTCCGCTCGCAGGCATGATGGAAGCGAGTATTGAAATCAAAACGATCATCCCGAGCCAGTCTAAAACTGCCGCCCAGTTATACTGATAATCCAGTGTCGCGCCGAACATGATGTTGCCCATCATGCGCGCTACGACCGGGCTGACCAGAATGGAAATGGGTACTGCCACGATCCAGCTGATCACGCCCTGCAGGACCCCCTCCATCACAAAGATTCCAAGAATGGTGCGCGACCGCGCCCCAACGGCGCGCAAGACGCCAATCTCCTTTGTTCGTTCGATCACGCCGATGGAAAGTACCCCCATCAGGGCGATCGCGCCGACGATCGCGACAATGACAGAAAGCGCCAGCAGCATCGATGTGACAATGCTGAACGACCACTCGTTGGTCGCGCGCGCATCAGCCTGTGTCTGGCTGGAGGAAACCTTCATGTTGTGTCGTTCATAGGTCTCCTTCAAGTTTTTGGTCACCTCTGCGGTAAACGCGCCATCATGTTCGGTCGTGCGGACGACGATCCATGCCGCCTGATTGTATTTCTTGCTGATCTTGAAGAGGGTCTCCTGTGGAGCAAAGAGGATCGCCGATGTAAATCCGCCGGCAAACACCGGCTCATACAACCCGATTACCTGCCAGTGTTCACTGCCCAATGTACCAATGTCGATCATTACAATATCGCCCACTTCAATATTGTCATCCTCCGCCATCTCGCGGGGGATGACCACCGCCCGGCCGTCTCCCGGCTCGAACCAGCGACCTTCGATCATCATCGGCTCAAAAAAGTCACTCCCCGCAGAATTACTGCGGATGGTAGAACTCAAGCCCGCCTCTTTGACCAGTTGACCCTCGATAAACAGGTTTGCCTGCTGGATGAAACGGATCTCCGCATCCTCCACGCCGGGGATCGACTTTGCCAATTGGATGGCGCGGTCCGCCCTCTCGTTTTGTTCGAACTGGATCGTTGTATCGAAACGCATTCGTCCGTAAAAATTATCAAGGGTCAGGTCTAGTGACGAGTTGAGACTCATCACCATGAGAAAAGATACACCCGCCGCGATCAACACCAATTGGGTCATGATCAGGCGCCCACGATGACGGAGCATGTTTCCAAGCGCCGTCGCATAGTGCGAAGGTAATAGCCGTTCCCCTATTGACTCAACGATGCGTCCCAGCCTCCCTGCACGATACCAACCGGCGATCCCATAGCTTGCAATTGCCTGCCTGACGGTGATCGCCGCGCCTTTCAAAATGGGAGGCAATCCCGCGAGCAGGGGCGCCAGAATGGCAGACAACGCCTGCAGAACAACCGCACTCTTGGAAATCTGGAACTGTTCGAAATCAATATTGAACAGGTTGAGGAAGGTCTTCGTCATTGAGTAAGCTACCACCATCCCCAAAGGGAATGCAATGACGAATGCCAGCATGCCGTACACCAGCGCGTTGATCAGATACATGCCCACGATGGAAGGCGTCTTTCCCCCGATGGCTTTCAGGATGCCGATCTGGTTCGTTTGCTGTGTGATCAGGTTCGAGATCGTGTTAAAGACAAGGATGGCGCTGATCGCCAGGCAGATGAGCGCAAGCAGTTTTTGTATCTGGGTTACCGAGTCGAAGTACATCCGCCCCCAATGCTCATCGGGATCTTCATAACTGAAACCCATCACATCGATGTCCTGCTTTGCCAGTTTTTCCTTCATCGCCGTGGCAACCTGTTTTGCATACTCCGCGCTGTAGGGTGTGACGCGCGCATAAAAGTTATTGAACGTGCCTGGTTGAATGCCGAAACGCTGCATCCCCTCCGCGCTCATGAAGAAGAATGCCAGGTCCATGAATTGAGGCGGGGGGACAAAGGGATGGCGAATCAGACCCGTGATGGGAAAGACGCGTTCCTTATCGCCGATCTTGACGATGACCGAATCGCCGACCCCCACATTCAGAAATTGCGCCGCCATGCGCTCCACGCTGATTTCATTTTTCCCGTCAGGCCACTCCCCGCCGCGCAGCTGAAGCAGTTCGTATTTTTGCGCTTCATAGTCATCGCGCATCTGGATCACGCCCTGCCGCCACTCATCTTCCGGCTTAAGTTTGTAGAGAATGGAAACAGCATTGTACGGCTCCACACCTTCAACTCCCGGCACATCGCGCAGGCTGAGGATCGTTTCGCGGTCGATCGGCGCATACAAACCTGCATTGATGTGTGTGGCGCGGACGGCGCGGTGCGATTCGTTCATGGTCGTCAGGAGCATGTCGCTCATTCCGAACATCGACCCGACCGCGAATACACCCGCGGCGATACTCAACACGGCAAGGAATGTGCGTGTTTTATTGTGCCAGATATCGAACCAGATCTTGTGCCAGATGACACTCATGGCATTCTCCAGGAAATTGCGGAGGGTCTATCTCTTTGGTTTCCGCATTCCGACATTTTCATCCTCGTGGCGATCGGCAGCAAGGTGCAGCGCTTCACGCGTCGGTTCGGATTCATTTAATATGGCGCCGAGGGAGTCGTAGTCGAGAGCCAGCACCTCGACCGGGCAAGCAGGACAGGCGCGGACTGAAGCGCGGCTGCGCCGTTCATGAAAGAATTCCATTTCACCGAAATATTTTCCGGGACCCAGTTGAACCACGACGACATCCGATTGATTTTCGCGCGGCAGGATCACATCCACCGTGCCCTTGGAAATTACGTAGAACGCATCGCTGTTTCTTCCCTCGGTGAGGATCATCGCCCCGGGTTCATAGGTGCGCGGTTTTAATTGGTGCGTGGCGAGGAGGAGCTGCTGGGATGTAAGGGTTGGGAGCGCCTTGGCAATGTATTCGTTGACGATCTCACCGTCCGCGATCAGCGCAGTGCGGTGTGCATGCCTTGCAAGGCTGCTGTCGTGCGTGACGATGATGACGGTCTTGCCATCTGCCACCAGTTGATTGAAAAGGTCGAACAAGGTTGCGGCCGTCTTGGAATCAAGGTTGCCCGTCGGTTCGTCGGCGATCAGGATGGGCGGGTCATTTGCCAGCGCGCGCGCCATGGCTGCCCGCTGTTGCTGACCGCCGGAGACCATGCTCGGCAATTTATGCATGTGTTCCTCGAGACCGACGATCTCCAGAAGATGCTCCGCGCGTTCACGCCGTTCACGACGACCGTATTTTCCCGCCAGGTCCATGGGCAGGATCACATTTTGTTTGAGGCTGAGAGCGGGCAATAATTGAAAGAACTGGAATATGATGCCTAAATTCTCTCCCCGCCAACCCGCCAGTTGATTCTCATTCATATCGTGAATTGCGCTTCCATGCACATAGACCTCGCCTGTTGTGGGGCGGTCGATGCCGGTGATCATGTTGAGCAGGGTGCTCTTTCCGCTTCCGGACTTGCCGATGATGCTCACGAACTCTCCGGCATTGATCTGCAGGTCGACGGATTTCAGGGCATGGTAATCACCGGCGGGACTTTGGTAGAACTTGTCAACCTCGCGCAAGTCCACCATGGGCGGATTCGCATCGCTCGAAGGCTCAAGGTTTATACGATCGGTCGGAATGAACATCTTGCATCTCCTCATTCCAATCATACGGATTTCAAGAAAACACTCCCCCTGCCAAAGGGGGAGTGTCGGGCTAGCCAAGTGGATAGTCGATCAATCTCTACGGGTTCACCCGCATGGACTGGATCAATGCGTCCAATTGGCTGAGGCTGGGGGTAAAGGCTTCGGGAGGCGTGGCATTCAACAGGTCCGTGACCGAGGCGTAATAGGATTGAAAATCCACATTCGGGTCGTTGATGTCGGGAATTGCGATTCCTCCCACAGGGACAACTGCCTCAAAGTCGCTGATTTCCGCCAACAAGGGGGCTGTGATCGGCAGAATCGCGATGATGTAATATTCTCCGTCGTCGGTAAATCCCTGAAAATGGTAGATCAGATCGTAGTTGTTCACCGTTGCGAAGTACTGGGCATATTCGGTCAGGAAGCGCACGCCGCCCCCATTTTGAAACGAGATGGTTCGAAAGTTCGAGGCGAAGATCTGCGCCGCATTGAAGAATGGAACCGCAGGAAGTTGGTCGGCGCTGGTAGCCATGCCGGGATCATTCATGACGTTTCGCAAGCGATGCATACTTTCAAACGCGCCTGGAAAAATCTCGGCATATGCAGTTGCGGGGTACACATAGATCTGCGGCTTGTGGAATTTTTCTTGCAGAACATAATCTTCCAACTCGAGTATCGTATGGCCGGGGGTCAACTCCCAGTAAGGAAGGTCCTGTCCGGAGGCGGGCGGCACCTGAAGACCTCGTACACCCTCCGCCAGCGCAGGAGGCAGGTTGATGGTCAGCGGGTCGACGGTTACCATTACAGTTCCAACTTCTGTGGGTATAGCGGTCGCGGGAATTGCCTGGGTCAATGAGATAAAAACCTCAGGTGTAGTTGTGATAGGCTCGATCGGAACAGGGGTCTCCGCAGCGGCCGGGACCCCACTGTCAGGTGTAAGGTTGATGGTAATATCGCAAGCCAGGGTTAAGATGATGAACATGGAAAAGAAAAGCAAGGTTTTTCTCTTTGCATGGTTACGCATGGTCGAATCTCCTTTTTGTTTTTTACACAAACAACCTCTCGAAGCCGGTATAAGCTTTCAAGGGAATCAATTCGAATGTGATCAGCTTATTCCGGACAAACGGCAATGAGGATAACGCCTCCCAGGCTTCCTCCACTGTTTGACATTCCAGCACCAAAACCGCCTCGCTTCGATCCGCGCGAAAGTAGGATTCGCGGACCACTCCAGCCTGAACCAACTCCCAGACCTTTCTTGCTTCGTCCTTGGCGTATTGCTGAAACCCCTCGGCTATCGCTGCGGGAAGTTCGTGTTCGAGCGCAAGGATCTTCATGTCCTTACTTATTCCACCTGCGCGAGCGCAGTAAGAAGCAAGACAAAAATACCGCAAACCGCCATCATATGAATGTGATTCCGAAAACGGACAATCGCTTTTTCCGGGCTGTTCGAACTCATCAGCGGACCGACGCGCAGGATGGCGTTGTACCAAAACCCAAGCCCGATCATCACCAGGACGAGGATGTGCTTGACCAGCATCACAATCCCCCAGAAATTGCCGAAATTCATAAAACCAAGATAATCCGGGTCGATCAGCATGAGATGCGTCCCTGTGATCGTGAAGACGATCAACGAAGCATACATCCAATAACGGCTTCGTTTGGAGATCTCGCTGAGCGCTGTTCCATCTTTCGATAGTGCAGGCAGGTAGATTCCAGCGAGCAGGACGAAATGTCCGATGAAGACGACTGTTGCCAAAGCATGAAGCCAGGTGGACAAGGAAATAAAAACTTGTGACATTGATTGATCCTTTTCACTTTAATCGTAACGACGGATAAAAAAAGACTCCCCCGCCGATGGGAGAGTCTTTACTAGCCGAACGGCGAGTATGTCCGAGTGGACGGTGCGGAGGAATGAACGGATCATTTATCGCCGGATTTGCTGACCGTGCCCACGCCGTTTATCTGTTTGCTCACGGACGGCGAACCATAGTAGTTGACCGAGCCCGCGCCGGAGATCGTCGCGTCGAGTTCATCCTCCACCCAAACTGTGGCGCTTCCCGCCCCGCTTAGGTTGACATCTGCCGTTTGGGTTTGCAAATCCTTGCCGGTGAAACTGCCGAAGCCGCTCAGGTCCAGTTCGAAATTATCCGCATTCCCAGAGGCGGTCATACTCCCGGCTCCGCTCAAGTCAACGGAAAATTTCATCGCATCGAGATCGTTCACCTTGAGATTTCCGGCGCCGCTGAGCGAAATATCCAATTCATCGGTCTGGATGCCGTTGATGGTAATCTCGCCCGCGCTATCGAAATCCACTTCATGAAGTTCGGTAACGACAATCGTGATCTTGACGACCCGGGTCGGGTTGACGTGCTTCCCATCTTCCGCGTCATAGAAAATTTGAAGCGTATCATTCTGGACCCTCGTCCGCAAACCCGGCAGGACATTATCCTCCGCCTCGATCTTGACCGAAACAGAATCGCCCTGGGTGACCGTGACCCGCGCCGGATAGTCCAATTCGATGGTTGTGAAATCGCCGACTTCACGCGACTCGGTAACCACATTTCCTGAGCCGGGGTCACTGGGACCGAAATAAAAACCGTCATTGCCTGCAAAGTACGGCAGGGAGGGTGTGTTCCATCCAAGGCTTGGCGCAAAGTAGATAGCCAGCAGGATGCCTCCGATGACCAGCACGTCCATCAGGATGGAGCTGTATTTCCAAAAGGATCGCAAGATCAATCCCACGCCCGCCGCGATGATCAGATAGGGCCAGATGTAGGTTAACGCCCACAAATTCGAGGCGGGAATGTACTCCGATCTGACCAAGAGCCAGATCACGCCGGCGGCAATGAGGAACAATGGACCGAATATCGATCGAGGTTGAGACATATTGATTCTTCCTTTCAACTTGCCGGGGGAACCTGCTCTGACGAGTCAGCGTCCTTCTTCCCGCCGAGCAGCCCCGAGCGGCTCAGGATCAAATAGATGCCGAGCAGAATCAGCAGGACCGGGAAGATCAAGCCGTTGAACGACGAGAAGATCATTTCGAAGAAAGCGCCGAAGATGATGAACAGGATCAAGCCCACTTTCATCACATTGATGCCCGATTTTTTCTGACCCTCGTCGCCTGCATACCAACCCATGATGTAGATTCCCACCCCGACGAACATGATGATCAGCGTCCAGAAGTAGGACATGGATTCCCAGCGTTGGGTGATGTTCTGAAACAGCAGCACCAGCTCGATGCCGCCGATGATGCTTCCGGGGATGGCGAGACCGGCAACCTGCCTGCCGCCTGCGAACATTCCCACGAAGAACATGGCTCCCAATCCGATCACGATAAAGGGCCACAGAAACCCCCAGTTAAATCCCTGAAAGATCTGCCCGGCCAGCGCCAGAATACCGAAGATGATCAGAAGCGTACCCCCGATCAAAGCGCCAGCGTTGGAACGATTCGTCTGCATTTTCATTCTCCTTTCGGTTTAATTCCTTAGAGTTTGGGTGACTATTGAGTTCTTACGCAACAACCTGGTTAAGGTTGCAATCAATTCTTCAGGCGGCGCGCCCTTATAGATGAAATCCGCGCCTGCCTCTCTTGCCGCGGCCTCGTCACTGGCATTCACACTGAGCAGGACGATCTTCAGGCGTGGATACGCCTTCTGGAGCAGGCGGCAGGTTTCGGGGGCGGGCGAGCCGTAGAGTTGCCAATCGAGTAGAAGCAGATCGGGCGGCGAATCGGCAAGAGTGCGGATCAATGACTCCACATCCCCCACTTTGACGATGCCGTTCACGCCCAGTTTGCGGCGAAGCAAAAGGGAAAGGGCTTTGCGGGTTGCGGGGTCGGGATCTGCAATGAGGATGCGAATCATTTGAGCCTCGCTTGTAGTCTATGACAAGCGAGGCTCATGGGAAACCGACGATGGTATGGTCTTTACCTAGCCTAGTGGATAGTGCGCCTCATTCCAACGCCGGGGCATGTCAGGCCAGCTTTTGTTCGATCGCCGCCTTGACGGCTTCCACGCGGCTATCCACGCCGAGTTTGTGAAAGATGTTCGAGATATGGAATTTCACCGTGCCGAGACTCACGACCAGCGCTTCGGCAATCTCATTGTTGTTGAGTCCATCCACCATGCATCTGAGCACATCGCGTTCCCGGTCTGTCAGCTGTTCGCCTGCAATCTGTGGTTGGGCAACGGAATTCGCCAGCGCTTGTGTGGCTTCGGGCGAGAGGGTCATGCGGCCTTGGCAGGCGGAGCGAATGGCGTTCCCCAATTCCCTGGCGGTGACATTCTTCTGTAAGTAGCCGATAGCGCCGGCTTGCAATGCGCCCTGCACCATGTTCTGCTCGGCAAAACTGGTCAACGCGATGACCTTGGTCTGCGGATATTTCTGAACGATCTCGCGCGTGGCAGTGACGCCATCCTTGCCCGGCATCATCAGGTCCATGAGAACAACATCGGGTTTGTACAGCGACACCTTTTGCAGCGCTTCCTCCCCGTCGGACGCTTCGCCGACCAATTTAAGGTCCTTGTTGACGCCGAGAAATTTCGACAAGCCGCTTCGCACCACGGCATGGTCATCCACGAGAAGGATTTTGATGGCCATTCTTACTCCTTGGGTATGCGCTTCGACTTTTCCGATTCGCGCAGGTGGTTTACAAAACTCGCAATTTGATATTCGGATTCTTGTTCCAGGTCATTTCCACGCAGGTCCCCGAACCGACGGCGCTGGAGATGGACAGGTCGGCTCCGATGGCTTCAGCGCGTTCGTGCATGATGCGCATGCCGAGGCTGGTCGGTTTGCTGGCAGCCATGTCGAAACCGATGCCGTTATCGCAGGTTTCGAAATGCACCGATGAGGGTGAAATGAATAATTTAACATCCACCTGGGTTGCCCGCGCGTATTTGAACACGTTGTTCAGACTTTCCTGGGCGACACGATAAAAAGCGACCTGCACCTCCGGCGGGAGTTCGGACTCGCCTTCGACGGTCAATTTGATCGGTAAACGCGAACGACCGATGAACGCTTCGCATAATTGCCTGATGAGATCGACAAGCCGCGTTTGGGTCAGTGTGGCGGGACGTAGTTCGAGAAGCAGCGTCCGCATTTCAGCCAGAGCGCCGCGCGTCAACTGGCGCAGTTCCTCCGTGGACTTCTTCGCCTCCTCCACATCCACTTCCCACAACTCGGGTAGCACCTCCGCTGTAAGGCTGGCAGAGAACAATGTTTGGGTCACTGCGTCGTGCAGGTCCCGGGCAAGGCGGGTCCGTTCCGCGGTCACGGCCTGGTCTGCGGCGTTTTCGGCAAGTTCCTCTTCGATCTTAAGGCGTTGTTCGATCTCCTTGTGCAATCGTTGATTCGTTTCCTCGAGTTCGTGCGTTCGTTCAGTTACCCGCTTTTGAAGGGTGAGAAGGTATTCCGCTTCCTGTTCCGCCAATCGTTCCATCGTGTGTTTTTGTTCCGTGATGTCCTCGATCATGCCTATCAGATATTCGGGCTTTTTACCGGCATTGCGGACATTCGTATATGTCACCCGGCCCCAGAAAAGGGTGCCGTCCTTGCGGATAAATCTTTTTTCAATTTGATACCGGTCGATCTCTCCCCGGGTCAGTTTTGCGAACAATTCATTGTCGAGAAAACGGTCATCGGGATGCGCCAACTGGGTGGGATCGATCGTCATCAATTCATCCAGGGGGTAGCCCGTGATGCGCTCGGTTGCCTGGTTGATCTGCAATATTCTCCGATCCATGCCCATCAACGCCATGCCGACCGCCGCGTTATCGAACATGGCGCGGAAACGCGCCTCCGACGACCTCAAGCGCTCGGTCGATTCGCTCAATTCGGCAAGCGTTCGCTTATGTTCACTGATATCCTCGACCAGGGCAAGGATGTACATGGGACGGCCGTCGAAACCCTTGACAGCTGAAAGTGTCGAACGAGCCCAAACCCAGTGGCCGTCCTTATGTCTGTATCGTTTTTCCACCTGATACGAATCGCGTTCGCCAGAAATCAATTCCGAGAACAATATCCGATCAATATCACGGTCTTCCGGATGTGTATGTTCGATCACATCAAGATTCCGAAGTTCGTCTTCGCTGTAACCGAGCAGGCCCCTGGCTTGCAAATTTCCCCGAATGACCCGCCGCTTCAGGTCCATCATCCCAATGCCGATCGCCGCACTATCGAACATGGCGCGAAAACGGGCTTCTGATTCCTGCAATGCCAGCGTGGCTTGTTTGGATTCATCGATATCCTCGACCATAATGACCAGCTCGCGCGGTTTTCCTCCCTGCCCCGTCACTGCGGATATCGTCTGCCGCACCCAATAGATCTCGCCGTTCTTGCGCACGAAGCGGCTTTCAGATCGAAAGGTATTGCGTTTTCCCTCCAGCAATTCCTGCATGGGGGCGAGCGCAAGGCTGCGGTCTTCGGGATAACTCATTGCCAGACCCGGCATATCGAGCAGCTCCCGCTCGCTGTAACCCGTCATGCGGACGATCGCCGGGTTGACCATGCGCGGGAAGCCGTCCAACCCCACCAGCGCAATGCCAATGGCGGAATTTTCGAACATGGCGCGGAAACCCGCCTCAGCTTCCTGCAACTCGGTCAACAATTTATTTTGCATGGTCGGTTTTCTGCACGCATCTTAATCATTCTAGCATCCGTTCTTCCGAATCCGACAATAATGATGACATTCCGCAGGCAGGACAGGACGATGCTCATGACGCGATTCCCGGCATTCGTTTTCGTTACATCTACATGTTTAAAATGACGTCATCGTCTCTCCCGCATTTCATCCTAACGAAACGCGGGAGAATAATCACCGGGGGCGGGAAGACTTGTCCTGTGATCAAGAGGGGTAATGCCGACATCCTGGGAAATATGAATTTATTGAAGAACTCTCCAAGCAGGAGGAGTTTCATGCGGGTACCTTTTGATACCCGCATTATGGTTTCCAACTCCGAATTTCTCAGTCGTTTTCCAATCCAAACCCGCTCCGGTTTTCCACCAATCGTGAGTTCGGGAATCCTTCCATGATTGGGCATTGTAGTCGCCGTTTTGCAATATGCCTGCCCTGTTATGAGCCATGGTTTCGTTGTATAAATGAATTCATCGTTCATATGGATGGACGTCCATCCCGAAAGGCGATTGCCATGAAAACGAATCGCAAACCAGTTCGCACGAATCGCAAGAAGCGGGTGGGAAAGACCCGTTTCTTCGAAGGGATTCTGCAAGCCTCCTCGGACGGTATTCTTGCGGTGAGCCTGGATAACGAAGTCCTGTTTGCCAACGAACGTTTCGTTGGGATGTGGCGCATCCCGCCGGAGTTGCTGAAGAGGAAGGACGACGCGCTTCTGCTCGAATCCGTTCTCGATCAATTGTCCGATCCGCAGGAGTTCCTCGGCAAGGTGCGGGAACTGTACAACTCGGCGGTTGAGAGTTTCGACACGCTGTATTTCAAGGATGGCAGGATATTCGAGCGTTTGTCGCGACCGCTTCTCGATGGATCCGGATTGCAGGGCAGGGTCTGGTCATTTCGCGACATCACCGAGCGCAAGCGGGCGGAGGAAGAAACAAGGGAGGCTGAGGAACGATTGGAACTTTTCTTCTCGCAATCCCTGGACGGCTTTTTCTTCATGATGCTGGACGAACCCCTGCGGTGGGACGACGGCACGGACAAGGAGCGCGCCCTCGACTATGCCTTCTCGCATATGCGTATCACCAGGGTCAACGATGCCATGCTCCATCAATATGGCGCAACCAAGGAACAGTTCCTCGGGCTGACCCCCAACGATTTCTTCGCCCACGATCCGGTGCAGGGAAAACGCGTCTGGCGCAAGTTCTTCGATGAGGGGCGCCTGCATATTGAAACAGACGAACGCCGCTTCGATGGAACGCAGATGTGGATCGAGGGCGATTACATTTGTATGTACGACGCGGCTGGTCGCATCACCGGGCATTTTGGCATCCAGCGCGACATCACCGACCGCAAACGGATCGAGGACGCGCTGGCGTCTTCGGAGGCGGAACTGCGCGCCTTGTTTGCCTCGATGCATGACGTGGTGCTGGTCATTGACCGGGAGGGGGTCTACCGCAAAATCGGTCCGACGAATCCCGGCTTGCTGGTCCGCCCGCCCGCGGAACTGCTCGGTAAGAATCTACGGGACGTCTTTCATTCGGGCGAAGCGGAACTTTTTCGCACAGTCGTGGAAAGGGTCCTGAAAACGAACCAGGTCGCGTACATCGAATACGAACTGCTTATCAACAGCCAGCCCGTGTGGTTTGAAGCCACCATCTCACCGCTGGATACGGACAGCACGTTGTGGGTGGCGCACGACATTACACATCGCAAAGAGATGGAGGAGGCGCTGCGGACCGCCGAAGCGAATTATCGCGCCATTTTCGAATACGCATCCGTGGGCATTTATCAATCCACACCCGGGGGGAAGTCCCTGAAGGTCAACCCGATGATGGCCCGCATCTTTGGCTACGATTCACCCGGGGATTTCATCGAAGGCATATCGAGCATGGAAGCGGATTATTACGTAGACCCGGCTGACCGGCGGGAATTCCAACGGCGGATAACAGAGGAGGGCGAGGTGCATGGGTTGATCAGCGAGAACAAACGCAAAGACGGCGGGCGGATCTGGACACAGGAAAGCGCCCGAGCAGTGAAGGACGCGCAGGGGAACATTTTATATTACGAAGGCTTTGTCACTGACATCACGTCGCGCAGGCAGGCCGAGGAGGAATTGAGCCGCGCGAGGGACGCGCTCGAAGAAGCCAACCGCGAACTGCAAGATTCACTAGAGCGCGAAAAACGTCTGTCCTGCACCGACGGATTGACCGGGCTGTACAATCACCGCCATTTTTTCGAACTCGCCGCGCGCGAATTTCATGCCGCCCTACGGCATAGACGCCCGCTTGCCTTTCTCATGTTCGACATGGACGACTTCAAAAAGGTCAACGACACGCTCGGGCACGCCGCGGGAGACAATCTGCTATCGCAGGTGGCGCGCGCCGCCTTATCGCAAGTGCGCTCCTCCGATGTGATCGCGCGCTACGGCGGGGACGAATTCATCGCCCTGCTCCCCCACGCCAGCGCGCAACAGGCGCTGCCGGTCGCGGAGCGCATTCGTGCCAGCGTGGCTTCCCTGCGCATCGAGGGGATGCAGAAGAAACCCGAGATCACACTGAGCATCGGCATCGCCGAGCTGGTGCGCGAACCGCCGGACGAGAACGTCGAGCGCGTCATCCAACGCGCAGACGAAGCGCTTTATGCCGCCAAGGCACAAGGGCGCAACCGGACTGTGGTCCACGGTGCGTAATGGGTTGCCTTCACCGCAGGAGGCGGGTTTACTGAAGGTTTCTTTTGAACATCAAGGAATCATGTCCTTAGCGGATGATGCAGCACAGTACTTACGTTAGAATGAAATAAACAGGAACCCGACACACCAAGCCGGTATGCCATTCAAGACAAAGAGCAATGATGATAGCAAAGCCTGCCCGAATTTCGATGGGAAACGAGGGAAATCGCGCGTCACCGCCCTGCGAGCCGGTGTGGATGCTTCTTGCGAATATCCGATAGGAGCAAGACATTGATGCCCTTGATTTTAGTACTGGTGATTTATTCCGCAGGCAATGACAAAACGAAGATACGGGTTTGTATCATGGAGTCCTTCGATGGAGAACAGGTCTATTTATGTCCAATAACAATGCTCGCTTCAGGACAAACCGGATAACAGGCTCTGCCATGAGTGACGGACCCGGCAATCTGTTCTTCAACCACAATCCCCTGCCGATGTGGGTCTATGACCTGGAAACATACCAGTTTCTGGAGGTCAATCATGCGGCAGTGGAAAAATACGGATGGTCCGAAGCCGAATTTCTATCCATGACGATCAAGGATATCCGCCCGACTGAAGACGTTCCCCGGTTGGTCGAAAATGTCGAACACGTCACGGAAGGTCTTGATGAGGCGGGAGTCTGGCGGCACCTCCGGAAAGACGGCAGTCTCATCTTTGTGGAGATCGTCTCGCACACTCTCGAATACAAGGACCGCCATGCCGAACTTGTGGTCGCCATGGACGTAACCGAGCGAAAACAGGCGGAAAAAGCTCTACGCGAGAGCGAGGAACGATTCCGCTCTTATATCGAAAACGCCAATGACAACATTTTTACACTCGACCTCCACGGGAGGATAACCAGCGCAAACCGGGCAATGTACGAAAAGCTCGGCTGTACTGAATCGGAGTTGCTGGGCAAGTCCGCACTGGAGTTGGCTGCCCTCGAGAGGCGGGCGGAGATTGCGCACGCTTTGCAACGCATCTGGGTCGGGGAATCCATTGAAGAAGTCGAACTCCCCATTCAAACGTTCGATGGAAAAACTTTCATCGTACAAATACGCGGACGTGCCATTTACAAAGATGGAAAACTCGTTGAAACCCTTCACATCGCCCGCGACGTGACCGAACAGAAACGGGCGGAACAGGAAATAAAAAACAACGAGGAACGCTTTCGAGCCCTGATCGAGCACGGGCGCGACAATATTTCCCTGTTGTCGGCAAGCGGCGAATTGTTGTGGGAAAGCCTTTCCGACTCCAGCACGCTCGGATTCGCGCCCAACCAGTTTGTTGGACGAAACATCTTCGAACTCATGCACCCTGAAGACCTTGCATGGACTCAAGCCATGTTCGAGCAGGTCGTGCAAACGCCGGGCGAGAGCAAAGAGGGCATCTTCCGCCTGCGCCACAACGATGGATCCTGGCGGTGGATCGAAGCCACCGCGACAAACCTGCTCGAAGAATCTCACGTGCAAGCGGTCGTTGTCAATTACCGTGATATCTCTGCGCGTAAACAGGCCGAAGCCTCCCTGCGCCTGCGCGGAGCCGCATTGGAAGCTGCAGCCAATGCCATCGTCATCACGGATGCGGAGGGAATCATACAATGGATCAACCCGGCATTCACCCGCCTGACCGGATATTCGATGGAGGAAGCCGTCGGCAAGAACCCACGCATCTTAAAATCCGGCACACAAAACGAAACGTTTTACAAGGAACTCTGGGATACGATCCATGCCGGCAAACCCTGGCATGGCGAGTTGACCAACAAACGTAAGGACGGCTTGTTTTACCAGGAGGAACAACTCATTACCCCACTCATCGATTCGACCGGACAGATCACGCACTTCATCGCCATCAAGCAGGATATTACCGAGCGCAAACGGACGGAAGCTGAGATCCGCCAGCGCGTTCGTGAATTGGAGACTGTAAACCGTATCTCCATTGCCTTGCGAGCGTCGAGCAATCAAAAACATGCTCTGGCCATTTTCCTCGAAGAAATTATTAACGTATTCGACACACGCCACGGGGTCATCAGTTTGTGGGACCCAGAAACTGAACGGTTGAATCAGGTAATCGCCCGCGGCTGGCTTGCAGAGATAACAGAACGCCCAATTCGATCTGGAGAAGGGATTTTTGGGATTGTTTTCGCCAGCGGGGAAACCCACGTTTCGACCGAATTCGCCAGTGACCCGCTTACACTGCCTGAGTCCCGCCCGCTTCTTCATCCTGGGTGGGGAGGCGCATGCCTCCCGATCCGTTCCAATGAGAAAATCCTGGGCGTGTTGACCCTGGCCCTTCCCAGCCAACGCGCATTTCGCCGGGAAGATCTCCGCCTCCTCCAAACGCTAGCTGAAATGGCTGGAACAACCTTACATCGCATGAGCCTGAATCAGGAGGTGCGACTTCACCTGGAAAGGCTTCAATCTTTGCGTCAGATCGATATGGCTATCACCGGCAGTTTTGACCGCCGTACGACTCTTGAAACCATTCTCACCCAGGTCATTTCGCAACTGGAAGTCAGTGCCGCCGATATTCTTATGCTTGACCCCAAAGTGAATGCACTGCATTTGGGCGCCTATCAAGGCTTCGCCAACCCTCTGGACGAATTAGTATATGTCCCGATTGGCGAGGGCTTTGCGGGCATCGCTGTCTCGGAAAAACGGGCGGTCAACGCCGACATGGAATCCGTCCGCCGCGTTCCCGAGTTTTACCATCTTTGGCAAAGGGAGGGATTCTCCAGCTACTACGCTGTTCCGCTGATCGCAAAAGGCCGCCCGATCGGCGTTCTTGAAACCTATCAACGGACAACGATCACGCCCAACAAGGAATGGTTCAATTTCATTGAAATGATCGCCGGGCAGGCGGCCATTGCCCTCGAGAACGCAGGATTGTTGGAAGACCTGGAAAGTGCGAACGCCGAGTTGATGCAGGCATACGACTCCACCATCGAAGGATGGTCCCACGCGATGGATTTGCGCGACAGGGAAACCGAAGGACACACCCAGCGCGTCTCTGATCGGACCTTAAAATTGGCGCGCCAAATGGGCATTCCCGAAGCCGACATGACTCACATCCGCCGCGGCGCGCTCCTGCACGACATCGGCAAAATGGGCATCCCCGATGGCATCCTGTTCAAATCCGGTCCGCTCACCGACGAAGAATGGAGCGTCATGCGCCGCCATCCGCAATACGCATACGAGATGCTCGCCCCAATTGAATACCTGCGCCCCGCGCTGGATATTCCCCATTACCACCACGAAAAATGGGACGGCACGGGGTACCCGCACGGGCTGAAAGGCGACAAGATTCCCCTCGCCGCGCGCATCTTCGCCATCGCAGATGTGTGGGACGCCCTCACCAGCGATCGTCCCTACCGCCCTGCCTGGAGTCGTGAACAGGCGTTTGAATACATTCGGGAACAATCCGGGAAACACTTTGACCCCCAGGTGGTTGAGGAGTTTTTCAAAATCATCGGGAATGTATAAAACCCTTTCACTGCGAGTGACTGTCATTTCGATAGTTGCATAATGTCAGTTTCATTGTTCAAGCATCCTTGTTATGATTTTGCCGACACCCCGCGCGCAAAAAGTGCAAATGGGATGATGCAGATCGACCCCATCACGAAGATCACGATGACATCAACCAATGCAAATGGCGCACCAGTCAGGAATGGCTGCAACAGCAGGAGGGCGATCAACGCGATGAACAACATACTGCCCTGAAAGAGCAACCCCAAACCAGTGACATATCCCAACTCTTTGCGTTTCCAAAGCATGATGCCGCCAATGACCCAGGCGGGCGTGGTGAGAAAATCTGCGATATTGACGGCGAGTTCTGTTTCTGCGGGCAGGGTTCCGCTGGTAAGCGCGCCGGCCATCACACCGACCACACGTAAAAGGAAAAGGATGCCGAGCCCAGCAAGGACGCCGCCTCCGAATCGTTCATGGACCGAGCCGCCGAGCCTTTGTTGGACAGCTTTTCCGTCAATGAGCGCGACGAGGGCAACAAGCGCGTATACGGAAAGCATCATCAGGATGAGATGCAATGGAAATATCCAGTTGAACGGCATGGCGAAAACGTAAGCGGTGTAGTTGTAAAACACGAAGAACAGCCCGCCGAGCCAGCACAGCAAGCCGATCAACTTTCCGCGCCATGTCAACCAAATCGAGCCAAGCAGGAGGGGCAATCCGATGAAGAGATTAACCACATCGTTGGGAACGAAGGTTTGAAATAATTCCCCTGTCGGGTAAATGTTGGCTCGATAGAGAAGACCGGCAACGGAGGCAACTGCCACCAGAATGGCGATGAAGGAGGAAAGGATATAGATCGGCAGGATACTGCCTTTGAGCGGCAAATTGAGATTACGGTTTGGGGGTAGATTCATGAGTTATCCATGTTCAGTCGAGTTTCTCAGGCTGCTTTTTCGACAATGAGCAGAAAATCCACCAAAGCGCCGCTTGGGAACCAGGTGACGTTCGGGATGATGGAGATGATCTCGCCTTCCAAACTGTTCAGGAATTTTTCCAACTTGCTTTGATCGGCGGTCATGCGGAGGTTAAAACGATGGACACGATATTTTGAGGACATGTCGAACTCCTTTCTTCTTTATGTTTTTATCTGTTCCGATCCCGGAAATACCTCCAATGATTGAGGAATGGGCACGCGCGTCTCGCCGCCTCTCTTGAAACGGAACTCGCACCTGGGGAATCCGTCAGCGATGGTTTTGATTCGGGTCAATCCCCAGCCCATCAATTCGCTGACAGGTTTGTCAATGGCGCACGCATAAGGCGCGAGTTCGAAGGCATTTTCTGTTTGAAGAAATTTACACACCGCACATTCGGTGTAATCCACGCCATAGTCAAACTCTTGTCCGTCACCTTTTATATAGTGCAGGACAGATTCCCCCGGATACTTGACCCGCTGGGTCCTGAGATTTTTTTTCTGGAGTCCCCATTCAACCAATGGGGAAAACCAAAGCCGCTCCATGAACCGGCGGATGAGATATGGGATAGCCTTCGCCTCCTCTGCCCCGATCCTGTATGCCAGACGCCCGGCATCTTCCACCGTTCGACCCTGCTTCTGAAGCGCGCGATACATGGCAAGGTAGCGGGTCGTCGGGATGAAAAAACCGAGAGCCACTGGACTGGTTCCAATGTAGGGGATGCGCGGCAGCAACGCCTCATACTCCTGCCGCGCCTCTTGCATGAACCGATGTGCCTGCTCCTCGCCGAGCCACGAAATGACCCATGGCTTTGCGCGTGCGAGTGATTTGGCAAAAGCTCTCATCATTTGATTCTTGCGGAACAAATAGTTATCGTGTGTCATTGTAGGCTCTCCTTTCTATTGCACTGGAGAAAAAATTACCAATCGACATGGAGCGGACCTGCCGCAATATGATCGGCAGGATTTCCATGTAGGAGACGATGAGGAGGAGCAGGTCAGCCCAGAAGACAAAGCCGACGGAGCCATAGATAGTCCTGTTTCCGATGAGATTGAAGAAGACGATATTTGAGATAATGATCGAGGTCAGGAGAAGAAGCGACGCCGCCTTCCGCGCCGGGAGCGGATGCCTCCACGATAGGGTTTTATCTCCCTCCAGAATTTTCCAGACGAGGAGCGCCTGTCCGAACGGCAAATACACGAGGTCAACGGGCCACGACGTTGGCAAAAGGAAGGGGATTGACAGGAAGAGAATGTGTACGCTCCATAGATTCGCATTGGGCAGGTGTGCGCGCTGGATCAAGAAGACAAGTCCCATATTCAATGCTGCAAGACCGTAGGCGATTCCACGCAGGGTTTGAAAGTAGGTATCAAGGTCGAAATCTGCTGATATTGCCAGTCGAAGCATGGCATGATCCAAGCCCGTTGCTCCCGCCATACGGAGCATGACATGGGGGAAGAACTGGGAGTTGTAACTGGTCATCACCCAGTCGAAATGACGATACGAATCGAAGAGGGCGGAATAAAAACTCAACAAGCCGTCAATGCCCAGGAGCAGACCGGGAATTATGATAAGAAACAGTCCACACGCAACAGCCGCGTAGAGGAGAAAGCGAACGTCACGGCGAAAGATAAATGGCAGGATAAAGAAGATCGGAAAGAATTTGAAGCTCACCGCGAATGCCAGAAGTGTTGCGGCAAAGGCGAATTGGTTGCGTTCAAGAAAAAGAATCGTTCCCAAAATGGATATGGTGTATAAGACGCCCACCTGCCCCCATTTGAAGTTATGCAGGAGTGGAAATGAAGACAAAGCGAGGACAACAAAGAGAAGCTGAAGCGGCAGTTTGGCTGGAACAAGTTGTCGGAAGGCAAACAGATAGAGGATGATGAAGAGGATTTGCAAAACACCCCAGAGGATGAGCGAGGCGTCGAATCCAAACAGCGGGAATGCAGCGAACAGAATGGCAATGAACGGAGAATAGACAAAACCTTCAACGGGCAGTTTCGTTTGGAAGACCGCCTCTCCCATCGGGTAGTAATAATCTGCAAGGTCGCAGAACGGTTTCGTGCATACATCCATGGCAGCCCTGAAGTTGTACGCGTTGCGCCAGGTGAAGAAATAGTAGGCAAAGAGGATGAGCGCGATCAAGACGGCGCCCATCCAATAACTTTTGTGATATTTATCTTCGTTTGCAGACATATCGAATTCATTACAGGGTGACTGTCATCTTTGCTGATGACAGTCACCATTTTGGACACGACATTACTCTCATGTCACCTTGATTGAAGGAAGTAGACAATGACGAGTAACGCGCCCAGAATGACAGCCACTGCCAATCCAATTGCGATGCTTCGCTTCTGCCTTGCCTGCTCCTGCTCGGTGAGCGGACGGATGTTGTCCTTGTTTCTCTGCTCGAGCAACGCGCCGATGCCCGAACCGATGGCGACGCCAATACCGATACCTACTCCAAAGTTATCGAAGATCGGTCCCATAGCCGCGCCAATTGCTATGCCTATACTGATGCCGACACCCATCCAATAGCCTTTGGGATGCCCGCTTTCGTTTTTAGACATATCAAACTCCTTTCGTTTTTGACTTGTTGAAAATATTAACGACGGCTAACAATACCCCAACTCCCATCAAGCCATAGCCAACAAATCTGTCCTCGCCAAAAAGGATACCCGCCAGGACAAATGCAAAAGCAAAACTGGCTGATGGGGTGAGTCTCTTTTCCTTGCCATTCTTCCTAACAACAAAGATAAGAATGGCAATCACCACCAATACCACGATGGATACTGCGATGTAGATTTGTGAGATATTCATATCAAACTCCTTCAAAGGTGACTGTAAATTCCAAGCTGACAGTCACCTTGCAGGCTCAATTCAACGACACAGTCCCCTCACTTCCAGATACAGTAACGGTCTGATCATCCGCGATGCGGCGATAGGATATTTCCTCTGCAGAAAGGATGAAAAGTTTGGCATGAGACTCTATCTCGGAATGATGACCATTGCCTGCTCGCGGTGCTTTTTCTCGAAACCCGCCTTGTGGGCAGTGGCGACAGAGGCTTCGTTTCTTTCCCAGCAATCCCAGCCGACGCATTGATAACCGTGTTTTGCCGCTTCGATAAGGAACGCTTTGGTGATGGCGGTTGCGATTCCCTTTCGTTGATGCGGTTGGAGTGTGGCGATGCCGATCTCACAGCGGTCGTCGGTGTTGTATTCGGAGAGGCACCAGCCTACAATTTGATTTTCGTAAACAGGACATACGCCAAAACTTTTTTCGAGAAAATCTTCCACAGAAGCGCGCTCGGAACACATTTCTTCGCGGAGGGTTTCGAGTCCCTCCATGTTGCTTTTCATAAGCTCCATCGCAACGGGCTGGATCGAAAACCCTTCGGGGAGGTCTATCTCAAGATTTTGATCGGGCGCCACTTCAAAATACAGCCGCGGCGCAAGGATGATCTCGTTCCCGGCAAACAGCGCGTTCAGCGTCGGTATCCATGCTTCCGATGTGAATGTGACAAGGAATCCCTCGCCATTGCGGGACGGTATAACTGTCTCGCGGAAATACGCGGCGATATCCCGATTGAACGATTCGTCCTCGGGGTCGCCGCCCAAAATGAACCGGCTGTTATAGGCGATCAATCCAGCCCTGGGTTGGGGGTTACCATCCGCGAATATCTTTGCAATGAGGTTGCCTTCGAACAACGCGCGAATAAGCAGATGGTGTTCGAGCGGTTGAAATAATCCGTGTACCTGAAGCGTGGTTGAAATGGGGATTTCTCTCATTCGTATTCCTTAGCAGTGCCCATCATGATGATGTTGGGAATGCCAATCGTCATGCATTTTATTTCCTGTGTTGATATGTTATCTTCTTTTATTTCAACTCTACCGTCCCTGCGCTGCCGTCCACGGTGAAAGTCTGACCATCCACGATGCAGCACGTGCCGATGTCTGTTGTCAGCATAGCAGGGGTGATGTCCTGGGTTTTACTTCTGCTTTGATCTGTTGGTAGTGGTATAGAAACAAGTGATGGGTAGGCTAAAAAGCCCATATTTATCACTTCGGCTTATCCACTACCGATCTGTTTTACATATCAGCAACAGCAAGAAGTACTCCGACACCCATCAAGCCATAGCCAATCAATCTGTCATCACTAAAAACGACACCTAACACCGTAAATGTAAAAGAAAGGCTGGCTAATGGCGTGAGTCTGTTTTCCTTTCTGTTCTTGCTAGCAAAGAAAACGAAAAGGCGATGATCGCCAAAGCGATGATGGATACGGCAATGTAGATTTATGAGATATTCATGGGAACTCCTTTAGGTGACTGTCATCTTGAAGATGACAGTCACCTCGTTGCTCAATTCAGCGACACAATCCCCTTGGCGCCATCCACGCGGACGTGGTCGCCTGTTTTCAACAGCATCGTTGCATTGCCGCATCCAACAACGGCTGGGATGCCCAATTCACGTGCGACGATGGCGGCATGGGAAAGCGGCGCACCCACATCGGTCACAATTGCTGCGAGATGCGGGAAGAGCGGGGTCCAACCGACATTGGTTGTCACGGTGACCAAAATTTCTCCGGACTGAATCAGATCTCCATCTTCCACACAGTCAATTCGCCGAACGATCCCCTCCACAATACCTGCTGCGCCTGCAAAACCTTTGATGACATTGGTTGTTTTGATCGCAGGCTTTCGAGAATCGAAATAGTCACTGCGGCGGTTCGAGTCAGCCGCCCATTGGAACGGGTCGAATTTTCCAATGATGATGGACGGATAGGGAGGCAATGCTGAATACTTTAAATACGTCACCCGCCGCGCGGGGATGTACGCTTTTGCAGCTTCGTCACCTGCCAGGACGTTCGTCATTTCGTGCAGCGACAGGAAGAAGACCCCGTCGCCCAAGCCAGTAACTTCACCCACGCGCAATAAATATTGGCGCACCAGCCGCGCGAGACGCGTCAACTCGGAGCGGATGGCTTCGCGATTCCGAGCTGCCAGCGCAACGGCATTTAATTTCTTCCGGATTTTTTCCGCCTCACGCGGACGTTTCGCCTGATACTGCTCCCAGGCATTTTCAAACTCTGCGCGTTGACCTGCCAGCAACCCCTCCACATCGGTGGGCGATCTGGCAAACGCAGTCAATTGACGGTCAAGCCAACACTTATCTTCTTCATTGCCCGCAATGAACAATTCCATCTCATGCGGACTGCGATGACCATATCTTTTGAGAAAGTCCTCCCGACTCATTTTTCCATTGGCGACGCGTGACAAACCCACTATCGGACCAAGACTTTCCAAATTGGCGGATGCCTCGGAGAAGTTCGACATGATGGTATTCGCATCGGCTTCTCCCACTCCCTTTATCAATTCGAGTCGCAGACTTGTGGCCGGATCCGCAAACGCCATGGTCGCGCCGCGTACCATCCGGCACATCTCAAAAATTTTTGGGAGGATGCTTTCATGCCAGAGCGTCAAGAGATTAGATTTGTCATGTTCCGCTTGAATGACTTTGAGCGTCTCTTCGCGCCATTGGGGCATGGTCGTCGTAATTTGCGAGACGGCTTTCTGGCTTTGACGCGCGTGACTTTGCGCTATCAACATACCCGGTAATACCGCCCAAATGACCGTGATCGGCGAGTATGGAATCAAGGGGATATTCAATTCATCCGGTGCGGAACCGACCATGCCGCCTTGCATCTCCTTGTGGATGTCTCTTCCGAGAGCTCGGAACAAAGAGGCGAGCAGGCTCAGGTTGAGATAGGGACGTCCGCAAATGTTTCCGCAAAACGGAATCTTGCCCGGCATTTTGATCGGGTTGGCGTCGTAATGATGAATCCGCCATAACGACCAGGTACTGGGCGTCATCACATCCGGCACGGCTTCGCTGACATTGACGTTCGACCAGAGAAACTCACCGGTCAAACTGTCGTTCCATTCCCCCGTTCTGAAGTTATACGCCCCGCTGGATTTGACTTGTCCGTCTTTCATAACAACCTGCCTTCATTTCAGTCAGATTTTCAATGACCTTTCATATTCAATTCAACGACACAATGCCCGCGCCGCCATCCACGGTGATGGTCTGACCATCACGGATGCGCCGCGTGGCAACACCTGTGGACACTACTGCCGGGATGCCGTATTCGCGCGCGACGATGGAACTGTGACTGAGCGGACCGCCAAAATCTGTGACGATGGCGGATGCCATGGCGAAGAGCGGAGTCCATGCAGGGGTTGTCGTGACCGCCACCAGCACGTCGCCGGGTTTCATCCTGCCGAAATCTTCGGGACCGAAGAGGACGCGCGCCGTGCCAGTGACCTTGCCCGTGCCGCCCGCCACGCCTGTCAGCATGTTCCCCGTCATGTTCTTGCGACCCCACGGCATCATCTTTGCCCACACGGACGTTTCGGGGAGCATGGCAGGCGGGACGAGTTTCTTCTGCTCCTGCCACTCCGCCTTTCGAGCCGCGATTCGTGCGGAATGATCGGGCAGGGACTCGCCGCGTTCGAGCTGGGAGGCGAGTTCGCTCACTTCGTCTTCGACCAGCCAGTAGATCTCCTCCGCATTTTGGAGCGCGCCATGCGCGGCAAAGCGTTCCCCCAACTCGCCCAGGAATCGGCGCAGGGTGGTGTGACCCATGCCCAGGTCGGCGATGCTGTCTTCACGGTCGGGGGCGACGCGCAACGCCCAATTGACGGACTTGTCGAGCCAGCGGTTGGGGACGAGTTTGAAGCGACTGCGAATCTGATTCAGCGTTCTCTCTCGCGTCCCTGCTGCGTTGCGCTGACGGGCATACGGGTCAGTCCCTTTGCCGTCGGCGTACAGTTTGAGCGCGTCGAGGATCACGGCGGGTGTCTCGGCGGGGGTCGGATTCATAAAGTCGAATTCGTAGGAGGTGTGACCGAACTCATCGAGATACTTTTCAAAGCGAGTTTTCAACTCGCTCCAGTCTGCGGCAGGAATCGCCTCGGGCGTGGAATCGGCTTGTAGCGCGGCGACCAACTCGGAGGTCGAAGTGCGAAGCGTGAAGTCGTGCAAAGTCGGGCGTTCGCGAATCCACGTTCCCAGGTCGAATAAGAATTTTTCCGCGCGCAGGGGCGTGGTCTCCAATCCGAGCAGGAGCGATTCGGGTTTGGGGTCGTCTTTGCGGCTGGCGAATTTGTAGGCGCGCGTGAACACAATTTCACTGCTCGACGCGGAGGGCAGTGTGCTGGCCTGGATGACGGTGTAGAACTTGCCGATTGCCATCATCAATTCGCGCGCGCTATCGAGCAATTCGAGCGGCGTCAACGCTTCGATATTTTTTTCATCGGCCGCGGCAACCGCTGCGATCAATTCCTTGCGTCCCGCCTGCCAATGTTCGTGACTCACTTTGAACATCGAGCGCGTCAGTTGCGAACTCGCCTTCGCCATCGAGACCCATTCACGCCAGGTCAGCACCATGCCAAGGTACACGTAGCCGTTGATGATTCGATACTGGTACGTGTCGCCGCCCACGCCCAGCGCCATCTCGCCGATCTCCGCCGTCGGGATGTTGACCATGCGGACGCCGAGTGTGCCGAACAACGGCGACACTGGATTCGGCAAATGCTCGCACAGGCTCCCGCGCGCGTACATGCCTTTCGGGTTCGGCGCGATCCATTGCACGGGTTCGGGCGGCAGCGCGGTGACGGGACGCGATTGGACAATAAAAAATTTTCCGTCCGCGCGACACCATTCGATATCTTGTGGACTGCCGTAGAAGGATTCGATTCCCCGCGCGATGTCCATCAACTCGATGACTTCCGCTTCGTTCAAGACTTTTGAACTGCGTCGCCCATCTTCGAGTTTTTCTTGGCTGGTTCCTTTTTCTGTCCGCACCGTGATGACAGTTTTTTCTGCAACATCATATTGCTTGACCTTGCCTGTTGCTTTGTCTGCGACAATGGTGTCGGGTGAAACCAGTCCGCCGACGATTGCTTCACCGAGTCCCCAGGCGGCATTGATGACCATCTCGTCGCGATGCCCGTTGATGGGATTCGCCGTGAACAAAATCCCCGCGGCTTCGGCATCCACCATCTCCTGCACCACAACTGCGAGCGCGACCGTGCTCTGGTCAATGTTGTTCTTGATACGGTAGGCAATGGCACGCGCGGTCCACAAGGATGCCCAGCATTTTTTGACCGCATCGAGCACCTCATCAATACCGTGGATGTTCAGATAGGTTTCCTGTTGACCAGCGAACGATGCTTCGGGTAAGTCCTCCGCTGTTGCAGAAGAGCGAACAGCGACGACGGCATGATCTTCACCAAGTGCCTGATATGCATCCACGATTGCATCACTCAGGTCGGCTGGAATGTAACTGTGGTCGAAGAATTCGCGGATCGTGTTCGAAGCAGTCTCCAGTGTCGCAGGAAGCGATACGTCCAAATCTTTGAGCGCTGCGAGGATTTTCATCTGCAAGTCGTTGACCGCGACGAATTGACGATAGGCTTTGGTGGTGATGTGGAATCCATCCGGGACGAGGAATCCAGCCTGGATCATTTTTGCCAGGGACAAGCCTTTGCCGCCAACAGTGTCAAGGGTGGCATGGGGGTCAGAGAGGGAAATAACATAAGCGTTCATGGTTTCTCCTTTATAGTTCCGGGCTGGGCAGAAAATGGTTGTTCTGCCTTGATCCAGATCAGGCTCATGAAGAAGACCGCGCATAGAATCAACGCGCCTGCGAGATAAGGGAAGTTGGAATTGAGATCGAAGAGGAGACCTGCGACGATGGGTCCCGCCACGCGTCCCAGACTGACAAATGAATTGCTCAGTCCCATGGATGCGCCTTGCCCGGCGGTGGTGCGCTTCGAAGTGAGCGAGTGAATGGACGGCCGCAGGAAGGTGATCGAACAGGTGAAGATGCCGGTGGTCAGTAAGACCGTTGCGTAGCTGTTCGCCAGTAGCAGGAGGATGAATCCCACCGCGCCGACGATGAGCGAGGCTTTGATGACGGTCGGTTCGCCCCAGTGCTCGGTGACGTAACCGGTCAGCAATCCGCGCCCGATCAGGGCGATGGCACCGACCAATGTGAGGATGCCGCCGACCTGTTCAGGACCGTAGTCCAGTTTTTTGAGCATGTACAAGCCAAAGATCGATTCAAAGTGACTGGTGCCGAAGGTGGCGAGGAACGCGATGAGGAGCAGCAGGCCGATGGGACCCGTCAACGCACGCCAGAGTTCGTCGAAACGGACGAGTTTGATCTTTTGCCCCGGCGCGGCGCGGGCTTTCGCGGACAAGGATTCGGGCAGGAGCAGGGCGACCAGCAAAAGGGAGAGTAACGCCAGTAATGCGGAGACAAAGAACGGGGTCGAGAGGGAACCGCCAGCCAATAATCCGCCAATGCCTGGACCAATCACCGCTCCCGCTCCGCCGACCGCGCCGAGGATGCCCATCCCGCCGCCGCGCGATTTTTCGGAGGTGCTGTCGCCGATGTATGCCATGGTGGTCGAGATGGTGGCGGAGGAGAGAATGCCGGAGAGAGCGCGGAAGACGATCAACATCCAGACCTGGTTCGCGATGCCGAAGAGGAACATGGCCAGCGCAAACCCGAACACGCCGATCATCAAGATGGGTTTGCGCCCGACGCGGTCGGAGAGGCTGCCCCAGATGGGACCGAAGAGGAATTCAGTGAGAGCGGCGGTGGCGACGAGGATGCCCAATGTGCTGCCGCTGGCGCCGAGTTTGTCAATGAGGAACGGGAAGACGGGGATGACCATGCCGAATCCCAGCATGACCACAAGCAGGGCAAAGACCAGGATGAAAAGATTGCGGCGGTTGGTCGTTTTCATACAACCATCCTTTACGTCTGAAGCCAGCGTGAAAAAAGACGCGGGAAGAGAACAAGATCGAACAAGGCTCCAAGCGCTACTCCGCCTGCGTAAGCCAGGATATCGAGCGGATCGTAGGTGCTGCCAAAAACTGGATGTCCGAAATATTGTGATGCCTCCACGAAGCAACCGAAACCAAAAACTGCGCAAGCGCGGAAGAGCGCCGAACGGATGACTCGGTTTTGGAAGAGACCCATCAACAGAAATAACGTCATCGGCAGAAGGATGTCGATCAGGTATCCGTTCACAAAGTCAGGGAACGGTCCCTGATACTCTTTGCCCGTGATGAAGTGGAGCGCGCCAACGGTCAGGGCAATGAAAGTGATGATGGTTTTTCTTGTCATGAGACTCTTCTACTGGTAATCATCGAGATTATTTGAGAACCGCTTCGATCTTTTCCACGAGCAGCCAATCATCCATGTTGCCGAACCTGCTTTTATCAATGGCAAAGGGAGGGATTTCTTTTACATCGGCAACTTCGATCAGGACGATGTAACGCTTGCCCGCCCAACGCTTGATCTGTTTTTCGGTCAGACTCAGTTTGGGCTGATTCTTTTTCACCAGCGCCTGGGACTCCTCTGCGGTCATTTTCTCGGAGTGAAAGGCGCTCTTCACCTTCGCTTTGGCGCGCACCGTTCCTTCGGCATTGTTGTTGATGAAGTACAGCATGTCTCCCACGTTCACGCGTCCATGCGGAAGTTTGCGTCCGGTTGCACCGCGAATGATCATGGTCTTGCTTCCAGAGAGCAGGTTTTCAAGTTCCTTTGCCTGCGCATCGAGATATACAACGTGGTCCATTATCGCTCCTTCCATTTCCTATCGAGTCATTCGTTCCAGGTAAAACGTGAAAGGTATTTCGGAATAGTTACGTCCCATGACAACCTCCAGTTTGCCGGCGGACAGGTTGTAGAGGATTGACCATTGCGTAATATCCTGGGACACATCCTCGAGCAGATAAAAGGCATTCTTCGAGGAGACTCGACCCTTCAGTTCGTTGAGACGTTTCTCGATCAGATCGTAGCGCCAGCATTGACCTTGTGGATTTCCATTTGTGGAGGCGAGCAGAAAGTTGGTAGTGACCTGCCAGTTGGTTTTGTTGCGAAAGACGATCAGCTCACCTTTATAAAATTCCACCACTGCGGATTCTCCGGATGCGCTGGCAATCAGGTAATGAATGGGGACACTGCCCATGTCAATGTTGTAGTTACCGAGAATCTCAATCGCCTCATCTACTGTGCCAGCATGGTCGAGGACTTCACGGATGACTTTCAGTTCATCGAGCGTCTTTTTCTGCGGATCGTACGGCATTTCCTCCTCAGGGACAGCCGCCATGCCGATTGCCAATCCGTTCTCATTCATGCCATCGAACGGCAGGGACGGGGCATCCAAAAGCGCGCGACGTTCTTCCAGTGGCAGGTCAGTCAAATTCCTGGAAAGGTCGCCCTCAAAGCCGAGATACTCGATATCCACCATTGAAACGGAGGCGTATCCATCCGCGGGGTCAGTGAACAAAAGCACGGCGGGGCTGAAGTGCCAGTCAAAGTTGCGACCCAGGAGGCGGTTATCCTCGTCTCCCAGCGTGGCAAAGAGAGAACAGCCCAGGTGGCGCGGCAACCTCTTTGTGCAGAGGCAATTAACGGCTGGGAAAGATCGGGAGGTTCGTAGGAGGTGACCCGTCCGTGATAAGTCCCGTAATAGTGCATCGTGTAGAGCGGGTAATCATCCACCTGTTCCAACGATTGAAGCGTGGCTGTTTCTGCTTCTTGCGGTGTGAGAGTTGATACTTCGACTTCGCTCAAGGTGGGTGCCAGCGGAGTTGGCGGAGGCAACCCGCAAGAGGAGAGTATAAGTACAGCCGGAAGGATGAGTTTCCAAGAGGTTTTTGTGTTCATTTGATTCCTTTCCTTTTCGCGCGGAGGAACGGGATTACTGTGTTGCCCATTGAACGGCGGGAAGGATCCATTCATCCAAAGGCTTGTAAAGAATGCCATGACCCGTTCCGACTTGCAGTACGATTTCCTCATGGCGCGCCAACTTTCCCTCGGAAAAGGCGAACAGTTCTTCGCACGAACCGCTGAAACTGTCCACAAAGTCACGAATGGTCAGCACGTTTCCGTAGAGATAAAGGTTCTGGTGTTTTGAGAACTGGATGGCTTCTGAATCGCAGGTTCCCATCAAAACGAAATTCAGTTCGCTGTTCGCAAGAAAACTAGAGATTGCAATGGTGATCGCCGCGCCCTTGGATGCGCCGACGACCGTAATATGTTTGGCTGGCACGCCTGAGTTCAGCAATTTGGTGACTTGCTCCGCGACCCGCTCGGCGTATTTTATGCCATCCATATTCTTTGAGCGTTGCTCGCTTATCACTGTGAAACCGTGGCTGGCAAGTTTGTCCAAAATCGTTTCATATTCATAACTGCCATACTCTGGACTGACTGCCGGAATTCCCTGGTCTTCGATGATCCTGCCGTGTAGATAAAATATGTATCGTTTTGTCGGGTCGATGGATGCTGGAAATGCGTACATGGTCAGGAATAAACTGGACTCCGATGTCGGTGAAGCAGTGAATATAACCGGGACGATTTGAGTACTCGATGCTGTTAGAGCAATACTTTGACAGCCTGTCAGGAGGTTTACAAACAGAAACAAGGTGATTGTTTTGGCGGTATCAATTGGGTCGATCATGATTGGACATCCTTTATCTCTCCATTACATGCCGGTCACAGCGCGTTGCACGAAGGTCAAGATCGCCATGACAAGGAAGAGAACGATTGCAGCGATGCTCCAACTTCGCCCTGCATTAGTCGCCACACCCAGCAGACCGCCTGCGCCTGCAAAGAACAAAACGACATAGCCGATCACCATCCAGCGCACCTGGCGGAAATCCACTTTGAGGATGTAATCAAGGAGAGCCTCCACTAGTAGCCATCCCAGCATGCAGCCGATTTGGATGTAGTACAGGATCGGTCGTTCCAGTTGCGGGGCTTTCACCAACAGGTAGATCAACGGGATGGCGAGCAGAAATTCGAAATTACCGATCCAGTGACCGTATTGCGGCCTGCCCAGAAGCCTGAAGGTAAATACCAATATCGCAGAGACGAAAAACGCGATGGCTGTGACGGCTCCGACAAGATTTGTTCTTTCCAACATGGTTGCACCTTCTTTCAGACTATGTGCTCGCCAGCACCGCAACGAACAGGAAGAAATCCGATGCGGCGTGGATGATGGTCGCGCCCCAGATGTTGTCGGATTTCATCATCAGGTAGCCGCATCCCAGTCCCAGCGCAAGGGTATTAATCATAAAGAAAGTCAGCGCGAAGGGATCGAAATAAAAAGCGAAGCTATGCATCGAGGCGAAGATGATGGATGTGACCCAGACCGCGCCGTTGATACCGATCAGCGGCGCAAAGCGTTTGAGGAAGATGCCGCGCAGCCAAAGTTCTTCCATGAAACCGTTGACGGTGGAAAAGACCAGGCCCCAGACGACCGCCGCGACCAGCGCATCCACGCTGGTGAAGCGTTCCACGGCGAACATGAACGTGGCTGTGCCGAGGAAGAAGAATACGAGCGCGCCAACGCCCAAACCGAGTTTCAAATTTCCGCGTTTGATGAAGACCGACCCCAGGTCCGCGCCGGAGAGTTTGACCAGCGCGAGAATCGGAACCGTCTTCAACAGCATCTCGCAAATCTTCTCGATGGCTATTCCCTTCGATGTATCTGAGGTCACAGCGAACCAACCAAGCACCGCGCGGAGCCACCCATCGAAGAGCGCAGTGAATGGATAGGCGACCGAAGCGATGAAAAACGCGAACGCGATTTGCCAATGACTGTTCACGCGTTGGTCGTATCTGAACCACAGCGTGGCGGCCAGGAACACGGCAGAGACAATCAGGTTGTAGGTCAGGTTCTTGTTCGTCGGTAAAACCTCAAAGTAGTACGAGCCGAAGATGAAGATCGCCGCTTCGCAGAGCAGGAACAGGAAGAATAGTCCGATGCGCTGAAGCCAGGTGGTTGGAAGCGTTTCTTTTCCGACGAGATTTGTTGTGGATGCAGCTTGAGTAGTCATGGTTCTTTCCCTTTATATTGGGGCGGGTTGCTTATGTTTCCTTGATTCAACCATCCAGTTGATCGCAATGATCGCGGCGCTGAGAGAAAGCAGAATGGTGAAAATGTGCTTACCGGATCCGGTCATGGCAAAAATGGCGGCCGCCAGATTGCCGACCGCATGGAGCAGAGTGGTTGCTAGTATGCTGCGCTGGTTATCGTTGTAGCACCACGTGGAATAGATCGAACCTGCCACGACAAATCCGATGAATGCCAGGGGTTCGATGCCAGAGATCCAGGTGCTCTGGTTTGTCCCAACGATCCAAAACGTGGGCAAATGCCAGACCGTGTGCGCCACACCCAGGATCAGTGAAGCCGGCAGTGGTTCCCAGAATTGTTGAAGCCGGTCGAGCATGTATCCGCGCCAGCCGAGTTCCTCCAGCCCGGCCTGGAGCAGGTACAGAATCACAACCGCCAGGATACCCACCGGAGCGGACAGGTATTCTTTGACAAAGGCAAAGTCGGGTGGGTTGCCTCCCAGCCATTTTGTGATCGCGACCGCAATCAGTTGCAGGACCAGATAGAGCAGCAATATCAATACGTACCACTTCAGGCTGATCCTGCGAAAATCAAATACCCGCTGCCAGTAATCTTTCCAGCCCGCAGTCCCTTGTTCGTGATAAGTCAAAACCATCCCGGCAATGCCAGGTCCGAATGTTCCCAAAAACATCAGCGCGAGCAATAGCGGTGATTGTTGATAGTTCTGCCTCGTTAGCGCAGCGGGAATCCAGAAGAGCCATGCCAGTCCATAAGCAAGGAATAGATAGAGCCAGGGAAATTTGGGCTGGGATGCGATCATTCCATATCTCCTATTGCATTATTATTTTCAACCTTCGATGCCTCTGAAGAAAATGTCCAGCGTATCTTTCAGCATTTCCTGCGGCGTGCCGGTAAATCGAGAGCCGAAAACAATAGGTGCCATCCCGCTGACCAGCATCCGGGCGGCAAGCAGCGAATTCACTTTGCGAAAGACACCTTCACGGATGCCCTCGTCGATCAGCGCGCGGACCATGTCCTGGTAGGCATGGCGCTTATCCTGGATCTGTTTCTGGCTTTCCGCTTTCAGCCTTTGTGATTCGAAGGACATTTTCAAGAACAGGCTTTTATTTGCCTGCAGGTTTTCGATATACGTTTCCATCACCTGGCGCAGTCGTTTATCTGCCGGAAGATTTTGCATGGCGATCCTCTGCGCTTCTTCGGTCATGTCGCTCAACTGATCTTCGAAGAAATAGACCAGGATGTCTTCCTTGGTCTTGAAGTAATCGTACAGCGTGGACTTGCCCAGCCCCGCCGCCTCCGCGATCTCGCGCATGGAGGTTTCCTGAAAGCCTTTTTTCAGGAAGATGTTGACAACCTGGTGAAAGATCCCATGACGGCGTTTTGCCTGTTCTTCTTCTGTAAGGGGAATGCCTTTGGGCATGGCGTACTCCATAAATCGGATTGGAATAGTCGAAAAGCGACCATCGTTCGCTTTCAGTGTAGCGAATTACGGTCGCTATTACATCCGCAGCGAGATGTATTTTTCCTAATCAACCTGAATAGATGAACTACGCAATTTGTTGAGATTTCCCCGTCTGCATGATTACATGCGCCCGCTTCAATTCCCCCGGAGAAGTCTATGGATGGACCCGGTGATCTCCTCTGCGGGACAGCCTTTGAGCAGGAAGGCGTCCACCCCGGCGGGTACCATATCGGTTTGATAATCCGGGTACATGGTGAGGACGACGACCTTGATCTGGGGCCATTTCTGCTTGATGATCCTCGTCGCTTCCAATCCGTTCATGACCGGCATCTGGACATCCATCAACACGATGTCCGGGACCTGCTTCTCGATGTTCCGAATTGCCTCCTCCCCGTTCGATGCCTCGGCGGTTACTATGATCCCCGCCTGTTGCGAGATCAAAGCCTTCAACGCCCACCGGGCGCGCGGGCTGTCTTCCACGATCATTAATTTCGAAATTTCATCCATATTGCGCCTCAAGGCATGCAAAATTGGTTTAGCGGCGTTTTGCGTCGAATCAAGAATACTGGCAAACCTCATAAAGCGCATCCGCAACTGATTGAGATTTCGACTGGAATTTATCATCCTGCCGGATGAGATCGCCTGCGTAAATTGATGATGCCGGCGACACAGGGTAAACGATCAAGGCTCCCATTCCGTCGAATGAAAGCCTTGATTTTTGAGAGGAGAGGATGCTTACACAGCATACTTGCCGCTGGTGGATTGTGAATGAAGATCCTTCCGGTGCAGGCGATGACCCAGTTTGCTGAGGATACTCCCGAACGCGGCTGCCGCACGTTCGTACAGACCCGGCTTGGAAAGTCCCGCTTGATGGAACCGGCGGACCATCTCAGCCTCGCGCTGGATATCCTTCATTCTTTCTGTGACCACGATCACATCGTTGTCCCAGGTGTAAAAGGCGTTCATGAGTACCTCCTTTCTTGGTGATTGACATGTATCATGAAGTCAACGGCGCCGACTGTCCATAGCTTATCCTTGAATGGGAATTTGCGCATCGGTTTCGCGTGGAGGTTTCGACAAACAAAAAGACCGTTTTTGGACGGTCTTTTCCGCGATTGGACTACCCCCCGACTACACTAAAAGCGGACGGCGGATCCCTACTGGTCCAAGCTGGCAAGGCCTTCCCGAAGCGCGTAAAGGGCGGCTTGTGTCCGGCTGGCTAGGTGCAGTTTCCCTAGAATGTTGCTGACGTGTGTGCGAACAGTTGCCTCGCTGATGACTAGGTGGTCGGCGATCTCCCTGTTTTCGTGTCCCTGTGCGATGAGCCGCAGGACTTCCACTTCCCGCTGGGTGAGCGGCTCACTGGAAAACTGCTGTTTTTCGGGGTGATGGAATTCCTCCAGCACCTTTTTCGCGATGGTCGGATGCAAAGCCGCCACGCCCTGATTCACCTGCCGAATCGCCTCGACCAGCGCCTCGGGGCTTGAATCTTTCAGGTGATACCCCATTGCCCCGGCTTTGATCGCCGGGAAGATCATGTCTTCACCCGCGAAATTCGTCAACACCAGGATGCGCGACTCTGGCTGCTGCGCTTTGATCTGCCTGATGCACTCGATCCCGTCCATTTCCGGCATCATCAAATCCATCAGGATCACGTCTGGTTTCAAATCAGACGCCAGTTTGACGGCCTGTATTCCATTTTCAGCCTCGCCTACCTGCCCAATATCAGGGACAAGGTCCAGCATTGCTCGAATCCCCTTGCGGATGATGGCATGGTCATCCACAACCAGCACCCGGATGAAAGCGGTTTTTTCTGTTTGTTTTTCATTCATGGTTCACTACCTCCACTTTGATCCGGGTTCCCTTTCCCGGACTGCTCAAGACCTCCAACTGCCAGCCCTGTGACTGGGCGCGCTCCTGCATGTTAACAAGCCCCAGGCAGCCGGCGCGTCGAGCGGACCGAGGGTTGAATCCGACCCCGTCATCTGAGATTTCCATCGAGATTGAAGCAGGATTAAACTGAATCCGATCAGAAGGTGCGCGTCGAATATTAATCGAAACACTTTTCGCATGGGCATGTTTGATGATATTGTTGAGTGCTTCACGTGCAATCTGGTAAAGCCCTTCTTCCATGTTGAAGGGGAGGCGGTTGGTCAGGTTGGTCTCGATACTGGTTTTGATCCTTGCCCTGTCTTCCACCGAAATCAGCCTGTGTTTAAGAGCGGCGATTAACCCTTCCTTATCAAGGACCGGGGGTTTTAATTCATAAATGAGCAAGCGCATATCCGCCAGGGATTCCTGCGCGGTATTCTGTATATCCTCAAGATAACAGCCTGCCTGTTCGATCTGATCGGCGTTGATATTGCCCGCCGCCGCCTGGGCGTACAGGCTGATCCCATACAATGACTGCGTAACCGAATCGTGCAGTTCGCGTGCCAGGCGCTGCCTTTCGTCCAATACCGCTAGGTGCCTGGATTGTTCATACAGCCGTACATTATCGATTGCCACACCGGCCTGGTTTGCCACCAATTGCAGGATGGTTTTGTCGCTTTCATCGAACGCGTCCACCTGGTTGCTCTCTGCGCTGATTACTCCAATCACTTGATTCTTCACCTTGAGAGGCACGCAGAGATGGCAAAGGATGCCGGATTTCGTGTCGCTTGGCGTATCGGTATTGGTGATCAGGGCTTGCCCATGTTGAGCGACCCATCCCCATGCTTCGTTCCCCATTGAAACCCGAATGCCGCGATAGGGTTCTTGAAATTCCCCCACTTCAGCTTTGGAGACCACAAAGTCATCCTCCACCAGCCCGATGCCAACATGCAGATAACCGAAAGTCTCCTTGACCGTGCGCGCAATTTTTTCCATCAATTCATCCGCGCTCGTCAGGGAAATGATATGCCGACTCACCTCCGCCAGCACGCGGAATTGCTCCGCCCGGCGTTCTATTTGAGAAAAGAGACGCGCGTTCTCAATGGCGACGCCAGTTTGATTGGCAATGGCTTGTATGAGTTCCAGATCGGTCTGTTTAAAATCATCGACTCGCTGACTCTGTACATCCAGCACACCGATGGTCTTCCCTTTAACCGTGATCGGAACGGTCAACTCGGACCTCGTCAGGCTCCCCTGCATCCAGACATAGTGCGGATCTTGCGAAACATCCGGGACAAGAATGGTCCTGCCTGTAAATGCAACCATGCCTGTAATCCCCTCCGCGCCGATTTTCAATCGCTGTGGTTTGAACTGAAAGTTGGGATCGTCCCAAAGCTCTCCCGCCCCCACCCGATAAACGATCTCATCCCTCTCGACCAGCCCGATCCCCACATGATAATAATCGAAGGTGCGCTGGATGAGTCTGACCACCTGGACCAATAATTCATTGATATCCAGAATGGATGTGACCTGCTGGCTGATCTCTGTCAGGATGCGAAACCGCGAATCCTCAACCGGTCCCGCGCGATCTGTTTGCATGACGGTTCCTTCCCACGCCATACCCGACGACCAAAGAACCGCTTCTATTATATGCCCGATTCGACCGGTATACCCCCGATGACGGGGAGTTTTTATCTCCAAAAGCTCCTGTTTTATAATCCCTCCATTCAATTTGTCCGATGCCATGCCGTTTGGATCGTGAAAAGTAATGAACCTGAATCCCTCCTTTGTCAAACCACGGTACGACTCCGGCGGCTTCGCCGGTATACCCGAACGTATTATACAGGCCTGCGCCTCGAAGAAATACGACGCCGTCGTACTCTTCTTCGTGGATGCCTTCGGCTGGCGTTTCTTCGAAAAATTCCAGCAGATGTCCTTCCTTCAGCGGTTCGCAAAACATGGCAGGGTCGAAAAGATCACCTCGCAATTTCCATCCACGACCGCCGCGCATGTGACGACGATCCACACCGGCTTGAACGTCGGGCAGAGCGGCATATACGAATGGTATTACTACGAGCCCCTTCTGGACCGCATCATCGCTCCACTCTTGTTTTCCTATTCGGGTGAGAAGGAACGGGATACGCTTCCAGTCAAAAAGGTCAAGCCGGAGGCGCTTTACCCGAAGGGTTTACTCTACCTTGAATTGAAAAGCATGGGCGTGGAGTCGTTCAATTATGGCCACCGCGACCATACCCCCTCCACATATTCGAAGGTCGTGATGGCAGGTTCGGAGATCATCCCCTACAAAACCCTCTCCGAAGCGCTGATCAATATTGGCGTCCAGTTGGAGAGGCGGTCTGCCCCGACGTTCATTCATCTTTACTTCGACCGCATCGATGGGATGGGACATGAATACGGCCCCGAAGCGCCGCAGACCGAAGCCGAGATCCTGACCTTTCTGATGATGATGGATTATTTCTTTGACCGTACCTTCATCGGCAGGGGGAGAATCCTTTTTATGATGACCGCGGATCACGGCATGTGTGAGGTTGACCCCCAATCGACGGTGTATCTCAACACTGATTGGTCCTTCTCCGGCTTCGAACGGTACATTCGCACGAACCGGCGCGGAAACCTGCTCGTCCCTGCGGGTTCGGCGAGGGATATGTTCCTCTACATAAAAAAAGAAATGGTGGATGAGGCGCAAGAATTCCTTGCAAAACGTCTGGAGGGCAAAGCAGATGTGGTCAAGACTGAGGCGCTAATCCGGGAAGGCTACTTCGGACCGGAAGTATCAGAGCGTTTTTTGGAACGGGTTGGAAATCTCGTCCTCCTCCCCTATCGTTACGAATCCGTTTGGTGGTACGAAAAGGACAAGTTTGAAATGAATTTCCTCGGTCATCACGGCGGATTGACGCCTCAGGAAATGGAAACAGTATTGTATTCGCTGGAAGCGGGATGATTGCAGGGCGCGCGATGAAATCATTGTTTCAATGAAAAATGCGACCTTGGGCAGGTCGCATTTTTCATTAATTTATTCTCCCTTAGCATGAGGATAGGGACTCCAGTTGCATAAGTTGATGAAGGGAGTGGTCAGCCCGCCTTCGACGAAGAAGGATTTCATCAGGCCGTTATCGTGGGTGTACGCGCCTTCGAGGTTGTAACCGGGCGCCCAGGCGTAGGCATAGTATCGTCCAGCCGGGACCAGCACGGTGTAGACATACTCGTTTTCCGGCATGAAGAAGGAGAAGCGTTCTCCCGTATGGGCATTCTCAAGGTAGAGGGTCATGCGCGGGTTGAACTCACTTGGATAGCATAGGTTGCCGCTTACTGTCCCATGCTGTGGAATCTCAGGCTGCCTGACCCGGATATCGACATAGATGGGAGCATTCGCCTTGTCGCCGGAACCGAAGAGCGCACCGGAAGTGTTCCGCAGTATCCAGTAACCCTTGTATGACCCGGAGGTGCTGGGCGCGGTCAACGTCACTGAAATATCGACGGTTTGACCGGGAGCCACGTACCCAGGCAGTCGCACGGAAGTTGTGCCGCCCAACTGGTCGCCGCCGTTGAAGACAAAGGTGTAATCGGGAGTCCACGTGCAGGTGCCGCGGTTCTTGATCCGCCAGGTCTTGACGAACGTCTCCCCGGGTTGGAGGATTGTGCCATCCGGGATGGATACATCCTTGACGAAAGCCATCCAATCGCAGTACACGACCGGGGTGTTTGGAACCGCTGTCAGCGTTGGCACAGGTGTATTCGTGGCGGGAACAGCCGTCGCCGTGGAAGGAAGCGGAGTTTGCGTCAAGGGTTGAATCGGGGCGGATTGAGTCAAAGCGATCATGGTCTGGACAACCATTGCTTCAACGGTGGCTTGCGGGTCCGGCTCACCCCGGTCTGACTCCAGCAAAGGCATGGCAAAAACGCTGATGGGGATGAGCGCCAGCAGGCACAAGACCATAAGGCCAAAGATAATAATGATGTTGTTGGTTGTAAATTTCATCGGTCCTCTTTTCATTTGCCCGCTTAGAACGACACAGCTGCCTGAAAAGTTCCCCTTCCCATCCAGTACCCTGGTACTGAATTAAAAAAGCCGCCGGAAATCCGGCGGCTCTGGGATCGAAGCAAACTTATATATCCAAATTCCTCACACTCTTTGCGTGGGTCTGGATGAACTTCTTGCGCGGATCCACGGCGTCGCCCATGAGCATATCGAAGGTGCGGTCGGCTTCGGCGGCGTCGTCCACGGTCACGAGAAGAAGCGTGCGGTTGGCGGGATTCATGGTCGTCTCCCACAGCTGGTCGGGGTTCATTTCTCCGAGACCTTTGTATCGTTGGAGGGACGCTTTATCGCCGATCTCCTTAATCAACTTATCCTTTTCCTTGTCGCTGTATACGTACTTGACGTTGTTCTTGTGCGCGATACGATACAACGGGGGTTGGGCAATATACAAATGTCCCTCTTCGATCAACTGCGGCATATATCGGAAGAAGAACGTAAGCAATAGCGTGCGGATGTGACTGCCGTCCACATCGGCATCGGTCATGATGATGATGCGTCCGTAGCGCAAGCCTTCGAGATCGAAGTTGTCGCCGATGCCCGTCCCCAATGCGGAGATGAGCGCCTTGACCTCGTTATTGCCGAGGATCTTATCGAGGCGGGCGCGTTCGGTATTGAGGATCTTACCGCGTAACGGAAGGATTGCCTGAAAATGACGGTCGCGTCCTTGTTTGGCAGAGCCGCCCGCCGAGTCGCCTTCCACGATATACAATTCGGTCCTGTTCGAGTCGCGTTCGGAGCAATCCGCCAGTTTTCCGGGCAGGGTGAGTGACTCGAGCGCTGACTTGCGGATGACAAGATCGCGTGCCTTGCGCGCCGCATCCCGCGCCCTTGCAGAGGTGAGGCATTTCGCAACGATGGCTTTCGCTGCCTGCGGATTCTCCTCAAGGAACGTGGCAAACGACTCGCCTACAACCTGGGTGACGTAGGTCTGCACTTCGGGATTCATCAGTTTGACCTTGGTCTGCGACTCAAATTGCGGACCCGGGTGCTTGACCGACACGATGGCGGTGAGACCTTCGCGGGTATCATCGCCCGAGAAATTCGGGTCGGCATCCTTGAGCAGACCGCTCTTGCGGGCGTAATCGTTGATGACGCGCGTCAGCGAAGACCGAAGACCGGTAAGATGCGTGCCGCCGTCAATCGTGTTGATCGTGTTGGCGAACGAATACACCGACTCGGTGTACGCATCCGTGTATTGGATGGCGGCTTCGATGCCGACGCCTTCGATCTCCTTCTCGACGTGAACGACGGGATGCAGGTTTTCCCGGTTGCGGTTCAAATAGCGAACGAAGGAGGTGATGCCGCCTTCGAAGTAGAAGGTCATCTCGCGGTCGGCGCGCTCATCCACGAAGCGGATGGTCACGCCGCGGGTCACAAAGGACATTTCGCGGAAGCGCTGAACCAGGGTGTCGAAGCGATAATCGATATCTTCGGTGAAGATCTGCTTGTCGAATTTGAAGGTCTGGGTCGTGCCGGTTTCATCCTTCTCGACCTTGCCGACCTGCCTGATCTTCCCCTGCGGGATGCCGCGTTTGTATTCCTGACGCCACAGTTTTCCGTCTCGTTTGATATCCGTCGTCATCCATTCGGATAACGCGTTGACCGCGCTGACGCCGACGCCATGCAAACCGCCGGAGACCTTGTATCCCCCGCCGCCAAATTTGCCGCCCGCACCGATGATCGTCATGACCACGTCCACCGTTTCCATCGGCTTGCCGTTCGCGTCCTTCTTCGAGGGATGCGGACCGACCGGGATGCCGCGCCCGTTATCTGTTACTGCGACACTGCTGTCTTTATTGATCGTGATGTCGATGCGCGTGCAGAACCCGGCCAGGGCTTCGTCAATGGCGTTATCCACAACTTCATAAACGAGGTGGTGCAGCGCCTTGATGTCCGTGCCGCCCACGTACATACCGGGGCGCTTGCGGACGTGCTCGATGCCTTCCAGCGCTTGAATTGAACTTACATCATATTTCGTTTTCTCAGCCACAAAATCCTCCAAAGCGGGCGATGGCAGCCCATGCTCAAGCCTGTTTTACGGTGTTGTTCGGTCTCAATTTTTCCAGCACAGCCTGAACCCATGCATTCATGTCATGATAATAGATGAAACTACCCGCCAGCAGAGCGGTGGTCACAAAGGAATGACCGAAGATTCCAACCAGGGTCATCCACGAATCAGGGGCGGGGATCCGCCACAGATACGCGAGCCCGTACGAGAGCAGGAAGACCGCCAGCACGAAGAGACTGCTTGTCGGGAGAGTGAAGCGCGTCAACTGGAGGCTGCTCAGCATGGAGGTCAGCACATTCTGGCGGTTCAGGAAAACCCCGTGCGCCCAAAAGAACATCGGTACGATGATCCAGACCGATCCGAGTGCGATGAACAAAACGATCAAATTCGCCAGCAGGGCGCTGATCTGGGATGCCACGATTAGGATAAGCAGGATGGGTATGCTGATCGCCATAAGTATCATGTTGCAACAGATGGAAATCAGGATCGTTTGCAGGATCGCCCGGAAAAGCCGGGTGGTGTTGATCTTTTCAGCGAGTGCAGCCCAGGCCACATCCCGAAAATATAGTGCGCCGCCGATCCAACCGATGAACACAAGGATCATCATCCACAAGGGAAACGTCAACACATCGACCTGCCAGGTAACGGGTCCGCCCAATGGGGTGACCGCCGTGTTTTGGTTTGTGACGAACAAACTCGAGATCCCGATGGGAAGCGTGCGGATCAACCCAAGCAGGTTGATCGACTGCGCCATCCCTTCATAAAGGTCGAGCATCTTCTGGATCTCTTCCGCCGGAATCCGGCTTGCCTGCCAGAACAAAACCAGGTCGCCTTCCATGGATTTGAACATCTCGTCCATGCGCAGGCGCGGGCCCAGCCATAACAACAAGTTCAGCAGTAAAGGCAGGAGAATCGCCGTAATTCGCGCTGCAATGGCGTCGAAACCAGCCTTGATGGAACTGATGATGCCGGGCGGGGGCGGCAGGTTTTCGATGCTTGAAACTTCCATAACTGCGTGATTCTACCATACCGATTCTTGGTACAATGCGCCCATGCTGGAAAGCCGCTCTTCTCTGCCCTCCGCAGACCGCATGGGAATGTTGATCGCTTCGGTATTGCTGACATTTGCCCTCTCGCGCTTGATCCAAACCCCCGGGCTCACCCTCAGCCTGAGCCTGCCCGGCTTCTATTATGCGTTTCCCATCACTCTTGGCTCGTTCATGACGTTATTTGCCGCGGCTCTGACGGCCGCCGGGATGGATTGGCTCATGCGCGAACATCCCGCCTCAGAGGACCGCGCCTCCCGCGAGCATCTTCTCCTCCCCACCCTCACCGCCTTTGTGATGGGAACACCGCTTGCGATTTTGGCGGACAGTCAGGCGTGGTGGTCGGGATTTATCTTCGGCGCAATTCTTCTCACCGCAGTGTGTGTCGCCGAATACATTACCATCGACCCATCCACTCCTTTATATGGACTTGCCCGTGCAGGCCTTACCGCTGTTGCATACGCGCTGTTCCTCGTCCTAGTTACGTCACTTCGCTTTTCAGGCGCGCGGATGGTCGTGGTCATCCCATCCACCTTCATCGTTGCGGGTTTGATCAGCCTGCGCATCCTGCATCTCGACGGCACCGACCGCTGGGATTTTCCCTGGGCGGCCGGCATCGGCATGGTGTGCGCACAGATCGGCGCAGGCTTGCATTATTGGCCACTCTCTGCGATTCAATTCGGACTGGCGCTCACCGGTCCCCTTTATGCGCTCACAATGCTTTCCGTCAGCCTCTCAGAGAATGTTCCCCTGCGCCGCGCGGTTGTGGGTCCTGCGCTGATGATGCTCCTTGCATGGGGTTCGGCGATTTTCCTGTAACATGCAATCCCTCACCATAACAAACGAACAACTGAATACCATGATCGCGCATGTCGACTCTCAACTTCCGCTCGAGGCGTGCGGGTTGTTGGCTGGACGCGGCTCACGGGTCGAATCCGTGATCGAAGTGACGAATCGGGCGCAAAGTCCGGTGCGATACGTGATGGACCCCATTGAACAGCTCAAGGCATTCGAGTGGATCGATTCGCAGGGGTTGGAACTCCTCGGCATCTTTCATTCGCATCCCACCGGACCCGAGACTATCTCACCCACCGACATTGCGGATTCCGCCTATTTGGTTGTGCATGTCGTCCTTTCCAGAATGCATGGAGAATGGCGCGCCCGCGCCTTTTGGATCGAAGATGAAGGGCATCGGGAAGTTCCATTGGAAGTAAGCAACCAAGGATAGGATTATGTGTTTTTATCTTTGCTTTCAACGAAAACCCAGCCCGTGGAGGAGTTTTAATGCAAATCGTTTTTGACCTTGCGGCAATCGCGTTGGCGTATGTCATCGGTTCGATTCCATTCGGTTTGGTGGTGGTCAAACTTAAAACCGGGAAGGATATCCGCCAGGTGGAAAGCGGGCGGACGGGCGGCACAAACGCGATGCGCGCTGCCGGGTTCTGGGCAGGATTTGCAACGGCGATGCTCGATATTTTAAAAGGGGCTGTCGGTGTATGGCTGGCGCAATGGATCACGCCAGACCATCATCTTGTGCATGTCCTTGCCCCGCTGGCGGCCATCGTTGGGCATAACCATTCGATCTTTTTGCCCGAACGCGACGAGAATGGGAAGCTGATCCGTCTGCGCGGCGGGGCGGGTGGAGCGCCTTCTGTGGGCGGCGCAATGGGTTTATGGCCCGGTTCGATCCTCATCATCCTGCCCTTGGGCATGTTGACGTTTTTCACCATCGGCATCGCTTCGATCACGACCATGGCGGTGGCATTGTTTGCGACCATCGCCTTCGCCATCCGCGCCTCGCAGGGTCTGATGCCTTGGGCAGACGTGTTGTACGGCGTCGGAGCCGAGATTTTGCTCATTTGGGCGCTGAGGCCGAACATCAGGAAATTGTTCGAAGGCAATGAGAGGGTCGTGAAATACAGCTTGAACGGCTGGTTGAGGTCAAGGAAGGAAAAACAGGAAGAGAAAAAAGAAAATTGACGAACCTCCGGAGCCAGGCAGGTTTCGGGGGTTCGCTTTGAGACGATAATTTCTGTTCGACGTATATTCCCGTATCGACCAGTCAAGGAGAAGAAATGGATAATACGATTTCGCCGGAAGAAACATGGGTGCATCGCACAGGCGGCATTGCCGCGATTATTTTCGGAATCGCTTATGTTTCGATCATGGCACTTTATCTGCCGCTCGGGGGCAAACCCACCGGAGCGGAAGCATGGCTTTCTCAAACTGCTGAATTTACATCGTCCTGGTGGGGCATCCTTGCTCTCTCAGTGATGACAGACTTCCTCCTTGTGCCCATTTCCCTTTCGCTTTACCTTGCCCTGAAAAAGACCGGAAGAAATGCGATGCTGATCGCCACCGCCTTTGTCGGCCTGTTTGTCGTTTTGGACCTGGCGCTCACCTGGACGAACATTGGCTCGCTCATCACTCTCGGTGAAACCTATGTAACCGCCGCGAACGAGGCGGATAGAGCGGTCATCGTAACGGCGGCCATGGTCCCATCCTCGGTGGCAGACTCAAACTTGATCTTTATCTACAATTCCTTCACCCTCGCGGTTGGGATTCTCCTGACTGGACTCGTGATGCGAAAAGGGGCTTTCAACAAAACCACAGCCTATACAGGTATCGCCACAGGAGTCTGTGCGATCGTGTCGGTGGCAAGCTCGTTCTTCTCAAGCTCTGTAAGCGGGATGACGATCATCCTCGCCTCGCTGCTTACGACAGTTTGGTATTTTTTGGTCGGTTTCAGGCTTTTCAAGTTGGGACAGTGAGCATTTCCCCCTTTCGATTCTACCGGCTCACCCGCTCATTTTGATCAATTTGTTTTTCATCGCCGCGAGGACGGCTTGCGCACGGTTGGGTTGATGCATTTTCTCGAGTATGTTTTTGGCGTGCGTGCGGATGGTCTCCTCTCCCACGCCAAGCTGGGAGGCGATCTGCTTATAAGTATTCGGCGTCGCCATCCATTCAAGGACTTCCATCTCGCGTTGTGTCAACGAGACAGCCGGGGCGGGCTGGGGCTTCATGCGCTCCAATACCTTTTTCATCACATCGGGATGCAGGTAGGTTTCCCCATGCACCACGGCATGGATTCCGCGCATCAGCTCCGCCGGTTCGATGTTCTTCAACGCATAGCCTTCGATTCCCGCTGCAAGCAAATCGTACACACGGTCGTCCACCTCAGTGCCGGTCAACATCATGATCTTGATTTCGGGATTCGATCTGCGCAGCGAGAGCGCCATCTCCTGCCCGTCCATCTCCGGCATGATCAGGTCCACGAGGACGATATCCGGCTTTAATTTCTGCGCCGCATCCAGCCCCTCCCGCCCGTTCTCCGCCTCCTCTATCACCTCCAAACCCGGTTCCAGGCGAAGGACCATCGCCAATCCCTTGCGGACGACGGCATGGTCGTCAACGATCAGGATGCGGATTGAATCAACCATGATGATGCCCGTTGATCGGCAGGGTGATCATGACCCGCGCTCCTGCGCCGGGTAGTGATGCGATATCGAATTCACCGCCCAGGGCATGAACACGTTCCTGGATTCCATGCAAACCAAAATGTTCGCGGTTCTGACTCCGCGACAATGCAACGGCAGGGTCGAAGCCTTTTCCTTCATCGGTGACGACGAGGAAAACCTCGTGATCCGATACTGTAAGGCACAGCCGCGCAGAGTTCGCGCCTGAATGCCGCGCCGAATTTGCAAGCGTCTCCTGTGCCATACGGTAGATCGTCCGTCGCATGCCCGCTGAAAGCGAATTGAAATCCCCGTTGTTGCTGAAGACGATGCTGAACGATTTCGGGCGGCAGCAACTGCTGACGTAATTCGACAAGTCAGCCATGAAGAGTTCCATTGTCAGCGCGGAGGGCCACAGATCGAAGATCGAACGGCGTACTTCATCGTGGGCGTTATTTGCAAGCGAACGCAGTTCGATCAGTTCGCTGCGAACATCGTCCACTTTTTGCGGGAGCATGGTAATGCAGGCGTCGAGAGAATAGACAATGCCGAAGAGCGATTGCGCGACTGTGTCGTGGATGTCGCGCGCGATGCGGTTTCGTTCGGTTTCGACGGCGAGGCGTCGGGCGCGGTCGATGCACAGGATGGTCGTACCAAGCGCGAGCGCGGCTTGATTCGCGACCGTCATCAGCGTGGATTCCTTTTCGCGGCTCCATCCTGCTTCATCGACGAGCAAAATACCCACAGGGTGTTCCCTCAAATAAAGCGGCGTGATATACCACTTGTTTTGCATCAACCAGTCATTGAGATTGGAATCTCCGATGAGGGTCTGCCCGTCCGATACGAAAGTGTTGTGGTTGAGCAGGGCTTTGACCACCTCGCCGTTCTCGGATTTCAATGGAAGCGGCTTGGTTTGCGGGAAAGAATCTTCGCGGGGGTATACCATCCAGCCGCCCAGTTCTTCGCGCGCAGGGTCAACAAGCGCAACAACGGCTTTTGAAAATCCAAGTTCGGTTGTCACCGCCCCTAGCACCCGCTCCTGCACAGAGAGAAGATCGGGCGCGGCTTGCAAAAGGACCGTGAGGTCATGAATGATCTCCAACTGACGGTGAGCCGCAGAGAGTTCGGTCGCTGTTTCATTCACCGATTTCAGCAAGGTTGAAGGATAGGCAAAGAGAAGCGGCAAGAGCCAGATGCCTGCGAGCGCCGTGGCGAGAGTCACAGGATCCCCCCGAACCGCGGGACCGATCATGACAACAAGGAGATAAAGCGGCGTATAGAAAAGTGAGGCGAGAAGCGCCCCGCGCATCTGAAAGAAAAACGCTCCTGCCAGCAGGGGGCTGAGCGCGTAGAGAAAATAAGGGCTGCCCGCGCCGCCGCTCAATGCCAGCATTAATGCCGAGAAGATGATATCCACGCCAAGCAGAACGGGACGTTCCACCACCTGGCGGTTCAATTGACGGTTGAAAACGGAAACAAAAGCATTCGCGCCGAGCGCGATCCCGAACACTGCCAGGGGAGGTATGACGAATTGTGCCGCCGCATTCAGGGCAAACAGGGCTGGAATCAAAGAAGCCCAGCGGTAAATTATCAGGGTGATAAAAATGCGATTCGCGCGAAAGAGGGACTCTACACGTTCAACCATGGATATTTGGTCTTGTTTTCGAAGGTTTAGGCGTAGAATTATTATATCCGAATTGACTTTCTCCCCCGCGCGGGGGAGGGAAAATCCCTTGCGTGCGGGATGGTAAGGGACGGGTCAATTCATTATCATTAGAAAGGTTCAAAGGAGGCTCGAATGACTGATGTGATCAAGGAAGACCAGGTGTTGGATTGCTCCGGAATGCTCTGCCCCATGCCCGTGGTCAAAGCGTCCAAGGCAATGAAGGAGATGCAAGCCGGGCAGATTCTCAAGATGATCGCGACCGACCCCGGCGCGCCCCCGGACATGGAAGCATGGAGCCGCCAGACCGGCAATGAACTGCTGCGCTCGATGACCGAGAACGGCAAGTTCATCTTCTATTTGAAAAAGAAATAAATATTCATTCCATAATTTGGAAAAGAGGTTGATATGTCAAAATCTGATCCGAATGCCCCGAAACGGCTTGCCTTGATCGCAAGCAAGGGAACACTCGACTGGGCTTACCCACCGTTCATCCTCGCGACCGCCGCAGGCGCGATGGGATGGGAGGTGGGCGTTTTCTTTACCTTCTACGGTCTCACGCTTCTCAAACCGGACCTCTCGGCCTCGGTCTCCCCATTGGGCAACCCAGCCATGCCGATGAAAATGCCATTCGGCCCTGAAGGCTTCCAAAACATCGCCTGGCCCATGCCGAATTTGCTGATGGCAAATGTGCCAGGGTTTGAAGCGCTGGCCACAACCCTCATGAAGCAGACCTTCAAAAACAAAGGCGTCGCCTCCATTGAAGAGTTACGTGATATGGCGGTCGAATTGGATGTCCGCATGATCGGCTGTCAGATGACGATGGATGTCTTCGGCTTCAAACGCGAGGACTTCATCAAGGAATGCGAGATCGGCGGCGCGGCGACCTTCCTGGAATATGCCGCGGATGCGGATGTGCAGTTGTTCATCTGATCAATCCATGCCCTGGCGTTTCGGCGGTCAATAGTGACCGCCGAAAATTAACTAACGATGGAGAAAACAATGGAAACACTGACCATCAAGACCGAGACAAAAGGCGATGTGGCGGTTGTGACAGTGAGCGGACGGATCGACTCCGAATCTGCGCCTGCGTTGGATGCGGAACTGACCAAAATCACAGGCACCACTTCAAAACTGGTGGTTGACCTTAAAGGTGTTGAGTTTATGTCATCGGCCGGGTTGCGCGTTGTGATCAAAGCTTCGCAAGCCGCAGAAAAAAATGGCGGTTCCGTCAAACTTGCATCCGTACCCGAGGAAATCACTTCGGTCATGTACACCGTCGGCTTGAACCAGAAGCTTGGCTCTTTTGCGAGTGTTGAAGAAGCAATTACGAATTTCTAGATAACAATCAATAGGAGTGAGGATGCCATGAGCGTCTGGAAGACGAATGATTCGGATGTAAAAAAGATTTTGTATGTGCAGACGCATGGGGAAAAAGACCCTGAGCGGACCGCGACGCCGTTCTTTCTGGCGACCGCTGGCGCGGCGATGGACAATGAAGTGTGTATTTACTTCACCATGAACGGACCGCAATGCGTGGCAAAGGGCAACGGCGAGAAGATCATCATTCCGCGCAAGGGGGGCGGCGGCAAGGAATTGAAATTCTTCATCGAACAGGCGCAGGAGATCGGTGTGCGCTTCCTCGTCTGCCAGCCTTCGCTCGATCTGCACGGCTACACCATGGACGATATGATCGAAGGCGTAGAGATGATCGGCGGCGCGGCGTTCAATGACATGGCATGCGACGCTGATGCGGTGATTGGATTCTAGTAATTGGAGATTGGTAATTAGTAATTGGGCGTTTGCGTTTCAAAATCTCCAATTACCAGTTACCAATTACTTCTTTTAGGAGGCTTATGCCTACCACACATGAAAATTGGAACCCAGGCAAGGCGGATAACCGTCACCCCGAAGTGGCATACGAAGAAAAAGAGCGCCTCTTTCTGGAAGTGAAGAATGACCCGCGCTACGAAGACTTCCTCTATGGATGCTACGAGTGCGGCATTTGCGTTTCAACCTGCCCTTCGGCGCGCTTCTATGATTACTCTCCGCGGGTGATCGCTCAAGCAATGGCGCGTGAAGATATTGAACGCGTATATGACATCGTCTCGGAAGATATTTGGAATTGCGCACAATGCTTCTCGTGCTTGCGCTGTCCGCGTGGAAACAACCCTGGCGGACTCGTGACTCTTTTGCGTGAAGTGGCGGTCAAGAACGGCTTGCAGGAAACCAAAGACGTTCTGCAAGGCTACAGCCGCGTGATCTACAAGGTCATGCTCAAGGGCAATCAAGTTTCGCCCGATATGCTCCAGCCTGACTTCTTCCCCGATTGGGGTCCGTGGGTGGGAGAGTTCTCCGCAAATATGCCTGTTTGGCGTAAGGCGATTCCTGTTGATACTTTGCGCGGCGTCACCGATGCGGCGTGGAAAACGAATAGAAAGACCCTGCTCGAACTCTACACCATCTGGTTCGAGACGGGCAACATGGACATCATCAAGGAAATTGACGAAGGTTTGTACGATTTATTGGCAGATGTGATGCAGGAAGAATTGGAAGAAGGATAGATCAAGTGTCAAGTGCGAAGTGTCAGGTGTCAAGTGAAACCTGATACCGCAGAATGACACCTGATACCTGACACTGGAGAACCTATGAATACCGTAGAAGAAATCCTTGAACGCAAATCTCATGCAGTAACGCGCGATGCAGAAGTCGCTCCGACGCATGATATTCGTGAGGCGTTGTTTGAACTCGAAGCGAAGGGTGAGATAGTCGTCCAGCGTGTGCCTGAAAACCACGTGGAAGTGACCACGAAGTACGGACGCACGAAGAAGATTCCCATTGACCACACCTGGCACCACAAATCCTGCGGTCAATGCGGACACATCCCTGGCTACACTTCGTCCATTTATTGGCTTCACCGTCAATTCAATTTGGATTATCTCGACCCGACGGATCAGACCTCCTGCACAGGCTGGAATTACTACGCCTCAGCGACATCCAACGCTGCTGCGCAAGCCGCGGTGATGAGCCGTAACTTTGCTGCTGCGTATGAGACGGGTTACTTCCCTACCATCCACTGCGGCACATCGTATGGACATTACAAGGAAATTCGCGAGCAGTTGGTTCATCATAAAGAATTGCGTGATGAAGTCCGCCGCATTTTGGACAAGATGGGCAAGCCGCTGGTCATCCCTGAGGAACTTGTCCATTACAGCGAGTGGGTGCATGTGATGCGCAAGAAGTTCGCGGAGAAACAAACCGTGGACATGAGCATGGTCCGTGCTACCGTTCACCCTGCCTGCCATTACTACAAAATCGTCGCTGAAGATGCCATCTACGACCCCGAAATCTATGGCGGTCAGCGCACCGCCACAGTGACTGCGACTCTCGAAGCGTTAGGTATTGACGTGGCAGATTACTCGACCTGGTTCGACTGTTGTGGCTTTGGTTTCCGTCACGTTTTGGTTCAGCGCGACTTCACCCGCTCGTTCTCGACCCTGCGCAAGATCGAAGTGATGAAGAACGAAGTTAACCCTGACCTGACCGTGACCCACGACACAGGCTGTGTGACCACGCTCGACAAGAGTCAGTTTTCAGCCAAGGCGCACGACCGAAACGTCGGTATTCCCGTTTTGTCTGACGCGCAAGTTGCGGCGTTGGCGATGGGCGCACATCCCTTCCGCGTGGTGCAGTTCCACTGGCATTCCACGGATTGGCGTCCGTTCCTGGACAAACTTGGAATCAACTGGCAGAAATACTGGGATGAATTCCAGAACGACCTTGAACTGATCCGCGCTGGACAGAAGTCTGGCATAACCTGGGAAGATGCGGACAAGCCTGTGGTGTACGGACCATAAAGGATAGAACGATGGCTTTACAATTTGAATCTTCAGAAGTGATTGACCGCCCGATTGACAAGGTGTTTCACTTTTATGCAGTGGAACATGTCCGCAATCATCCCCGCTGGGATTCGGACATCGAACTTTGGTTGGATTCGGACGAACCTCTCCGTGTTGGAACGATCATCCACAGGCGCAACAAGCGCAGCGGAACTCCCGTCGAAGGGACGATGGAAGTTGTGGAGTTCGAACCAAATCGAGCGGTTGCAATGAAAATTCAAGATGGTTCTGCTGTAATGCACGGCAGAACCACCTTTGAATCGCTGAACGAGAATCAAACCAAAATTACAACCACTATTGATATTCCCTGGATGGACGAAAACACGGATAAGACTTTTATGAATAACCGTCTGGCGCAGGTCTCTCAGATCAGGAAACGACTGATGGAATCTGAGATCTAGTCTTCACTACACCAGAAATAAAACTCGTATCTTGTAACTCGTAACGGAGGAACATACATGTCATCTAATAAAATTTTAGTCATCGGCGGCGGACCTGCGGGATTGGAAGCGGCTCGGTCTGCGGCTGAACTCGGCGGTGAAGTCATTCTCATTGAAAAGCGCGAACGTCTCGGCGGCACGCCCGACCGTGAGAGCTACGCCAAACTGACCCATCACTGGCGCGACGCTTCTGAAGCGATGGTGGAACTCAGCAATGCCGTCACAAGCAACGCCAATGTGCAAGTGAAGGTTCAAGCCGAAGTGAAGGGAATGTCTGGGAGCGCTGGCAACTTTGAAGTCCAGATCGAAGCGGGCGGCGTAGCCGAGTCCCTCAACGTGGGCGCAGTCATCATCGCTACGGGCTTCCAGCACTTTGATCCAGGCCGCGCTACGCAATACTACAACTACTACTCGTTCCCCGATGTCATCACGCTCACCGATCTCGAAAAAATGTTGAAGGAACACAACGTCGTGCGCCCGTCGAACGGACAAGCGCCGAAGAAGATCGCGTTCATTCAATGTGTCGGTTCGCGCGATAGACAAATCGGCAACGAATATTGTTCAAAAGTTTGCTGCGGCATTGCCAGCAAGCAGGCGATTGAGTTGCGCGAGCAATTGCCCGATAGCAAGGTGATGATTTTTTATATTGACATGCGCATGTACGGCTATTGGGAAAATGAAATCTACTGGCCCGCCCAGGAAAAATATAAAGTCAATTACGTGAAGGGCGTCATCAGTGAAGTGCTCAAGAAGGGCGACCAACTTTTGATCCGCGGTGAAGACACAACGATGAGCCGCCCGATGGAAGTGACGATGGATATGGTCGTGCTTTCGGTCGGCATGGAGCCGAGCGCGGGCACACGCGCCATCGCGCAACTGATGGGCGTGCAGCAAAACAAATACGGCTTCATCGAAGCGGGCGGCGCGGGTGGTCTCGATACCGTTGCAACGTCTGTGCCTGGCATTTTCGTCGCAGGTGCGGCGGCGGGTCCATCAGACTTAGACGACTCGATCTCTGAAGCAGGTCTCGCCGCGGCGCGCGCCGTTGCGTTGACGCGCAAGGTTTTGGCGTAAGGCGAGATAATATCTCGCCCTACAGATAACTATGCTCCCTCAGCGACAGAGTCACATCATCAAGCAAAAGACGGGACCCGACGACCCCGAACTGCAAACCAATTTGCAGGAAGCGTTGGGACAAGTCGCGCCTGAGGATGTGATCGCGATAGCAGACGAATTGGCGGAACGTCACGCCCGCCTCTTTCTTAATCTGAAAACTGATTCTGCTTCGTTGGCTTCATCCTTCGCTGATATCGCTTCCGCTGTCGCGCATACCAAAGCGAACGCGCGAACCATCACCAACTACTTTTCGCAAGGTGACTTCTCTCTCTTCAACCAATTACTTAACGGCGAAGCGCCTGCCTCTGTGCGAGTGGCAACCTTTGTTG
>JAPKMP010000069.1 GCA_026645935.1 Candidatus Villigracilaceae bacterium | reverse complement strand
TTCCATCCTCGGTTAGCGCAGCCCAGAGCAATTTGAACGGCGGTTTCATCAGGACAAACATTTTCCCTACTTAAAGGGGTGAGGCTCAAGGGCACTAAGGAGTGCATAAATAATGCTTCGGATACAGCCAATTCAACGTGATGGATGGACACCGCTTCCATTCGGCGGATGCCGAAATGTATGGGTGAAGATGCTGATGAAACTGGAACACATGGGATTAGCCATGCTGCGCTTTGACACTGATGGCACCATTCATGAACATCCGGCAGAAATTGAGATTGATGTGATTTGCCTGGAAGGTGAAGGAATGGTCAGTGTCGGAGACGAACAGTCACCCTTGAAAGCAGGCGAGCGGGTTCGGTGGCCGAAGAGAACTCCTCATCGCCTTTGGACAACTACCAGTACCATGCTCACGCTCATGGTTGAGCATTATGGTAGCGCCGAAACAGGACACGATGATAACTAATCACGAGCTTCCCGATTTTGATCAGCTTTGGGACTTCGATCATCCCGTCGAGACGGAAAAACAATTCCGAGCGTTGTTGGCACAGGACCAGGATGGCGATAACGAGGCATATTACGCCGAACTGCGTACCCAAATCGCTCGGACTCTGGGTCTCCAGCAAAGGTTTGAAGATGCCCATCACCTGCTTGATGATGTTGGGGCAGCACTGCCAGAGGGCATGAGCCGCCCACGTATCCGGTATCTGTTGGAACGGGGCCGGGTGTTCAATTCGTCGGGCGCAGTCGATCAGGCACGCCCCTTGTTCCTCGAAGCCTGGGAGCAGGCCCAAGAGGCAGGTGAGGATGCCTACGCCGTCGATGCCGCCCACATGGTCGCTATTGTTGCCCAAGGGCAGGAGGCTCTGGAATGGAATCTCAAGGCGCTTCGGCTGGCTGAAACGAGTTCACAGGGACAAGCCCGAAGGTGGCTTGGGTCGCTTTATAACAATATCGGCTGGACTTATCACGACATGGGTCAGTATGAGCAGGCACTGGCAATTTTCAAGAGGGCACTCGAATTCCGCGAAAATGGGGGTGATCCGAGGCCCATTCACATTGCGAGATGGTGCATAGCGCGGACTCTGCGATCTTTGGGGCGGGTTGAGGAAGCGTTTGAGATTCAGCAGAGGTTGCTGAAAGCGATAGACGCTTCGAATGATGAAGATGGGTACGTCTATGAGGAGCTGGGCGAATGTTTAGTGTTTCTCAAGCGCAAAGACGAAGCAAAATCATATTTTGCCCGCGCTTACACGGTGTTGTCGCAGGACCCGTGGTTTGTCAGAAATGAGTCGGAACGCCTTGATCGGATGCGAGAATTGAGTGGTTAAGGAAAAGAGAAGACTATGAGTGCATCATCTGCTAGATTACTTATTTTCAGTATCCTATGGGCTTGTTTAGTTTCTGGCGTAAAAGCACAAGACAATCCCAATAATGCGGTGCCGATTTTGGGTGATCTGAATGATCCTGGATTGCAACGGGCGGCTGAACACGGCCTGATTCAGATCGTCAATACGCAATACATAGAAGGTGTGACCGTGACACTTACCCATGCCTTTGCCGATGCGAACCGAATTGCTCTTTGGTACACAATAGAA
>JAPKMP010000068.1 GCA_026645935.1 Candidatus Villigracilaceae bacterium | reverse complement strand
CGGCATGACAATCGGGATCAAAAAAGTCGGGACCTTCCAGTCCCGACTTTTCATTTCTACCGCTTCGACTTTTTCTTTGTCGTTTTCTTCGCCAACTTTTTCTTAACAAGCTTCTTCTTGACAACTTTCTTCTTGGCGACCTTCTTGCTCTTGACCTTCAACATGGGACCTTCAACTTTCAACTTGGGAGTTTTATCCATCCAGTTGATGACCTCATCCCCGAACTCGGAGCATTTCACTTCCTTCACGTCGCTCATGTGGCGGGCAAAATCGAACGTGACAGTCTTCGCAAGGATGGCTCCTTCCATGCCTTTGACGATCAAATCGGCGGCTTCGGTCCAGCCCATATAGCGGAGCATCATCTCGCCCGAAAGAATGACCGAGCCAGGGTTCACCTTGTCCAGGTCGGCGTACTTCGGCGCGGTGCCGTGAGTCGCCTCGAAGATGGCGTGACCCGTCGCGTAGTTGATGTTCGCGCCTGGGGCAATGCCGATTCCTCCCACTTGCGCGGCGAGCGCGTCGGTGATGTAATCGCCGTTCAGGTTCATCGTGGCGATCACGTCGAAATCCTGCGGACGCATCAGCACGTGTTGCAACGTCACGTCGGCGATCGAATCTTTCAACAGCAATTTGGACTTCCACTTGCCGTCGCCGTGCGTAGCCCATAACTTGAGCGCGTCTTCCACTTCCTCTTTGATCTCCGCTTGTTGCGCGGGCGACATCATGCTGAAGCCAGGGTCAACGATCTTGGCGTTGTCCTCCACCGAAAGATTGGGGTTACTTTCCTTGTTGTTGAAGATCCACGTCTCGCGTTCGGTGACCACGTCGTTACGATACTCGCGTTTGGCAAGGTCATACGCCCAATCTTTGAACGCGCCTTCGGTGAACTTCATGATGTTGCCCTTGTGCACGAAGTTGATACTGCGGCGTTTGTACAGCAGGGCATACTCGATCGCGGCGCGCACGAGTCGCTCCGTCCCTTCGACCGAAACGGGCTTGAATCCGATTCCGCTCGAATCGGGGAAGCGGATCTTGCCGTACTCCTTCGGGAAATTCTCTTTCAACAGCGCTTTGAACCTCGCGTTGTCTTCCGTCCCATTGGCGAACTCGATGCCCGCGTAAATGTCCTCCGTGTTTTCGCGGAAGATGACCATGTTCACTTTTTCAGGAGTCTTCACAGGCGAAGGCACACCGTTGAAATAACGAACGGGTCGCAGGCACACGTATAGGTCGAGCAATTTCCGCAGGGCGACATTCAACGAACGTATGCCGCCTCCGATGGGCGTCGTGAGCGGTCCTTTAATCCCCACCAAAAATTCGGTGAAGGCTTCCACGGTTTCGTCGGGCAACCACGATTGAAACATCTTGAACGATTTCTCGCCCGCGTACACTTCCATCCAATGGATTTTGCGTTTGCCGCCGTACGCCTTTTCCACCGCCGCGTCGAACACCTGCTGTGCCGCCCGCCAGATGTCGCGCCCCGTGCCGTCGCCCTCCACGAACGGGATGATTGGATTGTCGGGCACATTCAACTTTCCATTTTGGATCGTCACCTTCGCCCCGCCCGCGGGGACTTTTACGTTCTGATATGTCATGCTTTCCTCTTTTATTTGACCTTTTGTGTAAGTGACTCTTTGCTCAGCCACAGAGACCACTGAGAACTTTGAAAAAAAAATCTCATGTTCT
>JAPKMP010000067.1 GCA_026645935.1 Candidatus Villigracilaceae bacterium | reverse complement strand
ATCCGGCACGCGATCCGACCGCCCCGGGTTGTTGTCCATGCTTAGAGACGCATCCAAGGGTGAATTTGACATCATTCTTGCATGGCGTGAAGATCGTCTTTACCGGGGTATGCGTTCCATGCTTCTGGTGTTGGAGACCATTCAGGAACACAAGATACAGATCATGCTTGCCAGGGAAACTTTTGATCCCAAGATTGCTCCGCTTCGTGCGTGGGTTGCACAAATGGAGCTGGATGGGATGAAGGAACGCATGACGATGGGTGTAAAAGCCCGTCTTAAATCAGGCAAGGCAAATACCGGGCAGGACCGCTACGGCTATATGCGGGTTGGGGATGCCATCGAAGTGGTTGAGGATGAAGCGTTTTGGGTCAGGCAGATATTTGCCTGGTATGTGGAGGGAGTGCCGATTTTGGAAATTCGCAAGCGGTTGATTGCGGCGAACGCGCCTCAAAAGGGCAGCAGCATCCCAAGGAGAATGCAATGGGCAAGGTCAAGTATTCAGGCAGTATTGATTGCCGCCAAGGAATATGCCTATGGCATTAAGATTCAAACTCGCAAGGGTGAATCCTTCCAGATCCCGGTTCAACCCATTATTGATACAGTAACGTATGAAAGGTATCTTCGTGTACGGGAGAGCAAAAAGACACATCCGATTAGAAGCATCAAATATGATTACCTGATCGGCGGTAAGCTTTTTTGTGATTGCAATTACAAGTGGGGTGCAAGAACCAACAAGTCCAAGAGGAATAGAAAGGGTGAGTTGATCAGGCGAAAAACACCCGTTCGAGTCTATTATTGTGGACAATCACATAAGGACCAGGTTTCACCAAATTGCCCGCGGCACATAGGGGCTAAAAAGGCGGAGGATATTGTCTGGCAAAAGGTTTGTGCTGCGATGGACAAACCTGATTACCTGCTCGGTCAGGCGCGACAGATAGTTAATCAAATCAGGGAAAGCCAGGGCACATTGGAGCAGGATCGGATAAGAATTGAGAATCAGTTGGAAGCGGTGCTGACAGAGCGGCAATGGGTTATTACCCAGGCACGCAAAGGTGCTTTTACCACCAATGACATGGAATATCAGCTGAGCCAGCTTACCTTTCAGGAGGTAACTCTTAAGCAGGAACTTGCCACGCTTGGAGAAACCATCAATATTAATGCCTTGAATAATTGGGAGGAGAATGTGGTCGAATTCTTGGCTGACCTGAGAGCCGGCGTTGAGGAGTTAAAACTTGTTGCTCCCCAGACGCCTGAGGAGCAACATGATATTTTTGTGCTTAAGAAACGGGTTGTTGATACTTTAGTTGAGCGTGTTGATATCGATATAGACCGAAATCTTTTTGTACAGATCCGACTGAATCTTCTCGATATTCTACGAAAAGATGCTGAGTCCGGAGGCTCTACTGCTGGGGTACAAAATTTTGAGGTCGGAACTTATACCCGTATACAATCAATCCCCGCTCGTCTCCGTCATTTCTCATCTTGCGCGTAACCATTTCGACGGGCATGCCGATCTTGACTGCGTCGTTGTCCACATCCGTGAGTTGAGCCGTGAGCATGGGACCTTCGTCCAGTTTGACGAGCGCCACGGTGTAGGGAGCCTGTGATTCGTACCCGGCGGGGGCTTCATAAATCGTGGTGAAAGAATACACTTCACCCTTGCCGCTGAAGGTATATAAGTCCTTGGCTTCGTCGCCGCAGTTCGGGCAGACGTCGCGCGGGGGAAAGATTTTATGGTCGCAGTGCGGGCAAACCTCGCCGACGAGACCGTATCGTTGTTTTTTGA
>JAPKMP010000066.1 GCA_026645935.1 Candidatus Villigracilaceae bacterium | reverse complement strand
TTCATCTCGTTTTCGCCGACCACGAGCATGTATGGCACTTTCATCAACTGCGCCGAGCGGATCTTGGCGTTCATCCGCTGAGCGCTCACGTCCGCATGGGCGCGGATGCCACTCTCACGGAGTTGTTGCGCGATATTTTCCGCATACTCGTTCTGGTTGTCCGTGATCGAAATGACGCGTACCTGCTCAGGCGAGAGCCACACAGGGAAGTTGCCGCCGAAATGCTCGAGCAGGAATCCGATCATCCGCTCATGCGTGGATAGCGGCGCGCGGTGGATGCACAACGGCGCTTCCTCTTGACCGTCTTTGTTGATGTATTTCAGGTCGAAGCGGGCGGGCTGGGCAAAGTCCACTTGATTCGTGGCGAGCGAAAACTCACGCCCGATCACGCTCCAGATCTGCACGTCAATTTTCGGACCGTAGAACGCGGCTTCATCCTCGGCTTCCACGTAGGGGACGTTGCCGTTATTCATGGCATGGCGGACCATGTCCTCCGTTTTGAGCCACAGGCGTTCGTTGTCCACGTACTTTTTGCCGAGCCCCGCCTTGCTGTGCAGCGACAGGCGCATCACGTATTTCTCGATGCCGAACAACTCAAAGTATTTGAGGTACAGGTCAACGACGCGGAGGAACTCCTGCTCGAACTGATCCTCTCTCACGTAGATGTGCGCGTCGTTCATCTGCATCGAGCGGACGCGCATCAGCCCGAACAACTCGCCCGATTTTTCATAGCGATAACACGTGCCGTATTCGGCGAGGCGCAGCGGCAGGTCGCGGTAGGAGCGTTGCTTCGACCCGAAAATTTTATGGTGCATCGGGCAGTTCATCGGCTTGACGTAATACTTCACGCCTTCGATCTCCATCGCTGGGTACATGCTTTCCGCATAGTATGGCAGGTGACCCGAATGTAAAAACAACTCCTCCTTGGAAACGATAGGCGTGCGGACGCGCACATAGCCAGCCTTCTCTTCCATTTCTTTGGCGAGTTTTTCCAACTCTTCGATCATCACTGCGCCGTTCGGTAACCACAGCGGCAGACCTGGACCAACCTCCTCATCGAACGTGAAGATTTCCAACTCTCTGCCGAGTTTGCGATGATCCCGCTTCTTCGCCTCTTCGAGCTGGTGCAGATATTCTTCGAGTTGTTTCTTGCTCTCCCACGCCGTCCCGTAGACGCGCTGGAGCATCTTATTGTTCTCGTCGCCGCGCCAATACGCGCCCGCAATGGACATCAACTTGAACGCGTCCTGCTTGATCTCTTTCGTGTTCGCCACATGCGGACCGCGGCACAAGTCCACGAACGTATCGTGCTGGTAGATCGAAATTTCGGGCTTCTCTTTCAGCGGATTCCCGTATTCGTCGAATCCGCCTTTTTCGAGTCCTTCGATCAACTCCAACTTGTATGGCTGGTTCGCAAAAATCTTCTTCGCCTCTTCCGCCGAGATGACCGTTTTCTTGAACTCGTGCTTGCCCTGCACGATCTGTCGCATCCGTTTTTCGATGGCTTCCAGATCTTCGGGCGTGAGGTTGCGCGGCAGGTCGAAGTCGTAATAGAACCCGTTCTCCACAGGCGGACCGATCGTGATCTTCCCATCGGGGAACATTTCCATCACCGCTTGCGCCATCACGTGCGCGGCGGAATGACGAATCTTATACAGATTCGACTCTTCATATTTTTCCTGAACTTGGTGTGACATTTTCGCTTCCTTTCTTAATTTCGGTTTGGTCGCTGCTTCGTGGACATTCTCGCGCCTCGAAGGGAAGCAGTCACAAACCTCCGAGCCGCCAACGAGTGTTGCTGGTCATGGCGACCTCCTTCTTGCCCCCTCCCGTCCTCCCCCATCCCGCGAAGCGCGGG
>JAPKMP010000065.1 GCA_026645935.1 Candidatus Villigracilaceae bacterium | reverse complement strand
TAAAGAAGAATCTCTCGGACCGATCCTGATCGAAGCGGCGGAGCGGCTCACCTATCGCGGCTATGACTCGGTCGGCGCGGCGACGTTGAACAACGGGAAGATCGATCTGCGGAAAGATGTGGGCAAGGTGGATTCGGTCGCGGCGAAATACAACATCGCCGAGATGCGCGGCTCGCGGGGAATCACGCAGTTGCGCTGGGCGACGTTTGGCGAACCGTCACAGGTCAATGCACAGCCGCATATTGATTCAGATGGCGACATGGTCGGCGCACACAACGGGAACGTGGTGAACAATGTCGAACTGCGCGAACAGTTCATGGCGGAGGGCATGACCGTCCGTTCGCAGAACGACGGCGAGACGTGCGTTCACGCTGTTGAAAGATATATCAATCGTGGATATGAATTCATTGATGCGATACGACTCGCTTATGGCGATCTCGAAGGCGATTATGCCTTTGTCATCGGGCGCGCAAATGACGATAAACTCTACGCGTTCAAAAAAGGCTCGGGCATGGTGGTGGGAATCGGCGAAGGCTTCACGTGCGTTTCGTCTGACCTGCCTTCGATTTTGCCGTTGACGCGCGAGATCATCCGTCCGCAGGATGGAGAGATCGTCACGTTGTGGGCGGACAAGGTCGAGGTGCGGTCGGTCAAAGATGGCAGAGAAATCGTCCGAATGCCTGAAACAGTTACCGAGTCGATGGACGCGGTGCAGAAGGGCGGGTATCCGCATTTTATGTTGAAGGAGATCCACGAGCAGAGTCAAGTCGCCCGTGAGTTATCCCATGTGTTGAACGGAAACCGCGAAGTCGAGTCGCTGGTCGAGAAGATGAAGCATGCGCGTCATCTGTATTTCATCGGGTGTGGAACAAGTTTCCATGCGGCATCAGTTGGAGCAGTGTACTTTGCTCAATTGGCGGATCGAGCCGTGATTCCCGTTCTTGCTCCGCAATTCATCGCTCAATATGCACCAACAGTAAATCATGAGGACGTTGGGATTTTCGTCAGCCAATCGGGTGAGACGAAAGACGTATTGAACGCGTTGGAGGTTGCGGAGGCGCGCGGCATGGCGTGTTTTGGATTAGCGAACGTGGTCGGCTCGACGTTGACAAAAGCGGCTTCGTTCTCTCTCCCTTTGTGCTGTGGCTACGAGATCAGCGTCCCCGCCACGAAGACGTTTACCAATCAGGTTGTGACGTTTTTGTATCTGGCGTACAAGATGGCGGGGCGTGGTCTCGATACGCCGCCGTCGGTCGAGTGGGCGGAGCCTGTATCGAGACCAGGCGGCTACTCGACCAGCGGTGGAAAAAATGTATTTGAACTGATCCCTGAACTGATGGAAAAAACCATCGAGATGGTCGAGCCGCAGATCAAAGAGATCGCAAAAAGCATCAACGAGTGGAACGACCTGTACTGTCTCGGCTACGGCGCGACGTACGCCATCGCGCTCGAAGGCGCGTTGAAGTTGAAAGAGATCACCTACGCCCACTGCGAAGGGATGCTCTCGACCGAGTTCAAACACGGACCGCTCTCCGCGGTGAGCAAGGGCTTCCCGATCATTTTCGTAGCGGGACCGAACGATGTGCCGCTCATCATCAGCGGCATCAACGAGGTGAAAGTACGCGGCGCGCGGACGATCGTCATCGCCGAAGAAGACCCGCGCCTGCGCGCCAACGCGGACGATGTGATCGCGCTTCCCAAGTCTGACCCGCAGATTTCCGCTCTGCTGGGCGTCCTGCCGCTGCAATTGCTGTCGTATCACATGAGCGTGATGCGCGGCTTCGATCCCGATTTCCCGAGGAATTTGTCGAAGACGCTGACGGTGGATTAGAACAGTGGATTATAATTTTTCAAATCAAACAACCCAGTATTGCAGAGTGAATCCCAATTCATGGACACAACCATCCGCCGTGTGAACCGCTCCAAA
>JAPKMP010000064.1 GCA_026645935.1 Candidatus Villigracilaceae bacterium | reverse complement strand
CATTTGGCAGATTCAATCGTCGCCAGCGCCTTACCCTGCTCCACCCGCTTCCCAACGTTCCGAAAACTGATCGCCGCAAACTTTCCACAACGGGTCTGCGCGACGTCGGTCATGCCGAGCGTGGCGAACTCGCCATCGAAACGAATCCACACATCGCGTTCGATGTCGTAAGTCAGGTCTTCAGGGATGTCGCAGGCGTAGTAAATCATTGGAAAAATGAAGAATCTAGAATAGAGAATGCGGAATGCGTTGCCATGCAAAGAATAATTCTTCATTCATTATTCAAAATTTAAGTTCTGTTCTTCCATAAACTTCTGATACGCCGCGACTGCCGCTTCGCCTGTGACGAGTGAAGCGGATTCGCCAGCCCAATCTGTCGGCTTCAGTTTGACAAACCAGCCTTCGCCGTACGGATCGGAATTGATCAGCGACGGCTTGCCTTTCATCGTCTCGTTCACTTCGACGATCTCGCCCGTGACAGGTGATGTCACAGGTCCCACCCACTTGCCGCTTTCCAACGTCCCAGCGGATTTGCCTTTTTGCACGGCGCGTCCCACATCCTTCGGCGTGGCGTTGACAATGCCCTTCGCCAGATGCTGTGCCACATCGGTGATTCCAATTTTCACCGTGCCGTCATCCTGCGGCAATGCCCAGGCGTGTTTTTCCACCCAATAGAAGCGGTCTTCAGGGATGTTGCATCCACGAACTGTTGCCATGTTTTTCTCCTAGATCCCTCACCCCTTCACCCCTCTCCCAATGGGAGAGGGGACGGGGGTGAGGGTAAATTGTGCTCACCTTGCAGGTGATACAAAAGCAGATCAAAGACAACCAACCGAATCTCGTGTTCATATTCTGACACAAAACTCGGATCGCGGCGCGCCTTCTTCGTAACTTGTTCATAACTCGCGCCGCAGACGGGACAGGTCACGATGAAAAATGTATGCCCAGTAAACTCGTCAACCCGTGTTCCCAACGTATCCGCATGACTCTCTGCCAGATGGTTGTGGACTTCGGAACGCTTGCCGCTAAACTCGCAATAGGGACATTTGAACATTAGATTAGATGATTAGAGAGTAGAGAGCAGTGAATAGTGAACTACTTGACTACTTGACTACTTGACTACTCGACTACTGGACTAACTTCTTCCACACCGACCGCCTCCGCCACCAACTGAATGATGTCGCGGACTTCGATCCTGCCTTCGCTGCCTGTGGTCTTGACCGCGTCGGAGTACATGATCATGTCCTTGGGGCAGGTGACGATGAAGAGTTGAGTCTTCGTATTTGCGCTTTCGCCGAAGGTCGTCAACGCTTCTTTGATTCGGTTCTCGGCGGGACGTTCGCCAGGCGCGACCTTGCCCATCCAGATCTGACCGCCGCCCGCGCCGCAGCAGAACGAGTTCTCGCAGTTGCGCGGCATTTCAACAAATTCCACGCCGAGCAGTTCGAGCAATTTGCGCGGCGCGGTGAATCCGCCGTTGTAGCGTCCGAGATAGCACGGATCGTGGAAAGTGACTCTGTAATGCGATAACTTATTCTTGATCGTGAGTTTGCCTTCTTCGATCAACTTGAGCAGGGTCACGGTGTAATGCTTCACTTCAAACTTCCCGCCGAATTGCGGATACTCGTTCTTGAGCGTGTTGAACGAGTGCGGATCGGTCGTCACGATCTGTTTGAACTGCGCCTTGCCGAAGGCTTCCATGTTCTGCTCGACGAGTTGCTCGAACAGACCTTCCTCCCCTACGCGGCGCACATCGTTGCCCGCGTTGGATTCGTTTTGGTACATGATCCCAAAATCGAGACCAGCCTGATTGAAAATCCGCGCCACCATTTTGGTGTTCGGGATGACGCGCTCGTCGAACGACGGGGTATCGCCGACAAACCAGAGATGTTCGACGGGTTCTTCGGTCGCGTTCTTGACGGGGAACTCCATCTCCTTCGCCCAGCGTCCGCGCAGACGTTTGCCTTTGCTCATCCAGTTGCCGTTGGC
>JAPKMP010000063.1 GCA_026645935.1 Candidatus Villigracilaceae bacterium | reverse complement strand
GGGCGATAACGGCGCGGTATATTTCATTATCAGTAATGCGACCGACGCGGATGATACATTGCTCAGCGCCAGCACGGACGTCGCATCTGCTGCCGAGGTACACATGAGTATGATGGATGACAATGGCGTGATGTCGATGCAAATGCAGGAGGCTTTGCCTATCCCTGCGCAACAGGAGATCATTTTCAAGCCTGGCGGCTTGCACGTCATGCTCGTTGGTTTGACGCAGGATTTGAAGGTTGGCGACACGATTACCATGACACTTAACTTTGAAAAAGCAGGAGACTGGACAATCGAAGTTCCGATACGCGAACCCTAAACAAACTTTCATCTTTGAGATTGCCGTCCAAAGTATAATGTTCCTTCGGAAGGCAATCTCATTGTAAAGTATGAATGGATCTCATCGTGTTCTCCTGATTGTGACACTGGTTTTTCTTCTGGTGGGGTTGTCTGCACATTTGTTTCCAGCCGCATCCCTGTGCGAATGCTTGTCACAGTCACAGGAAGATGCCAGGGCAACCAACCTGGATCTTTGCCTGATATGTCAGTTGCAAACAGGAATTCATTCTGCGCCGTGCCCAACAGATCCGAACCATGAAATCATACAGCAAGTGAATATACGGATCAATTTGCATTCATTGGAACGCGCCTTTCCCATTTTACGTCCCCCCATCGCTTAAGCTTTCAACCGTATATTTCGCTTGATTACAGCGTCCCCTTCGATGTCCGTAAAGGTCACATCGATGGTTTAACTTTAGCCCGAGTTACTTATGGAGTTTAGATGAAGAAAAGAAAGAATCAAAAGTCCCCTGTTCCGCTCTTTCTCGCACTTGGCGGCGGACTCCTATTGATTGCCGCCGCGATCCTGTGGGCAAATCAAAACGTTCCCGCCACCCCGACGTCTGTTACATCCCATGAAGAGGAGACGTACCCAGATATTCCACGTGTAAGCCTGCCCGACGCCAAGGCTGCGTTGGAGGAAGGCGCCGCTATCGTAGTGGATGTACGTTCCGTGGAAGCGTATCAAGCCGCCCATGTTGCCGGTGCGATCAACATTCCACTTGCCGAACTTGAAACGCGTCTGGCGGAGTTGGATAAAGCACAATGGATCATTACCTACTGTACCTGACCAAGCGAAGAATCGAGCGCCCGTGCGGCGTCCATACTGCTTGAAAATGACTTCAGTAAGGTTACCCCAATGCTCGGCGGTTTTGAAGCCTGGATGACTGCCGGTTATCCCGTCGAGCCATGAAAGAAAGAAACACATTAGGAGACGCAATGTTTGCACGATTAAATGTATGCCTGGTACTGATTGGCATCGGTTTGTTTTCGCTTGTGGCCTGCCAGCCACAGGAACAGATCGGTATCCAGGCTGAAATGAATGGCATTCCTTATCGAGTGGTATCTGTGCAGGAATTACAGACCATGCTGGAAGACAAGGATTTCACCATGATCAATGTTCATACCCCTTGGGAGGGAGACATCCCGGATACGGATGTTCGTCTGGCGTATGATCAGATCGAACAAAACACGGATAAATTACCAGCCGATAAGGATGCTAAGATCCTTGTCTACTGCCTGACATCCGGCATGGCAAAAAAAGCGGTTGCTACACTATTAGTCCAGGGATACACAAATGTCTGGATGCTGGAGGGAGGCACAACCGCCTGGCAAGAGGCTGGTCTCATGTTGGAGAGCCAGCCATAGGCATCAAGGAACATAAAATAAAGACGGGAGAGTTTTGCTCTCCCGTCTTTGTTGAACTTTCAGATATCTCTATTTGACAACTTCGAGCGTTCCAACCATGCCTGCCTGCAAATGCCCTGGCATCCCACAGACAATCTGGTAGGTACCCGGTTGGTCGGGCGCTGTGAAACTTAATTCCACACTCTCGTCTGGTTGGGCATCCACCTCCCAGTACGCATTGGCAATATCCTCTTCATCAAACATATCACCGACATCCACGCCATATTGCATGATATAGAAGTTATGCTCCACGGTGCCGTTGTTGACAACCTTGATCTGGATTTCTGCACCGGCTGGCACGGACAGTTGATTGGGGGTAATTGCAAAATCGCTCAACTCCACTGTGAGTTTGGTGGACGGTCCGCCGGACTGACAGGCTGACAGGAAAACCAATATTAAAAGGAAAATACTTTTCTTCAACATAC
>JAPKMP010000062.1 GCA_026645935.1 Candidatus Villigracilaceae bacterium | reverse complement strand
GAGGCATTGAGTTTGACCCTCTGGGCGACTTCACGAATCTTGAATATCGCTCAGATGATTTTTTACCTGAATCCTACTTAGCAGAAATATACAATCCTTAATTACCAGCCTCATATCAAACGAAAATATTTGCCTCCTCGAAACGGCGACCAACCTCCCCCGAAGAATGAAGCGTTGTCCTGAGCTTGTCGAAGGGTGGGGTTTTTCATCTTCCCAAAACCCTTCGCGCGCTTAGCGGTTAAAAAAATTCATCCATCCCTCACTCTCTGATACAATACGCCCGACCTACCAATCCCCAATCTCCAGTCTCTAGTCTCCAATCTCTAGTCTCCAATCTCCAGTCCCCAATTACCACTTACCAATTACTCCTATGTCCGAATCCCTCGTCATCTACTCCATGAACAAAGTTGGGAAGATCGTCCCTCCCAACAAACAAATCCTGCGCGACATCTCGCTCGGCTTCTACTACGGCGCCAAGATCGGCGTGCTCGGGCTGAACGGCGCGGGCAAATCCACGTTACTACGCATCATGGCAGGCGTGGACAAAGACTACATCGGCGAAATCTCGCAGTCCAAAGGCTACACCGTCGGGCTGTTGGAGCAGGAGCCAAAGCTCGACGAAAGCAAAACAGTCATCCAAGTCGTGAAAGAAGCGGTGACTCCCATCGTCGAAATGCTCGCCCGCTTCGATGAAGTCAACGCCAAGTTTGCCGAACCCGACGCCGACTTCGACGCGCTCGTCGCCGAACAAGCCAAATTGCAGGAACAACTCGACAAGCACGACGCCTGGAATCTCGACAGCCGACTCGAACTTGCGATGGACGCGTTGCGTTGCCCGCCGTCGGATACGCCCATCAACGTCTGCTCGGGCGGAGAAAAACGCCGCGTCGCCCTCACCCGACTCCTGCTCACCGAACCCGACATCCTCCTGCTCGACGAACCCACCAACCACCTCGACGCCGAATCGGTGGCGTGGCTCGAACATCATCTGCGCGACTACAAAGGCACGGTCATCGCCGTCACGCACGACCGCTACTTCCTCGACAACGTCGCAGGCTGGATTCTCGAACTCGACCGCGGCTTCGGCATTCCCTACAAAGGAAATTATTCCTCGTGGCTCGAACAAAAACAGGAGCGCATCCGCCTCGAAGAGAAAGCCGAATCGAAACGCCAAAAGACCCTCGAACGCGAGCTCGAATGGATTCGCATGTCGCCCAAAGCGCGTCAATCGAAGGGACAAGCCCGCGTCAGCGCCTACGAAAAATTGTTGAATCAAGAAGCCGAAGCGCGCCGTGAAGAATTGGACATCTACATCCCGCCAGGTCCGCGCCTCGGTGACGTCGTTTTTGAATTTGACAAAGTGACGAAGAGTTTTGACGACCGCCTCATTCTCGACGGGTTTTCTGCTACAGTTCCCCCAGGCTCTATCGTCGGGATAGTTGGTCCAAACGGCGCAGGCAAGACCACGCTCCTCAAGATGATCATCGGCAGGGAATCTCCCGATAGCGGCTCGATCAAAATCGGCGAGACCGTCAAACTGGCGTACGTGGATCAATCCCGCACGCTCGACCCTGAGAAGACCGTCTACGAAGAAATCTCGCAGGGAGCCGACACGCTCGAACTCGGCAAACGGAAAATCAACGCCCGCGCCTATTGCGCCTCGTTCAACTTCGCAGGGTCAGACCAGCAAAAGAAAGTCGGCATCCTCTCTGGCGGAGAACGCAACCGCGTCCATCTCGCCAAGACCCTCACCGAAGGCGCCAACGTCATCCTCCTCGACGAACCCACCAACGACCTCGACGTCAACACCCTCCGCGCCCTCGAAGAAGCCCTCACCGAATTCGCAGGCACCGCCCTAGTCGTGAGCCACGACCGCTGGTTCCTCGACCGCATCTGCACCCACCTCATCGTCTTCGAAGACGACTCCCAAGCCACCATGCACATCGGCAATTGGTCCGATTACGAATCCATGATGCAAGAAAAATTTGGCAAAGATTTAACACCTCATCGGGTGAAATATCGCACGCTGAAACGATAACGTACCGCAAACTTCAGTTTGCGCTTTGCAAGAGCGACATGAATGTCGCGGTACGCAAAACGTTGACGCAAAAAAAATTCGGCAAAGATTTGACCCCGCACCGAGTGAAATACCGAAAGCTGAAACGGTAATCGTTGGTCGAGTAGTCCCGCCGCGCTGAACGGAGTGGCGCATGATCGTTGCGCCACGAAGTCGAAGCGTAAGCGGGACGTATC
>JAPKMP010000061.1 GCA_026645935.1 Candidatus Villigracilaceae bacterium | reverse complement strand
GTTGATTAGTTTCAAACGGTGGTCGAGTAGTCCCGCGCGCTTTTTGCGGGACGTATCGAGACCACATTTCGAAGCATCTTGAAAAGTTTAATTTCGGAAATTACTGCTGTCTCGATACGGCGGACGAGCGCCGCCTACTCGACCAGTGGACAACTTTGAAAACTTAAAGGAGAATCCAATGTCCAAAAAAATCCGTTTGCTCTACATGGAAGGCGTATCCCCGCTCCGTTCGCAGACCGTTTACCACGCGGTCGGATATGCGATGAAGGAAGACACGCCCAACACCATCATCATGGTCTCGCCGAACGGACCGTATGTGTCCATTGGCTATCATCAGGATGCTCAAAAGGAAGTGGATTTGGAATACTGTGCGGCGCACAACCTGCCCGTCTATCGGCGCGAAGTGGGCGGCGGCGCGGTGTTTTTGGATAGCGGTCAGTTGTTCACGCAGTGGATTTTTCACAAGGAAGACCTGCCCGCCACACTCGAAGAACGCTTCAAACTTTACGTTGATCCGCTGGTGGCGACCTATCAGGAGTTGGGCATCCCCGCCAACTATCGCCCGATCAATGACGTGCATGTCAATGGAAAGAAGATCGGCGGCACGGGCGCGGCGCAGATGGGCATCGCGGAGATTCTCGTCGGCAGTTTGATGTACACCTTCGACAAGAAGACCATGTCGCAGGTCTTGAAAGTCTCTTCCGAAAAAATGCGCGACAAGATTTTCGAATCGCTCGAAGCCTACATGACCACCATGACCGAACAACTCGGCTCTACGCCCGACCGCGCCATGGTCAAGGATTTGTATATGAAGAAAGTCTCCGAAGCGCTGGGCATGGAAGTGTACGAAGGCGAATGGACGGACGAAGAAGAAGCCATGGCGCGGGAGATTGACGCGCGTCTCATGTCCGATGAATGGCTGTACCAGAAAGGTCAGCTCAAACAACAGGGCGTGAAAATTCATCAGGACGTACACATCGTCGAAGCGGCGTTCAAATCTCAGGGCGGTCTGATCCGCGTCATCGCCCGCTTGCGTGAAGGACGGCTCGACGACATCACCTTCTCAGGCGACTTCACCCTGCTCCCCGTCTTCGCCCTGGGCGCGCTCGAACAATCCCTGCGCGGAGTCGCCGCCACGCCAGAGACTCTCAAATCGAAGATCGAAGAAGCGTACTACCGACTCAACATCCAATCCCCTGGCGTCATGCCGACCGATTTCACAACCGCCATCATGAACGCCGTCGCGCCGCCGCAAGTCGTATAACAAAGAAAAAAGAAAGAGGAAAGAAGTTCTTTCGTCTTTCTTCTTTCATCTTTCATCCTTCATCCTTTCTATGACCAACTACGGCTTCCTCATTGACCAATCCAAGTGCATCGGCTGTCACGCGTGTTCGACCGCGTGCAAGTCCGAGAACCAGGTTCCGCTGGGCGTGTATCGCACGTGGGTCAAGTATGTGGAGACGGGCGCGTATCCCGACGTGCGCCGACGCTTTCAGGTGACGCGCTGTAATCATTGCGCCAATCCGCCGTGCGCGCGCATCTGTCCCGTCAGCGCGATGTATCAACGCAGTGATGGAATCGTTGAATTCGATCCGAGCGTTTGCATCGGTTGTAAATCCTGTATGCAAGCCTGCCCGTATGATTCGATTTATCTCGACCCCGAAACGAACGCCGCCGCGAAATGTCATTTCTGCGCGCATCGTTTGGATGTGGGACTCGAACCCGCCTGCGTCGTCGTCTGCCCCGAACATGCGATTCTCGCTGGGGATTTGAACGACCCCGCTTCGGAAATCAGCCGAAAGTTGTCCACTGCGCAAGTGAGCGTTCGCAAGCCCGAGCAGGGGACGGGTCCCAAACTGTTCTACATCAACGGCAATGACTGGTCGCTGCATCCTTCGGCGGCTCAAACCCACGACTCGTACATGTGGGCGGATACAGTCACCGAACAAAACGTCGCCGCGTATGCGCTGCCTGTCATACAGCCGACGTTGGAGAACGTCGGCTACGCAAGGGGTGGGCGTAATAGTCGCTCTCTAGCGACTGCGCCGAATGGCACACCCATCCGCACCCCTCAACCCCAAGGACGCCCGATGAACGGTCCGATTCAGATCGGCGGGCGCGTGGCTGAACACATGGTTCAAACTGCGTACAACGCGCAGCACAAGATCAACTGGCATTGGGAACTCCCTGCCTATCTCGTCACCAAAAACATCGCGGGCGGACTCTTCATGCTCTTGAGTCTCGGCTCGATGTTCGATCTCTTCTCATTCGATTCCGCAACTTTCCTTGCGGCAGGTTTCACCGCGATGATCTTC
>JAPKMP010000060.1 GCA_026645935.1 Candidatus Villigracilaceae bacterium | reverse complement strand
CGAGTTTTCGATGGGAATCATTCCCGCGTCGCACTCGCCAGCCGCGACCGATTCAAACACCGCGTCGAACGAGGCGCACGGCTTCGTCTCGACCGCGCCAAAATACTCGAGCAACGCCTGTTCGCTGTACGCGCCTGGCTCACCTTGAAATGCGACTCGCATGATTTGTCTCCAATTCATACCCATAAATCTAAAGTTTCCCGCTCAATTCAAGAAAGTTCTTGAGGAACTGCTTGCCATATTCGGTGAGAATCGATTCGGGGTGGAATTGCACGCCGTACGTCTGATGTTCTTTATGTTTGAGTCCCATGATCTCTTCTTCGGGCGTGATGGCGGTGACCTCAAGTTCGGCGGGAATTGGGTCGTGGACGATGAGCGAGTGATAACGCATCGCTTCAAACGGCGATGGGACGCCTTTGAAGATGCCTTCGCCGTTGTGAGTTACTTTGGAGGTCTTGCCGTGCATGAGACGCTGGGCGCGGTCCACTTTGCCGCCGAAGACTGCGCCGAGGGCTTGATGTCCGAGGCAGACTCCCAGCACGGGAATTTTTCCGTCGAAGTATTTGATGGCGTCGGAGGAGATGCCGTCGTCTTTGATCGGTTCGCCTGGACCTGGCGAGATGACGAGGTGACTCGGATTCAGCGCGATGAGTTGGTTCATCGTCACCTGGTCGTTGCGGAAGACTTTGATGTCCGCGCCGAGTTCGCCGAAGTATTGGACGAGGTTGTAGGTGAAGGAGTCGTAGTTGTCGATTAGGACTAGCATGTTCAAAAACCTTTCTTAGCCACAGAGACACGGAGAACGCTGAGATTTTTTTAAACCGCTAAGCACGCGAAGGTCGCTAAGAAAACCCTTTAAATCTTTGCGTACTTTGCGCTCTTCGCGGTTAATTGCTCTGTGGTTGTTATCCTTCATTTCCAAAAATATCCACCTGATCAACAAACAAATCAAGCGAATAGGACAACCCTGTCTTCTCGCGGACGAGTTCCATGGTCGTTTTGGCTTCGGCTTGCATGCGGCGGATGCCGTTGGCGAGGACATCGTTGGGAATCATCGGATGGGCGAGGAAGTAGGCGCGCTTCTCACGAATCGGCTCGAGGAAGTTGTTGATGGCGACCACAAGTTTCTGCTTGACTTCCACGTCGCCGACTTTGCCCGCGCGGTAACGCTCTTTGAGATCGTCCACTTCGGCTTTGGAGGGATTGAACGCGTCGTGGTAGATGAACACGGGATTGCCTTCGACCGTCCCAGGGTCGGTGGCGCGGAGGCGTTTCGGGTCGGTGTACATGTTCATCACTTTTTGCTTGACCGCGTCCGCGTCATCGGAAAGATAGATCGCATTCCCGAGCGACTTGCTCATCTTGCCTTGTCCGTCTGTGCCGACGAGGAGCGGAACATCGCCGATGATCGAATCAGGTTCGGAAAAGACTTCGCCGTAGAGGTTGTTGAAGCGACGCGCCATCTCGCGGGCGAGTTCGACATGCGACTGATTGTCGCGTCCCACAGGGACAACTTGCGCGCGGGGAAGCAAAATGTCCACGGCTTGCAGAACTGGATAACCAAGCAAGCCAAACGGCATCGAGTCAATGTTGGCGTCGCGCGCCATGTCTTTGAGGGTAGGCATCCGTTCGAGGCGCGGGACGGTGACGAGCATCTCAAAAAGCAGATTCAACTGATACGTTTCGGGAATCGCCGATTGGACGAAGATCGTGCTGACGTCGGGGTCAATGCCGACGGCGAGATAATCCAACACGGTTTCTTTGATATAGGTCGGAATCTCTTTGATGTATTGCGGCTCTGGCTTGGTCGTGAGTGTATGCAGGTCTGCGATGATGAAGAAGGATTCGTATTGATGTTGCAGTCGCACACGATTTTCCAGCGAGCCGACGTAGTGACCGAGGTGGAGGCGTCCTGTGGGGCGGTCACCTGTGAGGAGGCGGGGTTTATTTGAAATCATAGTTCTATCCTTTCGCAAGCGATCTACAGTTGTTGTAGCTTTGACGATCAGCCAAGGACGATATGATCTATTATCCATGACCAGCGTTTAAAGCGCGTTCCCCTCCTGTCCATTGGGACGAGAGGGGAGTCTCGTGGTGCCACCCAAGTTAACGCATTGCTTTTTAACAAAAATTTCCCGTGTGATGCACACAGGAAAGGAAGCCAGCGTCACTCTTGTAGTCTGCTAGTTGGATGGTCTTGTGGTCGCTTGGTCGAACATCCTGCTAAGAAACTCTGCCATGATAACGGGTGCAGTTCCCGACTTCGGCTACTCGGCTATCAGACCATCGGACTATCTGACGCTTTTGCCTTTGCAACTCGGAGGTCCATTCGGCTTCTGCGCTTTTGCCTTGCTTGCACCATTGTGGTTTCG
>JAPKMP010000005.1 GCA_026645935.1 Candidatus Villigracilaceae bacterium | reverse complement strand
ATTGATCGGCTGTCTTGATAGACCGTCGTCCGGCAGTGTGGTCATCAACGGACAGGAAACGACAAACCTGAACCGCAACCAGCGCGCGGATCTGCGCAAAGGGACGATTGGCTTTGTCTTTCAATTCTTCGCGCTCATCCCCACGCTGACGGCGTACGAAAACGTGGAAATGCCGCTCCTGCTCAACGGCAGGACGCCCGCCCAGCGCAAACAGCGCGCGATGGAACTGCTCGAAGCCGTTGACCTCAAAGACCGCGCGCATCACCGCCCCGATCAACTCAGCGGCGGACAACAACAGCGCGTCGCCGTCGCCCGCGCCCTCTCCACAAACCCGACCATGATCCTCGCCGACGAACCGACCGCCAACCTCGACACGTCCAACGGCGAGCAGGTGATGGAGATCATGAAGAAACTCAACAAGGAAACCGGCGTGACCTTCGTCTTCGCCACGCACGACCCGCGCGTGATCAAACATGCCGCGCGCGTCGTCACCCTGCGGGACGGCGTCATCGAGAGCGATAACAACCCGCCGAAAAAATAACATTGGAGTATTTGAATGAAAAAAGCTTATTGGATCATCCTCGTCGCCGCGTTTGCGGTATCTGCCTGCGGTGGGACGAATCCACCGGAAGCCATCCCAACTGTAATGGTGGAATCAGGGGATGCGCCTCCTTCCCAACCGCAGTCCTCGAGCGGTGATACTGTCACCGCCTCTGCAGTCGTCGTGCCAGCGCAGTCCGCGCGTTTATCTTTCACGAACATTGCGCGTGTGACGCAGGTCAATGCACAGGCCGGGGACAAGGTCAACGCCGGGGATGTCTTGGTGGAGGTCGACACCTCCATATTGGAGGCGAAGGTCCGCGAGGCGGAGGCGAATCTTGCCTTTGCGGAGGTTCAACTCAGTTACCTGGTCCGCAATGTGGGATGCCGGGGCGAAGGCTGCGCGCCATCCTGGAAACATGTGGAAGTGGCGCAGATCGATGTTGCCCGCGCCCAGGCTTTGTTGGATTCTGCCAAAGCGACTCTCGCTTCCCAGTCGGCTCTGACCGCGCCGTTTGTCGGTACCGTTATATCGGTCGATATCTCCCCGTATGAGACCGTCGCTCCGGGCCAGGTTGTGATGGTCGTCGGCGATCTATCGAAGTATCGCATCGAAACCACCGACCTGAGCGAACGCGACGTGCCTGATGTGAAAGTGGGGCAATCTGCCAGCGTTTTCATCGAGGCGTTGGGCGGTGAATATGCCGGGAAGGTCGTGGACATTGCCCGCATCTCCTCCGAATTGGGCGGAGATGTGGTCTTCAAAGTGACCATCGAACTCGACGAACAACCTGCCGGTTTGCTGTGGGGCATGAGCGCGGATGTCGAGATCGGTGTCGGCGAGTGAGGCGGGAATGAATAGAATCTTTTTTATCGGCTTGCTGGTGTTGACCGCCTGCGCAAGCCCCGCATCCGTCGTCCCTGAAGCGACGAACGCTCCCATCGAAAGCGTCTCTCCAGAATCTCCCCATTCTGTCGTCGCCTCGGCGAGGGTGGAACCTGCGCAAGTCTCGCAGTTGAGCTTCACCACGTCCGCGCTCGTGAAGGAAATTCCGGTAAACGAAGGCGACGCGGTGAAGGCTGGTGATGTGCTGATGGTTCTTAATACACCCGAACTTGAATATGACGTTATCGCGGCGGAAGCAGATTACAAGGCAAAGAGTCAAGCCGCCGAACTTCAAAAAGCGGAAAAAGTCCTTTATGTGGACCCGGATACCGGCAGAAAAGAATGGTATTCCTTGCCGCGCGAGGTTTATCTCAAAGCCGTCGCAGAAGCGGACGTGGCAAAAGCTCAATGGGATTCCGCACTTGCGAATCTCGCCCAAGCCGCTTTGACCGCGCCTTTCGATGGAACGATCGTTGATGTTAACGTCGTCACCGGCGAGCTGGTGCAGGTGAATCAAGTTGTAATGACGATCGCGGATTTGAACCGTCTTGAGATCGTCACCACCGACTTGAGCGAGCGCGATATCACCCGCGTGAAGATCGGTCAGAACGTGAATGTGACCATCGAAGCAATGGATGTGATGATTTCGGGAAAGGTGATTCGAGTCTCCCCTCGGGCAGTCACCCTGGGAGGCGACGTGGTCTTTCCCGTCACGATCGATTTGGATGAACAGCCAAAAGGATTGTTGTGGGGCATGAGCGCGGAAGTCGAGATCGCAACGGGCGAAGACTAGGGATCGTGCAGGCGCGTGTTTCGGTACAATTGGGGTCGTATGATCAGAAAAATATTTTCCGTTCTGTCGATTGCGGTCTTCCTCACCTCTTGCATCAGTGTGGAAGTAAACAAGCAGGAAACGCCCGCCCCGTCAAATTTTGTCACCGCGACTCTTGTCCCTACGAAAAAGGCGTACGTGCCGCCCACGCTCACAGCCACGCCTGCAATAACATCCACGCCGACATTTGTCGTCACCATCGACCCAAACTGCAAAGACAGCGCGATTCTCCTCCGGGATGTGACCATCCCTGATGGGACTCAAATGAAGCCGGGTGAAAAATTCACAAAGACCTGGGAATTCATCAATAACGGGACCTGCCCCTGGTATGGATACACACTCAAATTCGCCGCGGGCGACCAAATGAACGCGCCTCTTTCCGCCCCCGTGCCTGAAACGTTGTTAAAGGAAACGGTCCAGGTCTCGGTGGACCTGACCGCGCCCACCGTGAACGGTTCGTATACCGGCTACTTCACGTTGAATGACCCGAACGGAAAAGATGTGCCCATCGGTACGGAAAAGACATTTTGGGTGAAGATCAATGTAGGGAGCGGCGGCACATCTCCGCAGGCGACGGTGCCTGCGGCCACGCAATCATCTTCCTCTTCTGGCGGGAATTGTAATTACACTCAAAATGCCGCCTATGTGAATCAGATCGCTTCGATGATCAATCAGGAACGTACGAATGCCGGATTAGGAACGTTGACGATCAACTCCATCTTGAGTAACGCCGCCCAAGCCCACGCCGCGGATATGGCATGCAGCGGACGCATCAGCCATACGGGATCAGACGGTTCTTCCGCCTATGCTCGGATTCTCTCCTTTGGTTATTCACCATCCTATTCGGAAGAGATCATTTACGGCGGAGGCGGTCCGCAGGCGGCAATGACCTGGTGGATGAGCGACCAAGTCCATCGCGATGCGATTCTCAATCCAAGATCCACAGAGATGGGCGTTGGGTATGCCTATCTGGCTAGCGGTTCGTATGGATATTATTTTGTGGTGGAGTTGGGGAGTCCGTAGTAAATGGTGTAGGGGCGAGGTGTCCTCGCCTCTATGATTTAATGATATTCCTTATCACGGGCTGATATTCAGGAAAGACATCACTTGTCGCGGGATTATTCAAGCGCTTCGACAACACCTCAGATAGCACATCGCGATAATCGGTAGTAACCGCCAAATCGCCAGGACCGATGAGTTGACCTTCCTCCAGCCCGGGCCACTGCCCATGGACTTTGCCGCCGTCCACGTTGCCGCCCATGACCATCATCATACTTCCGTGACCGTGATCGGTGCCGAGGCTTCCGTTCTCGTAGGCGCGCCGTCCAAACTCAGACATGGTGACGGTGGTGAGTTTGATCATGTGGTCCGCCATATCGGCATGGAAAGCGGCTAGACCTTCGGAAAGGTCTTTCATCAGATTCGGCATGAGTCCAGTTATTGAGCCTTGCGTGAAGTGCGTGTCCCAACCGCCGAGGTCAATGGCTGAGACTTCGAGCCCAACTTCAGATTTGATGAGCATGGCAGTTTGCTTGAGAGCGAGACCGAATTCAGAATCAGGATAAGCGATCGGCGAGTTGTATTTGAGCGGGTCGAGTTTTTGGAGCGTGTCCATAATGGACAAGGTATCTTGACCCAAGGCATCTTCTTGATACACATAATTCAATGCAGCACGCATTTGCTGCAAGGCGCGTGGGTCGCCGCCGAGGTGAAAGTCTGCGATGGAGCGCAGGGCAGAGACGGGGACACTTCCGCTAAGGCTGCGCTGTGGGCGGGTGCCCATGCCCACGGCTCGCAATGGCGATGAGTTGCTGGTGTTCAAGGTGGCGAGGTGACGTCCGATCCAACCTGAGGCGGGACCGCGCTCATCGTCCACGCCGCGTTCCATCAGTTCCATCGCTTTGAAGTGACTGCGTGATTCATCCGGTGCGCCGCAGGCGTGGATGATGGCGAGTTGTCTGCTTTGCCAGGCTTCGAGCAAAGAACTCATGTTTGGATGAAAGCCAAAGAAACCATCCAAATCTACAACTCTTTCATCTTTCATCTTTCTTCCATCATCAGGTCTGGCAATTCCCAATGTTGGGCGCAATTGATAATAAGCATCTTCGCCATGCGGCACGACCATATTGAGCACGTCCGCGGCGCCGCGCAGGAAGACGACCACGAGTGTGTCTCCGCGTGGGGCGGTGTTCTTCGGCGCGAAAGAAAGGCGCGGCATCCAAGTCTTTTTCGGGTGTTGGATTAAGGGTAAGGTTGCTAACATGTTATCTCCAATTCGCCCTCATCCCCAACCCTTCCCCCGATGGGGAAGGGAGTCCCCTCTCCCTTTGGGAGAGGGTTAGGGTGAGGGAAGGTTATCTCCACTGAAATGCAGGCGACGCGATGAGACTCGCGGCGATGATTTGCAGAGTCTCTTCCGGCGTGGCACCTGCCGAATGGACGGTATCAATCATCCCGTCGCGCGTGAGGCGGTCTAACGGCGCACCTAAAAGTAATGAGGTGAGTGAATCCACATCGGTGTGTAAACTGCCGGTCGAAGAGACATCCAATAAAGCATTGAGATTGTGTTTCGTTTTTGGAAGCTCGTTGCGAATCAGTTCAAATGCGAATTGCCAGCGCGGCATGAGGTTGCCTTGCCACGCGTCGCTGTGGTCGGGGTAGCCGTCGGGGGTGGGCAGGTTGAAAGCGAGTTGTCCCATTCGTGAAAGATGGTCTTGCAATGCAACGCCGTCGGTTTCAACGTTGAGCATGCGCAGCGCGGAAAGCACGAAGTTGAGCGGACGTTTGTATTTGGGCTGCGCGAATGCAAGACCATCAAGCAGGATGACGCGCAGCACAGATTTGATATCGCCTTTGGTGGCGAGAAATGTTTGCGCGGCTTTCTCGATAATTTCTTGCGGCGGTTCATCGGCGATGAAGCGACGTGCGAGTTTGGTACAAATAAATTTCGCAGTGGATGGATGCAAGACGAGATGCTCGATGACCTGCTCCGCCTCACTCTGACCCGATTCCTGAATCGCGAGACCCAGAACATTTTTCTCGCCGGGTTCGTGTTGATCTTCCTTGAAGACGAAATCACCCAGCCAGAAATGTTCCTTGACCGACCAACCCGTGAGACAACGCGCCAATTGCATGACATCATTTTGAGTGTAGCCGCCGTCCACGCCGAGGGTGTGGAGTTCCATCAACTCGCGGGCGTAGTTCTCGTTGGGCGTGCCCTTGACGTTGGCTTGGTTATCGAGATAGGTCAGCATGGCGGGCGAATGCGCGGATGCCCAAACGAGGTCGCGGAAGTTGCCGAGGGCGTGCTTGCGGATCACATCGCGGTCATCGACAGTCTTGAGATAGAAGATGGGTTCTTTCTCGATGAAGATGTTGAAGTGGTCGCTCCAGAAGTCCGCCATCACTTCGTAGAGTTGCCGCTTACTGTAGAGTTGACGCAGAAAGGTGGCTTGACGTAACTCGTTGATAGGACGTTCGCGGTCATAGCCGTCGAAAAGTTGATTGGTGACGGCTTCGATCTCGTTGGCTGCCATAGTGAGAGTGTTGAAAGGTGAAAGTTGCAGGTCAAGAGCAAGGTCGTTGATGGTTTCGAAGTCGAGTTGTTCTTCGATGTAGTTTGCCAAGCCGATCTCTGCGAGTCGGGCGCGCTCCTCCACCCTTGCGCCGAAGGTGATGCGATTGAGCGCGGTGAAATCTGCCACGCTGAGCGGACTCCACGGGACGGCGGGCAGGTCGTTGGCGAGTCGTCGCACGGCGGGGGCGCAGGCATTGAGTGCGGCGCTGGCAGAGAGGAGGGTGGTGAGCTTGAGGAAGTCGCGGCGGGATAAGGTCATGGTGGTTAGTGGTTAGTAATTGGTAATTGGTAATTGGAGATTAGAGTTAATGGTTGTGGAAAGTGAAAATTTTGCACCACTAATTTCTACTTTCCACTTTCTAAATTTGTTCCGTTTTCAGCGTGCTTACCTGTGTACCAGTTTCCGTGTTTACGCTCTTCTCGCGCGGAGTCCAATTGAGCAGGGCAAAGCCGGTTGCGCCGAAGGAGATGAGGATGATGGGAATCCACACGAAGAGCCAGCCGATGAGCGGGAAGAAGGCGGCGAGTTCGAGGATGACGGCGCCACGGATGAATCCGTTCAATGGAGTCATGTTGCTGTGCTTGGCGAGTCTCGCGCCGAGGTGAGCGGCGATGCCAGCCGAGCCGATGGTGGAGATGGCGAGCGCCCCACCGAGCAGAATCCAGCCGATGAATTTGGCGGGTCCGAATGGAAGCGCAAGCAGGATGACGATGGGAATGGTCACGGCAATGACGAGGATGAGTCCCAGCCAGAAGGTTTGCCACGGAGTTTTTTCTACTCGTGAGTGAGCGCGAGCGATCAGGGATGGGAACAACAGCCACCATGCGGTGAGCATGGCAGGGAAGGCGATTCCGATGATGAGCAGGATGAAGAAGATGGCAGAGATATCAGCCATGGGTGAAGTCCTTTCGGTTTTGGTTGATGTAAGGGATACAGGGTTGGGGTGGGGAAAGTTGCAGAAGTTTTTAAACACAAAGGACACTAAGAGCACAAAGGTTTAAAACAAAAGACGCGGGGTGAGCGCGTCTTGGATGAAAGAGGAAAGAAGAAAGGGATGGGGTTTAACTTTTTTGGAAGAATCCCAAGATCGTGGCACCAATGCCGGTGAAGGCGACATAAGGCAGCAGTAAGAACCAACCGATGAAGGGTAAGGCGCAGGCAATGCAGAGAATTACGGAACTCCACAAGTTGCGCTTCCATGCGGACATATCTGGGAAGAGGCGTTCGGCGAGGTGTTGGACGGTGGCGGTGAGACCAATGCTCAATAGCACGGAGAGAAAAGCGAGGATGAGCAAGGCGGGGATGGTGAGTATCCCTTTGACGAAGGAGCCTGCATTCTCGGCAAGCGAAAACATGACGGCGGCGATCAAGCCGAAGAAGAAAAAGTTGACCATGCCCAAGCCGAAGGATCGCCCGGGTGTGAGGCTGAGACTGGTTTGAGTCTTGGCGACGCGATTGGTGAACAATGCGCCAATGACAAGGAAGTAGGCGGCGAGGGTGATGGTCAGCACGAGGATGATGAAGGTTGTGCGAAGGATGTCGGTCATGAAAGGCTCCTGATTTTTGTAGGGGCGAGGAGACCTCGCCCTATGCTATTTGGCAAACGTTAATTGGGCGGGGGGATCCCGCCCCTACGAGCGATTATTTCTCAACAACAATCCGTTTCCGAATATCCAAAAGATGGAGACGATGGCGAGGGCGATGAAGAGGGTGGATAGTTCAACGGAGTAGGTTGGGAGATTGGCAAATTGGTAATTAGGTAATTGGAACCCTTCGACGGGGCTCAGGGCAAGATTGGAAAGTGTGTCCAGCCACGACGCCCAAATGGATTGGATTCCAAAAAGCCAGGTGGTGAAGGATGGCATTTCCACTTGGGGGAGCATGATGGAAAAGAATGGGATGGCGACGATGAGCGCAACCAGCGCGGCAGCGGCTTGCAGAGTCGCTGTCAGCGTGAGCCAATGCGGGAGTTGGGGAGCCAGGCTTGGGCGGGGTCTGAAGCGGGCGGCGAGGTTTGTAGATAATGCTACTTCGGGCAGAGAGTCCAAATCCGTGAACAAGGCTTGGAGGGTGGAGAGTCTCGCCGCGCATTCGTCGCATGAGTCGAGGTGCGTTTCGATGAGGGCGCGTTCGGTTGAAGCGTTATCCAAATATTCGTTGAGCTGTTCGTCAGTCAGGTGCATGGAGTTTCTCCGCGAGAAGTTTGCGGGCGCGGAAGAGATGGCTCTTCACGTCGCTGAGGGGGATGTTCAGTTCGCTTGCGATCTCGTCGTAGGATAGTTCTTGATAATGCCGCAGTTCGACGACGAGACGATAATGCGGCGGCAGGGACGCGAGCGCACTGCGGATCTGCTCGCTTCTTTCTTTGACCTCAACCTGCTCGCCGGGACCTTGAGTTTTATCTTCGTCCCGTTCTTCGTCGAGCGGTGCAGTGGACTTGTGCGACTCGATGTGGTTCAGGCACAAGTTGGCGGCGACGCGGCGGATCCACGGACTGAATTCGCGTTCGAGGTCGAAGGTGTGCAGACGGTCGAGGGCGCGGATGAAGGTCTCCTGGGCGAGGTCTTCGGCATCGGCGCGGTTGTGCAGAATGCGGTAACAGACGTTGAACACGCTCGTTTGGTGGCGTGCCACGAGGTCGCCGTAGGCTTCGGGGTCACCGCGACGGGCTCGCAGGATCAGGTCGCGGTCGGTGGGCGCATTCATGGCTAGAGTGTAATACAGGCGGGGAGAGGGAAAAGTTGCAAGGGAAGAGTGGTAAATTGATGATTGGTTGGTGGAAAGTGGTTTACCTCCCGTCTTCTGCTTTCGACAGGAATTCCGCAAACTCGGCTGGGATTTCGATCCCGAACTTCTCGCACAGTAATTTCGCATCGTGGTAATCGTTCTCATCGAGTTTATATCCAGTGTGGAATTTGACCATCCATTCCGGCGTGATGCACTTGACGGGATAACTTGCGATGGAGCCGGTTCCCTTGAGCGAGTCGAAGGGATACTCGACGCCAAAGATCACTCTGCCTTCTTCATCGAACGTGTACGAGTGGATATCGATCAGCCGTCCTTTATCATCCCCCATGACGAAATTGCACTCACGCGTATCATCGCGCAGAACGTCCTTGTAACCCCGCTCTTCCAGCAAGGCGCGGATCTTCGGCACGTCCGCATGTTCCACGGCGATATCGAGGTCGCTGTGCGTGCGGGTCTGTTTCCCCAGCAAGGCGTCCACGCCCCAGCCGCCGTCGATGACCACGCCGACGCCGTGTGCTTCGAGCAGTTTTACGAATTCGATCACGTCCGCGGCGGTGGTTTGGGGAACGGGGTCATTCATGAACGATCATGGGAATCCGATTTCGTTTCGGCCCGGCATACCAACGAGGAATGGTAAACGAAGACTCTCGTTGCCAGGCGCGGGAAAATCTTCAATAAAAATTCCTTGATGTAATAATTGACCGTCCCTTTCCAGCCGTACCTGTATCGATGCACGGCTTTGGACGGGTTCGTCACCGTCTGTTTCAAGACCTCCAGATTGCAGGTCTGGACCAGCCTCCTGAACGTGACGGGCGAATAAAAATTTATATGTCCCACTTTGTCGAAAACGAAATCGGTCTTCAATCGCATGGTATCTTCGAGCGGAACTTCCACGAAAACATGCCTGGCAACCCGGGCGGCTTCGTAAAGAAGTTTCCGCGGATATTCGACATGTTCGATGACGTGACTGAGAACTGCAAGGTCGAACTTGACGTCGTCGTAGGGGAGTTCATACCCGTCGAAGAGAAGGCACTCGACCAGGTTTGGTATTCCTTTGCTCCTGATCGCCTCCACCCCGGACTGGGAAATTTCGAGCGCATGGAGTTTTTCGCCAAAGCCCAGGCCGGATAATCCTTTCAATATCGCGCCCTCCCCAGCCCCGATCTCGAGAATGGTTGCGTGAGGCAGGTCGCGGCAAAGCGAGACGATGTTGGCGCATTTGTCCGCCGCGCCCAATCTCCGCCATTCCGAGTCTCCATCCTCGTAATAATCCTCGTAATTGTCCTTTAGGCGACTGCTTGTGGCAATGGTCTTCATTGTGATTTACCTCGTACAGAAACAATTCACTTTGGCGGGTCCCGCCAGGATTTTGGCGCGGCTTCGCTGGTCAACCACCAGCTCGGCAGCGGGGAGCAGGCATGGGCTAACTCTCGATTGGGAGAAGAAAACGACCGCTTCTACGTTGATTCAGTGACAGCTCCTTCCCTGTCTAGCCATCGCCGCTTCTCTCGGCTCTCATTTCATAATGCTGGGACCGTTCATCGAAACGCGCAAGAACCGTTCTTGCCTTCTGCGGGACCACGGCAACTTCATAATCTTCACCAGCAAACTGACGGACAGCGTCCAGGGAATCGAACTTCATGATCGTGATGAATTCCACTTCTTCCTTGAGTTCGCGGCGAAGCAATTGAATCCCCCTAAAGCCGGGAATGTGGCGGTTTTGAATGCCAACGAAGATCTCCTCCTTGAGTAAGTTCTCATAGATGTCTGCGTTGGAAGGGGATGTCCAGCCATGCCAGATACGGATGATCATGATTCGCGCCTCTCTCCTGTGGATGTTGATTTTATTTCCATTTGAATTGGAACGGAGCATTTATAACATGCTTATCCGTCGCTCAACAGACTTGCCTTGAGGCTGATCCGGTGGAATTATCCTTGATCAGCCCATTTGCCCCGCGTAATGCAGCGAAGATGCGATGCGCGCTTTATTGGGTATGACCTTGAAGACTCTTCCCCAAAGAGATCGGGGATCAGTTTCTTGTTGCATTGATCATTCTCGATCATCACATACAACTTCTCGTAGAAGAAAATGATCTTCCAAATGGACGCTCGCTGCTCGGGACTCAGCGACCGATATCTTGAGTCAAGAGTATTGTTCTCGTCACGGTCAAAGAACTCCCTGACTTCCTGAACGCCGTGCCTTGTAACCAGCGTGGATTCTGAATTCCATTCCTCGTACAATCGCAGGGTTGCGGCAGTGGCGCTGGCTCTTTTTGTAACCCGCCAGGTAATTGACGCCCCAACAAAATTGTACCTATGAAACCCAATGCGGTGCTAATGAGGACTCCGCTAACTTCATCCATATAACCATCGGTTCCGAAAGCCATGCCAAACAGCCTGCGCTGTGTCTCGACCAACACGGCAGCCGGGGCGGCGGACATAGTCTTATCTATCGATAAGACCGCCTAAATTTACCCGAATGATGGAGATTAAGCAGTGCAAAGAAATAAAGAATAGCATAAATGGCTCCGATCGCTAAAGGTAGCATTGCCTGTAATAAACTTATCTTAAAAAAGAATATGTTGATAAGGCAGTAAATAGAAAGTAAAAAACCCTCTGTGAATCCCAAAACAACCATTACCCTAAAGAATTCAGGTTTATGTGAAGCCCATATTCTGCCAATGCCGAAAGTAAAAGAGGCAATTCCCCAACCGCCAGCAATAAAAGCCAATACGTTGGTGTAAGATGTGTATCCAGGTAGGGGAAGTTTGAGCATGGGGAAGAAGAGAGCCAAAGCTGCGAATAGATCGATAATCCCATTGCTGAAAAGAGCGAGCCGAACGAAAGTATTTCCCTTAGGACTCTGCATGGTCTTGTCCCTCGAAGGGGCATAGCGTTTCGTCCCGTACGATTTTCACAGGATATATCTCTGTGAAAAAACGTGCCTATTCTTGACAGGCGCAGATTCGCCGTCTGCCAGGTGTTAGGGATGTCGCATCCGCTGTGGTTGGCTGCTCGTCCCAATATCCATAAAAATTCCCGCTGGTGGTTTGGATGGCAAAACATCCAAGCCCGCCTTGGGTTGTTTCAAAGAAATCATCTTGCACAATGGTCAAGGCTGTTATGACTTTTTTGCAATTACCTGCGGAACCGTCGGAGCCTGCATAAGTTCTGGTCGCTTCGTTGTACCCTTCGTGAGAAGAACATACATCGCTGCATGATTGATTTTCACCGCCAAAATACCAACAATATCCTCCCGCTTCCGCGCCGCTGCAAGTGGATGTTGGCTCGTTCATCTCGTTTTGAGGTGGATTCTCGGTGGAGGGCGCATCAGTCGGCGGAGCATAGGTGGTGGGTGGAGGTGGAAACAGCTTGTCCCAATTATTTATGATTGCCGCTCCTAAAACCCCGCAAAGACTAATTAATGCGACAATAATTGCAACGCTGGACTCTTTCGGTTTCATGTCAGCCTCCTTGCATCAGATTCACGAAGTTAAAACTCCACCTGCTTGTTTTCATTCTACAACTCCCGCGCGCCAAAATCAACTCCCCACTTTCCACTTTCCAATCTATAATCCGCCCCATGGCAAGCATCACCCTCCCCGCGCGGAGCGACACGCAGGCACACCCCAACATCCGCCCCCTCAGCGTCCTGCGGGATCTGCCCCCCGTCGCGGACCTGATCGAGTCCTGCTTCTCGTCCACCATGGACGGCGACGGCAAACGCTACGTGCAGGACATGCGCCGCGCCGGGAGCGACAACTCCTTCTTGCAATGGGCAAAACGCGCCGCCGATTCCACCTCCCTGCCGCTCACCGGCTATGTGTGGGAGGAAGACCATCGCATCGTCGGCAACGTCAGCCTCGTACCCTTCCGACGGGACAAACACCGCCTCTACCTCATCGCCAACGTTGCCGTCTACCCTGAATACCGCCGCCGCGGAATCGCCCGCGCCCTCACCTTGCGCGCCATGCAGCACGCCCGCGAACGGAAGATTCGTGACATCTGGCTCAACGTCCGCGCCGACAACCCCGAAGCCGTGCATCTTTATGAATCCCTCGGTTTTCTGGAACGCGCGCGACGCACAACCTGGCAAGCCGTCACCGATTCGCGAGTGGAGGGGAATCGAACGGACATTGCCGTCACGAACCGTCATCCGCGCTTTTGGATTCAGCAGCTCGAGTGGCTTTCGCGCCTCTATCCCTCCGACCTTGCCTGGCACAGCAAATGGAACTTTTCTTTGCTCAAGCCCGGATTCCTCAACTGGCTCTACCTTTTCTTCATCGACACCAATGTGCGTCAATGGGCGGCGGTCAATCCTTCGGCAGGCTCAGGAGATTCCCTGCTTGCCGCGCTATCGTGGATTCCCACCGGGCGTGGAGAAAGTCTCTTTGCCGCGGCAGGCGAGAGGTCCGACCCCGAGGCGTTGACCGTTCTCCTTCAACAGGCGAGGCATGACCTGTATCGTTATTATTCCAACGTCTCGCTCGAATTCCCCGTCAGCCGCTTCGACGACGCCATTCAAGCCGCGGGCTTCAAACCCCAGCGCACCCTGATCTGGATGCAGGCGCCAACGCCCTGAGCGCACATAGCGGACGGTCTCTTACGTCCGCTACTGACCGCGGCAGAAAATTTAATGCAACCTATTCAAATATCTTCGCGTACATATTAACAAAAGGAGTCCAAATGACCAAATTCATCATCCGCTGGGCGATCAACGCCGTCGGTTTGTATGCGGCGGTGTGGCTCGTGCCCGGCATCGAATATCTCGGTGATTGGACGGGCATCCTCTGGCTCGCCCTGATCATCGGCTTGTTGAACGCGCTTGTGCGCCCACTGCTCAAGTTCCTTACCTGCCCGCTTATCATTCTCACCCTGGGCTTGTTCACCATCGTCATCAACACCGTCATGCTTTTGCTCACCCGCACCATCGGGCAATCGTTCGGCATCGGTCTTTCGGTGGACGGGTTCTGGTCCGCGCTGCTGGGCAGCCTTGTGATGAGCGCGGTCAGCATCGTCATGAGCCTAATCTTCCGCGATGAGTTGAAAGGCAGGAAGAGTTAATCGTCCATTGTGATCGTACAGCCGCCTTGCAAGGCGGCTGTTTTTTATTCCCGCGTGGGATACGCTCTCTTGCGTACCCGCTTGCCGCGGACACAAAGGATATAATCGCGCGGAAGGAGTCGCTTCAGAAAATACATGACAACACAGCATCATCGATCACGCGGGTTCATCATCGCACTTGTCGCCACGGTCCTCTGGTCCACCACCGGTCCGTTCATCAGTCATCTTGTCAAAACCTATTCGCTGCCATCCCTCGTCCTCGCCTTCTGGCGGGACCTTTTTGTCGCGTTTGGGATGCTGGTCGGTTTGACGATATTCAGCCGCAAATTATTTGCCCTGGAACGAAAACATTGGGTCTTCATGCTCGTGTATGGATTGACCCTTGCCGTATTCAATTCGTTATGGACTTTTTCGGTTCAATACAACGGGGCGGCGGTCGCCACTGTCCTGGCTTTTTCCTCCCCGGCAATGACGGCGCTTCTCAGCCGCATTATCTTCAAAGAGACCTTCAATTGGGTCAAGGTCGTTTCGATCGCGTTGAGTTTTCTTGGCACAATCCTCGTTTCAGGCGCCGCCGACCCCGCCGCCTGGAAGTTGAATCCGCTCGGCATTGTTTTCGGGTTGCTGACCGGTTTGATATTCGCCTTTTACAACCTGTACGGCAAAGCCGCCGGTGACCGTCACATCGATTCGTGGACGGCTTTGCTCTATAGTTTTGCCTCGGCCACGTTCTTTCTATTCTTCTTCAACATCGCCAGCGACCTGTTCATCACAAAACAGCCCGCGCTCTCGAACATGTTCTGGCTCGGAGATTCTCTTCCAGGTTGGGGTACGTTGTTCTTTCTGGGTGTTGCCCCCACCCTTGGCGGATTTGGTCTGTATACGCTCAGCATCCGCTATCTTTCACCGACGATTTCCAATCTCGTTGCCACGCTCGAACCGGTGTTTACGGCGGTATGGTCCTATCTTTTCCTGAGCGAGATTCTGACCGGCATTCAACTGGGCGGAAGTTTTCTGCTGTTACTCGGGGTAATTCTTTTGAGGGCAGGGGATCGCAGTTAAACAAGGTGACAATCACTTTTGAAGTGACTGTCACCTTGTTTGCGTCCGTTGGATTATGGCCGTCCGCCTGCGGGCACGCAAGCCAATTGAGTTGAATTGGGCGGTATCTGACACGTCCCGGTCATCGGACCGACCGAACAACTTGCGCCTTGGGATAGTCCCATGCAGGCGGTGATGGCTTCCTGCGCAGGCTGACCTCCCTGACCCTGCCCGCCTCCAACTGGACCTGTGGGCTGATTCTCTTCAGAGGGTTGATTCTGTCCCTGTGGACCGCCGCCCTGGCCTTCACCTGCCGAGACCGTGCGCACCGACGGAGTCCCGTGGAAACACCCGACCGTATAGGGGAATTCATGCGTGGCGTGATAGTGATACATCTCCACCATCTGGCCATCCCATTCGATCACATGCGTGTGGCCGTGACATTCATCGAGGTCTTCATTGGTCACTTCGCCGCCGTCCTCGCCGTAGTAACCGTAGATGCCGTACCCGTCGAAGGCGTAACCGACAAGTGAGGAATGTCCGCTTGTGGATGTATCCTCGATGCAATCGCTCAGGCTGTGATAATGATAGAAGCCGGATTGCTGCGGATGTCCGTCGCAAGAGTCCTGCACTTCATGAGCCACGGCATCCCGTCCCTCAGCGTCGAATGCGTTGAAGATGACGACGCCCGAGAGCATGACACCCACTTCGCCGCCGACGCAATTCGGTTGTGCTGCCACGGTGGGGTTCGCAGGCACGCTGAAGCTGACTGATTGCTCACGGATCGAATTCGGGTTGCGGTCCACGGCATAGGCGTCATCGCTCGGCGAGACGGGGAAGTTCCCGGTGGGATGATCGGGCAGGTCGTTGCCGGTGAAGATGCGCTGGTCTCCCTGCACGGAAATGGTGAACGAATGGGGCCAGGTGACAGAGCCATCCACAACCGCTTTCTTGGTCGCATCCCAGGTTCCGTCCCCGTTCATCCACGAGCCGGTGCCGGTCGCGCCGCCTCCGTTGAATTGCGTCTGACAGGTATACAGATACCCAACTTGCGGGCTTGTGGAGTTCTTGCCGTCCCCCAATTCAAGGTTGGTCAAATCCACATCGGAATGATGGGGATGGTCCGCTTCCGTTCCGTCTTCGTGGGCGGGATTCTCCGTCGCAGCAGGCTCGGACGAATCCGTTTGAGGTTGGGAATCGCCCGGTGCGGCGAGTCCGCCCGAGGTCGGGGCGGGAGGCGCGCATGCCGTAATCAAGATACAAACGATCACAAATACAACCAACAATTTATTTCGGTTCATATCATTCTCCTTTGGCGAGTTGATATTCGATATTGTACGTATGTAAGCCGAATGTAAAGAGTGTGTAAAATCATTTATCCGCCATTCATCTCGTGAAAAAAAAGAAAAGACCCATGACACCTGTCATGGGTCTGGATAGCAATTTTTACTACTGATTCAACTCCCAGATCAAACGCAAGCCTTCGAGCGTGAGCCAGGGGGCAATAATATCGATGACCTTCGTTTCTTTTGCAACCACTTCTGCCAGCCCGCCGGTGGCGACGACTTTCATATCCTTCCCCAATTCCGCGCGGAAGCGGGTGACCATTCCCTCTACCATGCTGACATAACCGAACAACAGACCCGATTGCATGGCATGGACGGTGTTGCGCCCGATGACAGATGGCGGCAGTTGCAGGTCGATGCGCGGAAGTTTGGCGGCGCGGGTGTAGAGCGCTTCGGCGGCGAGGTTGATTCCTGCTGTGATCGCCCCGCCGAGGTATTCTCCATCTTTTGTGATGGCGTTGAAAGTAGTCGCAGTGCCGAAATCGACCACACAAGCCGGACCGCCGTAAAGTTTCATCACCGCCACAGCGTCGCAGATGCGATCCGCGCCGACGGCTTTCGGATCTTCATAGCGGACTTTGATGCCGGTCTTCACACCGGCATCCACTACAAGCGGCTCCTGTTTGAGATATTCGCGACAGGCTTGCATCACCCGTCCGGTGAGCGGCGGGACGACGGAGGCAAGAGAAATCCCTTGGATATCAGTGAGAGTCTTCCCCGCGTTTTGAAGCAAGCCCAATAATTGCAGGCCGTATTCATCGGGCATGCGGTTGTGATCGGTGGCAAGGCGCCAATGCGCGCCGAGTTTGTCGGCTTCGTACAAGCCAAGCGTCAGGTTGGTGTTGCCGATGTCTATTGTTAGAAGCATGGGTCAACTCTCTTTTGTCGAATGTTCTTCAGGCGATTTCATCCAAAGGAAGAACCATAATAATGCCAGTGGAATTACGTGAAGATAAAGTCTGTCCAGCGAAGTGCTCAGGTGCCAGGACAGGTCATACGGCGTGAGAAGATAGGTTCCGAAGTAGACTGCAAGTTGTATACCGATGATGGCGGGAATACTCCACAAACCGGGGACCTGCTGATTTGACCTGCCGAGAATAAGCGCAGCCAAAATTATAATTCCAAACACAGGGAGGGGCGCATCGCCGAGGTTCCATAAAGTGGTGAACGCCTGTTTGATGACGATCGCGTATCGTTCCGGGTCTAAAAGTTTTTCGGTCAAATTCGCCTGCGCAGATAGCAAATCATTCGATGGGGCGAGGAAGAGTTTGAAAAGGACGACTACAGCGAGGGGAAACGCCAACCCAATACAATAATTCTTGAACGCCTCCCGATCTGTCTTCATTGTAATCAGCGCCCATGCGATTGAGATTCCGATAATGGCAACCAGCCCTTCGTTCTTTGCCCAGCCAGCCAAGCCGCTGATGAGTCCCGCGAGAATCGCAAGGCGGGTTTCTTTCGTTTGAAGGTATAGGAGTGTTAGTCCGCCCACCGCGAGAATGAGCCCCGCGAGGAGCATGTCCGCGTATTGGCGCATGCCCTGCCCGGCTGTGAAAGGAAGCGAGATGAATATTATTGTCCCCAGCGCCGCCTGTTTGAAATCCCGGAAGCGGTTGATCAACGAAAACAAAAGCCCGGCTGTGAAAAATGTATTGACGAAATGAAAAGCGACAGGTCCCCGGGTGGATGGTTCACCGATGAGCGACCATGTAATGGCGTTTGTCATCGCCAGAAACAACGGATAATCGGGATGGTCCAGTTGACGCAGAAACGTATTTTGCCAGTCCGCGCCGCCGAGATAAATGAACCGCGCGACCACGTTCCAGTTGATCCACGCATCGGAGAGTCCGTGCGGGTATTGGCGGGAAAGCAGGATGAGATTAAGCGCAAAGAGAAAAACACAAAACCCGAGGAGTAAAACCCAGACGGTGTTGGATTTGTCGAACGTTCGCACGAAGGTGAGAAGCGGGCGGTTGTAGTATAACAATAGTGAGATGAAGACAATGGCAATGAAGCTCTCAAGCATCGCGTATGTTGTGAGTGGGAATCCAGCCCAAATCCATAAGAAGCCGAAGAGAGAAGAAAGCCCAAAGCCGATTCCCGCCGAAAGGAAAATCTTGATCAAAAAAGAATTTCCATCGTTCTTTTTCCAGAGAAAATGGACGACGCAAAATCCCAACAAAAGGCGCGGCAGGAGGGCGGCGAAAGAGAGCAGTATTGTCATTTATTCGTCCAGGTCATGGATGAGGTACAAGCCGAAGCCAAAACTTTGAAGGTCATACTCCCCTAACTCTCGGGCAAGCCACGCTTCAAGATTATCGTCGTTGTTGAAATTACCGATGATCCATTCGTGGTTTACACGCGAGTCGATTACAACCGGTGCAACCGAGTATTGCATCAGCTGAAATTCGTTGACATCCAGCAGGGACGGATCTCCGTCAAGTGCGGCATCGTCGATATACCCGACTTGAGTTGCATCCTCCGGCAGCGCCTCGCGCAAAGCTTGGACATGGCTCTCCCATTTGGATACCATCTCGTTTTCGCGGTTTTGTAATTCGCTGGAGGTGAAGATCGAAACGAATTGATAAACGGCGAGCGAAAGAGACAGGACTGCCAAAAGGAAAGGCGTCGATTTCCTTATAAATGTCATGTCGGTATTTTATCTCTTTTAAGAAGGGGGATGAAAGAGGAAAGATGAAAGATAAGAGCAAAATGTAGAAAGCAGGTATTCTAGGGACATGCGACATAAAAGGGAGCGAGGGCGCGGAAGATGGAAGAAATAAAGAAATAGTTGTTTGCCATTATAAGTAATACAAACAAGCCCAGTCCCCATTGCATCCACGTATTTTTGGCAAAGTCGGATAATGCCAATGCGGGGAACAAGACCAGGGCGTACACCCAGTACGAAGTGTAAAGAAACAGTTCCGTGCCGTAGAACAGGTGCATGAGGAAGTTGAATCCCAGCGCGCCGAGCAGACCGAGCATCAGCGGTGTGTGTTTCGATGTGTGGGCATTTTTTATGAACATCATAAATGCGCAGAGAAGCAGGACCAGCCAAAGTGCAAGCGGCAGGTTGGAGAATCCCTTGTAGGAGGCGAGAGTCCTTTCACGGACGTCGAAGGTCTTGAGGTCGATGGTGGGGAAGGGCGGCTTTTCCGAAACGGATTCGATGACATTAGGCGCCACGATGCCGTATAGCAGGATGGAACGCGAGACGACGTTGAACTTGCGGATAACGGATGAAGGTTCGGATAAACGGATGGGGTCGGATAAGACGCCTTCGCTTTCGGGGCTGACAAAACTGAACTCGAAAGCAATATCTTCAGGGACAAAAAAGAAGGTAATGTGTTTGGAGTAGATGATGTTCGTGATCAGTGTGAGCAAAACGCCAAGAGCCAATATGCAAAATATGTATTGGATGAGACGTTTGAAACCGAATTTATTGAAGAAGAGGGCGATGATTCCCTGCGCAATGTTGGTGATGGTGATGCCGAAGAGGAACAGCCCGGCTGGGATGAGAAGGGAGAAACGAGTCTCTTTGGCTTGCAAAAGAAGATAAAAGAAGATCAATGACGCCGCGCCGAAGATGTAGTTTTCCGCCAATGAACCAAAGAGCAGGTGAGTTGCGGTCGAGCCGAGAAGGATGGCGAAAATGAAGGCGTAGGTTTTGGAATCTGTGGCGCGTTTGACAAAGAACCAGGTCATGAAGACGCAGGCGGCGGCAACTGCAGAGACGACGAGCATCCCGCCGAGAGCGTAGTGTTCGCTCATCATGCCGGAAACGAAACGCACCAACGGGCGGATGAGAATGAGACTCAACGGATGGACGGCACGATTGATCGCCGCGCTTTCGGGGCTGGCGAGGATGGTCATCCAAGGACCGGCGTCGGATTCGAAGAGGACAGCATTGTGGTCAAGCGCGGGATGATTGAGAGAGCGGGCGATGACGAGTTCGATGAAGAAGAACATTCCGGCGGCGTAGAGTCCGGGGAGGTGCTGGATGAAAGAGGCAAGAGGAAAGTGGAAAGTGATGAGTGATGAGTGACGCGTGATGAGGAAGAGGGAGAGGATGGCGGAAGCGAGGACGGTGAGGAGAAAGAGCGGCATCCATTCGCGATAGATGCGGAAGTAGCCCACTACGGACATGGAGGGGAATTGCGAGGCAGAGATGATGAGGGCGATCCAAAGAACGGGAAGGGATAAGGCAAGGATGAGGTTTAGCGGCTTGCCGAGAAATCCGTCGCGAAATGATTGTGCGGCGTGTTGGATGATGAAATAGCCGATGACCGTTCCGATGGTCATGGACAATGCGGTAAAGAGAAACATCCCAAATGGGGTGCGCAGGACTTCGCGCAGGAAACCGACAGCGCCGTAGGTTAGGTTGAGGGTGAGGATGAAAGATAGAAGGTAATAAGGAATGGTGAATAGGTTTTGGATGTTTCGTGTCCTGGCAAAGATGGCAGGAAAGGCTTGGTGGAAGAGAATGCCAAAGGCGAGCGTTGGGACGAGGATGAGAAAGAGGCGGTCTATAGGCGAGGAAAAACTCGAATAATGGAAGAAGGTCACAGCCAGGAAAAGACTGGTGAGGAGACCTGTCAAAAAACTGAAGAGGATGCGGAGGAAGTTCATGGGATGAAATTCCCGCCACCGAGGACGGCGACGGGAGCAACATTTATTCCTTCACCGCCACGATGATCTCGGATGCCTGGTCGTAACGATGGAATTGGGGCATCATGTAAATGCCGCCCGCCCAGGGTTTGATCTTTTGAATCAACTCGACGGCCAGTTCCGCGCCGACCTTCGCCGAGTTGTCTTTTGCCGACTCGATGCGCGCGCGCGATTCGTCGGGGATGAAAATACCGGGCACTTCGTTGTGTAAAAAGTTGGCATGCTTTGCGCTGACAAGCGGCAGGATGCCTGCGAGTATGGGTTGATGAAGTTTTCCATGCTTCGCCTCATAGGCTTCGAGAAGTTTAGGCCCGTCGTTCGGGTCGTAGATGGGTTGCGTCAGAAAGAAATCGGTACCGGCTTTGATTTTGCGGTGGAGATTCTTTACCTCGGTGTCGATGTCTTGTGGACAAAGATTGAGTGCCGCGCCGACGAAAAAGTTCGTGGGCTGACCGATGCTCGTGCCGGAATGATCGACGCCCATGTTGAATCCCTGCTTGATGAGTTTGATAAGACCAGATGGGACGAGGTCGTAATTATCCATCGCTTCGGGATAATCGCCGATGGAAGTCGGGTCGCCCATGACGACGAAAACGTTGCGAAGACCGATGGCGTGCGCGGCGAGAAGGTCACCCTGAACGCGAAGAAGATTTCGACCGCGTGTGGGGAAGTGTAGGGTTGTTTCAACGCCCAACGTTCTTTGCACCACATCGCACACCGCCCAGGCAGACATGCGCATGCGCGCCAGCGGGCTGTCGGCAACATTGATAATATCCGCGCCGGAGTCATGAAGCAGAGATGCGCCTGCAAGCAGTTTATGAGTCGAGAGTCCACGCGGCGGGTCCATCTCCACGCAGATGGTGAATTTATTTTCCGACAGTCTTTGGGCAAGATGAGTTGGTTGTTCGGCGGGTTCGGCGACGATCTCGTCTTCGGGCTGTGTGGAAATTTCCGTCAGGATGATCGAAGGCGAAGCATCGAGTGATTTCTTCATCGCGGCAATATGCTGGGGAGTCGTGCCGCAGCAACCACCCACGATGTTTGCGCCGGCTTCGCGAAACAACAAAGCGTAATCGCCGAAATACTCCGCATCGGCTGGATACATAATGCGCCCACTGACCTGTTCGGGCCAGCCTGCGTTCGGCTTTACCCAAAACTTCGCATTCGGTTCCGCCTGCCGCATCTGTTTGAGAATGCGCAGTAATTGCGAAGGTCCGCCCGAGCAGTTGACACCGATTACGTCCGCGCCAGCCGCAGCGAGACGATGCGCGACCTTCACCGGGTCGTCGCCCAATAAGGTTCGATCGTCGCGGGTGAACGTCACAGACGCAATGATGGGCAGGGATGAATTTTCCTTCGCGGCAGTGATCGCTTCCTTGATCTCGTACAAGTCGGACATGGTTTCGATGATGATCAAGTCCGCGCCGGATTCTGCCAACGCTTTGACCTGTTCTGCGAACGCCTCACGCGCCTCCTCGGGCTTGACTCTCCCATACGGGGCGATCCTCACCCCGAGCGGACCGATGTCGCCTGCGATCCATACATCCTTGAACGATGCGGCGACGACTCGCTTCGCCAGTTCCACTCCCGCGCGGTTGATCCCGGCGACATCCTCCTGCAATCCGTGCTTGGTCAACTTATATCGGTTCGCGCCAAAGGTGTTTGTGATAATGAGTTCCGCGCCAGCCTCGATATATTCGCGGTGAATCTCGGCGACCGCGGCAGGATTGGTCAGATTCAACTCGTCGAAGCATTTGTCGAATCCGATACCGCGCGCGTGGAGCATCGTTCCCATCGCGCCATCGGCGAGGATTGTTTTTTTTGTAAGGGTTTCAAGCAGGTTCATGGTTTTCTCTTTCAATAAATGTAAATCACAATTCTATTCAAGGTTTTCTGATCACAGCCAGTACGGCATCGCCGCGCATTATTCTATGAACGATTACTGCGTCCGGTTGAGCGGTTTCATTGTCCATAAAACGCGAGGATGCCACCACATATTCGTATCCGCTCAACGGTTGATAGGAACTCCACGAATTGACGTTGAGATCCGGGCGCGAGAAGGGGAAGAACACATTTCCAGGTCCCTCGACCCAGACTCCGGCGGAGGGAGAGGCGTTCTCGTTGATGTATTCCGCGGCCTCACGATAGGACGTCAGCCAGTAGTCCGTCTCGAAGCGCCCGCTTGCGCCGTGAATCCCTCCAATGAATTGGTTGTAATACGTATACTCATAAGGATACAGCGAGACAACGCCGAAAAGACTCGGAAGAAGGCAGACAGCGATTACGACGGTCCGCCATGCAGGTTTGGTAATTCGCTCGAAAAGAACTCCAACCATGAGAAAGACTGGAGGAAAGATGAAAAGAATCTGCCTGAAGTTATCATATAAAGAAGCGCCACGAAACATGAGGATCGCCACGGGAAATAGGAACCATAAAAGAAACAATATCGGCAAGCCCGTTTTTTTTGCCGAACCAAACAAGGATAGGTACAAACCTGCAAGTGCCAGGATCCAAACAGGCTCGGTGAGTTGGATGGAAAATAATAGTAGTAGATAGGAAAGAGGCAATCCCGTCGAGGGATATTTCGCGCCGTTGAAAAGCACATCTCCCTGCCAGGGATAGGATGACATGGTGGTGAAACTTTCCCAAAAATGACCGACGGGATCTAGCCACAGATAGAGCCATGTCAGGTAGGCGGCGGTGATGGCAATGAAAGCATAGATGATGATGGCGGAGATCGAGGACTTTCCCGAAGTGCGTAATAGGTAATATGCAACGATTAAACCGGCGAAGGGGCCGAGAACGCGGGTGGAAGTGGTGAGTCCTAAAAGGATTGCTGGAATGAGAATAATCACAAGGAGTTTCAATAATACAGGTTGATGACGCCGCCAGTAATAAAGGAGGACGGCTGTTGAAACCAGAAAATAAAAGGCTCGCGCCTGCATAAATAAGGTGAAGTACCGCCGGATATAAGCTCCCGCTGGGGCTTCGTTTAGTTTGGTGGCGATGAACGAGATGATATTTGTTTCACCCGCTTTCGCGGACATAACCAAAGCAATGATGATGTTGTGAATGACTTCAGTGGAAGCAAAAAGCAAAATGATGGATAACAACCAGAAAAGTGAGATAAAAATCGTTTTCCTTCCAATAGATTGATGAAATTCTTCTAACGAAAGTCGTTGAATCACATCGACCATTTTGAATCCGGCGGCGACGCTCAACAAAAAGAGGGAGAGGAAAGGAGTGTCCTTTGGATTAATGAAGGCATGACCCCAGAACAATGGCTGAGTTGCAAAGAACAAAGTTGTACCGGCAGCGGAAAGCGGATCCAGCCAGCGGCGGGCGAGCGAATGAAAGGCTATGAGACCCGCAAAATAGGTAAGGAAATAAACAAGATGCCGTAAGTCCGTGATGGGAAGATTTAGTAATTGATCGAGAAACCCGGTTGAGACATACACGAATATCACATAGGCTGGACCGTAATGACGGAGATTTTCGTGTTCAAACTCCACTTCGCCTTTTTCCATCCATGTGGAATGGGATTTGATGGATTGCTCCGCATAAATCTGGAGCAGGTTCTCGTCCCAGCTTTCGCCGTAATTTTCGAAGGTGAATAATCCAAACAGGAGGATCAAGGCAAAGATTATCAAAACCGGGAGGTTTTGCTGAAAGAATGTAGAACGTTTTGTGATCACAGATTCCACTGTCAAGGTTTCTTTATCACGGCCAGGTCCGCGCCGCCGCGTGAGATGGTGTAGATGGTTTCGGCTTGGGGATAAACGGTTTTATCAAAGTCATATCGTGTGGTGACGATGATGTAATCAATCGATTCGGGCGGTTCGAGGCGGCTCCAGGAATAGACGTTCTCTTCCTCTTTTGCAAAGATGGAATACAAATGACCCGGTCCCTCGACCCAGATTATGGAATCGGGCGGGGCGTTCTCGTTGAGATATTCCGCCGCCTCGCGGTAGGACGTGAGCCAGTAGTCAGTCTCGAAACGCCCTTGAACCCTGCCGACTCCGCCCACAAAGTAGTTGTAATAGATGTATTGATAAGGATGAAGGTTGATGAGAGCGGTCAGACCGGGAATCAGGGAAAGCCCGATTGTAACGACCTGCCATTGAATCCCTTTGATCCGCTCGAAAGACAACCCGGCAAGGAGGAATATTGGAGGCAATACGAACAGTATTTGGCGGAAGTTGTCGTAAAGGGAGATATGCATGAAAATGAACAATAGGGTTGGAAGTAAAAACCAAAGGAGGAAGAGGATCAATAGATCTTTTTTTTGAGCAAACTCTTTGACGAGAAAAATGAAACCAATGGCGGCAAGGATCCAGGCAGGTTCGGTCAATTGAATACTAAAGAGGATGGGCAGGTAGGAGAAAGGTAGGTCATTTGCCAGGTAATTCCCACCGTTGAATAACACTTCTCCATACCAGGGATAGGATGCCATCTCTCTGAAACTACCGAAAAAATGCCCGATGGGATTCATCCACAGGTAAGGCCAGGTGAGGTAGGTCGCGATCATGGCGACGATGGCGTACATGGTGAGTGGAGTCAGCGCGGATTTGCCGCGAAAACGCAAAGCGTAAAGCGTAACGAGCAAACCGGCGTAAGGTCCGAGAATACGGGTGGAGGCGGTGAGTCCCAAAACGGTTGCCGAGGGGAGGATGGTGATTAAAGTAGTTAGTAATTGGTAATTGAGTTTGCGCCAGGCGAGCAGAAGGGCGAGTGTGGAAAGAAGAAAGTAAAAAGTTCGGAGTTGGAGGAAGAGGACGAAGTAACGCTGGGTGTACGTCTCTGCAGAGATGCCGGTGATGTTCTTTGCGATGAGGGAGAGAATATTCGTGTTACCAGATTGGGCGGAGAGGACGAGGGTCTGGACGTAGGTATGAATGTTTTCTGTGAAGATGAAAAGCGAGAAGACAGAGACCAGCCAAACCATGTTCAGAAGCGCGAGGATTCGTTTGGAGCGAGGGGAAAGGTCGATGGGTGGATTCGGTTCTAGCTTGTCGAAGGCATTCATCCCCAATGACAAAGAAAGAAGAAAGAGAGAAAGGAAGGGCGTGTCTTTGGGATTGATGAAGGCGTGACCCCAGATCAGGGGTTGGGTTGCGAAAAGCAGAGTTGTGCCGAGTGCCGGGATGCGACTCGCAAACCGTTTGGCGATTGAATAAAATGCGGCGATGCCTGCAAACCACGTGAGGAAGTAAATGAGATGTCGAAGGTCCGCGATGTGAATTGGGAGAAATGCACTTAGGAAGTTGGAAGTTACGGCGGTAAAAGAAATGAAGAAAGGACCATAGAACGCGAGGTTCTGCGGGTCAGCTTCCACGAAGCCCTGCCGAGGCCAGGTGGCGTAGGCTTGCATCGAAAGCTCGGCATATTTTTGCAGGGAGCGGTCGTCCCAGCTTTCGCCATATTGATCGAAGGTAAAAAGACCTGCGAGCAGGATGAGGGCAAATACGATTGTTGACAGGTGTTTCATCATGAAATCAGCCCGCAAGTTTTGCAAGCCACTGGTTTGCGGATGTGATGAAGGGAGACGGCTCGTTTTCCTTGCGGGTGGCAAACACCAGCCAGAGGACGATCATCGGCGCGAGCAGGCGCCCGTATGACCATGGGAAGAAATCGAAGGACGGCTGGATGAATTCAAAGAAGTAGGCGGCGAAGAACCAAATCCATTGCGCGGGGGAATAGATGCGTTTGAGCAGGAGCAGGAAGGGGAGCGTGACGAATAATCCGTGATGATCCCAGACAATGGGCGAGCCAAGGGTCATGAAGATGAACAAGGCCGGCGCGGCATTGAGGAGACGATTCTCTTGGGAGAAGGAGCGTTCGCGGATGTTCCGTGACATGGAGTAAAGCGTGACGATCAGCAGGATGACTTTTGCCACGAGCGCCATGATGCGGGTGGTTTCAATCTGAATCCCGAAGAAAGGATTGAGAAAACGCAGGAAGGAATCGAAGGATGTGTCGTGGAAGTTCGTGTCCGGAATCTGAGTGAGGAGGACGGCATTATTGACGTATTGGAAGTATGGGTCAAAACCGTTTATCGCTGCAGGGATCAGACCGATGACAAAAAAACTGAGAATGAACCAAGCCAGCCAGCGCCAGTTGGATTCGAGCAGGAATGCCAGCACAATGACCGCAGGGGAGGTCTTGAGATGAATTGCAAGCGCGAGCGTAAGCGCGGAGAGGAGGGTGTTTTTGGGGTAAGCAAGAAGGCTAAGAAAAATCAAATCCATCGTCAACAGGTTCACTTGAATGAAGCCGAGCGTCCGCATGAGCGGGGTATTGACGAGGATGAAGATGACGGTGATGAAGATGGAGAGGTGTTGGGAGAAGTTGTAGTGTTGGAGGATTTTGATAAGTAGAAAGTAAAAAGCGGAAAGTGCGATGATATTGACGACCCAGAGGATGATCATGAATCCCTGATCACCGAGGGGGACAAGAAATCGAAGCAGGGTTGCCCAAAGGGGAAGGTAAAGATATGTGTCGGGCAGGGGCTGTCCGTTCGCGAGGGTGGTGGCAGCTTCGAGGTAGTAATGGTAATCGCCGTAGCGGAAGCGTTCGCGCAGGATTCCCAGATAAACGAACATTACAAGAAAGAATCCAGCGGTCAGCCAGAGGTTGGATTTGTTAATCTTCTCATTTGCGAGCAGATAGACCAATGCGCCGATCAGCAGCCACGAGATGGCAGTGGATGCCAATGTCACCGCGAGGTTCGAAAGCGGCCATTCCTGAATGAAGAGATTCAGCCCCGTCTTGCCATTGCGAAGGTAGATGACGGCGAGGCTGGCAGCAACAAGGAAGGTAACAGCATACCAGGCATTCATCGCGGTTTTGAAATATTTGTTCATGCGTTTATCTTACCAGCAGTTTTATTTACAGCGCCCTTCCGGACCCAGTTTTTTAATGAACGTGAATACCGCTTCGCCTCGACCGACCGTATGGACGGTTTCCGATTTTTTACAGCGCCCTTCGTTGACGTTTTTACGCGTCAGGATCAGGACGTAGTCATAAAGTTTCTCCTCCGAGTAATCCGTCTCTTCGGTGACAACTTCCATATCCGGGCGGGCGTAACGGCTGGCAATGTCATTGGGACCGGCAAGGATGAGGATGCGGGCTCCCTCCGGGGCGACCGAGTTGACGTATCCCATCGCCTCTTTAAACGATGTTCCCCAATAATCCGTCTCGAAGCGGCGGAACGCGCCGTCCACGCCACCGATCAGGGAGTTGTAATATACGTATTCATAAGGATGGAGCCCAACGAAGGCGATCAGTCCCGGCAGGACGGTAAACAACAGGAAAATACTTCGATGTATGGGACGGGTAACGCGGTTGAATACCCAATCGATTGCGAATCCAGCCGCGAGAAATATGGGAGGGAAGAGAAAATATAACTGTCGGGCGTTGTCGTATAGATTACTTCTCAATAATACGATCGCGGCTGCAGGCAGAAGGAACCACCCGGCGAAGATCATTATCGGTTCGAGGACTTCCTTTTTCCGAAAAGACAAAACCAACAGCGTAAAACCAAGCCCAAAGAGCAGAAGCAGGGATTCGGTCAGTTGAAGCGCGAACATCACAGGGAAATAAAATCGCGGGATGCGGTCCGGGGGTAGGAGCGTCCCGTTGAATAGAACCATCGCATCGAAAGGGAATTTCGACATCAAGCTGAGACTCTCGAGATAATTCGGGATGGGCGCTCCCCATAGAAAGGGCCAGGTGAGATACGCAGTCGTGCCTGCGATCAATAAATAGGGAACGCAAATCGTAAGCGCGTTTTTCCAATCCTTGATCGCCGCGTTTGTCAGCGCGATAATTCCAGCAAGCGGACCCAGCACCCGAAATGAAATCGTCATTCCCAGAAGAATCCCGGCAAGAATGAGCCAGATCAATTTACCCGAAGAACGAGGCGGGGCATCCGTCATGCGTAATCCGAGGTATATGCTTGCCATGAAGAAAACCATGAATGGCGTATCCTTCGGGTTGATGAAGGCGTGTCCCCATAGTAATGGCTGGGTCAAAAACAAAATCGCGACCCCGAACGATGCCCATTCGCTCATCCAGCGTTTTGCCAAAAGGTAGAGGGTGTAAACACCGATGAGGAAGGTCGCAAAGTAAACGAGATGCCAGGCGTCAACATCCGACCACGAAGGGATCAGTGCCGTGAGCCCGCGCGATAAGATTGCTGCGATCATAAAAAAGGCTGGGCCATAAAAATCGAGATTCGTGTCGAAGTTCGGCATGTCTTTCGGATGCCAGAAATATCGATAGACCTCGAGTGCGTAATCGCCGTAGCGATAAATATCCGGCTCGTCCCAGCTCTGGCCGTAACCGCGGAGGACAAAAATCCCCGCGAGCAAACTGATCGTAAGAAGAACAAAAATGGGGCGCTTGAAAAAGGTCATTGCTTCGTATTATCCCGCAGAAACGCAAATTGCAAAACCAAGGCGAGCACGATCAACGCGGGCGGCAGGAAAGACCAACTGTAGCGTGGGAAATATCCGATGGGTTTCAAGACCGCATAGACCGGCAGCAAGCTCAACAAAAAGAGACTCAGGCGCAGGTCCAACTTTTCAAGAATTCCCTTGCGATAGACCAGCGAAACCAGCGCAGTCGACAATCCAAACAAAATCGGGAATGCGATCAGGACCAGATCGAGCGGATGAGTACGGATCTGAAAGGCAAAATACTCCCGGTCGCTGCCAGCGATGACACTTGCAATGCTTTCCGCTATGGAGGCAAGGGACGATTGGTCGTTCATTTCATGCGTCAAAGTATAGCCTGGATGGAGTCGGGAATAAATGTAGGCGATCAACAGGGATGGAAAGGGGATCGCGATAAGATAGACGAAAACACGCCTCCATCTTAACCGAAGCCAGCGGACGAAAGAATCCCAGGCTTGGGCCAACCCGCCAGTGAAGGCAGGCGCAAGGAGGGTGATCGATGTGAAGATGGCTCCTGCATAGTTCAGGCGCAGCATCCCGGTGATCAGGCCGAGAACAAACATCGCGCCAAATTTGTGTTCTTTGGCATAATACACGGTCAACAGAAAGGTGAGGATGGCAACCGGTTCGATCAACCCGAAACGAAAGAAATACGTGAAACTCAACGGCAGGAGCAGCAGGATAAAGAAGACACTTGAAGCAATAAAGGAAGCAGGTTTGGCCAGGCCAAAGAACAGCCCCATCTTGTTCATGAAAGCGGCACTCAATAACGCGCACCATGCATTCAGGAACAATTGCGCCGACAGGGACTGCCCGAAGAGGATGTGCAGAAACCCAACGACGTAGGGAAACAACACTTTGTAAGCCCAGGGCGGTGATTGGATCAGGAACGTATCCCCGCCGACATAAATGTTCCGTGCCAGAATCTGGTATTCCATCGCATCCTGATATTGGGGGATCGGGGTCACAGCGGCAAGGTTGTGCATGTCCAGCGGCAGAAACATAAGAAGCACGGGAAATCCGATCGCGAACATATACCCCGTTCCTGAATAGGTTTGGAATCCCAAAAAGGATTCGTGTGCCTTTGCCAAGGTAAAGGCAAGAACGATGATAAGAAAAAAGAAGTCGATGCCAGGCTTGTCCGCAACATCCACTACGTAATAAAGGACGAATCCGGTGAGGGCAAGATAAAAGTCGGGAAGGGAGATATCTCCCGTTCTGTATGAAAAATGGATTCCGTCCAATAAAGCGAGCACGATAACCCCAAAAAACACCAGTGCAATCAGGTTTTGGACGAGCTGAAAACCGCGCATTGGGAAGCTGGGATGGGAAGGATGAGGTGAGATTTTTGTTAATGCAGAGGCGACCGAACCATCCGACCTTAGGATGACAGGTTCGAACCGCCCATTTCCGTAGTTCGGGAAGACCAAAAAGCCTTTGATTACTGCATTGCCGATATAAGGCAAATCGGTGAAAAAATCTACATCCAGGTCTTGCGCGGATTTGGCGGTCTCGACGGGAAGATATTCACCGGTCGAGAGGTCCACGAGTTCGATCCCGCGTTCCACCGCACCTTGAAGAAGAATGACCAACCGTTCGTCTTCATCCATGGAAATTACACCGTTGATTTCCACTGTCATCCGGAAGCTTTCCTTGTCGAAACCGTGACGGTTGATGGATTCAATAGGAAATTCGAAAAACGTCCGGTATGGTTTCTGCATCACCTGGCTGTAGGAGGGATCGAGAGATGATTCGTACGTCCTCTCGAAAAAGCCGGAGGCGCGATCTTGCTCTGAAAGGTATACCCGTATACCCAACCCGGATTGGGGGAGGAAAAAACTCAGGGATAACTTGGCCACAAGTAACAGGGCGAGAAGAAGCGTCACTATTTTTTGGGAGAGGAATCTTTTCCCAAAGAAAAAGGCATAAGGCAACAACATTGTCGCAGTGATGAATTCCCACGATGTATGCCATGGTACGCCATCGAAAATCGAAGGAACGCGCGAGGGAATGACAAGGATTCCATAGCCCAAAGCCAGGGCAAAAAACAAATAACGATTTGATGCGACGTTTTCCCGGCTTGATTTGCCCGGGATGGGAGAGAAGTAAAGGACTTCGATTCCGATCAGCCAGATGCAAACGGGAATCGCGGCGATTATTTTCAGGGAATCGATATTTGGCATGCGGAGAAAAAGGAAAGCCGAAAGCAGAATGGGAATCGCAAGCGCGCCAAGATGAGTGAGTCTGTTTTCCAAAACTGAAATGATAACGGGCGCTCTGTTCTTCAAGATGGCTAGCGCAATTAGGCAAGCCATGCCAGCTATCATCGTCGCAAGTGCAAGCAGGGTTGTGGTGCGCAGATTTTGAGAAAGCGCAATGGCAAGCGTCCAGATCCCTGCAAGTGTCAGTTCAAAACTGGCAAGTTGGAAGAAGCGCATAACGCTGCGTGGATCGGTCTTGCTTGAATTGCTCATATCATTTCATCAACTGCTCGACGCGGCTTTCACTAACCGAGTAATACTTGGCTTTGGGGTGATGGACGATGATCGCCGCGGTGGATTGTTCGGGGATCAACTGGTATGACGGGCTGAGGCTCATGCCCAATTCCTGAGTGACGGCTGGCAGCAATTCGAAGATCTTCTGATGATCCTCCAACTCAGGGATGGCGGGGTAGCCCCACGAGTAGCGTTTGCCTTGATTCTCGGGGATGCCCATCTCGCGGCGCAGGTGTTCGTGCAAATAGTTGGCAGTGGCTTCGGCGGTTTGGACGCCGAGTCCGTGGGTGAAATAGGCTTCGGTGTAATCGTGCGCGGCTTGCAGTTTGTCGAAACGATCGCTGGCGGCCTGCCCAACCGTGACCACCTGGAAGGCAACCACATCCATCTGGCCGAACTCAACCGAAGCGTAATAGTCCGCGAGGCAGAGATGTTCATCGTACGGCTGGCGCGGGAAGGAGAACCGCGTCAACACCTGGTCGAGATTTTCGGGATTGTAGACGATCAGGTCATCACCTTCGGATTGTGCGGGGAAGAGCCCGTACACGCCCTGTGGATTCAGCCACTTCTCGCGCAGCGCTTCTTTCTTCATCCGGAGCAGGCGCGCGTCGAATTCGGCTTTTAGCTTCTCCCATTCCTCGCCGTGGGTGTTCTTGGCGCCCCAGGAAAGACGATACAGCTCATTGATGTTGAGATGCGTGAAGACGATCTCCAGCGGCATGTTTTTGACGACGCGCATTCCGAATTTGGAGGGTGGGAGGGTTAAGGGAGCAGGAGTAATGTTGGAACGTTGAACGTTTAAACGTTCGACAACCTTTGTGTTTGCGCGACCTAATTCCATTTCCGATTCCTTGACCGTTTTGGCAAGGAGTTCGGGGCGCTTCTCGTCGTTGATTAGGATGTCCATCGTTTCAAGACCTTCAAAGGCATCTTTGCAGTAGAAGACGCCGGGATCGTAGAAATCGCCGCCTTCGGTTTGGAGGATGCGCCTGCCGAAGCGACGGTTGATCGCGGCACCACCGATGAGTACGGGGATCTTGTGTCCGCGGCGATGGAGTTCGTTGACGATGAGCGGCATTTGCTTTGACGTTGACACAAGTAACGCAGAGAGTCCAATCGCTGTCGCATTGGCTTCGACAGCCTTGGTGATGATCGTCTCTGCAGGGACCTGCTTGCCGAGATCAATGACGGTGTAGCCGTTGTTGGCGAGAATCGTTTTGACGAGGTTCTTGCCAATATCATGCACGTCACCATAGACTGTCGCAATCACGACTGTGCCTTTGGTCACGCCTTCCATCTTTTCGAGATAATTCTCGAGATGGGCGACCGTCTTCTTCATCACTTCGGCGGATTGGAGCACGAAGGGCAGGATCAATTCACCCGCGCCGAACTTGTCGCCGACTTCTTTCATGGCGGGGAGCAGGACGTTGTTCAGGGTGTGGACGGCGGTTTCGTGCTGCCGTGCCCTCACCCCTAACCCCTCTCCCGAAGGAGAGGGGAACTCTGACTCCCTTCCCCCCTCGGGGGAAGGGTTGGGGATGAGGGAGGTGGCAGAAGCCTCTTCCAGAGCCATCCAAATTTCGTTCAAGACAGACTCTGTGTTTTTCAAAACATCGCTGTTCCAAAATCTTAAAACTCGAATACCTTGTTCATTCAAAATCCTTGTGCGTTCATCGTCATATTTTGCTTGGCCATCTTCCAGATGACCACTTCCATCCAGCTCAATTGCCAGTTTAGCTTCGTGACAATAAAAGTCGAGAATATAACCGGCAATTGGATGCTGTCGTCGAAATTTCGCATCATGAACTCCGCGGTTGCGAAGCAGTTTCCATATTAACTGTTCAGCATCAGTTGCTTCTCGGCTCAGTTCACGAACACGCTCCAGTAAGGCATCTGGGACAGGAGGATTTGAGCTGAAAACCTTCTCCCTCACCCTGCCCTCTCCCGAGGGGAGAGGGGATATGCCACGATGGATGATCTCATCAATATCCGCCTCAACGCCGTCTTTCTTGCGGTGGACGATCTTCCAGTGCAGGCGTTGTTCGGGGGTCATGCCTTCGGTGGGGTCGGCGAGCGTCGCTTCGGTGGTGGGGGTGACCTTTTCGTAGTGTTCGATGTAGCGCTGCAATGAGTCTGCACGCCGGTTGAAGATCAAATCTTCAGCGAGGTCTTTTTCTTCCTGTGAAATGTCAGGATACGCCGTGACGTGGGCAGGATTCACGATTGCCATGTCTAAGCCAGCCTGCACGCAGTGATAGAGCATGACCGAGTTCAAGACCGGGCGGGCGTGCGGCGCAAAACCGAACGACAGGTTGCTCACGCCGAGAGATGCCATCACGCCGGGTAAATTCTGCTTGATGAGGCGAATTCCTTCGATGGTTTCGATGGCGGATTCGATAAATTCCTGGTCGCCAGTGGCGAGGGTGAAGGTCAAGGCATCATAGACCAGATCTTCGGGCTTGAGTCCGTGGTCGTTGACGGCGATGTCGTAGATGCGTTTGGCGACCTCGAGTTTTTTTTCGCGGGTCTTTGCCATGCCGTTTTCGTCAATGGTCAATACGATGACTGCGGCATTATGGTCTTTGGCGAGTTTGAAAATCTTGTCGGCTTTGTCGCGACCCGATTCGAGATGGGTCGAGTTGATGAGACAACGTCCGGGTGCGGTCTTCAATGCGATTTCGAGAACGTCGAGTTCAGTGGAGTCAATGACCAATGGCACATCCACGCCCATCTCGAGTTTCTTGACGACCTTGCGCATGAGTTCGGCTTCGTCGGGGCGTTCGGTGACGGCGCAGGAGATGTCGAGGGCGTGCGCGCCGAAGTCCACTTGCTCGCGGGCGATCTCCAAAATTCCATCGTAATCTTCTTCGAGCAGGAGCCGTTTGAACTTGCGCGAGCCTTGCGCGTTGAGGCGCTCGCCGAGCAGGGTGGGGGGCGGATCCTGTCGCATGGCGATCGCTGACATGGCAGAGGCAAGCTGAGGCGTAGATTGACCCGGTCGCTTGGGATGAGGATGCGCATCCAGTTTTTGAATCAGCTGTTTAAGATGTTCAGGCGTCGTGCCACAACATCCGCCCACAATCGAAATGTTGTGCTTGGTCACAAACTCGTAGAGGTCGTTGGCGAACGGCTCGGGCTCGAGCGGATACACGGCTTGACCATCCACGTTGAGCGGCAGACCGGCGTTGGGGATGCACGAAACGGGCAGCGTGGAATTTTCGCCGAGGATGCGGATGGGCTCGCGCATGTGCTCGGGTCCGGTGGAGCAGTTGAGACCGATGATGTCGATGCCCATGCCTTCAAGGATGGCGAGGGATGCATTAATATCGGTGCCGAGCAACATGCGACCGGTCGTATCAAGCGTGACCTGAGCCTGGATCGGCAACCAGACCTGAGTCTCATCCATGGCTTTGTGCAGACCGATGATGGCGGCTTTGACTTCGAGAATGTCCTGCGAGGTTTCGATGAGCAGCACATCCACGCCGCCGCGAATCAGACCGACTGCCTGCTCGCGGAAGGTATCAACCAATTCATCAAAACTGACGTTGGACAGTTCGGGGTCGTTGGTGGAGGGAAGTTTGCCCGAAGGTCCAATCGAACCTGCAACAAAACGAGGCTGACCTGTCTTCCCGGCATATTCATCAGCAAGCCGACGCGCAAGACTTGCCGCGGTTTCATTAAGTTCAATCACGCGATCCTGCAATTTATATTCAGCCATCGTGATGCGGTTGGAGCGGAAGGTGTCCGTCTCGAGCACATCCACGCCGACTTCGAGGAACGAGCGATGGACTTTTTCCACGGCTTGCGGATACGAGATGACGAGGTAGTCGTTGCAGCCGTTGTATTGCTCGCCGCCGAAATGTTCGGCAGTCAGGTTTTGCACTTGCAGGCTCGTTCCCATTGCGCCATCGAAGACAAGTACTTTCTTTTCGAGGGCGTCGAGGTAACGGCGGTTGGTGTATTTGCGTTGGGTCATTAAGTAAGTTCTCCTAGAGTCTCATCCGTAGTTTGCGCGGATTGAGCAGATTTTTCTTTTTATTTCGCGCCTTTATGAATAGACGAAATCCCTTCGTTCCATAAGACTTTCTGCGCAATGCCGCTGATCTTCCAATCCGAATCCTGTTTCGTCAGTTGAAAGATGTAAATACAGTGCGAAGTAAACTCTTCTGTCTCAGATTTGCGCCAGACGATCATCGAAGCGCGGCAGGAGGCGGAGTTTGAGTCGGCGAAGTCCACTTCATAATTGCTGACCAAGTGATGCAGTTTCAAATGATCGAGCGACTCGCGACGCGATTTGACATAATCCGCAGCGGAAACAGTTTGGGGCGGCGTTCCGCGCAGGTCGGAATAATCCGTATAAATGGATTCGGTGAAGCAGGATTGCAATCCAGACCAATCTTTCAGGTCGAAGCTATTCGCGAATTTGGCGATCAATTCTTGAATTAACACTCTGTTATTAACCGACATACATCTCCTTATACAACAAAAAAACCTCTCCTGAAGAGAGGCGCTTTTGTAAGGCATGTTTCCTCTCTCATCTCCCAGACAGTTGTCTGCCGAAATTGGCACCGCTTGAACGGTTGCCGAGGCTTCATCGGGTCGGTCCCTCAGCCTCTCTGGATGAGTCTATCCGTTTCTTGTCTGCGTTTTATAACACGGAGGGAAGATAAATGTCAAATAAAAATCATGCTTGACTCACATTCCTTTAACCGGTAGACTCACGGCTAAGATTTCCCTTACCTGTATAGATGAAAACCGTCAGCCCCATCAACTCGTTCGACAAGATAAAGCTGCTTGCGGATTCGCGCCGCATGGATATCCTGCGGCTGTTAATGGCGGCTCCTGCCACGCTCACGCTTCTTGCGCGGACCTTGAAACAGTCGCCCGCCTGGGTGCGTCATCACATCCTTGCGCTTGAGTCTGCCGGGCTGATCGAGATTAGCGAGATCCGCAAGACAGGCAAGGTAACGGAGAAGTTCTACCGGGCAAAGGCAGATGCATTGCTACTACAGGAGATCGTTCTGCCCAAGAGCCGAAAACTCTCGCTCATCTTTTCCGGCAGCCATGATATTGCGCTTGAGAATGTGACCGACCATCTCACCAAACATTTCAACCTGCTGAGCCTGCCCGTCGGCTCGCTGGATGGGTTGGTTAATTTACGGCAGGGGCTATGCCAGATCAGCGGCTCGCATTTGCTGGATGAAAGCGGCGAATACAACACGCCTTTTGTAAAACATCTCTTTCCAGACCGCGACGTGGAAGTCATCACGCTTGCGTACCGCGTGCAAGGGTTGATGCTGGCAGGCGGAAATCCCAAAGGCATCAAAAGGGTAACGGATATCGCCAAACCGAATGTCCGTTTTGTGAATCGCAATCGCGGATCGGGGACCCGCCTGTGGCTGGATGCTGAATTGCGCAGGCTAAGAATCCCAGTGGAGAAAATATCCGGGTACGAGAACCAGGTCAAAACACATAGTGAGGCGGCAAATTTGATTTCCCAAAACAAGGCGGATGTATCTCTCGGTTTGCAGGCGGCGGCTCATCAGAAAGAATTGGACTTTATCCCGCTCTTTGAGGAACGTTACGATCTCGTCCTGCCGCGTGAACAGGAAAGGAATCTCAATCCGCTATTCGATTACATCCAGACCGCTGACTTTCGCGCATTGCTGTCGTCATTGACAGGCTATGACTCCCGCCACAGCGGGGAAGTGGTGCCGGTCTAATTTTTTATTTTACATTTTCAATTAAGGATTTCCTTAATTGTTTTATGAAATCTTATCCTCGAAAGGAAAAACAAATGAAACACCCAACACGCAAGGCTCTTTTGTCTCTATTGCTCGCTCTCGCTGTTTTGCTGGCTGCATGCGGCGCGCCTGCCACCGAAGCGCCGACAGAAGCTCCTGCTACCGAAGCACCAGCCGCCGAAGTTCCGACAGAAGCCGCCGCCCCCGCCAACCCAAACATCATCCTCGCCACTACCACCTCCACACAGGATTCTGGCTTGCTCGATATTCTTGTGCCGATGTTCGAAGAACAGAGCGGCTATACCGTGCAAACCATTGCCGTCGGCTCTGGTGAAGCGATGAAAATGGGCGAAGAAGGCAATGCCGATGTATTGCTCGTCCACGCGCCTGCTTCCGAGGTCGCGTTCATGGAAGCCGGTCACGGAACAGATCGTTTCCTCGTCATGCACAATGACTTTGTGATCGTGGGTCCTGCTTCAGACCCGGCTGGCATCAAAGGTATGGCAACGGCTGCTGAAGCCTTCACCGCGATCTTCAATGCAGGTGCTCCGTTCATCACCCGCGGCGATGACTCCGGCACGCACAAGAAGGAACTTGCGCTCTGGAAAGCCGCCGGTCTCGAACCTGCAGGACAGGCATGGTACACAGAAACCGGTCAGGGCATGGGCGCTTCGATGATCGTCGCCTCTGAAAAGGAAGCCTACATCCTCACCGACCGCGCCACCTACCTTGCCAATAAAGATAATTATCAGCTTGAGATCCTGGTGGAAGGCGAAACCGGTTTGTTGAACGTCTATCACGTCATTACCGTCAACCCGGATAAGTCTGACCAGATCAACTACGAGGGTGGCCTTGCTTTCGCCAACTTCATGGTGGACGCCGCCACGCAGGAAGTGATCGGTCAATTCGGCGTGGACAAATATGGCGCGCCGCTCTTCTTTCCCGATGCCGGGCGCGACCCCGCCGAACTCGGTCTCGATAGTTAGGATTCGCAGGGACGGTTCATGTGAATCGTCCCCGTTTCTGTATAATCAAACCTGTGAAAAAGATATCTCTGCCGTTTATCTTCCTTGCCTTGTTGTTTGGCGCATGCCAGTCCGCGTCTCAGCCCCGAACACTGACCGTCTACGCTGCCGCCTCTCTGACCGATGCCTTCACGGAAATCGGAGCAGCCTTTGAAGCCGCCGATCCGAATGTTACTGTCGCATTTAATTTCGGCGGCTCGCAAAACCTGCGGACTCAAATCGAACAAGGCGCACCGGCGGATATTTTCGCTTCTGCCAATCTTAAAGAGATGGATGCACTGATCGCGCAGTCGTTGATCGCTGATGGTGTTTCGCAAATCTTTCTCACCAATCAACTGGCGGTCACCCTGCCGCAGAACAACCCGGGAAACATCGTGTCGCTTGAAGACCTTGGCAAACCTGGCATAAAACTGGTTCTTGCTGCAGAAGAAGTCCCTGCCGGGAAGTATGCGCGTCAAGTTTTGGAGAATCTCAACGAGCAGTTCGGAGCCGATTTCAGCGGACGGGTCCTGGCGAACCTCGTTTCAAATGAAGACAATATCAGGCAGGCATTGGCCAAGGTTCAGTTGGGCGAAGCGGATGCGAGCATCGTCTATGTCTCGGATGCCATGACCGCGCCTGAATTAAAGGCCATCGAAATCCCTGCCGGTTTCAACGTAACCGCGGAATATCCCATCGCGTCTCTGGCAAACTCGACCAATGCAGAAACCGCGCAGGCTTTCATTGACTTTGTGCTATCTCCCGAGGGGCAGACCATTCTTGAAAGATGGGGTTTTACACCGGTGAATCCATGATATAAAACCACTCACTTCATGTGAGTGTCATGGCATCTCCGCGGAAAACGACCCCCTTTTTCAAGTACGCTGAATGGCTGTTCCTGGCGCCAAGTCTTCTTTTGATCGTGCTGCTCGCATTGCCGGTTTTTTCCCTTCTCTGGCGCGCCGGCATGGACGGCATGTTCCATTTTGTGACCGAACCCAGGGCGCTCTCTGCACTACGGTTGAGTTTGTTGACCAGCTCGATCAGCACCTTGACCGCTGTCATTACTGGAACTCCGCTGGCTTTCGTTCTGGCGCGCGGAAAATTCAAAAACAAAACCCTCCTGGAACTCGCGATCGACTTGCCCGTCGTCCTTCCGCCTTCGGTGGCGGGCATTGCACTGTTGATCGCTTTTGGCAGGCAGGGATTGTTCGGAGAATGGTTCGGGATGCTTGGGATCACCATTCCATTTACGACCACGGCGGTCATTCTTGCGCAAACATTCGTTTCTGCGCCATTATTCGTCCGCTCTGCGCGAATCGGGTTTGCTGAGGTGGACCCGCAGATCCTCGAAGCCGCATATGTGGAGGGAAGTAACAACTGGCAGGTCTTTCGCCATATCATGATCCCGCTCTCCGGGCGTGCGATCTTAAGTGGATCCATCCTTACATGGACGCGCGCCATCGGCGAATTCGGAGCGACGATCCTCTTTGCAGGAAATCTGGAAGGCGTCACTCAAACCATGCCTCTCGCCATCTACCTCGGCCTGGAACGCAGTTTGGGAATTGCCATTGCGCTCTCGTCTCTTCTGGTCATTGTCTCGATCCTGCTTCTGCTCCTCACACGCAGATTGGAAAGCCATAAGGAAGAAACGCGTGACTATTGATCATGTCCTTCAATCCTGAAATCTTTGAAATCACAACCCTGTCTTTACAGGTTTCACTGCTTGCCACAACGATCAGTCTTATCATAGGCCTCCCGTTTGGAACCTGGCTCGCCCTGGGAAGATTCCCAGGCCGTTCAGTGTTGCTAACCATCGTAAACACAGGCATGGCGCTTCCGCCTGTCGTGGTTGGCTTGGTCGTGGCAATGACTCTCTGGCGCAGTGGTCCGCTCGGGGATTTGCGCCTCATATACACACCCTGGGCGATCGTCATCGCGCAAACGGTCATCTCCGCGCCTGTGGTGATGGGGCTCACAGCCGCCGCGCTCGAAGCTCTCGACCCGCGTCTGCAGCAACAACTATTGGGACTCGGCGCCTCGCGTCCGCAAATGATCTTACACTTATGGCGGGAAGCGCGGCTTCCGTTATTGGCGGCGCTCATGGCAGGCTTCGGCTCGGTCATCTCTGAAGTGGGCGCGTCCATGATGGTGGGCGGAAACATCCGCGGGCAGACGCGCGTGCTGACCACTGCCATTGTGCTCGAAACCTCCAAGGGTGAGTTCGATCAAGCGCTCGCGCTCAGCGCGTTGTTGCTGATCATCACTTATCTCATCAATCTCGCATTGACGTGGATCCAGCAAAAAGGGGCGCGCAAATGATTGCGATAAAAAATCTGCTCGTCCAACGCAATGGGCGCGATGCGCTCAAGATCGAATCGCTCGACATCCGCAAAGGCGAGACGCTTGCTGTGGTGGGTCCGAACGGGGCGGGGAAAAGCACATTTTTGCTGGTGTTGGCCCGCTTGCTCAAATCATCCAGGGGCGATATTTCCCTGCATGGTAAACCACAAAGGGAATGGAGCGACCTCGACTACCGCAGGCGAATCGCTTTCGTTTTTCAAGACCCGCTGCTGATGGATCTGTCGGTCCGTGAGAATATTGCGCTGGGGCTGAAATTCCGCAGCGTGGATAAAAAGGAAAGGCACGAGCGAGTCCATAGGTGGGCAAAAGCCATGGGCGTGGAAAAACTTTTAGACCGCAGAGCCGGTCAACTCTCCGGGGGTGAGGCGCAGCGCGTCAGCCTGGCGCGGGCGTTCGTCCTCGATCCCGAATTACTTTTGATGGATGAGCCATTCTCCGCGGTCGACCCGCAGACGCGCGAAAAACTGCTCGAAGATCTTTCGCGCGTCCTGGGCGATGATCACCGCACGACCATTTTTGTAACCCACAACCTGAAAGAAGCGTCTCAATTCGGCGATCGGGTTGCTGTCATCATCAACCATGAATTGAAGCAGGTTGGGAAGCCGAAAGAGGTAAAAAACGGTCCCGCTGATGCAAGCGTGCGGGACTTTGTGCGCGGGCTTTAACGGCATACGCCGCGCAGTGCGCGGCGCAGCCTTTAGACCAACTCAGAGGGAGGAGAGAGAGTTTGGATGAACAGCGTTTTACTGCTGTTCTATTCAACAGGATCAATGTCAGGGTTCGTTCCGCTCAATGAACAGGCGGGATGTTCGACGCAGTTGCACTCCAATGCTTTCGAACAACGCCTTGCACGGATGCGCGGGGCTTGCTCAGGCAGATGCTCAGCCGGGTAGACAACCTCGACTTCGATGGCAATGACTTCCTGCACGTGCTCGCAGTATTTGGTTTTTTCAACCTGCCAAACCTTCTTTGCCATACTGCCTCCTGACTCTGCACTCCCAGTTTAAATGGAAAACGCCTGCCTTACCAGTGACAGGCGTCACAGACTCGAATGACAAACCGCTTATTATGGATATGATATGTCTTTATTTCCTTGCAAGGATGTAAACACTTCCGTTATCGCTGGAGAAATACAACTCGCTGGATTCATCCTCACCGAAGGAGGTGATCGTCGCCACCGCCTCGAACAAGACTTGTGACTGCCACTGCCCATCGACTGGAATCAGCCCCCAGATCGTTCCCGAGCAATAATCGCCGTAGACATAGACACCGTACCACTCAGGCATCGAGCCGCGATAGACATATCCGCCTGTGACGGAACAACCAAAGTCGTGGCTGTATTCCGCGGCGGGGAGAAGCAAGCCGGGTTGAGGGACGATCGTGTCGTAGCCATGGTTGCCTTCCATCAGACTCCAGCCGAAATTTGCGCCTCCAGGCGAACCAGCCGGCAGATAATCTATCTCTTCATATTGGTTCTGTCCCACATCGCCGATCCACAGGTCGCCCGTGACTCGGTCGAAAGATAGGCGCCAGGGGTTGCGAAGCCCGTATGCCCAGACCTCATTGCCGAAAGGGTTATCAGCCGGGATGGAATACGTGTCGCCGTTATTCACATCGATGCGAAGGATTTTTCCCAAAAGAGAACCCTTGTTCTGCCCGTTTTTCATCGGGTCGCCGCCCGATCCGCCGTCGCCAAGTCCTATGTAGAGGAAGCCGTCGGGTCCGAAGGCGAGCGCACCCCCGTTATGATTCCGGTAGGGCTGTTCCACTACCATCATTACCAGTTCACTGGCCGGGTCGGCGGTATCGCCGCTGGCTTGAAAGCGCGAAATGCGCGTGTGCCCACCCGCGCCGGTGTAGTTGACGTAGAAATGCCCGTTGCTTTCGTACTGTGGATGAAACGCCAACCCAAGCAGACCCATCTCGTTTCCTTCGTCATTGACGCGATCGTCGATGTTCAAGAAGGGCTGGGGCTTGAGTTGACCGTCTTTATAGATGCGGATGGCGCCGTATTTCTCGATGACGAACAATCGTCCTGAGCCGTCGAACGCAGATTGCACATCCACGGGGCGGTCCAACCCGCTGAGGATGGGGATCCAGGTAAATCCGCTCGAGTCGGGGAAGCTGTTTGCCTGCGTGATCGGCGTTTCGCTGGCTTGGGGTGTGTTGGTAACCGGCTGAGGCAGGGTTTCGGTTTGTGGAATCGAATCGCCGGTACTAACAGGGAAGGGAGTACTGGTTTGCGCAACAAAGAGTGCATTCCATCTGCAGGCGAGCAACGGGAGGATTAATAGAATTATTATTCTTTTCATTCGTCTTTATTCTTTTGCTTCAGTCGTCTCGCCGTCCACAACGTCGTCGTTGACATCGTTCGGTTTCATGTTTCCAGCCAGCGCCTTCATATGTTCCAGCACAACTTCGGGCGGGCAGAGTTCCGTGAAGATATAGGAGCCTAGCCAGAGCAGAGCGGCGTCGTCCACCACACCGATAATTGGCAGGGATACGGCGTCAATGGGGGATACGAGATAGATCAATGTGCCGACGGGAATCAGTTTTGCAAGAAAACTGACCCGGCGATCTCCCATCAGCCTGAAGATGAGTTTAAGCTGGTTGAGAATATTACGCACCACACCGCCCTGCTGGGGGACGATGATATCAGAGGCTTTTTTCTCGGTCATTATGTTCTCCTTTTTGGCAACTTCATTATATTCGGATTTTGGAATCGGCAAGGTTTATACGCGTTAATCTACGAAACTGGACTGAATCCGATGCAATTGCCGGATGATGACAAACGTCACTCCAAATCCACGATGAACGTTCGTAACATGGGAAAGGATTACGCGTCCAAAATATGCAAATCAAATTTGGAGAGTTCCATATGGACATGATCATTGACTTCCCCGGCGGGCAAAAAGTGGACGCGCACTTCCGCGGGCATACGGTAAAAACCGACCAGCCGAACGACGACACCGCGCCGATGCCCTTCGAGTTGTTCCTGGCATCCATCGGCACTTGCGCGGGCATTTATGTGCTGGGGTTTTGTCGCCAGCGAAACCTGCCCACCGAGGGCATCCGTATCATTCAGCATCATCACCCGAACCCGGCGACCGGTCTGATGGATCACATCGAATTGGAGATCCAGGTCCCGCCCACATTCCCCGAACAGTATCATGCGGCGCTGATCCGTTCGGCGGAGTTGTGTAAGGTCAAGAAAACGCTCGAGCACCCGCCGACCTTCGATGTGATGACCAAGGTGGTGGAAGCAACATAGTCCGCGAACGGCGGCCACCTCGCAAGTGAAAACCGCTTTTTAAAGTACAATGCGTGGATGCCCTACTTGATCGACGGACATAACCTGATTCCCAAGCTTGGATTGCGCCTCGATGAACCGGACGATGAATTGGAACTTGTGCGCCTCTTGCAGGACTTTGTGCGGATCACGCGCCATCCGGTGGAGGTTTATTTCGACGGCGCGCCTGCCGGCCAGGCGGGGATGCGAAAAATCGGCATTATCAAGGCGCATTTCGTAAGGCAGGGATTGACGGCCGATTCCGCCATCTGCAGGCGGTTGGAGTCGATGGGCAAGGCGGCAGGGAACTGGTCTGTGGTCTCCTCCGACCGCGAAGTGCAGGCGATGGTAAAGGCGAACAAAGCAGTGACGATCCGATCTGAAGAGTTTGTCGATCAATTAAGAGCCGCCCTCTCAACCGGACAAAAATCAAGCCAGGAGGAAGCGCAATTATCCAAACAGGAAGTGGAGGAGTGGCTGAGAATCTTCAAGCAGGGGAGATAGCGTACCCGATAGTACCTTTTTCTCATGTTTTTCTATTGCAATACGGATAAAAAAGGTGTATATTATCTTCATCGACACCTGCCCTCCCTTTTACTGGTATTCTGGTGTCATCCGCCGCTCTGCCCAGCATGTCCCCCCCATGCTGGCAGGCGGCGGTATCTTTTGAAGAATCAAAGATCGATTCGTATTGGGGATTTATGCAATAGCAATATGGGGGCTATAATTTGTCCATGGCCACGATGTATACATTCGTCCCTTCGCGGGAGCATGAATTCCCGGATCATCCCGAACAGCCGGCGAGGCTGGAGATCTTGGAGTCTTTACTCCCAACTTTTGGCGCGCAAAAGATCGAAGCCGTTTCGGCAAATGAAGAAGACTTGACTCTGGTTCATCCACCGCGGATGATCGAAGCGATAAATGAAGTCTGTAAGGAGGGACCGGGCATCATCGATTATGCACCAACCTTCGTGACTCGAACTTCTTATGAAGACGCCAAGCTCGCCGCGGGCGGAGTGTTAACCTGCTCCCGCGCTGTGATGAACGGCGATGCGAACAACGCATTTGCCGTCGTCCGCCCGCCAGGGCATCATGCCGAACCGGATCGTGCGATGGGTTTTTGCATTTTCAGCAATATCGCCATTGCCGCAAAAGACCTGCTGGCGAAAGGGATGAAACGCGTGATGGTCATAGACTATGACGCGCATCACGGCAACGGGACTCAGGCCTGTTTATTGAACGAAGACCGCGCGGGATTTATCTCCACGCATCAGTGGGGAATCTACCCCGGCACCGGCTGGCTGGACGATGCGCCTGATGCCAGGAATCGACTCGTCAACGTACCGCTCCCGCCTCACGCGGGGGATGAAACCTTTTCCCAAATCGCAGACTTTATCTTTAAGCCGATGGTTGAGTCGTTCAAACCTGAAATGTTGCTCGTGTCTGCAGGGTTTGATTCGCATTGGAACGATCCCATTACTTCGTTGGGGTTATCGATGCGCGGGTTTTATGAGGTCTCGAGGAAGCTTGTTCAAATGGCGGATGAAATCTGCGGCGGAAAGATCATCTTTGTGCTGGAGGGCGGATACGACCCGCATAACGTCGCCAACGGGGCGGCGGCAGTCTTCGACGCGCTGATGCACCGTCCCTTAAGGGATGAAGCGGATGACAGGTCTCCGTACAAGGAACCGGACTTCGAGCCGCGTTTGAATGAGATCAGGAAACGACACGGAATTTGAAATTTTTGCGGAGTCATCATCATAATAGACTCTGCGCCAGATCAACAGGAGTTCTCGATGCAAAGAAGAACAAAAGGTGTTGTGCAACTTGAATGGGTCTGCCCGAACTGCGATGGGCGCAACCCGGGTCCGGTGAAGACCTGTGAGAATTGCGGCGCGCCGCAGCCTGAGAACGTTCAATTCCAGCGTGCTGTGGAGGAGAAGCTCATCACAGATGACAAAGTGGTCCAAGCCGCGAAAGCCGGGGCGGATATCCACTGTGGATTCTGCGGCACGCGCAACCCGGCAACGGCATTGACCTGCTCGCAGTGCGGAGCGGATCTAAAGGAAGGCAAGTCGCGTCAAGCGGGGCAGGTGATGCAGGCGGCTCCGTCCGCGCCGAAGGTACTCATCTGCTCGAATTGCGGGAGCGAGAACACGGGAATGGCGAAGAAATGTGTCAACTGCGGTGCGCCGATAAAGGTTACCCAGCCTGCTCCGGCAAAACCTGCGCAGCCCCAGGCTGGTGCAATGCCGGTTCCACAGGAAAAGCCGAAAAAATTCAACTGGATGATCGCGGCGGGAATCGGCGCCTTTCTGTTGTTATGCTGCGGCGCAATTCTGTTTCTATTCGTTTTACCGAGCCGTACCGTGGAAGGGACGGTAACCAGCGTGTATTGGAAGACATCGGTCCCCGTTCAGGAAGTCCGTGCGGTTGACCATAACAACGAGCGCGGCAGTCCGCCTTCAGACGCGTACAACGTCTCCTGCCGAACGGAGAGCCAGGAGATCTGCGAGGATAAAACGATCGACAGGGGCAACGGATACGCCGAGGTTGTCACCGAATGCCGCACCGAAACCGAACAGTATTGCAGTTATACCGTGGATGAATGGACGACCATCCAGACTTATGAGTTGGATGGGGACGACCTTTACCCGGTGTATGCGGAGCCGTCCGTTTTCAGCGGACAACGCATCGGTGACAGCACTGAATCCTTCCAGGTCACATTCAGCTCGAGCGACGGACAGATCGGCTATTCCCCCGGTTCGGTTACAGAGTTTCAACAATTTCAACCCGGCAGTACGTGGACCCTCCGTTTGAATGCTGTGGGTGGGATCGTAAGTGTGGAGAGATAACTTTATTTGCTAGCCTTCTTGCAAAAGTCATGCGATTACCTTGCTCAAGGTGGCATCCCTGCCGCCGGGGACTGCGGCAGAGCACTCATGCAATAGGGATACTGGATCGTCACGTCAATCAGGACCTTAAAGATGCCTCGATTGAAGATTGTCGGATCTATTGAGACCGACTCAGGGTAACTTTAATTGCCTAACGCTTTCAGGTGTCATGCTAAGCAAAGCAAAGCATGACTACGATTGTCTCAAAGAGTGACAATTTGCAAGGTGATTTTTGTTACTTTGAATAACCAAAAAGGACACAGCGAAGCAAAACGCTGCGTCCTTTTTTGGCATATAGGCTATCGTGCAGGCAGGGTTTCTTCCGTGCCATCAAAGACGATCCAACCGTCCTTGACCTGTGTCAGTCCGTTCGTGCCTTTGTCGAGCACATCCCCGCCTTGCAGGACTTCGTAGTCGTAAACAACAGTCCCATCGGTGTTGCGGAAATTGCTCAGGTTGAAGGTGATGCCGTCCTTCACCAAGCCTTCGAGCGATTCGCGGATCGAATCCGCGCCTTCGTAGGTGCCTGTCGGGTTGATGAACATCGCATCGGTCGCAATATAAGACATGGCGGCGTCGAGATTCCCGGCGTTGAGCGCTTCGTAATATTTCTGCACGACCCAGATCTGTTCGGCGTTTTCGAGCCCATCATAGACGATCTTTCCGTCCACCACGTGGGTGACGTTGCCGCAGCCTTTATCGATGGAAGTGCCGTTCTCGAAGACTTCATAGCAGGAAGTAACGCGTCCGTTTCCGGAGTGGACGAAGTTCGTCTGGTTGAAGGTGAGCCCAGCGTCGTAGACCGCCTGCCATTGGATGGCGGCATCTGCACGATTGTAGGTGCCGAAGGGATCGTTCATCACATAGTCTTCGGCGGTCAAGCTCATTGCCTTTTCAATGTCGCCTTCGTTGAACGCGTCGTAGAAGGCTTTGACTACAAGGGTCGGGTCATCGCCTTGAGCGCTAAGGGCGCATGCGCCGAGCAGGAGGGCAAGGAGAGCGAAAATGAAAAATAAAACGGACGGATTTTTTGTGTTCATGTTTTTTCCTTTCGAAAAATGATTTGGGTTTACGGCGATACGGATAAAGTCAATTCATCTTCTCTGGCGGGTCAGCCTCCTTGGGAATCGGCTCGGGCGGAGCAGTTTCGGGCGAAGATTCGGCGGGAAGCGCCGGACCCGCTTCGGGCGGGGCGGGAGGCGGATCCTCCCTCCAGGTGATCGTCCAGGTGGTGGTCGTCACAACCGTCACAACTCGTTCAATAATCCGTCGCATATCGCTCCTTGTTCAATAACCGCAGTGTAGCGGAGCCAGGGTTTCCATATATGACATTTCTTACCAACTTGGGAGTAAACTTGATGGAAAGATGCCCGGTGAATCTTCCATCCCTCTTGATTCATTCATTACTTTCGGCGACCTGTTGAGGTATCTGCGTCGGCGCGTACGACTGACCCAGCGTGAAGTTGCAATTGCAGTGGGATACAGCGAAGCGCAGATCAGCCGCCTGGAGCAAAACCAACGCGCACCCGATCTTTCCGCCCTGACCGCATTGTTCATCCCAGCGTTATATCTTGAGGATGAGCCGGAGATCGTGGCGCGGCTTGTCGATCTTGCGGCTCAGGCGCGGGGCGAAGAGTTGCCGCGGGGCGGCATCCTTACTTTATCAAGTTCCGCCCGAAAGGAAGTGGTGGAATCACTGCAAATGGAGGAGAATGTACAAACCAACCTTCCCCTTCATCTCACCAGTTTCATCGGGCGTGGGCGCGAGATAGCAGAGATCAAACAACTTCTTGATCCTACTCACGAGAAAGCCAGGCTGGTCACACTGACAGGTAGCGGCGGCTGCGGTAAGACAAGGTTGGCGCTCGAGACGGCAAGACACCTGACCAAAGAATTTGAAGATGGTATTTGGTTGATCGAACTGGCTTCGATCCTGGATCCCGCTCTAGTGCTGCAGGCCGTATCTACGACTCTGCATATCCCAGAGGCGCAAGACAGCGCGTTGAAAGAGGCGATTACAAAATACCTGCGGACAAAACATGTTTTGCTGATACTCGATAACTGTGAGCAAATTGTTTCTGCCGCCGCGAAGTTTGCAGAAGACATCCTGCGCGTTTGCCCGCATGTGCAAATCCTCGCAACGAGCCGCGAGATTCTCAACATCCCTGGCGAGACGCATTTCCGTGTGCCCTCCCTTTCCCTGCCGAAGGATGATGCCTCGAGTGCGGATATCTTTTCCCGGTTCGAATCGGTAAGATTGTTCGTCGAACGCGCGCAGGCGGCCTTTCCACCCTTTGAACTCAATGATGGAAATGCTACTTTTGTCGCACAGATATGCCGCCGTCTGGACGGAATTCCACTTGCCATTGAACTTGCCGCAGCAAGGATGACAGCGTTATCCATCCAACAAATCGCGACGCGCCTTGAAACCAGTTTTCAATTATTGAGCGGGGGAAGCACGACCATGCCGCGCCATCAAACTCTGCAGGCGACAATAGAATGGAGCCGAAGTCTGCTTTCGGAGGCGGAAGGGAAATTGCTTGAAAGGCTTTCGATATTCTCAGGCGGTTGGACATTGGAAGCGGCGGAATCGGTGGCCAGCGATCCATCCCTGGTACCGACGGATCAACTGCTTGATCTGCTTTCACAATTGGTGAACAAGTCACTTGTCATCGTGGAATGGCAGTCAAAGATCGAGCCGCGTTATAAAATGCTTCAAACGATCCTTGATTTCGCGCGCGAAAGGCTCAAATCCCAGGGTGAGATGGAAGCCCTGCGTGATCGTCACTTTGCCCATTTCCTGAAAACGGCAGAAGAGGCTGAGCCAAGGTTATTTGCCGAGAAGAGTTCGTTGGATTGGGCTGAGGCTGAAATCGACAACCTGCGCGCGGCATTGACGTGGTCGCTCGATAACGGGGATACCGGTGTCCCATCCGGGGAGCGGACGGGGCAGGGATTGGAGCTGATGGCTTATGTATGGCCCCTGTGGTTGTATCGCGGTTATCTCACTGAGGGCCGCGAGTGGATGAAACAACTTCTGGCGGCGCACACTTCGCCGACCCTGGCACGCGCACGAGCCTTGTTGCTGAGGGCTGATTTTGCCCGCGCCGAGGGCGATTATTCAGGGCAGATCGCTTTCATCCAAGAATCGTTGTGGCTGGCGCAGAATCTCGGCGACAAAAAGCGAATTGCATGGGCGTTGATGGAACTGGCGGCAATCGAACTCGATCACCATCATTATCTTGAATGCATTCCCCTGCAAGTCGAAAGCTTGCAGCTGTTCAAGGAATTGAAGGAAGACTTATGGGTTTGCAGGCTCTCCTATTATCTGGCTGAGACTCATATTGCAATCGGGAACCTGGAAGCCGCTAAGCCTTATGTGCTTCAAGGGCTGGGCATTTCAAGAGCGTCAAAAGATAAGTGGCACATCGCAGCAGGCCTGGAAGGGCTGGGAAATTTGGAACGATTGGAGGGGAGATTTCGTCAAGCCCGGGAACACTACTCAGAGGGCCTGAATCTCAGGGTTGAAGTCATGGATAAAGTGGGTATTACTTACAACCTCAAAGCATTAGCGCAATTGAACGCAGTTCAGGGATATTTTGACCGCGCGGCCCGAATTTGGGGTGCCGCGGAAAAACTTCATCAAAACCTGGGTTTCCAGCCCACCCCTGCGCGCGAGCAACTGTATACCACTTTAATGCCAACGGCGCGTGAGCGTTTGGGAGAAACATCCTTCATGGCGTCCTGGGATTTTGGGAGAGCCATGAAATTGGACGAGGCTATTCAGTATGCATTGACGCCGCCTGATGAAAAAGAATCCGTTCTTGTAAACAAATCCGGGATTTGATCGGATTTGGGGAATTTTTGTAACGCAAAAACATATTCAGAACCGGACCACAAATGTTACGAATGCCTATTGTGAAATAAAGCGCTCACATCGGTTGGATGTTAGGGAATTGTAATGACGGTGAGCGTGCGGGGGGGTTATATTTATGATGCTTTCCTTATATCCCCGGGGGAAAATTACTGAAATGTTGCGAGGCATCAATGAACGCGAGATCGAAGATCAAGACCAGCGTGAAACCGGCGAGAAGCTTTAAAAAGGATTTGGCATCTCACGGAGACCATTCCACTTTTATTGTTAATATGGCACATCACATCCCCGATGCGATGATCGCCTTGAATAACCGTTTTACCATCATTGGTTGGAATGCGGCGGCTGAGCATACCTTTGGCTGGAAGGCGGAAGAGGCGGTTGGGAAGAACTTCAATAGACTCCTTAAGACCAAGCCAACCGTAAATGGAAAAAGCAATCCGTTGACCATAGCGCGGCGGATGGGAAAATGGTCGGGCGAAGTGACAAGGGTCCGCAAAGACGGGGTGCGCATCTGGGTCTGGTCTTCGGTTTCGGTGGTCCGAAACGAGGCGGGGAACCCCATCGGGTTCATCTGCATCAGCCGCGATGTCACTGAACGCAAGCGGACGGATGAAAAACTGCGCGAGAGCCAGGCTCAAATTTCCAGCCTGGTGGAGACGGCAATGGACGCCATCCTCTCGCTGGATGAAGACCAGCGCATCATCCTCTTCAACCCGGCTGCGGAATTGATGTTCGGCTGCCCGGCGGTCGAGGCGATGGGTCAGCCGCTGGACCGGTTCATTCCGGAAAGATTCCGCGAGGCGCATCGGAGGCATATCCATGTCTTTGGGCAGACCAATCAGACCCGGCGCGCGATGGGGAAGCTTGGACAGCTTACCTGCATGCGATCCGACGGCGTGGAATTTCCTGCGGAAATATCCATCTCACAGGCGGAGGTTGGCGGCAGGAAAATCTACACCGCCATATTGCGCGATATCACCGAGCGGTTGGAAGTGAATGAATCCCTGCGGACGAGCGAGACGCGTTTCCGTGCCCTGTTCGAGGATGTCCCGATCGCCATTTGGGAGGAGGATTTTTCGGAGGTGAAGGAGTATCTGGATTCTTTGAAGGAACAGGGCGTCACTGACCTGCGCGGCTATTTCGCCTCCCATCCTGAAGAAGTGATTCGCTGTGAGCAGATGATCCGCGTCATAGACGTGAACAACACGGCCGTGAAAATGTTCGAAGCGAACAGCAGGGAGGAGTTGCTCAACCTTACACGTCAGACCAACAGCAAAGGCGAATTGGAGAATGCTCCCGAAGACCTGGTCGCAATCGGGGAAGGCAGGACAAGCCGAAGTTGGGAGGGCTACGATGAAACCCTGACCGGCAGGCCGATCCAGATCAATCTGAGTTGGTCGGTTTTCCCCGGCCATGAAAAGGACTATTCCCGGGTGATCGTGACGACCTTGGACATCACCGAACGTAAACACGCAGAGAAGGCTTTGTTGGAATCGGAGCAGCGCTATCGCGTCCTGTTCGAGGACGTCCCGATCGCTGTCTGGGAGGAGGATTTCTCTCAAATAAAGGTAAATATCGACAAATTGAAAGAAGAGGGAATCACCGATTTCCAACACTATTTCAAATCGCACCCGCAGGAAGTGCTTCGCTTCGGGCGGATGACCCGGATTTTGGATCTGAACAAAGCCGCCCTCGAGATGTACGATGCGGAAAACAAGGAGGATTTGATCCGCTTCATCGTACACTCGCTGGGCTCGGAGGAATCATCCACAAGTTATGGTTATCTGGTGGCCATTTCGGAGGGCAAGACTGCAAGCTCATGGGAGGGACGCGATAAAACGATGGCAGGCAGGTTCATCGATGTCAACATGGCTTGGACGGTTTTCACGGGCCACGAACAGGACTATTCGCGGATCATCTTCACCACCATGGACGTCACCAAGCGCAAACAGGCGGAGATGGCGCGCGGGCGGCTGTCGAATGTGCTGGAAGCCAGCCTGAACGAAATATATATCTTCGACCCGGACAGCCTGAGGTTCGAATATGCCAACAGCGGCGCGCTTCTCAACCTGGGATATTCTCTCGAGGACTTGAAGAAGATAACACCGGTCGACCTTAAACCGGAGTTTACCGAGGCGTCTTTCCGTGAAACGATCGCACCACTGCTTCGGGGTGAGAAGCCCATCCTCAACTTTGAAACCGCCCACCGCCGCGCCGACGGAAGTTTATATCCGGCGGACGTCCATTTGCAATTGGTCGAAACCGGGAAAGAGCGCGCCTTCCTTGCGGTGATCAACGACATTACCCACCGTAAACAGGCGGAGGATGCGCTGCAAGAGAGCGAACAACGTTTCTACAGCGCCTTCGAGTATGCATCTATCGGCATGGCGCTCGTTTCGCCTGAGGGACGCTGGCTGCGAGTCAACCGCGCCATGTGCGATATTGTCGGCTACCCCGCGAACGAATTGCTGGTCAAAACCTTCCAGGACATCACGCATCCCGACGACCTGGAAACCGATCTCGATTACGTGCGCCGGACGCTGGTAGGAGAGACCCAGACGTACCAGATGGAGAAAAGGTACTTCCATAAGATGGGACATACCGTTTGGGTATTGCTCAGCGTTTCGCTCGTGCGGGGTTTGGATGGCGAACCGCTGTATTTCATCAGCCAGGTTCAGGACATCACCGAGCGCAAACAGGCGGAACTGGAAATCCGCCGGCGCACCCAGGACCTGACCCTTATCACCACCCTGAACGAAGCCGCCAACCGCGGTGAATCGGTCGAAACCATTACGAACCTCTTTACACAGCAAGCCTTCAGCATGTTCGATTGCGAGGATATCGCGATTTACCTGATCACGCCGGATGGGGAGTACCTTGATATGCAAAACGAAACGCTGTCCAGCGAGACCAGGCAGAAGATCGAGGATTTCATCGGTGTTTCGATTCCAAAGATCCGCCTGCCGATCCGCGAGGGAAGCTACACCCAGTATGTGCTTTCCCATACCGAAGGTATTGTTACTGACGACCCATCGGAGATCCAAAGATGGATGCTCGAATTCACCGAGACAACCTTCCTTCCGAATGTGCTGCGCGCTCCCATCCGCGCCATCATTCCACGCATCTTCCACCTGTTGAACATTCGCTCGACCATAACCATTCCGTTGGTCACCTCGGGCCAGACCATCGGGCTGATGGATTTTTCGAGCGCCAAGCGGTTTACCGAGGAAGACCTGCAGCGCATGCTTCCCATCAGCCGCCAGATGACCGCCATCCTCCTGCGCAAACAGGCCGAATCGAAGGTGGAGGTGCAACTCAGACGCATCACGGCCTTGAACGATATCGACCGCACCATCGGTTCGAGCTTCGACATGCGTCTCTCGCTGGAGGTATTGTTGAAGGAAGTCGTCTCGCAATTGGAGGTGGACGCCGCCGACGTGCTCTTGATAAATCCGGTTGGCATGTCATTGGAATATGTCGCAGGGAAAGGTTTTCGTACAACAAATATCCGGCGATCGCGCCTGAAGTTGGGGCAGGGTCTGGCTGGGAAGGTTGGTTTGCAGCAGAAAATATTACATATCCCCAACTTGCGGGCGATGGAAGATGAATTTATACGATCACCCCTGCTTAAAGGAGAGGGGTTTGTGGAATACTTCGGGGTGCCCCTGCTTGCCAAAGGAGCGCTGAAAGGAGTGCTGGAGATTTTCAACCGCACGCCTCTGCACCCCGACCCGGACTGGATGAATTATCTGGAGACACTCGGCGGGCAGGCAGCCATTGCAGTGGATAACGCAGAGCTATTCGAAAGCATGCAGCGTTCAAACCAGGAACTTGCCATGGCGTACGATGCCACGATCGCCGGTTGGTCGCGCGCAATGGACCTGCGCGACAAGGAGACGGAGGGACACACGCAGCGGGTGACCGAACTCACCACGCGATTGGCGGAACGAATGGGCGTCGATGCGCGCGAACTGGTCCACATACGGCGCGGCGCCTTACTGCACGACATCGGCAAACTGGGCGTTCCCGACAGCATCCTTCTCAAACCCGCCAAGTTGACCGACGAAGAATGGGAGGTCATGCGCCAGCATCCAAGATATGCTTATGAAATGCTGCTGCCCATCAACTATTTGCATCCTGCGCTGGATATTCCCTTCGCTCATCATGAAAAGTGGGATGGAAGCGGATATCCGCGCAAGTTGAAGGCAGAACAGATTCCCCTCGCTGCGCGCCTCTTCGCTGTCGTGGACGTCTGGGATGCCTTGCGTTCGGATCGTCCCTACCGGGAAAAATGGTCTGTGGAACGCACCCGCGAACACATTCTCGAGCAATCGGGCAAATATTTCGACCCGCGGGTGGTGGATGAATTCATGCGCATGTTGGATGAAATGCCGGAACTAAATCCATGATGAGGCTTCAGGAAGAACCGCCTGCGAAAGGATGAACTCCGGCAGTTCGCGATTTATTCATCCCAACCTGCCCACCGTCTTTTCCACTTCATCCAATATCTCCCCGCGTTTCACCAACTCCTTCATCGCATTGTGGTCGTTGTACAGCGGACGATCCACGTGCAAATGCTCAACATACTTGCGAATCACCTCGCGCGCTTTGAGTGAACCTTTACCAGGTGTAAATTCACGGAAATCCAACGCCTGCGCCGCCGCCATAAATTCGATGCCGATGACGCCATACGCGTTATCGAGTATCTGTCCGTTCTTAATGGCGGTGTTCATGCCCATCGAGACGAAGTCCTCCTGGTCCGCGGCGGCGGGGATGGATTGAATCGATGCGGGTGTGGATAAAATCCGTTGTTCGACGATCAAGTGATCGGCGGTGTATTGGCTGAGCATCATCCCGGAGTAGAAACCAGGCTCATGGGCGAGGAAATCCGGCAGCCCCTGAGAAAGAGCCGGGTTCGTCAGCCGGTTCATGCGCCGCTCCGAGAGCACACACATCATCGTGATCGCCGCGCCCGCCATATCCATCGGCAGTGAAACGGGGGAACCTTGAAAGTTTGCGCCCGTGAGAGTCAGCTTCATCTCGGGCACGAAGATGGGATTATCTCCCACGCCGTTCAACTCAATTTCAACTTGTGACCTTGCGTAGGAAATCGCATCCCGCGCCGCGCCGATGACCTGAGGAGTGGAACGCATCGAATAGGCATCCTGCACTTTGGTCTTCATTTTGCCCGTGGTCAGGTCGGAGCCTTCGATGACCTTCATGATATTTTTCGCAGAAGTGACTGCGCCGTTGAAACCGCGCAGTTCATGTAACTTCGTGTTGTACGGTTTGAGGTTGCCGAGCAGCGCCTCGATGGACATCGCCGCCGCGATCTCCGCCTGCTTGAGCAGACGTTCCATATCGTAGATGTGCAACGCAGACATGGCGGTCAGCAGGTTGGAGCCGTTGATGGCGGCCAGACCGTCTCGCGCCTGCAAGCCTGGGGCTTCGATCCCAGCCCGCCGCATCGCTTCGTGACCTGCGAGTCGTTCGCCTTCGAAAAAGGCTTCTCCTTCGCCCATGAGCAGGAGCGCGGCTTGCGCCATCGGCGCGAGGTCGCCGCTCGCGCCTACTGATCCCTTTTGACAAACAACCGGTGTGACGCCTTTGTTCAACATCTCCACCAGTGTCAGTGTAATCTCGGGCCTGCAACCGGAATTGCCATGTGCATGGACGTTGATGCGCCCTGCCAGCGCCGCACGGACATGTTCTATTGGCGCGGGTTCGCCGATGCCTGCGGCGTGGTTGTAGATAAGATATTTCTGAAATTCCTTCACCTGCTCATCGTTGAGCATCGTCTCTGAGAACTCACCGATGCCTGTGTTCGTGCCGTACATGATCTCTTTGTTGGCGAGTTTCTCCTCCAGCATGGCGCGGCAGACTTTTATGCGTTCCAATGCTTCGGGGGCAAGTTCTACCTTTTCATTATCTCGTGCAATTGCAACAAGTTTTTCAATGGTGAGGGATGATCCGTCGAGGGTAATGGGCATGGGCAAGGCTCCTATTTGATGGGACCTTCAAGTTCTATAAGAACTCGGAGGTTCGTGTATTTTACTCCGAAAGACCCAGGTCAGATTGTTCCCCGGCATTCGATTGTCAAAAGAAAAAATATTTAAAGGAATCCGATTTCACAGTCTGCACAGGAGAGGCTAGACTGTAAGCAGTCTGTTAGGTCGCCTGGCGCGAAACTGGCGTAGAATAGGTTTGCACGCAAATTTGGGGAACGGCTATTTCAATAACATTATCAAGACACCGATAATGGCAAACCCGCCGAAAGGCGGGGACGCAAAGCTATGGGTCTAAAGGCATGCAAATGCCTATGATCGCCAAGCCGCCGAACGTCACCGAATCTCTTGGGCAGGTGCATCCTGTCGCATGATTCGAACCGTCTCTCAACGGAGAACTTAAGGCTTGGCATAGTGTCCAAGCCTTTTATTGTTAACCGCACCTTACGAAGAGACACACGATAACGGCAAACCTGCTGAAAGGCAGGGACGCAAAGCCATGGGTCTAAAGGCATGAAACATGCCAATGATTGCCAGGTTACCGAAAGTCAAATGAACGGATTGCGCAAACCACGATTCTCTTCGCGCATCTGGCATTCCAGACAAAAGTACCTGGGGACCCGCTGTTGGAAACTTTTATTTGTTGAAAGAGGAATGCCATGAAAATCCTATCACTCTCGGTCATTTTACTGAGCCTGCTCCTGGGTTCGTTCGATTTATTTACGAACTCGGCGAAAAATTCCACCTTAGTGGATGAAGTCATTTTAGTCGCCGATCAGAGGATCGACACTCGAACGGAATCGCCCTTCACGAATTCTGTGGAAGAAAACACGTCCGCCTCGTTCCTCGAAGACGAGACCGAATTACACATCTATGCTTTCGGAAACCCGGCGGGATGTTCCCCTTCTGCGCCCAACCTGACTCCTGATGAATTGCTTGCAAAAGTCCAGGCAGACCTTGGCAATGAGATCACCCTGAAAGACCTTCGTGAAAACTATATCTGGAACGGTCCGCTTGGCACAATGTTGAACGTAACAGACGACCCGTTCGTTTACGAATTCAGGATCGAAATGTACCAGTATCCGCTCACTTACCGGGCGGACCGGCTTGTCACCACATTCCTGACAAACGGCTTTGCGGTCTGGCTCAGAAAGAATGTAAACGGTTTGCGCCTGCTTGCGGTCCCCATGGTGCCGGGAGTGCTCGAGTCTTCATGGGCTGAGTATGTGACCGCCTACTGGCAAAAAGGCGGCAACCCCCAGGATGAAACGATCGTTCCCATTCTCAAAAAACTACCCTGCCATTGGGTCATCGACCAGGGATATGTCAGCAATGAAACCCTTCAAGAGATGTTCGACTTTGACTGGCGTTTCCCCGATTACCTCGCCGCCGGGCGGCAATATCTTGCCTCCAATTGCCAGGAAGCGAACCGGATCTCTCAGGAAGAGATTGGATTCTGGGATGCCTCATCCATGTGCGGACCCCTCGCGTGGACGATCATGAAGGATTCGAACAGCTTCCCCTACCGCATCGGGGACTGGTATGCGAACGCCTCCATCTTCACCGCAGCCAACCCGAAATGGAACGGACGCCCCTGGCTTGGCTTTGACCCTGAAACCTACGACGTATTCCATACCGATACGCCCATGCCCGGTTACGATTTCGCCAGCAATGGGAACCTGTATACGGGAGATATCCTTTATTCGTATTCGACGCTCTACCAGAGCGGAGACGAACGCTTCGACCACATCTTCCTGGTGGCAGGCGTGGATGAGAACAATGCCCGGATCAGCATAAGCAATATGATCCAGAATCTACCCACTTACGATTGTTTTATCAGCGAAATCACCCTGTACACTCCCGGCGATCTCATCAATGGTGTGATCAACAAGGAATGGAATAGTTACGAAAACGGGCGCACCGGCGTGATGGGCTTCGATGTCTTCCGATGGAAATGGCAAACCTATCATCTTGAAGGGCAAGCCCGTGAATATACGGTGCGGACGGGCGAAACCGTCGAAACCATCGCGTTCGACTGGAAGATACCTCCTGAAGCTCTCGCAGGTGCGAATCAATTGAATATGACCGATCAACTCCTGCCTGGGCAGACCATCCTCCTGCCTGCGCCCGATCCATCGTCATTGGATTATTTGGGAGGCTGAATTTCTGGAGAACAGATGAGCCGGCAAAATAGTTCGAGTAAAAAGTGGTTATGCAGTTCCCGCCGCTCGTCACAAAAGAGAAAGGAAAAGCTTTTATAAAACTCAACGGCGGCTGATATGACATCGCCGCCGTTTCTGTTTACCGGACGTCTTTTACCGCGCCAGTACCTTCACCATATGGTAGTACTCCATATTCACGTTTCGCTTGTTGCTGATCACATCCTCCAACGGGATGAAATCTATCCCTTTGCCTTTGAGTCCGGTCATTACGCCGTGCGTGCCTTCCACAAGCGCCTCCACAGCTTTGACTCCCATGCGCGAAGCGAGCAGCCGGTCATATGCCGACGGCGAGCCGCCGCGCTGGATGTGACCTAAAATGGTCATGCGGGTCTTGAAACCAAGGTCCATGTCGTCGATCATCTGCGCCAGGTCCATGGTGCGGATGCCCGACCCCTCGGCGTTGATAATGATGGCGTGTGTCTTTCCGCGTTTGTAGGCCTCCTCCACGGTCACCGCGACCTCATCCCGCAAGACCGGCGTTTCGGGAATCAGGACGATCTCCGCGCCGCAGATGATACCCGCCATCACGGCGAGATAACCGCTGTTGCGTCCCATCGTCTCGATGAGGAACGCGCGCTGATGCGACGAAGCCGTGTCGCGCAGTTTGTCCACCGCATCCATGATGGTGTTCATGGCGGTATCCGTGCCGATGGCGATGTTCGTTCCCCAAATATCGTTGTCGATGCTGGCGGGGATGCCGATCACCTGTATGCCTTGTTTCGAGAGAGCGTTCGCTCCGTTCATCGACCCTTCGCCGCCGATGACGATGAGCGCATCCATGCCCGCTTCGTTCATCTTGCGGATCGCGTCGCGTTGACCGGCGGGTTCCTGAAAGCGTTTGCTGCGGCTTGTCAGCAATACCGTCCCGCCGCGCTGAAGAATCCCGCCGACGTCGCGCACACCCAGCGGACGATACTCACCATTGACCAGACCTTCATAGCCGTGCATCACACCGAGCACGTTCATATTATTCGCCTGCGCTGTCCGCACCACAGCGCGGATCGTCGCGTTCATCCCGGGGGCATCGCCTCCGGAAGTGAGCACCCCTATCGTAAATTTATCAGACATTCTAAATTTCTTTCTTTATCACATAAGTATCGAAATCGCGCGCCACCGCGGTGTTTTGGAAGATCGTCTGCGCTTCGGCGAGTACGTCTTTTCCGCGATACCGCCGCGAAATATGCGTAAGGATTAGCCTCTTAACCCCTGCGTTTTTGGCGAGTTCCGCGCCCATTTTGGCGGTGAGATGCGAGAACTGCTCCGCCATCTCTTCCTCCTCATCAAGATAGGTCGATTCGATCACCACCATGTCTGCGTCTTTGCAGATTTCGATCAGGTTATCGATGCGGCCCGTATCGCCTACGATGACGAGTTTCGCTCCCTTTTCCAAATCCCCAAGCACATCGTCCGGCGTGATGCGTTTGCCGTCAGGCAATTGGATCGTTTCGCCCGTGACCAATGCCTTCCGTTCCGGACCGAACGGCACACCCAGCGCATCCGCCTTTTCGGCAAGGAAGGGGCGCCTTGCTTTTTCTTCGAAAACATAACCAAGACTGTCTGCGCCGCGGTGAGTGACCGGGAAAGCTGTCACCGTGAAGTCCTCCGCTTCGAAGATGACCCCGGGCTGAATCTCCACCAGACGGAGCGGCATCGGCGTTTTCTTTCCGCGCAGGACGACGTCATATAGAAGAGTCCGCACGCGCTCCAATGTGCCGCGGCTGGCATAGATCTCGAATTCTTCGATGGCTTCCCAGCGCATGAAGGTGGAAAGTAGCCCGCCCAAGCCGAGGATGTGATCGAGATGCCCATGCGTGATGAGCGCGCGCGTCAGCCGCTTGAATCCTTTGCCCGATTGCAGGATTTGTCTCTGCGTCCCTTCGCCGCAATCCACCAAAAAACGGTATTCGTTATGAGAGACGATATGAGAGGAAAGCCCGCGATTCGCCGACGGCGCGGATGCCGATGTGCCGAGAAATAATATTTCGAACAAATTGAAGTCCTATCCAACTGCGGAGATATTGCCTGCCCCGCGACTCAATCGTAAGTTAAGCCTTGCAATTTTACCTTAACTTATGCTCTGTCACCCTGAACGATAGAGAAGGGTCTCTGAGATGGCATTCGAGATTTTACGCTTGGCTCACCTGTGCCTGCGGCACTGGTGCAGGCACAGGTGACAATGAAGAGGATGAACAAAAAAGATAAACAGACCATTTGTGCTATAATGACTCAAACGATACTTTATTACCAATTACATATACGCTTTACATCTCACCCAACTCGCTGGATCTCCGATCTCCAATCGAAATGCCCCTGCTAAAACCAACCGCGCCGCAGAAGAAAAGCGGAAAACCTTTTGGCAAAACCCTCTCGCAAAAAAAGGGAGGCGCGATTCCGCACACCAGGGGGGGAGCGAAACACAAAGCGCCGCCTCCGCCGCCGCAGCGTGAGCCATCATGGTGGGAAAAACTTTCCCCCGAACGCAAACTGGATGTCGTCGGCATCATTCTCGCGTTTCTCGGTCTTATCATTCTATTGGGATTGATCTCGGTGAATCGTTCCATCATCATTGGCGGCGCGATCCTTTTTCTTGCGCAGTTATTCGGCTGGGGCGTGTACGTCCTTCCCATCGGCCTGTTGGTCTTTGGCTTGTGGCTGGTCTTCCGTAAGATCGAGCGCATCCCGCCGCTCACTCTCGAGCGAGCCATCGGGAGCGCCATCCTTTTCCTCTGGCTTCTCACCGTTTTGCATTCCATCATCACAGATGTTGAAAACGCGGAAGCAGTCGCGTTGACGGGGCAGGGCGGTGGTGCGTTGGGCGGTCTCTTTCAACGAATGCTTTGGGCAGGATTCGGCGGAGGCGGCTCGGTCATCGCCTTGATCGCGTGGCTGATCATCGGCTTCGCTGTCACGCTGGACAAACCCGTCACCGAACTCTTCTTCTGGCTCAGACCGTTGAATCAAAAGATTAGGGAAATCCTTCACCGTCCCGTTGCGCCTCCAACCCCGCTCAACCCTGATTCATCCCCTTCGAACGGACTCACCCCGATCGATTCATCCGCCATGCCCGTCGTGGAAACGGTGCCTGTGCCCGCACAGCCCATCCAAACCCGCAGCGGACAGCGAGTCATCGAATGGAAACTTCCCGACCTTGCCGATATTCTCGACCCGGGCGGCGAAGCGACGGTCAACGATGAATTCATCCAGCAGCGCGCGAGACTTATCGAAGATACGCTTGCATCCTTTGGCGCGCCAGCGCAGGTGGTGGCGATCAGCCGCGGACCGACGATCACGCAATTTGGGGTCGAGCCGCTTTTTCTTGAGTCCCGAGGCGGGGTGCGGACGAGAGTCAGAGTCAGCAAGATCGCATCCCTCGCAGACGACCTCGCGCTCGCATTGGCTGCGCCGCGCATCCGCATTCAGGCTCCGGTGCCGGGGCATAGTTATGTCGGCATCGAAGTGCCGAACGACGAAATGGCGCGGGTTGCCCTGCGGGATATTTTGGAGGGCGAGGTTTTTAAGAATTTTAGAAAGCCGCTTGCCTTTGCGCTCGGGCGCGATGTGGCGGGACTGCCCTCGATCGCCAGCATCGAAAACATGCCGCATTTGTTGATCGCAGGGACAACCGGCTCGGGTAAATCGGTTTGCGTCAATTCCATTCTGACCTGCATGTTGTTGTATCACACGCCCGACGACCTGCGCGTGGTGCTTGTCGACCCGAAGCGCGTGGAGTTGACCGGCTACAATGGCGTTCCGCATCTGCTCGGTCCCGTCGTCGTCGAAATGGAACGGGTCATCGGCGCGCTGCAATGGATCACGCGCGAGATGGACAAGCGCTATCATCTCTTCGCGCAAGCCGGGTCGCGCAACATCGTGGACTACAATGCCAAGATGAAACTTCAGGGACAGAAAAAACTGCCCTTCCTGATGGTTGTGATCGACGAACTGGCGGACTTGATGATGATCGCGCCGGACGAAACCGAACGAACGATCACGCGCCTCGCGCAACTCGCGCGTGCGACGGGGATTCATATGATCCTCGCGACCCAGCGCCCGTCTGTGGATGTGGTGACCGGTTTGATCAAAGCCAATTTCCCGGCGCGCATCGCCTTCGCTGTTGCATCCAACACGGACAGCCGCGTCATCCTCGACCAGCCCGGCGCGGAGAGATTGCTTGGGCGCGGCGACATGCTCTATCAGGCGCCCGATGCGCCTGCGCCCGTCCGCTTGCAGGGTGTGTTCGTCTCGGATGGTGAGATCCATAAACTGGTGGATTACTGGCGGGACCAGGCGGGGAATACCAATCCGTATGTCGCTGCGGGGGGCGCGCCGCACGAGACCATCCCCGATAATGTGCCGCTCAAACAAGCGCCTTTATGGGAAGAGACAAAAAAAATCAACGGCGATCCGCTTTTCGATGACGCTGTTGCAATTGTTCGCAAAGAAGGCAAAGGTTCCGTTTCGATGCTTCAACGCCGCCTGCGAATCGGTTACACCCGCGCTTCGCGGCTGATGGATACAATGGAGGATAAGAAGATCGTCGGTCCGCCTGAAGGGGCGACCCAAATGCGGCAGGTGTTGGATTATGGAGATGTCCCGCCGCCGCAAAGCAAGGCAGGGGAGTAGGTTATTGAGTAATAAAAATCCGCCGATTTGTTCGGCGGATTTTCATTTCAAGGATTCTTTTTGAATAGTACTATTACAAGATTTCTTGAACAGTCGCTAGATGTATCGATTGGTATTTTATCGGTAACAGGTCGTCCTGATTGAAAATCGAAAACCTGTATAGCAAGCAAGCCCTTAGAGTCTATTGGAGAACTCCCGGTTTCTAATTGAAATTCAAACCCTGATCTGCCGTAAATTTGAGCTATCCCTGCCGCCTTATACTCTTCGAATGATTTTCCATTATAGAAACCATTCAAAAGAATAATATAACCATTAAGTTCTTCGTTATTTGGGCCTACCACTCTCCCTGCGACACCTTGCCAATTGCATCCTAGCTCAGGATGATATGCCTCACTGCTAATTTGTGAAATAGTATGAGTAAACGGCGCTTTGGGTGTGCGGGTCGGGGTGGGGGTAACCGAGGGCGTGATCAATGAGACCAATGTCGGCGTGGCGGGAAGCGTGATCGTCGGGAGAAGGGTGAGTGTTGGCGTTTCCGAGGGACCGGGGAGTGTCGGCGTCCATGTGGAGGGCGGTTGGATCTGGGTGATGGTTGGCGTGGGTGGATCGTTGCGACCGGGTTTCAATAAATTGAACGCTGCACTTGGGTTTGCGAAGACTGCAACGAAGTACGCCCCAATGCACAACGTCAGCAGAAGGGTGAGAATGCTCAGCATGTCCCAGAGTTCGATCCGCGCAGGTTCGCGCTCCGGCGGGGCATCGTCGTAATCGAATTTGCTTTTGCTCATGAATTCACTCCAACATCACTCGAAGAAGATTACGGCGCAATCACGATCTCGCTTTTTTCGCGCTGCACTGAGATCCATTCCTTCAACGCAAGTTCCTGCACAGCAAGCAGGGCATCGGGGGAGAGTTGGTGTTCTCCGCGTTCGATGGCTTTGAAAATATGAAACCCGGCTTCAGTGGCGATGATGCCGCTCACTTCCCCGGCTTGCAAGGCAAAGACGGCTTCGTCCGCAGTCGCATCCAGCAGGTAGCCTTTCGGCACCCAGCCGAGTTCACCGTTCGTCACCGGGTCGTATTGGCTTGCCAGCTCGTCGAAATCGGCTCCCGCGTTCAACTCCTGCAAAGCCGATTGAGCGTCCGCCTCATTATAGGTCAGAATCTGGCGCAGGTGGATTTGCTCCGCAGATGCCGGTACAGCCGCAATGATATTGTCACGCATCCAGGCCGCTTCGATGGAACGCTTCAACGCGATTCGGAAGGATGCATCGTCATACCCGTGCGCAGACTGCCATTGACTCAACGCATCGGCGCCCCCAAGTTGACTCGCCAGCGCATCGATCCTGGACTGGAGGTCTGAGTCGCTGACTTCGAAGTTTTCCTCCCTTGCGGCTTGACTCAACAAGAACTGGGCGATCATGTCTTCAAGAACGATTTTATTGGCATCCTCATCTGTGAAGGAAAGTCCCAGCGCGGTTTGCGCGGTTTTGAATCGCGCGAGCTCCGCTTCGAACTCGGCGATTGTAATGTATTCTCCATTGACAGATGCCGCGGAAGGCGGCGGGGTGGGGGTGGGCGGCGCGGGAGTTTGTGTCGGTTCGGAAGGGGTGGGCGTGCCTCGAACCCCGAAGGAAGCGCAGGCGGTTATCCCCAACGTGAGGAGCAGTGTCAGGACGATCCGTTTGAAAACCATCCCCAAAATTATACCGAAAAAGCAAAACAGCCTGCCTCACTTTCGGAGCAGGCTGGAAAGATTTGCCTATCTCTTTTGTAAGAATAGAAGGATTAGAACTGTGATATTGGTTGCCGTGCCGATGGGCAGATACCATAACCCAAATAAAGCGGTGATCATTAGCGCGCCTCGCCCCCAGGGCTGATTTGTTAGATATGCGCCGAGTGCGATCAATGAGGCCAGACCGTACACGACAAAGATGGATTTTATGAATGCGGAACGCGGGTCGAAGCCAATGTAGGAAACCAGCCCCGCCCACGCTCCCAATTGACCGGCATGCTCTCCGCTCCCTGGTGTGATGTAATCACCGACCGTCAATGCGCGCACGCCGTCGAAAAGCATGTACCCGGCGGTAAGAAAGACAAGGATGGCTACGATCCATTTCATGTGATTGACCTGACTTTCGTTATTCTTCTGTGATTGCCCTGGTGTCAAAGGAGATCATAAGATCGCCTCAACTTTTCAAGATGCATAACGCCTGACGGATCTCGCCGAGATGGTACGCCGAATGCACCACAATGGACAGTGCTCCCCCGATGCTGTCTTCGTTCCAGGCGGTATTCTCGTTGAAGAGTTTCATCATGCGTTCGTAAGCGCCGCGCAGTTTCGATCTGTACTCTTCCCATTCATGCGGTGTGACCTTTTCCACCGTGCGCCAGATCAAGCCCCAATCGCGCGGGCTGTCGTCGCCCTGCAGGGCAAATCGCTCGAAGGATTCGATGAAGAAGGTCACATGCGCCACCTGAGCGGCAAGCGAGGCACACTTCCTGCCGACGGGGACCGATGCTTCTTCGGCGGAAATCGCATCAAGCGTTTGAAATAGCGACGTCCCGGGGTCGAGATAGATTCCCATCGGCGTCTCGAACGTCTCGGTCATTAATTGAATAAGGTTGTTCTTGAAAGCCTGTTCAACCGTCATGAAAACCTCCGAAGACGATATGGATCATAATTGTTGCAAGCCGATGATGTTGCCGTCAGGCGCATTGATGAAGGCAAAGGCGCCGTTCCCTATCATGGTTTTCGGCACTGCCACGCGCCCGCCGAGTTCCTGTGCCTTGGACAGGATGGCATCGATATCCTCAATGCGGATCGACACATTCGGCGATCCGCCGGGGCTCATCTGCGTGGATGCGTTGATTCCCACGCTCACACCCCCGCCTTCGGGCAGGTACATCAGATAACCCGGGGCGAAGGCCTGGAACTTCCAACCGAACAATTGTGAAAGGAATCTTTCCAGCACGGCAGGGTCGGATGTGCCCCACTTCACATGACAAACAAACGGTTGCGACATTTGATCTCCTTTGATAATAGAATCTACCCGGCTTCCTCATACGCGGATTTGATCCAAGCGATCAGGTCCGCATCGACTTCCCCTGCGTCTGTCAGCGCCACGATGTAATTGCACATGCTCCCTTTGGGCTGCGCCATAAGTCGCGGATTTTTATTCAGCCCCTTTGAGTTGATGCCCACCTCGAAACGAGCATTCGTTTTTGGTCCGATCATGGCAAATTGCCTCTTGCGCCTCAGGCTGACGTATCCCTTTTTTGGCGCGATCTCGAATTCGCCGAACTTGTTGATTTGCTTCATCAACGCCTCATGGATGGGACGCTGGGCGGCTCTGGCTCCGGAATAGATTTCTTCCAACACCACATCCATTGCCTTGCCTGCCGCGGCGCTTGTGCCGTCAGACTTGAGCACATGATGGACGAGGGTGTTTGCATCGCCGTGACCCAGCCCGAATTTTTCCTTGAACATTTCGCGCAATTCGCCGTGTTTGGTCAACCCGCTCTTTTTTGCGATCGCGGCCAACTCTGCAAGCGATTTGCCGGTCTTCTTCTGGATGTTTTCCAGTTGGGTTTGGATGGCTTTATCGAGACTGCTCATGTCGCTGCTCCTTTAACGCCAGATGCCGAGGATGAAGCCGATCAGGGTAAAGTATACAGTGATGAATCCGCCGTTGATGAAGATATATCTCCACGAGCGTTGTTCGAAGAGGGCAATGATGGCGATCGTCAATGCTGCCCAGCCGAACCCGGCCAGGAAGCCCGCCGTCGCGCCCCATGCCGGTGTTGTGGCGGAATCCCCCAAAAAGAATGCGAGATTGTAGGACATGACCCACGAGAAAAGGAAAGCCAGCCCGTAGGTCTTGGCGGGATTCTGTTTGGCAAGTTGCTCGTCGGTCAGACCGGCTTCTTTTTGCCATGCCTTGCCGAAAAGCGCGGGCGAATACCACAATGCGCCCAGGGCGAGGTTGGCAATCGCGCAAACGAATACAGCCAGATGATTGATAAAAAGGTTTTCCATGGTTTTATCTCCTTTGGATATGAAATGGCGTGAATATAATCCTATCGGAGACGACACTGCGCGTATTGGAAAATATTTACCTACAGGACCGGCACGTAGTTCAAGGTATCCACTTTCGAACGCAGATACTCGGCGGGTGTAAAGCCGGAAAAACTCCTGAAATCGTTGATGAAATGCGCCTGGTCGTAGAATCCGGTTCGGAGGGCGAACCCGGTCCAATCGGGGGGTGAGGCGTGAGCTTCCAATTTATGAATCGCGTGCTGAAAACGGAGAATCCGCAGGTAGCGTTTGGGAGTCGCGCCTACCTGTTTCTTGAAAAGATCGATGAAATGTTTTTGCGAATACCCGATCTGGTCTGAAAGGCTCAGCAGGCGGGTTTTGTGCGGCTCGCAGACGAGATACTTTACGGCGAACTCCACACAACGCGAAGGGGATTCGAGATGGATACGATCCCCGGCTTGTTCGAGCAGGAATTTTTCGACCAGATGGAACATGACCTCGACGTATTTTGAGGCGAGCAATTGCTCCCGCAGGGAAAGGATGCTGCTGCCAAAGACAAGATCGGCGTTCACAACCGTATCCATGATCTCATGCATGGGGAAGGGATAGAAGGGATAAGCCGCGCCTTTGCGGAAAGCCGCCACCAGCATGCGGCTGTTCCTGCCGGAAGGGATGGTGATGGGTTGTGTGCGCACTCCGCTGACCCATGACCGATGGCAGGATTGAACGACTTTCAAAGTGACATTATCATGGATGTGCTGGGGCTCATCCGAAAGGCTGAAGATCAATTCCGTGTTGCCGTCCGGCAGGAAGCGTTCCAGCGAATGGGCAGGGTCGAGCCCCTCGAAATACACCAGGGATTCGACAAATCTTCCCAAAGGAGATGAAGGCTGATGAAACCGGAGCATGGCAGGAGTTAAGATACAATAGTATAGAACATATTTTCTATTTCCGCAATACCGATTTTCCGAGGACGTGTCGTCTGTAGTTATATGGATATTTTGAAAAAGGAGGAAAAATGAATCGCCTTGCCCTGCTTGCGGGACTTGTAATTGTGCTGGCGGGATGCGTGAACCAGGTCGCACCGCCTCCCTCCACGCCGACGGTTGTTCCCGCAACCCAAACTGATCCCACTCAGCCGCCCGTCACACCTACTCCTATGCCTGTTGAAATCGGAGTGCAGGTGATCGTGGAACTTGCCAATTGCAGGTTTGGTCCCGGAACGGTTTATTTAAGCCTGAACGAGATTCGCCAGGGTCGAACGCTTGTGGCTGTGGGACGGAACGACGATTCAACCTGGTGGCAAGTCGAAGATCCCATCAACCCGGGCGGATTTTGCTGGGTCTCGTCCGAGGTTACGGATGAACGCGGCGATGCTTCTCTCCTGCCTGTTGTTTCAGACCCTTTCGTCAGCGTGACGAAAGTGGATCTGCGCGTCGAGCCGAACCGGATCGTCGTCAATTGCGACCAATTCCCGCAGACAGTTTTCTTCGAAGCGGAGATCACCACGAATGGTCCCACCCTGCTCACATGGCAGTGGGAGGCGAGCACGGGCGTCGTCTCGGATGTGGGCACTTTGATCTATGAACAATCGGGCATGCAGGTCATCAACGAGTTCTACCGCATCAACGCCCCGAACGAATACTGGGTGAAGCTGAAGATTCTGTCGCCGAATGAAATAACGGAACAGGTTTCCTTCCCTGTGAGTTGCACGCCATAGAAAAAAAAGACCTGACAGGTCTCTAAAACCTGTCAGGTCTCTCGAATGGTCGGGCCGCTTAATCCTGAGGGAAGATGACCGTGTCATACCCAAGCGCGCTGAAGAATCTCAACAAGTATGCTTCGGCATTCTGCTCCGCCTGGAGGAGGATCCCATCATCCAGCGCAACGCTCAGGATCTTGTCCTGCCCGCCCTGAATGGTCTGCAAAACCAGAGTCGGGTCCACATCTGCCAGCAGCCCTTCCTGAAGCGTGTACACTTCGACCTTCTCCGTATCCAGCGTGACAGCAAGAATTTCAGCCGGGGGAAGGTTCACGTATAAAATCCCATTTTCGAGACGCATATCTCCTGGCTGGATCTTCTCCATATCGATTCCCGCGATCACGGAGCCATGCACAACGACAAGGATCTTTGTACCAAAGGCAAAGCCGAGAGTCCCCTGCCGATCCTCGCCCGTCATCACCTGAGAAACGCTGTACTGGATCGTCTCCAACCGGGCGAGCGCGCGAATCTCATTGATGTATGTCACCGGGTCCGGGATGATCGTGGGTGTGGGATTCATCAATTGCGCCATCTGAGTCTGCAGGGCATAATTGGCTTGATTCACCTGCTCGATCGGCTGCGACGCCGCAGCGGCGGTCTCACGCACGGTCTCTACGATAAAATAGACCCCGGCGGCAAGCACCACCAAAATCAGGATGGACATGATCGTGTTAAACGTGTTTTTCATTTTCGTCCTTTCGAAACCTGCATTATTATAGCAAGGTCATGATGCTCGATACCAGAAAAGTCCTGCTTACGATAACACTATTCTTTACGCTTGGATGTTCATTTCCGTTGCAGGTGACGTTGGGGACTCCCACAGCGATTCCTACCAGCACGCCGACTCCCGGTCCCACACAAGCGCCTCAGACTCCTCCCGAGCCCGGCACTGAAAACAATCCCTTGATCCTCGCCCTCGCTCCAAACCCGCGCCCGACCGATCCTGTCATCTCTGCGGGCGACAGGCTTGCCGCCTATCTCGAAGAACGGACAGGGTACCGCATCGTGACAGTGATTCCCGCCTCGGAAGAAAAATTGGTCGAGTCGCTTGCAAACGGGAATGCCCACATCGCTTCGCTTTCGCCGTATGCATTCGTGCTTGCGCGCGAGAATAATTCGGTCACGGCATTGCTGGCGCGAGTCCGCAACGGAGGGATGTTCTATGGGGCGCAAATCGTCATCAACCGCGATGGCGAATTCACCGCCTACTTCGACGATGCACGCGGAGAGAACATCACAGACGCCGCCTCCGCCCTGAAACAATTCGCCGATAAAAAGCCCTGCTGGAGCGACGAGGTCTCGCCTTCGGGGTATGTAGTGCCGCTCGGATTGCTGAATCGGTCCCAGGTCCAGACGAGAGCCGGGGCATTTCTCGAAGGCCAGCCCAATGTGGTGCGCGGAGTCTACGCTGATGACATCTGCGATTTCGGCGCGACTTTCGTCGATGCCCGCGAATCCCCCGTCCTCGAAGCGGATTATCCCGACGTGATGGACAGGATCCTTGTGGCGTGGCGCATCCCCGCCATCATCCCTTATGAAAATATTTCCATGTCTGCAGCGCTGCCTTTTGAAATGCGGCGCGGCATCCAACGCGGGCTCATCGATTTCATGACGACGCCCGAAGGCAAAGCTGCCATGCAGACGATCTATGGCTTCGATGAGATGTCGCCGGTGGACGATGCCGCATACGCGGAGTTCATTGTCTATGTGACCGCCTCGGGGCTGGACCTGCTGGATTTGATAGAATAGCGCGATGTTCGGTAAGTTCTTGAAATTTTTTTGGCGGGCTTTGCTCGCAGCCGCCGTTTGTTTGTTGTTGCCAAGAATTGTCATGGGGCTGTACGCGATCCCAAGAACGTATACAGCGGGCGAAGTGCCCAAAACACGAATCGCGATCGTTTTCGGCGCTGGTTTGCTGCGCGACGGCTCGGCTGGACCGGTGCTGAGCGACCGCATGTTGACGGCTGTCAACTTATATCAAGCCGGGAAGATCGAAAAAATCCTGATCAGCGGCGATAACCGCTTTATCGAATACAATGAGCCGGAAGCCGGGCGGCAGTTCGCGCTCGGACACGGCGTGCCCGATAAAGACATCGTACTCGACTACGCGGGCAGGCGCACGTACGATACCTGTTACCGCGCAAAGGACATCTTCGGCGTTGACAAGGCGATCTTGATCACGCAGGATTTTCATATGCCGAGGGCGCTGGCGCTATGCAACTGGTTCGGCATCGACTCGACGGGAGTCGAGGCGGCGAACCGTTATTTCCTCAAACGCGCGCGCCTGTGGTGGAACCTTCGCGAGACCTTTGCCGCTTCCCAAGCCGTATGGGATATGCTGGTCGCGAAGCCGCTGCCCGTTTTGGGCGAGCCGGAGCCGATACAATAGTGTCACTGCGAGCGCCGCTGGTCGGGTAGGGCGAAGCCATATCAAGACCTGGCGCGAAGCAGTCTCATTATTCTATGGTTGGATTGCTTCGGACGATCGTCCTCGCAATGACATTCAAACTGGAGAATCGATATGACTCATGAAGAAGCCCTTGCCCTTGTCCGCGAATATGTCAAGAACGAGGGGTTGGTGCGGCATATGCTGTCCGTTGAAGCCGCGATGCGTTTCTACGCCGAGAAATTCGGCGAGGATGTGGAAGCCTGGGGCTTGATCGGTCTGCTGCACGATTTCGATTGGGAGATCCACCCATCCCTGGAACATCATCCGCAGGACGGCGCACCCATCCTGCGCGAACGCGGCGTGCCAGAAGATATTGTTCAGGACATCCTGAGTCACGCCGACCATCTCAACCTGCCTCGCGACACGATACGACGCAAAGCCATCTGCGCCTGCGACGAAGTGACCGGACTCATCACCGCCGTTGCGCTCGTCCGCCCATCGCGCTCGTTGTACGATCTCGAAGCGAGTTCGGTCAAAAAGAAGTGGAAGGATAAAGCCTTCGCCGCCGGGACGGACCGCGGGGAGATGGAACGCGCCGCAAAGGAATTCGGCGTGGACTTGTGGGAACACGTCGGCAATGTAATTCAAGCCATGCGAAGGATCGCGCCGGAGTTGGACCTGGTTGGGAATTTGGGATGAAACGGATCCTGCTCGTTGCATGTGCATTCCTGCTTTCCGCCTGCGTCACAGAAGAACTGCCCCCGCCATACAACCCTCCCACGCCCGTCATCGATCATGTGCCGACGATCTTCGATATCGACATCCCATCTCCCGCCACGCCGGAGAGATTTAACGACCCGCGCCCGAACATCATCCTCATCGTCACCGACGACCAGCCCTATCACACCGTCGATTACATGCCTTTCGTCAAAACCGAATTGATGAAGAACGGCGTCGTCTTCGAGAACAGCTTTGCCACCACGCCATTGTGCTGCCCGAGCCGCGCGAGCATTTTATCCGGCCAGTATGCGCACAACCATCAGGTGTTGACGAACAACCTGCCCATGGGCGGCGCGCCAAAGTTCGATGCGGAAACCAGCTTCTCGATCCAATTGAAGGAGTGCGGTTACCATACGGCTTATCTCGGCAAATACATGAACGGTTACGATGACCTGGCGCCTCTCGGCGTCGTACAACCAGGCTGGGATGTGTGGAATGTTTTTCTCGGCAGGAACATCGTGGAAAGGGAAGAGGCGGGCAACCTTCAGTATTATTACAACTTCAGCCTTTCACAGAACGGCGAGATCGTCGAATACAAACGCAACGATTTCAACTTCAGCGCCGACGTTATTACGAGTCTGGCATTGGCTTTCATTCGCGATTCGAAAGACACGCCGTTCTTCATGACGGTCAATTACTACAACCCGCATTCCCCCTACATCCGCGCGCCGCGCCACAAGGATTCCTTCCGCGCCAGCACCGGCTGGGATTGGGTGCAATACCGCCCGCCCAGTTTCAACGAGGAGAACATCCGCGACAAGCCGGATTACATCGGGGACCTCTCGCCTCTTTCAGAGTCCGAGCTGGATACCATCCATTTGCAGATCCTACGCTCGCTCCTCTCCGTGGATGACGGCGTCGCTTCCATTGCCGCCGCTTTGAAGAAAGCCGGGCTGGATGAGAACACCATCATCATCTTTACTTCAGACAACGGCCTGACCATCGGCGATCACCGCTTCGGCGCGACGAAGAACTGTCCCTACGAAGCCTGCGTCAAAGTCCCGTTCATCGTGTATGGACCGGGCTACTTCGAACCGCGAATCGATTCCAGTCTCGTCGCCAACATCGACCTCTATGCCACAATTGCAGAATGGGCGGGGTTCCACGTTCCCGATACTGTGGATGGCTTGAACATGAGTCCATTGCTTGAAGACCCAACTGCGCCGTGGCGAGACGCCCTTTTACTCGAACACTGGCCCACCGAAGAGGGAGTCGGCTCGATGATTCCCGAGTTCTATACCATTCGCACGCCTGAATGGAAATATACCGAATACTCCACAGGGGAAACGGAATTGTATGATCTGGTCAACGACCCGCATGAGATGCTGAATGTGGCTGGGAAGTCAGCCTACAGCGAGATACAAACGGAATTGGCGGAACGATTGCAATCCTTGAAGAAGGAATGATTTCCCCAGGATTTCGAGATTGCTTCACTGCCATCATTCGCCTTCGCGATGAGCGGCAGTTCGCAGGCAGGGATGCAAAAGCCCATTCACGACGCGAACCTTGTGCCGAAAGAGAAGGATTATGGGCTGGCCAACCAACCAAACGCCTCATCCATTTCGCTGAATATGCGATAGGGAAGCCCGCGATTTTGAGCGGTGTTCTCGAAAAACTGCATCTCCTTCCTGAACTCCTGGTCGTCCAGCGTTAAGACCGCCGCCACCTTCCAAACGGTCTGTTTGGCGCTTTGATGTTCATCCCATAATTCCTTTACCCGTTCGTAAATCTGAAGGATGGACGCGCGGATCACCACCTGACGCATATCCACCAGGACAAGCCGTAAATGGGTCGCATCCACCGTCCCGGCGATCTCGCGGCTCATGGCGCGACCGAATTCCAGGTCCCATTTGCCTTTTGCTCTTACCTTTATGATCCGGTCCTTAGAGTCGGGCTGGATGACATAGTTCATGGCTGTAAAATTGGCTTTTTACTGGCGACCCAGCAGCGATAAAGCCGCAGGGATTGCCGGATCGGTTTCAAAGATAAACTCATCCCAATCGGCGGTCACTGCGAGGTCCGGAATGATGCCGGTCTTTTCCCAATCCGTATCCGAAAACGCCGAGTCGAAGGTCTCCGCCGCGATCCAAAGGCGGGAGCCGTCCGGGAAATCATAGCCGTGGAGAATCTCCACGTTCCCCAAACTGGTCTGACCGACGATCTGCGCGCGCCCTGAATCCCTCAATACGCCGGAGAAGATCTCGCCGAAACTGACGGTTTCCTCGCTGACCAGAATTACGAGCGGAACGTCCTGTGAATTTTCGATGGGATTCGCCGTGATCGTCAGCGGTCGTTTTCCGTCGCGGCTTACGAATTCACCCATCGTGCCGGATGCGAAAAACGAGAGGATGGGTTCCACCACGTCACTGCTCCCGCCGCCGTTCAATCGGTTGTCGATGATCAATCCGTCGAGTGGACCGAAACTCCGCAGCGCATCCTCCACCTGACCGGAAATGGTCTGGTCGAAAAACGTTGGGAGGAAAATGTATCCGATGCGCGATTCGTCCGAAGTCGGGACGAGGCGCGCGTCGATCAACAGCGGGCTTTGAATCCGCTGGCGGACAATCATCACATCGCGCGGTTCCCCGCCCGGCGAGCGCACCGTCAATACGAGGGCGGAACATTCCGGTCCGCGCGCAAGGAAAAGATAGCTTTCTCCATTGGCAGCGATCGGCAGGCCATCCACGGCGAGGATGGTGTCGTGCGGTTTCAATCCGCTGAGTTCGGCGGGCGAGCCGGGGAAGACAAAGATGACCGTCGCCTGATTCTTTTCCAATTGCGGCAGGATGTAAACGCCGATCCCGACGTAATCGTTATTCCCGGAAAGATCCGCCTCGGACTGCGCCACATCGGCTGGCGACTCGAACCCGGAATGTTCGTCACCCAGTTCCACGATCATGGCTTGCATCGCGCTGTAAAACTGCTCGGTGGAAAGACCCGCCTCGATTTGGGCGCGATAATTTGCAGCGATGGCGTTCCAATCCTTCCCGTTGAAATCGGGATAGACATAAACATCCTCGATGGTCGAGACCATCTGGTTGAACACTTCGCGCTGGGTATCCTTTGAGATCTCGGGATTGACTTGCAGTTCCGGCGTGGGTTGAGCCAGCGCCGTGGCGGGAGGAACCGTCGCCAGCGGAATATTCTGGCAGTTCGGTGGGATGTAGGCAGGCGCGAGCGGTGTCGGCGTGGAGGTGGGAACAGGCGTGGCAGTTGGGGGAGTAATAAAGTTGGCGATAAAATTGCACGCCAGCATGGAGGAGATCAGGAGGATGTAAGGGAGGCGGTTGGGTTTCATATCGTTACCTGTAAGTTTGCTCGGGAAATATTGCCGGTTCGAAGCAGTATACAGCAGTTTTGAGGTTAAAATATGGTGTGACAGGAGGATTTCCCCATGCCTGAACCCAGGAGGACTTACATCGTCAACGATTGATGAGCTACCTACTTCCTTTTCTTCTTTAGTGCGGGCTTCTTTTTCGATTTCACTGGCTTAGTCGCCGTTTTCACCGCTTTCTTTTTTGCAGCAGGCTTGGCAACTTTTTTCATCTTAGCCTTTTCTTTCCTCCCTTCGGCACGCTCAGGGCGACGCTTTCCTTCTTTCCTCTTCGGTTCTTCCTTCACTTTCACATAACTCTCCAGCATCCAACCCACCGCCAGCGCAGTGACCGTTTCTCCGGGTTTGACTTCGACGACAACATCGCCTTTCGCGGATGCGCGTTTGCGCAGACCGGCGGCATCCAATCTCGTTGATTTCGGCGCGCCCTTGGTCATGTGAATCGTCGCGACGTGATTCGGCTTGCCAGAGGCAACAGCGGCGAGAGCCGATTTACCCGGCAAGTCCCATGCAACCACGCCCTTGCCGTAACGTCCCTGCACGGGGAAGTCTTTCTGGTCCACGCGCTTGGCTTTGCCGTCATTGGTCAGCAGGAAGATATCGCCTTCGGCAGGCAGAATTTCCGCGCCGACGACTTCGTCCTTGTCTTCGAGTTTCATGCCGTTCACGCCCGCGGCGACGAGACCCATCGGGCGCACGTCGTCTTCCTTGAAGCGGATCGCCATTCCGCTGGCAGTCACAAGCAATATTTCCTTTTTCCCGTCGGTGATGGCAACCGTGTTGAGTTTGTCGCCTTCGTTGACTTTGACCAGCGCAAAAGTCTGCGACGATGGACCGGGCAACTCGATGACGAGACTCTTCTTGATCATGCCGAAGCGCGTGGCGGTGAGGACACAGATCTCTTCACCTAACGCAGATTTATTCGCTGGCAAGGCAAAGACTGCTGCCAAGGTATCTGTGTCACTCAACGGCGAGACGCGATGCCATGGCACACCCTGACTCAATTTTCCCGCTTCGGGGATCAAATGCGCGGCGACCGCGGCGGCTTTACCGAGTTTACTCACAAAGTAAATGGTATCGGTGGTTGAGGCTTTGACCAGGAATCGCGGCGCATCGTTGCCCGAGTGACGCGGTTGTTTGTCGTCCGCGGTGCGTGAGACCAAACCATCGTCGGTCACGCCGATCCACACCGAGGCATGCGGCAGTTGACTGGCAGTGATCGCAGAACCCGCCTTCGCGCCTTCCTTCACGCTGACGACCTGCGTGCGCCGCCGGTCACCGTAAGCCGTTTTTACCTTTAAGAGTTCTTCGGCAACCACATCGCGCATCAACTTTGGTGTCTTCAAAAGTTTGGTCAACTCCTTGATGAGCGCGGTTACTTCCTTGTATTCGGTTTCGATCTTTTTGCGTTCGAGCGCGGCAAGACGGCGCAACTGCATATCGAGAATCGCATTCGCCTGCAACTCCGTCAGCTTGTAGCGCTTCATCAGCTTGGCGCGAGCCGTATCGACATCCGCGGCCGAGCGGATGAGGTTGATGATCTCATCCAAATTCTTGAGCGCGACGAGATACCCTTCGAGGATATGCGCCCGCGCTTTTGCCTTTTCCAATTCGAATTGCGCCCGCCTCTTTATGACCGTCAGCCTGTGTTCCAAATAGACGCGCAGCGCCTGTTTGAGAGTTAAGGTGCGTGGTTCGCCGTCCACCAATGCCAGCAGGTTGATGCTGAAGGTGGTCTGCATCGGAGTGCGTTTGTAGAGATCGCGCAAAACGAAATTCGGATCAGCGTTCTTGGTCAGTTCGAGGACGATGCGCATGCCCTGACGGTCCGATTCATCGCGCAAATCCGAAAGCCCTTCGAGATGACCGTCGCGCGCCAGTTCGGCGATGCGCTCGATCAGACTCGACTTGTTGACCATGTACGGCAGTTCCGAGACGATGATACGGCTCTTGCCGCGTTCCATCTCTTCGATGTGCGCCTTTGCCTGCACAGTGATGCGTCCACGCCCCGAGCCGTACGCGGATTCGATCCCCTCATCACCTTTTTCTTCGATGATGAGACCGCCGGTGGGGAAGTCCGGTCCCTTCACGAACTTCATCAACTGCTCGACGTCGATGTCGTCGAGCTTCTCCCAGCGTTCGAGCATGAACACGAGGGCATCCACAACTTCACTCAAGTTATGAGGCGGGATCGAAGTCGCCATGCCCACGGCGATACCCGTCGCGCCGTTCACAAGCAGATTCGGAATCGCGGAAGGCAGCACGCTCGGTTCTTCAAGCGTATCGTCAAAGTTGGAGACGAAGTCAACGGTATTTTTGTTGAGGTCGTTCAAAATATCGAGCGCGGCGGCGGTGAGACGCGCCTCGGTATAACGCATCGCGGCGGGGGGATCGCCATCGACCGAACCGAAGTTCCCCTGTCCATCCACGAGCATGGTGCGCATGGAAAAATCCTGCGCGAGACGCGCCATCGCCTCATACACAGACGAATCGCCGTGTGGGTGATATTTACCGAGTACTTCCCCCACGATTCTCGCGGATTTTTTATATGGCGAGTCATTGCGGATGCCCATATCGTACATTGCGTACAAGATACGACGTTGTACCGGCTTCATCCCGTCGCGGGCATCCGGCAGCGCGCGAGAGACGATGACAGACATGGCGTAATCGAGGTACGCCTGCTGCATTTCGCTGTCGATGTCTATTTTTCGTACGATACCGAGTTCCATGAAAAAATCCTTTTTGAACCGCAAAGAACGCTAAGGTCGCAAAGAAAAAAATATACTTCTTCGCGCGCTTGGCATGCTTTGCGGTAAAATTTTTGTGGTGAATTAATGTTCTATTACGGGGTTTATCTTACGGGGAAAGAGGAGATGCGTCAAGCCCCGCACTTTTGGATGATTCCAAAATCAAAAGAAGTTGTAAAATAAAGGTCATCAAAGGTGCCCCATGAAATTGAACACATCTAAAGAAGTCTGGATCGCACGAGTCATTGCGTGGATTTTGCTTTGTCTCGTTTCCAGCGGGATCTTATTCGTAACAACGTTTATGATCGGTCCCGCGTTGTTTGCCGTCCCCAATCTTACCGAGAAGATAGCCGTCGCCATGTACTGCCCCAGCGCGGAAAGCACGTCACTGCAAGAGGGCGCGTCCACACCCACCACATCGAGTCCATCCGGCACACGCGGCCACACTGTTGAGATCACTTGTTATTTTTCGGATGGAAGTACGGACACGATCGATAATGCCGAGTATGCCATCGCATCCATTGGCGGCGTGTTCGGCATCGGCGGTTTGATCGGCTTGCTGATTTCCATTCCGCTTCTGCTCCTGCCCTTCTTCTTGATTCGACGAAAAAGAGAATAGCCTGCTTACGGCGTCAGCGGGATTTCCTTCGTTGTGCAGGCTCCCTGCTGACCGTCTTTGGTGCAGACCGTGACACTGGCGCGCATCAAATTTCCCTTGAAGTTGTAATTGAACTTCGCGCTGCTGATGAGAACGGCAGTGTCATTCGGGATCTTATCGTTGACGCTCAACCCGTCACAGCCGATGGCGGCGACAAAATTGTCCGTGGCGAGTGTACGGGTGATATTCCTATCCGTATCCAGCAGGCTGACAAGCAAAGATTCGAACACGTACTGGCTCTCACTGGTGATCTCGAGGTTCATCCAGAATGCGCCGCTGCACGATTGGAATCCGCTTCCCTTCAATTTGAAGTTCAGCGTTGGGGGAAGGGTCGCTGTGGAGGTCGGCGTGGGCGGCGGCGTAAAAGCGGGAAGCAGGATTGGATCACCCTCGAACTCCGCATACTCTCCCCATACCCAGCAATAATCCGTGAAAACGTAGGGATTGTCGATGTAGAAATACTGGCTTGTCGGGTCGCGCGCAATCACGGCGGCTTTCATGCCGACCAGCAGCGAGCCGACGATCTCGAACGATTTTCCCGGCCCGGTGCGGCAATGCGTGGGGCGCGTCACACTGATCATGACAATGCCAGGCGTCAACGTGTTCGTGAACTCATTTGTGGGCTGAAAGGATGGCGTTCCCGTTTGTGGCGTGAAGGTAATGGTGGGGGTTTCGCTAGGAAAACGAGCGGTCGGGTATATCAGTGTCGGCGTGAATGTGCGGGTGAGGGTTGGAGCGGACGTGGGCGTAAGGGTGTCGGTCACATTCTGGGTCAGCCCCGCAATGACGGTTTCCGCCGCCGAGGTGCTGACCGCATCAGAATTTGACAGTTCAATGCCGGGCAATGCACATGCGAACATTGCAAGCACGATGACGGGAGAAAACAGCTTCCAGGATCGGGGCATAATGGTTTCCTTGCGCTTATTATATAGGCTATGGGGTAAATTTTATATTTCGCTTCACGCAATCTCCCTTCTGGCTTGGCTGACTGCATAAAGTCAAATGAACGGCCATTTCATTTCCAGTCGGATCATAGGGGAATATCGGAGAACTGATGACAAACTCATCGCCGGGAGCGAGGATATCCTTTGTGGTTATTGCCGAACAGCCGTCGACATTGGCGAAACCGTCGCTGAGGGCGATTAACTTTTGACCTGCGACCAAATCACGGATATCGAACTCCATAGAGCGAAATGTTACCGAACTTGAATTCCTTACACGTACCTCCATCCACCAACCTGAACAGAAATCGCTGCCCTGATAGGCGAGGGTGAAATTCGGTTGAAGTGTGGGTGTAATAGTGACAGTGGGCGTGAAGGTGGGGGTTGGCGTGGGCGGAGGTGTGAAAACCGGTAAGTAAAGATAAGCCCCGGTCAATATGGCATATTCACCCCAGACCCAGCAATATCCGTCGGCCTTGTCGGGATTGCGAATATACCAATACCTGCCTGTCGGGTCGCGCCCGTACACTTCAGCGATCTCACCCACCAACAAGGCTCCCACTCGTGGATACACCCGCCCGGGTCCTATCCGGCAATTTGTATCAACAGAAACGGTGATCTGGGGAATGAGCGCTGTAGGAGTGAAAACCGGGGTGGCGGTCAGTGTGATGGTAGGAGTGAGAGAGGGCGTCCACGTGGGAGAGACAACCACAACAGTCGAGGTTGAGGCGGGTTGGGCGGAAGCCCCCGGTTCAGAAATGGCTTGAGTAAGGTCCGCGATCACAGTTTGCGCGGCGGCGGTACGAATCGGGTCGGTCCCCGGCATCATCACGTCTGGGATGACACAGGCAAAACCCCCTAACAAAAAGAGTAAAAACACAAAGCGGCGATCAGAAAGTTGGCGCATACAATTCCTTTCTCTTTGCCAAAGACGCCCTCTTTCAAACGAATGTTCCCTATCGATGCCAGATCAAATACCCCTTGCCCAGCCATTTTTTATGAAGGTCAAGTTCGAATCCTTTTTTTGAGAGCGATTCGGCCGAGGCTGTGAACCATTGTTTCAATCCAAACGTCCTTGCGGATGCCGCCTCCAATGCGGAGCGTTTCCATGCTTCGAAGAAATCATAAATCGGCTCGCCCCTTACCACGCAATGGATGTAATTCTTCGGCAGGATGGTTTGGAACTCTTCGACGTCGAATCCGGAGTGGAAATTCGTGGAGAAGATCAACGCCTCGAACGTCCATTCATTTGTCACCTTGAGGGAGCCAGCAAATGGCTGAAGGGTCTCTTTCAACTGGGACGGAGATTCATCGTGGCCCAAGGCGCCACTCAGAATGACATCCCTACGGCGAGCCAGGTTGGCGGACCAAACATTTCCAAACGGCGTGGATGTCCCTTCGATCATCAAGCCGCCGGGGAGGACGTGTTCCGCGAGCCGCTCATAGGCGGGAGCGAAATCTTTTTCTTCATATTGTCTCAAAACGTTGAAGGCGCGGATGAGCCGCACCGTCTCGCCGGATAGCAAAGGCAGATTGAAGCCGCCAAGTCGAAAGAATGTTTTTTCATCTGCAAAGGGATGCGCCGCTTCCACCCGTTTCTTGTCTATTTCCACGCCCAGGATTCTTAGATTTGGATTCGATCTTCTGAAACGCCATGCACTTTCGAGCGTGGTTCGCGGATCAAAGCCATAACCGAGATCCACGAACAGGGACTCGGCAAACAGGCCATCGGTCCGTGAGAGAAGCGAGGGTTCATAAAGAAGGAGAAAGTTGTCGACTCGCCGAAGCCGGTTATCGGCGGTCTTTCCGCGAGTGGACTGTCCTTCCGGTTTTTTACTGACTCGTTTCATATAAATTCAAATTGTTCTACGACGCCGGTGACAAAAAACGCCCCGGATGAAATTCCGAGGCGTTTTTTGAATTAGTCTGCCGCTGTGGTTGGCGGAATTTCTTCGGCCGAGTCTGAAGCGGGTTGTTCCTCGCCGGGCTGGGTGAAACGCCCGTGGATGAAGCCCGTCCCTGCCGGGATGAGTTTGCCGATGATGACGTTCTCCTTCAAGCCGAAGAGCGGGTCGGTGGTGGAACCAATGGCGGCGCCAGCCAGCACTTTGATGGTGTGCTGGAAGGAAGAAGCCGAGAGGAAGGAGTCGGTGGAGAGGGAAGCCTTGGTCACGCCGAGCAGGACTTCGCTGAAGCGAGCCGCCTGTTTTCCTTCCGCGATCAACGCTTCATTCTGTTTGCGGATCTCGAGGCGGTCGACCACATCGCCGGGCAGGTATTTGGTGTCGCCGGGGCGGGTGACCTGCACCTTGCTCAACATCTTGCGGATGATGACCTCGAAATGTTTGTCGTGGATGTTTTGACCCTGCGAGCGATACACTTTCTGCACTTCGGTCATGAGATACATCTGGCAGGCGTCGCGTCCCTGGATCTTGAGGATGCGGTGCGGATTGAGCGAGCCTTCGGTCAGCGGCTGCCCGGCTTCCACATGCGCGCCGTCGCGTACGAGGATGCGCGACGTGTTGGGGATGTCCATGACGACTTCTTCGCGCTGTTCATAGGAGACGATCACCTTGCGGTCTTTTTTCTCCACGGCAACACGACCGCCGTGTTGGGAAACAATGGTGGCTTTATCCTTCGTTGCGAGGATGTCGCCAGCCTGAACCTCCGATTCGTCCTTTGCCATGATCTTCCAGTCTTCGGGGATGGCATATTCATCGTGCACCATTTCGGCATGTTCGATGTGGACTTCGCGCATGTCCGCATATTTCTCGGATTGCTGCACGCGGACCACGCCGTTGATCTCGGCAACCGCCGCTTCGCCCTTCGGCTGCTTGCGCGCTTCGAAGATTTCCTCGACGCGCGGGAGACCGGTCGTGATGTCCGCGGCGCCTGTGGATGCCACACCGCCTGTGTGGAAGGTACGGAGCGTAAGTTGTGTGCCCGGCTCACCAATGGACTGGGCGGCGACAATGCCGACTGCCGAGCCGAGTTCAACCATCACACCGCGACCGAGGTCGATGCCATAACATTTGGCGCAAATGCCGTGATCCAGTTCGCAGGTCAGCGGCGAGCGGACCTTGACTTCCGTCACGCCGGCAAATGTAATGACGCGGGCCATTTCATGGGTGATCACATCGTCCGGTTCGGCCAGTACTTCGCCGGTCTTCGGGTCGAGGATGCGGTCGGCGGCGAGGCGGCTGTACATACGCACCTGCATCGATTGGCCCGCAACATCGTCCGCCTTGCGGATCCATACGCCATCGCGTGTGCCGCAATCGTGCTCATTGATGATAATGTCCTGAGCAATGTCCACGAGACGTCGCGTGAGGTAACCGGCGTCCGCGGTGCGGAGCGCGGTGTCGGCAAGACCCTTGCGCGCGCCGTGAGTTGAGATGAAGTATTCCTGTGCGGTAAGCCCTTCACGGAAGTTCGAGCGGATCGGCATGGGGATGATACGACCGGAGGGGTCAGCCATCAAACCGCGCATACCCGCCAACTGCGAAATGGTGGAGAAACCACCCTTTGTCGCGCCGGAGGTCGCCATGGTGGATAGATTCCCGTCGGGATCCATGTGCTTTTTTACGGCGTCGCCGACCTTGTCTGTCGTTTCCTGCCAGATCTGGATCTCGCGTTCGTTCTTTTCCTGTTCGGTCAACAGACCGCGGCGGAAGTCGCGCTGGACCACTTCGACCTGTTTAAGCGCTTCGTCAATGATCGGCTTGCGTTCCGGCGGGATGGAAATATCGGCGACTGCCAGTGTGGTGCCTGATTTCATGGCAAACTCGAAACCGATGCTCTTGACCTGGTCAGCCACATTGGTGGTGACTTCCTGCCCGCACAGTTCGTAGACTTCGGCGATCAAGTCCTTCACGCCGCCCTTGTCCAGTTTCTTGTTGACGAACTGGACTTCCTCGGGCAGGATGCGGTTCAATAATACGCGACCAACGGTTGTGTCGATGACGCGGGTCTGCGGCTCCGCCAGGCGTTTGCCTTTTTCGTCGTACCAGGTATTGGCGCGCAGTTTGATCTCGGAATGCACTTCGACCTGGTCGAGCGCGTAGGCAAGTTCCACTTCGTCCATATCGGCAAAGGCGCGCCCATCGCCGCGGTGCTTGGCTTTCTGTTCCATCGAGAGATAGTACACACCCAACACCATGTCCTTGGACGGCGAGATGATCGGCTCACCGTCTGCTGGTTTGAGCAGGTTCTTGGAAGCGAGCATCAAATCGCGTGCTTCCTGAACCGCCTTCTGGGAAAGCGGAACGTGAACCGCCATCTGGTCGCCGTCAAAGTCTGCGTTGAAGGCGGTGGTAACGAGCGGATGCAATTGAATCGCTGAGCCTTCAATCAGGATAGGCTCGAACGCCTGAATACCGAGACGGTGAAGGGTGGGAGCGCGGTTCAACAATACGGGACGGTCGCCGATCACGCCTTCGAGCGCTTCCCACACTTCGGGGCGGTTGCGTTCGATCAGGCGCCGGGCGCCTTTCACGTTGGCGGCATAGCCATTCTGCACGAGTCGCGCGATCACGAACGGACGATAAAGTTCGAGCGCCATGCTCTTGGGAAGACCGCATTGATTCAATTTGAGTTGCGGACCGACCACGATCACAGAGCGGCCCGAGTAGTCCACACGCTTGCCGAGCAGGTTGCGGCGGAAGCGTCCCTTCTTGCCTTTGAGCATATCGCTCAGAGACTTGAGTTCGCGGCGTCCGCGGCGGGAGAGCGCCTTACCGCGCTGGCTGTTATCGATCAGGGAGTCGACCGCTTCCTGCAACATGCGCTTCTCGTTGCGGATGATGACATCCGGCGCGCCGAGTTCGAGCAACCTCTTCAAGCGGTTGTTGCGATTGATCACGCGGCGATACAGGTCGTTTAGGTCGGACGTGGCAAAGCGACCGCCATCGAGCTGAACCATCGGGCGCAGGTCGGGCGGGATGACAGGAAGCACGGTCAGGATCATCCACTCGGGGCGGTTGCCGGAACGCTTGAACGCTTCAACCACTTTCAAACGGGTGGTGGCTTTCTTGCGCTTCTGCTTGCTCTTGGTGGTTTTCACTTCGTGCCAGAGCTCTTCAGAAAGTTTGTCAAGGTCGAGGCGGTCGAGCACATCGTAGAAGGCTTCGGCGCCCATGTCGGCGCGGAAGACCTGACCCCAGCGCTGTTTTAACTCGCGGTAGCGAATCTCGCTCAGGAAGGTGAAGGGACGCAGTTCGAGCAATTCATCGCGCAGGCGTGAGGACTGGTTCGAGGAAACCGTGGTCTGCGAATCCAATTGATTGCGCAGGGCTTCCATTTCGGTGTCGGCTTGCGCTTTGATCGTGGCGGCTTTGGCCTTCAGTTCTTCGATCTCAGCCTGGCGCTTGTCCTTCAACTCGTTCTCGAGAGACTCGAGTTGTTTCTGCACGGTCTTCTGGATCAGGGTGATGTGCTTGCTGGCGATCTTATCGCCGGCATCCACGATCTTTTCGCCGGTCTTATCGAAGACAATGGCTTTCTTGGCAAACTCGCCCATCTGATCCTGGAGCATGCGTTCCAGTTTCTGACCTTCTTTGATGATCGGGTCGAGCTGTTCGGCAATGCCTTCATCGTAGCCTTGCTCGAGCGTGGCCTGCTTCTGCTTCAACTCGGCGATGCTGGCGTCGCGTTTGGTCTTGACCTCTACGATGTTGTTGTTGATCTCCGAAGCCTGCTCGCGTTCGGAAACGGTGATCTCATCTTCGAGTCGCTGGAGGGCTTTCTTGCGGGCCTCTTCGTCCACGTAGGTGACGATGTATTGGGCGAAGTAAAGCACCCGGTCCAGGTTGCGGCGGGAAATATCCAACAGCATGCCCATCTGCGACGGGATGCGGCGGGTGTACCAGATGTGTGCCACAGGGGAGGCAAGCGCTATGTGACCCATGCGCTCGCGGCGCACGGAGGAGCGGGTCACTTCGACGCCGCACTTATCGCAGACGATTCCTTTGTAGCGGGGGTTCTTGTATTTGCCGCAGTAGCATTGCCAGTCGCGGGTGGGTCCAAAAATCGCTTCACAAAACAGGCCGTCTTTTTCGGGGCGCAGGCGGCGGTAGTTAATGGTTTCAGGTTTCAGCACCTCACCGTACGACCAGGACATGATCGTTTGGGGGGAGGCAAGGCTGATACGGAGTGCAGTCAATCCCTTGGTTTCCACTGGATCCTCTCCTAAGAAGATAAACTCGTTCGCGCGAAAGAGCGTGTAGGTGACACGCTCCAGAGACAAACAAATGCAAGCGCTTTGAGTATTTTTCTCAAGCGCTTGCTGGTGTTATCTCGTTTTTTACATCCAACAGGACTATTATATGGATTCAGGGAGTTTGAGTCAAGGTCTTAATCAATGAAGAATCCACGCCTCGTCCCGGACCTGGATCTGGTCCTGCCTCCCAAACATTTTCTTCATCCGATTCTCATGCTATGGCGTCGGCGTTTCAGTTGGTGTATCGGTCGGGAATGGCGTCAGTATTGGCGTGTCGGTGGGCGGAATGATGACCTGCGTCGGAGTTTCTGTGGGAGTCAATGTCGGTGTGGACGTAGGCAAGGTGGGAACCGGCAGGCTGAGGTTGAGTCGGACGCGCCTGTCCACCTCGGCGTGTTCACCGATGAGGGTCAAATGAAGGGTGATGATCCCGTTCGGTGTGCCGGTCAGATTCCAAACGGTGAAGACTCCATCCTCCACGGGTTTATCGCTTTCGGCAAGCAGGTTCCAGCTACCGGGATTCTCACCGATGCCAAATTCCAACCTCCAGCCTTTGAAGCCTTCATCAGAGCTCGCAGTGCCTTTCACTTCCAAAACCGGATTGGAAATGACCTGCCCGTCGTTGAAAACGAGTTCGATCTCTGGCTCGGGGTCGCCTTCCTGACATTCACGTTCGGGCGCGTAATAGGGGTCTTCGGGAAGATCGTTGCTTGCGAGCCACCTCTTCCCATCTCCGGTTTCGAACCATTTGCGCGCCCAGGGATCTTTTACATTCAGGACCACTTGTTCGTCCGAAGGACCATCGCATGCCTCGGACGCTTCAAAACCGGTCCATAGATCGATGCGGACGCGGCGGGCAAGGTCCTGCCCGTGTGGAAGCGGCAATTGGTTGGAAGCAAAGATTTCAGTGTATTCGGATTGACATAAATTGGAAGGCTCGGTCCCGCCGAGACGGCAGACAACTTTATCGACGATGCCGGCAGGGCGGCTGAACGGAGTGGGGGAGCCGTTGGTGAGATAGGGCACGGCAAATTCCATGAACTGTGACCAGATGGGAGCCGCGCCGCTCAAGCCGGATGAACTGACCATTGGAGTGTAATCTGCATTGCCGATCCACACGCCGGTGACAAGGTCCGGGGTGTAGCCGAGAGTCCAGTTATCGCGGATGTCGTTGGTGGTGCCGGTTTTGGCGGCGACCTGGAAGGAAAGGTTCAATGCAGAGTTGGGTCCGAACATGAGCGAACGCGCCTGATTGTCGGAAAGGATGGATGAAATTAGATAAGCGTGTTCGGCGCTGATGGCTTGCTCACCCTCCGGCGTTTTATATTCATAAACAATTTCGCCGTCGAAGGTCGTGATCTTGAGGATCGCAACCGGTGGAATCTTTTTCCCGCTGCTCGCAAAAACGGAATACGCGCTTGTCATGTCGATCAAACTGACATCGCCCCCGCCCAGAGTAAGCGACAATCCGTAATCATCCCTCGTGAAGGAGGTGATGCCGAGGCGTTCGGCCATGGCGATCATGCCGTCCTTTTCGGGCGTGTTGGGATCATCGTAAATGCCGACGAACTCAAGCGTCTTGACCGCAGGGATATTGAAGGAATTCGCAAGCGCGATCCTTACTGTCATACCGCCGTGAAATTTTCCATCATAGTTCCGCGGTTCATAGGGTGGATTGGCACCATCGGGAAATTGAGAGGGAACATCCCAGATCCAAGTGGAGGGCGTCCAGCCTTTTTCGAATGCGGCGACGTACGTGACCGGTTTGATGGAGGACCCCGGCTGGCGCGTGGGACTGATGGCCATATTGATCTGGCCGGAGATGGCAGCGTTCGTAAAATCGGGCGAGCCGACCATGGCGAGGATCTGTCCGGTCGAGGGTTGCATGGAGACCAGCGCGCCGTTCTTTGCGTTGCTATCCACCATCTTTGCGACTTGACCCGTCACCAGTTGCTGGGCTTGATCTTGAAGCACGGGGTCGAGCGTGGTGTAAACAACGAAACCGGAGCGATAAATGGTCTGGGCGTCGTATAGTTTCTCCAGCTCGGCGCGGACGAAATTGACCCAATGAGGATATTTCGCATCGCCAAAGACCGGTGGTATGAAGGGATAGTTCTTTATTTGATTAGCGGCTTCGGTCGCAGCGATCGGGTCCACGCACACACGCTCCTCGCTGTTGCTGACTTCGATGCAGCCCTGTAACTGGCTCAACTCGAACATCAGGACGAGGACCTGTTGTTGGCGGATCAAGGTTGCTTCGGGATTGGTGTAAATGTCGTAAACGGCGGGTGATTGCGGCAGACCGGCGAGGAAGGCGGATTCGCCGAGAGTCAAGTCCTTGGCGGATTTGTTGAAGTAGGTGTTTGCCGCGGCTTCGATTCCGTAGGCGAGGTTGCCGTAATAGATTTCGTTCAGATACAGTTCGAGGATTTCATCCTTGGAGTAACGGCGGGTGATTTCCGCGGCGAGAATGATCTCACGCGTCTTGCGTTCGACGGTGCGCTGGGCGCGTTCTTCGGGAGAGAGCAGGAGCGCGCGCGCCAATTGTTGCGTGATCGTGGAGGCGCCGCCGCCCTCGCCCTGGGTGACATAGTTCACCCACAAGGCGCGGGTGATCGCGATGGGATCGAAACCGGGATTGTCGTAGAAGTCCTTGTCTTCTGTGGCGATGATCGCCGCGACCAGGTTCGGGGAAATTTCACTGAGCGGGATGTAATTGCGCCGCCCGGCGTTCGGGTCGAGGAGCTCGAACAACACCTGTCCATTGCGGTCGAGGATGCGCGTGGTCTGGAATTGCGATGTGCGGTTCTTCAGATCGCTGACGTCGGGTAAGGCGCTGGCGATCCGGGCGTACTGGTAGACCAGGATTGAACCGGCGCACAGGCCGAGAATCACAATTGCGAAGAAGGAAACGACCAATACGCGGACCAGACATCCCTTGTTGCCGCGCAGGGAAGAGCCGATCGAGCCGAAGAAAAGCGCCATGTGGTCGGCAAATGTGGGACTCAGCGGAGCCCTTTGATATTGATTTTGATGCGCACGGGGCGGGCTTTGATTTTCCGGCAGTCGATAGGCAGGGCGTTGATTCTGGACCTGTGCCTTCCTGGGCGGCTTTGTCTCTTTTGCAGATTCGTAGGCGGCATTCGTGACGCGCGTGCCTTCCACGTCCACTTCGTCCACCCGCCTGGGGAGCGGCATGTTGTTTTCGTCGAGATCGGGAAGATTCAGAATCGGTGTAGTATTTCCCGTCTTTTTGCGTGAAGCGGTCGTCCCGCCGGGGGGAGGCGCGGGATCCAAATCCTTCCGGGTTTCATCTTCCGAACGCAGTAATCGTTTAAGTTTGTCGTTATCGTCTTCAGTCATATCAAGTTTATTTTGTCATTGCGAGGGTTGGCAGTCGTGTAGCTGCGAGGCATATCAAAACACGGCCCGAAGCGGATTCGCAATCACATTCCTATTTCGGTTTGCTCAGCATCAATAAATTCAATGCGCCTTTTTGGAGCACTTCATCACTTTGATTACGGACTTCCACATTCGCGATCAACGCGCCGCCGCCGATGCGTGGCAGGGCTTTGGTCTCGTTGACGGTCAACACGGCGTGGATGGTATCTCCGATGAATATCGGTTTGACGAACTTCCATTCCTGAATTTCGCGGAAGGCGAGCACGGTCCCTTCGAGCAGACCGGTGCGCATGATCAGGCCGGTCGCGATGGATAAACCCAAAAGTCCGTGTGCGACGCGTTGACCGAAGGGCGATGTCCTGGCAAATTCGGCGTCGGTGTGAATCTGATTGTAGTCGCCTGTCAGACCGGCAAAATTAAAAATGGCATCTTCGCTGACGGTGCGTGAAGCGGTCTTCACCGTTTGCCCGACCGAAAATTCTTCGAAATAAAGTCCAGCCATGAGTTCGTCTCCTGGTTTGTTGGTTAGACTGACGGTCTTGAACATTCGGCTGCAGGACCATCCGACTATAAGAATAAATTATACCTGTTTGACCACCCGCCCATCTGCCCGTACAATTGGCGACATGCGCGACTGGTCCCTCCGTCCCGGCGACCCGCTTTACCTCACCCTAGCGGCGGATGCACGTCTATGCAAACCGGATTACGCCAATGACCACATCTGGGAGGTGGAAATCGGCAGCAACGACCCCGAACGGTCGGCAGTCGGCATCGTCACCACCTATGGCTCACGGGCGCGTTCGATGCGCCTCTTTTTACGCTTTACCGAAGGCGCCAACACGGTTACAGACCCTAACACTTTTGCCGCGAAACCGTCGCTGCGGCGCTTCTATCCAAACTTCCTAACCCTCGATTTTGTTCCCTTCGAAAACCTCCAAACCAACGCGGATTTCTGGGTCCCCGAATCTCACGCCGTTGCCGGGCGCGTGACCATCGCGAATAAAACAACGGCGGTGCGCAATATTCAACTCGAAGTTTGCGCCGTGCTTGCGCCGCTCAATGGGCAATCCATCATCCCCACCCAACAACAATTAGTTAACATCCTAGCGGGACAAACCAGCGGAATCGCCCCCGTGATCTTCATGACGGGCGGACCCAAACACGGACCCGGTCCGCACGCCTCGCTCATTCTGGACCTGGAGCTGGGTCCCGGCGCCGCCCGGACCATTTCCTTCGCCGAAGCCGCGCTCGATACGATCCCCGAAGGCTTCGACCTTGCGCGCAAGACCGCCGCCCGCCCATGGCAGGCTGAACTTGCCCGCATCGAAATGTTGGATGAAAGCCAGATCCTCGACATTCGCACCGGGGATGTGGAATGGGATGCCGCACTTGCCTTCAGCCAGAAAGCCGCACACGCCTTGTTCATGCACAGCGGGCAGTTGCCGCATCCATCCTTCGTGCAAGCCCGCCATCCCGATCATGGACATTCCAACAAAGGCGATGGCACGGATTATCCGCCCGCATGGAGCGGTCAATTCGCGCTTGATGCATATTACCTTTCCAGCATCCTGAACGTCACGCCACAGGTGGGGAAAAATCTTCTGCTCAATTTTTTCTCGACCCAAAATGAAGATGGGGAAGTGGATGGGAAACCCGGCATCGCCGGTCAACGCGGGCGATTCCTTGCCATGCCCATCCTCGCCAGCATGGCTTGGAAATATTATCAGGCAACAAACGACGAAGAATTTCTAGCGGATGTATTCCCCAAGTTGATCAAATTCTTCTGGTCCTGGTTCTCCGGCGCGCACGACCGCAACCGCGACGGATCGCCCGAATGGGACCACATTCTGCAGACCGGTCTGGAGGACAACCCGTTATTCGATGTTTGGAATCCCTGGTCGCAGGGGCTGGATGTTTCCTTCGTCCACAGCCCGTCGCTCGAAGCCATGCTCCATCGCGAAGCGCAAACGCTGTTGAAAATGGGAAGGAAACTCGGCAAGCCGGATGAAGAAGTATCTTTGATCCTTGCTCAAGCGGAAAAACTCAAAGATTCACTCGATGCAGGCTGGAATCCGCGCGTCAGTTTCTATTCCTACCGCGACCGCGAAACCGGAGTCATGACCGAGAGCAAGGTCATTGCCAAACGCAAAGGCGACGGTTCGATGCGTCCCAGGTTTGATTCCGAGACGCAGGTCAGGCTGCTGGTTGAGATTCAAACCAAAAGTCCGGCCGCGAAGCGACCGGAAGTGGAGATCAGCGAATACTTCACCAAATCCAAAGGCGAGAGCGAAATCATCGCCGGGCATCAATTCCAATGGCGGACGGGCGGGCTTGTCGCCACCACACAAACGACGTTTTCGAAGATCGGACGAATCAACGTAACGGGATTGGAAGAAGACGATAAAGTAATCATTAAAGTGGTTGATACGACCGGTGAAGATATCACGCTCGGCCTTCCATTATGGGCGGGCGCGCTCGAAAAACAACGCGCGTACGCGATGATCGGGCGCAACCTCATGACCGCGGATCGGTTCGACCGCCCGTTCGGAATGCCCTCCCTGCCGGATGTGCCGGATAAAGAAGCGGAGACCGTTTCGCTAAGTGTGAGCCTGCCGTGGAATCTCCTGCTCGGTGAAGGCTTGCTGCATTACGGCTTCCGCGCCGAAGCGACTCGCCTGACTGCGCATGTGATGAACGCCGTCATTCTGAACTTAAAACAAAACCGCGCTTTTTATCAACGTTATCACGCTGAAAAAGGCACAGGCATAGGCGAACGCAATTCGTTGACAGGTTTCGCGCCGGTCGGTTTGTTCATGCAGGCATTGGGTGTGACGATCCTTTCCGGCACGCGTCTAAAACTGGAAGGGCGGAATCTCTTCCCATTTGCGGTGACGATCAAGTTCAAAGGCATGTCCATTGCGAGGGGGCAGGAACAAACCACTGTCACATTTGCGAACGGCGAAAGTGTGATCGTCAAAGATGAAGCGCCTTGTATTGTCGAGATGTAATCGCCATCAAATCAAGCGGCAGTCACTTTTATGGTGACTGCCGCTTTTTTTAAAAGGGAATTAATCCAAAAGCCTCAATTCATGGTATAAAAATTTCGGCATACCTCATGCAAATCCATATTTCTCACGAGGCAGATGACTGAAAAACTATTGGACCTGCTCAAATTTCTTTACGGGGGAAGCATCTCTGCGCGTCTGCTTGAACGAACCCGGCAATTATTGAGGGAATATCGTCCGCGCATTAAGCCGCAATTCAATGGATTGACCGAACGCGATTCGATTCTCATCACGTATGGCGATCAGGTTCAAAGCGCAAATGAAAAGCCATTGCAGACACTAAAGACTTTTTGTGATGCTCACTTATCCGGGATGATCAGCGGCATTCACATCCTTCCTTTCTACCCTTGGACATCGGATGATGGTTTCTCTGTGGTGGATTATCGTCAGATTGATCTTGCGCTCGGCACATGGGATGACGTTTCGTCCATGCAAAACTTCCGCCTGATGTTCGATGGCGTCATCAATCACATCTCTTCCAAAAGCGACTGGTTCCAGAGATTCCTGCAAGACGACCCGCACTACAAGGATTATTTCATCACTGTCGAAGGCGAGCCGGATCTTTCGCAGGTCGTCCGTCCGCGGACGTTGCCATTGCTCACGTCTTTCAAAACTCCATCCGGCGAGAAAAAAGTGTGGACAACCTTCAGCGCCGACCAGATCGATCTGAATTTCAATAATCCCGAAATCCTGCTTGAAATCCTCGATATTCTTTTGCTGTATGCCGAACGCGGCGCGACCTTCATCCGCCTCGATGCGATTGCATATCTCTGGAAAGAGATTGGCACCACCTGCATCCACCTTCCGCAGACGCACGCAGTCGTTAAATTCTTGCGTGCAGCGCTGAACGAAGCCGCGCCGCATGTGCAGCTCATCACCGAAACCAATGTGCCGCACAGCGATAACATTTCCTACTTCGGCGATGGTACGAATGAAGCACAACTCGTTTACAACTTTGCCTTGCCTCCGTTGACTCTCCACGCCTTCCATACCGGCGATGCGCGCATCTTATCGGACTGGGCGCGGACATTGACCCTGCCTTCGGACAAAACCACTTTCTTCAACTTCCTCGCCTCACATGACGGGATCGGACTGAATCCCGCGCGTGGAATCCTGTCGAACGCCGACTTCGAGATGCTCGTGAACAAGACGCTCGAACACGGCGGGTTAATCTCGTATAAGCACAACGCGGACGGGACGCAGAGTCCGTATGAGATGAACATCAATTACTTCGATGCGCTTTCCAATCCCGCATTGCTCAAGGCGGCGGGAGCGGGTTTTGAAACACTCGATTTACAAATCAACCGTTTCATCGCTGCGCAAGCCATCATGCTATCCATCATCGGCGTGCCGGGAATTTACTTCCACAGTCTCTTCGGCTCGCGCGGCTGGATCGAAGGCGTAAAGCAGACCGGGCGCAATCGCACCATCAATCGCGAAAAATTGCAGTTCGACGAACTGCAAAATCAATTTGTAGATGAAACCTCCCTACGCTCGAAAGTTTTCTCAAAATTCAGTCAATTGCTGAAGACGAGAAGCTCTTCGTCCGCATTTCATCCACATGGGACGCAGGTCATCCACGACCTCCATCCTGCTGTTTTCGTCGTGGAGCGAATATCTCCAGACCGTTTGTCGCGCATGTTGTGCTTGCATAATGTCAGCCAGAAAGCGGTTTCGTTTTCCGTGAACAAAAACCAAATTGCGCTGGAGCCGTATCAAATCCTTTGGCTAAAGAATAATCCGGTTGTCGAGTAAGCGGTGCTTGTCCGCCGTTCGAGACTACAACGTAAAAAAATACTCTCTATTACTGGTGGTTTCGATACGTGGCGCAAATCGCGCCACCACTCAACCACCGGAGTAGCGCCATATTAGAGGCAATTCATGAACCCTTCCTCCCATAACATCGGTTTTATCTCAACCCGTTTTGCAGGCACAGACGGGGTCTCGCTTGAAACCCAGAAATGGGTGACAGTGCTGGAGCGGCTTGGCCATAAGTGTTTTTACTTCGCAGGCGAATGCGACCGAAACGCGGACCAATCCTACGTCGTGCCCGAAGCGTATTATCGACATCCTGCGATCGATGAAATCAACCACATGGCGTATTCCGGCAGTTGGACCGTCATGAAGGAGGCGCGGGCGTCGCATCCTGAAATGGAAGACCTGCACAAGGACTTTTTCTCCATCTACGTCCGCCCGCCGCAAATGACGAAGCGTATCAACGAATTGAAGGAACGCTTCAAGGAAGAGTTGTACAAATATGCGCGCAAGTTCGACCTCGAGATTCTGGTCGTTGAAAACGCGCTCACCATCCCGCTTAACATTCCGTTGGGGCTGGCCATCACTGAATTCATCGCGGAGACGGGTTATCCCACCATTTCACACCACCACGACTTTCATTGGGAACGTCAACGCTTCCAGGTCAATTGTGTCGGCGATTATCTTGCCGCGGCGTTCCCGCCCAATCTGCCTTCCATCCGGCATGTTGTCATCAACTCGATTCAGTCCCAGCAAATTGCGTCGCGATATGGAGTTTCCGCGCGTGTGATACCCAACGTGATGGACTTTGACTCTCCCCCGCCTCCGCCCGACGAATACACCCGGACCGTTCGCGCGGACTTTGGGATCGGCGACGGTGAATACTTCTTCCTGCAACCGACGCGCGTCATTCAACGCAAGGGGATCGAACACGCCATCGAGTTGATGCGCCGTCTCGACCTGCCCGCAAAACTCATCATCTCGCACGCCAGCGGCGACGAAGGCTCGGACTATGAACATCGCGTCCACGAGTACGCCCATTTGCTGGATGTTTCCGTCCGTTTTGAGTCGGATCAGGTGCAAGACCGGCGCGGAACCACGAAGGACGGGCAAAAAATTTATACGCTGGGCGACGTATATCCGCATGCAGACCTGGTTACTTATCCATCGAATATCGAAGGCTTTGGCAACGCCTTCCTGGAAGCGGTGTATTACAAACGGCTGATCCTGGTCAACAACTATTCCATCTACGAAGTGGATATCAAACCGAAGGGCTTTCACACGCTCTGGTTCGATGGTTTCATCAGCACCAGCACCCTGACCGCAACCCGGCATGCATTGAAGCATCCCGAGCAATCGCAGGAATGGGCGGAGACGAATTACCAACTCGCCAAACGTTATTTTTCCTACACGGTTCTGGAACGAAGACTCGAATCCATCGTTGCGGATTGTATGGGGTACCAGGTATGAAGATCGCAATACTGCATTATTCCGTTCCGCCCATCGTCGGCGGCGTGGAAAGCGTCATCGCCCACCATGCGCGGCTGATGTCCGCGGATGGACATTCCGTCCGCCTGATCGCAGCGCGGGGCGATTCTATGAACGATGACATCCCGCTGGTTCGCATTCCGCTCGCTGATTCACGCCATGAGCGCGTGGTCCGTGTGAAAGAGGAATTGGATCGCGGCGAAGCGACAAAAAAATTCGAGTCCCTGCGCGACGAATTGATGACTGACTTACAAGCCGCCTTTGCAAGCGCGGAAATATTGATCGCACACAACGTCTGCTCGTTGAACAAGAACCTTGCCCTCACCGCCGCGCTTCATCAACTGCATGCAGCGGAAAAACTGCCGCGCCTCATCCTTTGGCATCACGACCTGGCGTGGACCACCCCGCGCTATTTGACGGAATTACACGAAGGCTATCCGTGGAATCTGCTTAAGATGGATTGGGGCAAAACCACTCATGTCGTTGTTTCCGATCTGCGGCGCGATGAACTCTCAGGCTTGATGAAGCTCCAACCAGGCTCCATTCACGTCATCTCAAACGGCGTGGATATGGAACGCTTCTATAAGCTCGAGGCATGGACGCGCTCCCTGCTCGAAAAAACCCATTTGCTCGATTCGTTGCCCATTCTGCTTTTGCCCGTCCGTGTGACGCCGCGCAAGAATATCGAACTTGCTTTATGGGCGCTGGCTGGCTTGAAAATAGATTTTCCTCACGCCGCGCTGGTCGTGACGGGACCGTTGGGACCGCACAACGCGAACAATATCAAATATTTCGAGATGCTCGTCGATCTCCGCAAACGATTGGGTTTGGAAGGTTCGGTTCATTTTCTCGCCGAATTGAGCGATGGTTTCCTGCCCGATGAAGTCATTGCGGATTTTTACCGCATTGCCGATGCGCTTTTCCTTCCGAGCCGGGAAGAGGGTTTTGGCATCCCGTTGATCGAAGCGGCGTTCAGTCACCTGCCTGCATTTTGTGCTGATATTCCGCCGCTTAGAAAACTGGGGTCGGGCGATGCCCAATTTTTCCCTCCCGATGAAGACCCCGCCCGCGTTGCAAAAATGATCGCAGGCCATTTTCGAACATCCATGCCTGCGCGGCTCGCCATGCGGGCGAGGGTTTCGTTCCGATGGGAAACGATCTATCGTGAAAAGATCGCGCCGCTGCTCGCCGAAAAAGGATAAACCAAAATGATACAGCTCCGTTCAAAATTCGCACCCATTCACACCATCCTTGTGCCGTTCGTCCACAATGGTCCCGGCTTGCACGCCCTCGATGCCGCGCGTCAATTCGATGGGGAGATCGTCCTCGTCGGCGTGGTGGTGGTTTCGGAGGAACACTCCCTTAGCACAGGCGCTGCCGCGGCACGCGCATTGCGGCGTACTTTGCGCATCTTCGGCAAGGATAAACGGATCACGAGCAGGAACCAGGTGATCGTTTCGCACCAGCCCTGGGAGGAGCTTTCGAACCTGATACAGGATGAAAACCCGGATCTGCTCTGTCTTGAGTTTGATTTACACCTCAAAGCCTTGAACGTCACTGCGAGCGACGTGCTGACTCGCCCGCCCTGTGATGTGGCTCTGGTGCGCGGAAAAATCACCGGCAAACCGAAGCAGGTCCTCGTTCCCATGAGAGGCGGTCCGCATGCCGAGTTGGCTTTCAAGGTTGGGCTGGGATTGCAGCCCAAGGGCGTGACCGCGCTTCACATCCGCAAGCCGAATGATCCCGAAGTCAGGGCGGATGCGGCTTTTATCGGGTTGGAGCGGGTGCTGAATCAAATGCCTGAAGTGCAGAAACAGTTCGAGGTCACGGATGATGCGGCGCAGGTCATTTTGGACAACGCAAAAAGATCGGATGTCATCATTTTGGGTACGACGGCTCAACCCATCACCAGTTCTGCATCGCTCGGAGCAGTCGCGGATCGAATCCTGCACGAAGCGCCGTGCGCGGTGATCGCCGTCAAAAATGGCAGACCCATGCCGCAGATCAAATTCGATGAAAGCGCGGGGTTCGAGGCGATCTCGATCCTTGTGGATAAATGGTTTGCGGAAAACACGTTTCATGCCGATGAGTTCAATAACCTGCGCGAGCTTGTAAAACTGAAGGAACAACAAGGCGTGAGTATCAGCCTTGCTTTGCCCGCCTTGAACGAAGAAGAAACGGTGGGAAAAGTCATCCGCACGATGAAGAAGGAATTGATGCGGCGGAACCCGCTTTTGGATGAGATCGTGTTGATCGATTCGGATTCGACGGACCGTACGCGCGAGATTGCCGTAAAGGAGGGCATACCCGTTTATATTCATCAGGAACTGTTGCCGGATTTGGAACCCCGCCGCGGAAAGGGCGAAGCCCTGTGGAAAAGCTTGCTGGTGACCAAAGGCGATATCATCGTTTGGATCGATACGGACATCGTCAACATCCATCCGCGCTTCGTGTATGGCATCATCGGTCCGTTGCTGATAAACCCGCAGGTGCAGTTGGTAAAGGGTTTTTACCGCAGGCCGTTGAAGGTCGGGCAGAGGTTCCAGGCGGGCGGGGGAGGGCGCGTGACCGAGTTGACGGCGCGCCCGTTGTTGAATCTGTTTTACCCTGAACTTTCCGGGGTCATCCAACCGCTTTCAGGTGAGTATGCTGGCAGGCGCAGCGCCTTGGAACAAACCGCTTTTTATTCGGGTTACGGCGTGGAGACAGGTTTGCTGATCGGCATCTATGAAAAGTTCCATTTGGAATCCATCGCCCAGGTGGATCTGCTGGAGCGCATCCATCACAACCAGCATTTGGAGGCGCTGGGCAAGATGTCCTTCGCCATCATCCAGACCGTCATCCGCAAGCTGGAGAAACGCTTCGGGCGGGCTGTATTGGAGGACGTAAACCGTTCGATGAAATTGATCCGTCACGACGGCAAGGGTTATCTTCTGGACGTGGAGCAGATCGCCGAATACGAGCGCCCGCCGATGATCGAAGTGCCGGAGTATCTCAACAGAAACAAGGGATGAAACTTTTTGCTACCATACATCATGCTAAATTATGTTGATGCGAGCCGCCGCTCTTGGTTTTCGACGGCGCAGCAACCTCCTTTTGAATGGGAATGCGCTTGAAAACGGGAGGTTGCTTCGGGGAGATCACCCTCGCAACGACATATGGACGATAGTGAATAAAACTTTAGCTGAAAAACCCGGCGTCAGGGCTGCCTGCCATCCGGTTCGCGGGTCTGCTCAGTCACAGGATGGCTTTCAAAATCATGCCCGCGCATTTCATCGCTGAGCGTTCCTTTCCAAAGCGGCACACCTGAAAGATATGCCGCCCTTCCGATCATGTGCGCAGCCACTGGTGCGGTGGAGAACATGAATATCACAATAGCGAGCGCGCGCACCCCAATGGCGAAATCGTCGAAAGTCAGCGCGACGCCCAGCATGATCAACCCCACACCGAGGGTCGTGGATTTGGTGGTGCTATGCAGACGCATAAGGACATCCGGCATGCGGGCCAGCCCAATGGATGCAAGCAGCATGAACACCGCGCCCAGAAATAACAAAACCAAACTTATACCTTCCGCCATGGCAGGTCTCCTTTTTCGACGAAGTGCGCGAAAGCGACGGTGCCGAGGAACCCGATCAGCGCGAGAACGATGGCGACATCCAGGAAAAGGGGCTGCTTGGTTGCAACCGAGTAAACGGCGATAATGCCGACTGCCAGTACCGTCATCATGTCCAGCGCAACCACCCTGGCGGGCAGGCTGGGACCGATGACCAGCCTGACAAACGCGATGAACATTGCCAGGATCAACAATCCAAAAGTAACATTGATGAGAATATTCATGCTTAACCTCTCTTTGCAGGGTCGCCGCGCATGAGTTCCAGCAGGCGTCGTTCGAAACCCTGTTTGATCTCGCGCCTGACTGTATCGGCATCGGGCGCATACATGGCATGGATGAAGAGAGTCCGTCTGTCGGTGGAAACATCCAGACTGAGCGTGCCGGGGGTGAGCGAAATGAAATATGCCAGCGCGGTGATCTCCGCATCGGTGCGTGCGTCGAGCGGAATGGCAATCACACGCGGTTTCATGTGATATTGCGGAGTCATTACGTCGTATGCCACCCGAAGGTTGGCAAGGACGAGTTCCCACAGGAAGAATCCCGCAAATCCGATGGCTTGCCGGACCTTCGAAAAATAATCGGAGGGAGCCAGAGCCCGGCGCGTTGCAAGCAAGGTTAAATATCCCAAAATAAACCCGATCATCAGATTCGAGGGATTGAAGTTGCCGGTAAAAGCCGCCCATGCAAGTGCGAGCGCAATATTCAACATGAAATAGGTCATCTTGCTCCTCCAAGGACCGCTTGAATGTAATCTTGTGGATTCATCAATTGTTCGCCAGCCAGCAATGCAATGCTGAAAAAAGAACCCGCGCCAATCCCAATGAGGACAGTGATCGCCGCGAGAAACGCAACTGAAATTAGCCAGGTGTGCAGATTCCCCATGCCTGCGGCTCCTCCGCTCCCAATCGCGGATGCTGGCAAGGGTTTCCAGAACGCCTCGTTCCATAGCTTGAGCATCGAGAACAATGTCAGCAGACTCACTCCAAGCATTATTGACACAATGATATATTGACCCGTTTCCAATCCTGCACGCGCCAAACTCAATTTGGCAAAGAACCCGGAGAGCGGGGGCAGACCAGCCAGCGACATCGCGGGGACGAGAAACAAAATCGCCAGCATCGGCTGCGCCTGATAGAGCCCGCCAAGTTTTTTCAATACGGGCGTTCTGCCGAGCTTTTCCACCGCCCCGCTGATAAGAAACAAGTTCGTTTTTACGATGATGTGATGGGCAATGTAGAAAACGGATCCCGCCAACGCCAACGGCGTGAATAATCCCAGTCCCATGATCATATAACCGATCTGGCTGACGATATGGAACGACAACACACGCCGGAACTCCTTCTGTGCCACCGCGCCCAAGACGCCGCTCACCATCGTCAAACCGGCGATGATCAGGATCAGATTATGGGTGAATCCAGCATCTTGAACAAATATCAGCGTGAATACCCGGATGAGCGCGTAGACTCCCACCTTGGTAAGTAAACCGGCAAAGAGTGCAGAAATCGCGGCTGGCGGCGTGTGATACGAAGCCGGAAGCCAGAAAAACAAAGGGAACACCGCGGCTTTGATCCCAAACGCAACCATGAACAACATTGCCAAGGTTGTAACAACACCGTAAGGCTGCGAGGCAGAAATATCGGAAAATTTATCTGCCAGGTCCGCCATATTCAATGTGCCCGCCATGGCATACAACAATCCCAGCGCGGACAGAAACATTGCTGATGAGAGAAGATTGAGCGTAACGTATTTGATCGCGCCCTCCATCTGACCGCGCTCGCCTCCCAGCGCCATGAGCACGAATGAACCCATCAGCATAACTTCGAACCACACGTACAGGTTGAACAGGTCCCCGGTCAGGAAAGAGCCGCATACTCCCATCAATAGGAAGTGAATCAGGGAGTGATATCCAAATTCCTCGCGCTTTGCATCCACGCTGACCAACGAATAGGTTACGACTGCCATGGCAATGATTCCCGCAAGCAGGACCATGATCGCCCCGAAGAGATCCGCCACCAGGGTGATGCCATAGGGTGCGGGCCAGTTCCCGACCTGTGCCGCCTGGATGCCGTTGCGCCGGACGTCGAACATCAAGCCTGCTGAGGCGCCGAACAAACCCAATGCCCCCAACAGGCTCAAAGCGCGCTGAACATTGCGCGCTTCCCGGAATAACAGTGCAAGGATGGCTGTGACCAGCGGAATGAGAATGGGAAGAATAAGTAATGGATTCACGTTTGCTTTGGTTTCTTTTTTCCGGCGGCGGTCAATCGTCCGTGCTTTTCATCCGATCAAGGTCGTCCGTGCCGACGCTTCGATATGCGCGAAAAGCCAGCGCAAGCGCAAACGCCATGACACCAAAACTGATGACGATGGCGGTCAGGATGAGCGCCTGGGGCAAAGGATCGGCAAAGGGTTCCCTGAGTGCTGTTGCATTCATGCCGATGACCGGAGGACTTCCACGCGTCAGTTTTACAGAGGTGAAGATCAAGAGGTTCGCCGAATGACTCAACAATGCCAGTCCAATCAGAAGTTTTACGAGACTGCGCCGCAAGAGCATATAGACGCTTGCCGCAAACAGTCCGCCGATCACGAATGCCAGAACGATTTCCATATTTATTCTGCCTCCTCAAGTGCAAAAATAATGGATAGTGATACACCGATCACCACCAGATAAACTCCCAGATCGAAAAGGATTGGCGTTCCTATTTCTAATTTGCCCGAACCCGGCAAGTAGAGATAACCCCATATCCCGGTGAGGAAGGGTTTCCCGACTGACATGCCGATCGCGCCGCTGACAACGGATGCCAATAACCCGGTGACGATCAGGTAGCGCGGTCTTACCTGCAAGACATGGCGCGCTTTCACCGCGCCGAAGGCAATCGAATAAAGGGCAAAGGGAGCAGCCGCCACCAAGCCGGCCGCAAACCCTCCTCCCGGCTGGTTGTGCCCGCGCAGGAACAAAAAAACGGAAAAGATCAAAAGCAGCGGCATCAAATAGCGCGCGGTCGTGCGGAGGATCAACGATGTCATTCGCCCTCTCCCTCCTTATCTTTCCCTGTGTGCGGGTTTAGTTTCAATAATGCGTATACTCCAACAGCGGCAATACTTAGCACAGTGATCTCGCCCAACGTATCAATCCCACGAAAATCCACAAGGATCACATTGACAATATTCCGTCCGTGGGCTAGCGGCAAAGCGTTTTGCGCAAAATAGGGTGAAATGCTGTCATGCAGCTGGATGCCAACAGCGCTCAGCACCAGCGTAGTCATCACCCCTCCTGCAAGCAGAGCGATGAAAATATCGCGGAGACGGGTGCGCCGGGAACTGAGTTGTGTGAACTGTGGCAGATGATAGAAGGCGAGCACGAACAGAATGACTGTCAGGGATTCGATGAGGAACTGCGTCATCGCCAGGTCGGGCGCACCAAACAGGAGATAGATCAACGACACACCGTACCCGGCGACCCCCAGCGATGCGACCGCCCCTAGCCTTGACCTTGATATCGTCGCAAAGAACGCGCCGCATAAGATCAGAACAGCAAGCATTGCTTCATAAAAACGTATATCCAAAACCTTTTCAGGCCAGTGAAAACCATCGCGGGCGAAAAGAGTAAAACCCGCCAACCCGGTCCCCGCGAACACAACTGTGAAAAGGTAAAAGCGCAGATAGCCGTTTTGCAGGAAGCGTGTCTGCCCGCGTGCCAGCGTGTTGAGTCCGTCGAGCGAACGTTCATAGAAAAATGAAGGTCCCCACCTCCAGGTCAATTTTGAAAGCCCTCTCCGAATCGAATCGCGAACGGCGAACAATCCCGCGCCGATCAATAAAGTTGACATGCTCAGGATGAAGGCTGTGTTTACACCGTGCCATAATTTCAGTTTGACCGTGGTCGCTTCACCGATCGCGGCAGAGACAGCCGGACTCACGAGGAAACCGCTTACCGGCACGGGAAAAATACCGATGAGCAGACTCAGCCCCGCCAAGGTCATCGGGGCGAACCACATGCTGAAGGGCGCCTCATGCGCGGACTTTGGGGTTTGCTTCGGCTTCCCCCAGAACGGTGCCACGCCGACAGCCCCGGCGACGAACACGAAGAACAACCCTGCAAGGACAACAACACCCGTCAGCCACGAACCGTATTCGAGCGCGGTCTCATAGGTCAATTCCTTGGAGATAAATCCAAATAAGGGAGGCAAGCCTGCCATCGAGAGGGAGGCGATCCCTCCTGCAATGGCGGTCAGTTTCATCTTTGAAAACAATCCGCCGAGTTGTGTGACGTCCCGTGTCCCGGTCTCGTGATCCAACGCGCCAGCCACGAGGAACAACGCGCCTTTATATAACCCGTGCGCCAGCAACAAGACCACTGCCGCCTCGAGCGCGTGTTTCGAGCCGAGACCGATAAGCATGGTTAACATTCCCAGCGCGCTGACTGTTGAGTACGCGAGCAATCGCTTCAAGTCGGTCTGGGTCAAAGCAAGATACCCGCCGACGAGCATCGTTGCCGCGCCCACGCCACCGACAGTGTAGAACCACAGGTCGGTCCCGTTGAGAGCCGGTCCGAGCCGCGCCAGCAAATAGACCCCGGCTTTGACCATCGTCGCCGAGTGCAGGTATGCGCTGACGGGCGTCGGCGCTTCCATCGCGTTCGGGAGCCAGAAGTGGAAGGGGAACTGCGCCGATTTGGTGAACGCACCCAGCAGAATCAGCGCGACCGCCGGGATGTAAAGTGCATCCGCCCGGAGCGCATCGCCCTTTTGTAGCAGGACGGAAAGTTCGTAAGAGCCGCCTGAAATCCCAAGCAGCAGTAACCCGGCAAGCATTGCCAGCCCGCCCAAGCCTGTAACAAGAAACGCCTGCAATGCGGAAAAACGCGCGCTTTCCCGCTCGTGCTCGAAGCCGATGAGCATGTACGAACTGATGCTGGTGAGTTCCCAAAATACAAAAAGGACGAGGATATTATCCGCGAGCGCCACCCCGATCATCGCGCCCATGAACACGGAAAGCCATGCGTAGAAACGCCCAAGATTAGAATTGCCCTTCAGGTAGCCGCCCGCGTAAATGAAAATCAGCGCGCCAACGCCGCTGATAAGCAGGGCAAAAAGTAAACCCAATCCATCGGCACGGAATGAAAAGAGAATCCCCATTTCTACCGCCCATGGAAATGAAAAGGTTGCGGGTTCATTTCCGGCGGCATCCGGCAGGAGGCTGGCAAAATAAATGGTGAGCGCGGCGGGTAAAAGCGCAAGAATCAAACCTGCCGTATTCCCCAATCGCCGCGTCAGAAAAGGCGCGAGGAACGCAAGCCCAAAACCGGACAAGACCGCAATTGCCAGGATCATTCCTCGTCCCTTGCCAGCAAACGGATGATGTCGGTGCGGGTGATGATGCCCACCAGCCTGCCATCCTGAAGAACGGGAATACGCTTGATGTTGCGCTGCACCATGAGCAAAGCCGCATGACCAACGGTGTCGTCAACGTCCACGCAGACCACGTTGGTCGTCATCACGTCGGCAGCGGTGTGGTGGCGAGCGCCTTCGTAGATTTCCGCCAGACGATCCGGATCCACCCAGCGTTTGAACAGGGTCGGGATCTTTACAGCCGAGAAGGGCAATCCTTTTTCTCTGAGGAACAGGTCGCTTTCACAGACGATGCCGATGACCCGCCTCTCGTTGTCCACCACCGGCGCGCCTCCAATGCGATGTTCGTTCAAAACCTTTGCGATCTCGTCCACAGTCGTATCCACATAAATGCTGATCACATCCCGGATCATAATATCCTGGACATTCATGGAAAACTCTCCTTGCTATCTCGCCATCATTCGGGCATTCCCGCGTACTTTCCGATATTATTGAACCTTTACAATACGAACGTTGTCTCATGGTTCGTATCATCAGCAACTCGATCTGTCGCAATTTTAAACCAAATTTATTAAGGAACAATAAGCACTCAAATTATTCATCCATTTCTGGTATCATGCATTTCGCAATTACACAATACGGTGGATCTTAAAGAATTACGGCGCGAGAGAACAAACATGATCACAACTATCCTCCTTTTCCTTGCTGGACTTGCAATCCTCATCCTCGGCGCAGATCTGCTGGTACGCGGCGCATCGCGTCTCGCCGCGGCATTCGGCGTCTCGCCGCTCGCCATCGGATTGACGGTTGTCGCGATTGGAACAGCATCGCCTGAGATCGCTGTCTCACTGCATGCCGCCGCCAGCGGTCAAGGCGATCTGATGCTGGGCAATGTGCTCGGCTCGAACATTTTCAACATCCTGTTCATTCTCGGCATTACTGCATTGGTCGCGCCGATCGTGATCGCCGAACAACTCATCCGCCAGGACGCGCCCATCATGCTGGGAATCTCCCTGCTGGTTTTTGCGTTCGCCCTCGATGGCCGCTTTGGACATTTGGATGGCGCGGTCCTGATAATTGGGTTGATCGTTTATACGATCTTCGCCCTTCGTCAAAGCAGGAGGGAAAGCCGGGCTGTGCAAAGGGAATATGCCCAGGAGTTCGCGGCAAAGGAACCGCGTACGGCGCGCAACATCATCGTCAACCTCCTTTTCATTTCGGTTGGTTTGGGATTGCTCGTCCAGGGCTCGGACTGGCTGGTGAATTCCGCCACACAGATCGCCAGCTCTCTGGGCGTAAGCGAGCTCATCATCGGTTTGACCATCGTCGCAGCCGGAACCTCCCTGCCCGAAGTGGCGACCTCGGTCATCGCCGCGTTCAAAGGGGAAAGTGACATCGCTGTCGGGAACGCGGTGGGAAGTAATATCTTCAACCTGCTCGGGGTTCTGGGAATTGGATCGATCGTTGCCCCGGACGGAATTGCGGTTACAGGACGTGCGCTTGCGTTCGATTTTCCTGCCATGGTCTTCGTGGCAATGGTCACACTTCCCGTCTTCTATATTGACAACCACATCTCGCGTCTCGAGGGCGGACTGTTATTTGCTTATTTCCTTCTATATATGACTTACATCGTCACGGATGCGATGAACAGCGCGGCGTTTCCAGGCGTTGCGTTGTTTGCGGCATTTTTTATTCCACTGACATTTATTGTACTGGTTGCGTTCGCGGTCAGGTCCGCCCGTTCCAAACGAGTAAAGCGCAAAGACGCCAGGTCGCCAGGAATTAAATAAACATTTGTGCCTTTGCGTTATGCACGCAGCATCCAACACGGAAAATTTTACCGATGCTTTCGCGCTAAACCCGTTCTGAATGGAAGGCGATCTCGGAAAGGATATTTCCGTTATAATCGAAAAGATGGCGATGGAGTCCGCCTTTAACCGCCGAGCGCTGATGACTCCTGCCAAATATTCTTTGGTCAGGAGTAGGAATGAGCAAATTCATCATCATTGGGTTCGGCGGATTTATCGGCTCCATCCTGCGGTATGTCCTCAGCGGATATGTGCAGGGGATGTCGAACAGCATTGCTTTTCCTTACGGCACGCTCGCAGTCAACCTTGCGGGTTGTTTGATCATAGGCTTTCTTTCGCAGATCGCCGAATCTCAAGGGGCGTTTACGCCTGAAATGCGCGGCTTTTTGTTCGTTGGACTGCTGGGCGGATTCACCACCTTTTCAACGTTTGGGAATGAAACTTTTAATCTGATGCGCGACAGTGAATATATGTCGGCGCTTTTCAACCTGGCTGTGCATATCATGCTCGGCTTGGGGGCGGTCTGGCTGGGCCACGCACTCGCTTATTCGATCTGGAGGTAACCGATGACTTTACCTGAAGAGGGGTTTTTGCTTCGCATTTTCATAGGCGAGAGCGACAAAATCGATGGAAAGCCGCTTTATGAGTGGCTGGTTGCGGAAGCGAAATCGCAGGGTCTCGCGGGGGCGACTGTTCTGCGAGGGATGATGGGATTTGGCGCGCACTCCAGGGTGATTCACACATTTAAGATCGAACGCCTCTCGGAAGACCTTCCCATGGTGGTTGAAATCGTGGACAGCAGCGAAAACATCGAAAGGTTTTTATCCTTTGCCGAGAGCAGGATCAAACGCGGGATGCTAGCCACGGTCGAAAAGGTGCAAATACGCGTTTATCGAGGCGGGGAGGCTGGCAGTTGACCCGCATCCGGCGCGAAAAGATGCGAATGGAGTAATATTTTATTCATCCTTCTGACTTCCGGAGTTTCCCATGAACGTGTCCTCCTGTATGAAACGCAATGTAGTATCCGTTTCCGCGTCCACGACTGTGCGTGAAGCCGCGGCGATTTTCGTCAAAAAACATATCGGCTTGCTGCCCGTCGTGGATAAGAACGATAAACCCATTGGCGTGATCGGCATCCGCGACCTGCTCAAACTGGAAATGCCCGACTTCGTCAACTTCGTGATGGACGTGGATTTCGTCCATGACTTCGGCGCGGTGGAGGATACCCGTCCACCCGCCGTGACATTGAAAAAAAACGGTCAGGTCGATGATGCGCCCGGTCATTACTGTGGATGAGGACTGCGGTCTTCTGCGCGCCTATTCCCTGATGCTTCAGCAGAACCTGCATGATATTCCTCTCGTTGCCAGGGATGGAAAATTGATCGGCATCGACTCGCGCGTGGATATCGGTGTGACGATCCTCAAAGCATGGGAAAAGGTGGAATGATGGGATCCTTTTCCGTCATTCTTACCTTCACGATCTTCTTCGGGAGCCTGGTACTCATTTTTTGGGAGAAGATCAACCGTTCCATCGTCGCCATCGCCGGGTCAGTGTTGATGATCGGCGCGGGCAAGATCCTCGACTTTTACTTTTATAATGAAGACCTTGCCATCGAAGCCATCGGCTTCAATATGCTCGGCCTGCTGTTGGGCATGAAGATTCTTGTCTTCCTGCTCGAGCCGACGGGATTCTTCGATTACCTGGCTGTGCTCGCCGCGCGCGCGGCAGGGGCAAGGAGCAATCAGGCATTTCGGGTCAATCCAGCAACCAAGGATACGGATTCATCATGAAATTTTCAGGTTGCATGAATCGGGTTGTCGTTTCAAAATCCTCCAAAAGCGGCAGCTCGCGAAGCCGTGGCGGTGTTTGTCCGCATTGCCCATGTGCTTCAACTTGCAGTTTTCATTAGACGACAGGAATGGCATCGTTGTATTTCTCTCATCTCCCCCTCACGCCCGGCAATGAACACTCAGGTTTATTGCCACTCCTGCTCGCCCTATCCATTCTGCTGGCTTGCGCAAAACTTGCAGGCGCTTTGGCGGTAAAGTTCAGACAACCCGCCGTTCTCGGCGAACTTCTTGTAGGGCTTTTACTTGGTCCGACCGTGGTTGATTTATTCCACCTACCATTGTTACGGGACCCCACTGGAAATACGGAAACAACAATTTCTCAGTTATCCCAGTTGGGAGTCATCTTTCTGATGTTTTCCGCTGGATTGGATACGGAGATTGCCGACTTGCGAAGAAGCGGACGCCCGGCCATTTTCGCGGGGCTGTTTGGAATGGTGACACCCATCATCATGGCGGCACTACTCGTAATACCCTTTCAAAAGTCAGTCAACTCCGCCATATTTCTTGGGATCATCCTTGCAGCGACGAGTGTAAGCATCTCAGTTCAGACACTTGTGGAACTCAAACGTCTTCGCACCCCGGAGGGCGTGGCCCTGTTGGGAGCTGCTGTCGTGGACGATGTGCTCGTAATCCTGGGTCTCTCCATTTTCGTCAGCCTGACGGGAGGGCAGGAGAACCTTTCCATTGTGCTCACCCGAATGGTTCTGACTCTTCTGGCTTCTGGAATACTCGGCTATCTGGTTTTGCCCCTTTTGGTTGACTGGGCAAATCGCCTTCCTGTAAGCCAGGGCATGATGGCGATGGTGATCGTTTCTGCGCTTCTCTTTGCCTGGAGCGCGGAGTATATTGGGGGGATTGCCGCCATCACAGGCGCCTTTGTTGCAGGGATAGGATTGGGACGGACCCATTGGCGCGAGGAAATTGCACGCGAACTGCAGACCATGAATTACACTTTTTTCGTGCCCCTCTTTCTGGTGGGCGTGGGGTTGCAGGCAAATATCCGCGATCTGGATGTTTCCATCATCCCTCTGGCGCTGGTATTGATTCTGGTCGCTGTGGTCTCAAAAATTCTGGGCAGTGGACTCGGAGCGCGGTTGGGCGGTTTTTCCAAATGGCAATCCCTCCGCGTGGGAGTTGGCATGATCTCTCGCGGCGAAGTTGGATTGATTGTTGCCAGCGTTGGTCAGAGTCTTGGAATCATCGCGCCGCGCGAATTAACGTTGGTGATTCTGGTTGTTCTGATAAGCACTTTAATCACCCCGCCTTTGCTGAGGTGGGCTTTTGAAGAGGAAAAAACCTCATGAATAAAATGATTGTTCTGGTTCTGGCTGATGGAAGCAAAACGATGCCCGCCCTGGAGGTATGGGCGCGTATAGGCGTACCAGGCGCCACGATTCTGGATAGCAGCGGCATTGGGCGGCAACTGGCAGGGCATGACGATCTTCCCTTGATCCCTTCCCTGCGCGCCCTGTTGCGGACCCAGGAACACACGCATCGCACAATATTCAGCGTGGTGGCTGATTCTTTCGATATCGCGACCCTAATTCAGGCAACAGAGGCGGTTATCGGCCGTTTGGATGATCCGCACACCGGCATCCTTATTGTCCTGCCGGTACTGGAAGCGTACGGCCTGCGTGAAAACGATTCGATATTCGTAGAATAGAACTGGATATACGGACCGTTGGCGGCACCGGTACGATCATCGGTTCGAGCGCGAACATCATCGTCGCCACGCTATCCGAGAAAACGCGCACGCCCATCACTTCGGTGATATGGATCAAGCGCGGTCTGCCGGTCATGATCGTCACCTGCGCGATCGCGAGCATTCTTTACGCCCTGGCGTTCCCTTTATTTTGAAACGGCACTTCAAGGTTGAATCATCGCGGGAGTGATGATAATATCGAAGCGGAAGAAACGCCTGCTGAAATAGAATCAAACCCGGGCGCGGAAAGAGGCGCGGCATGGGTGTTGGGTCGAACCCGGATGGCGAATCATCCCAGGAGAAGAGCATGGATCATCCAAAATTCTTATTGTTGATGGCGGTCGTGCAGGAACAGGACCTTGATTCGGCAACCAACGCCCTGCAAAAGATAGGCGCGTCATCGACGTATCTCGCAAGCGCGGGAGGATTTCTGGGCAGGCGCAATGCCACTCTGTTGGTGGGCTTGCCGGCGGATCGCTTGCAGGATTCCTTGAAAATCCTGCACGAAGCCTGCCGCCAGCGCATCGAATACATGACGCTGCCCCTGGAAGGTTCGCCCATGCCGATGCCCGCGCCCGTGCCTGTCACCGTTGGCGGCGCGACGGTGTTTGCCCTGCCGGTGGAACGATTCGAACAAATATAAAAATTAGACCTGACAGGTTACAAAAACCTTCCGGGTCTGTTGAGGAGAAATCGCCATGAAACTGATCATTGTCATCGTAAAGGGGGATGACGCCGAAACCCTGACACAGGCATTCACCGCCGCAAATTTCCGCGTGACGCGCGTTGCATCCACCGGCGGCTTTTTACGGCGCGGCGTGGCGACCATGCTTCTGGGCGTCGAGGGCGATCAAGTCGACGCCGTCATTCGAACCGTTCGCGATGCGCTCCCTCCCAAAGGCGATGAAAAACGAGCGACACTATTCGTCCTGCCCATCAGCCATTACGAACAGGTATAATTTTTTTGTATTCTCTCGAACAAAGACGTCTTCGCGCGTCTTTGTTCGCTTAATGAAGAGGTGATAATGAAGAACAAAAACTGGATGATCGGGTTGTCTGCGCTGATCCTTTTTGCCTTGGCATGCGCCAACCCGTTGGGGACACCCGCGCCCCAGGAAGGACCCGCCAATGTGGAAACGGTCGTCGCAGCGACGTTTGCCGCGATGACAGCCCCGGCTCCCTCCACGCCCGCGCCTGTCGATTCCGCCTCAAGCCTTCTACCCCGCTCGATGTATTTTCTCGCCAACGACGCCGCGCAGATATTGCAGGTCTTCCGGCTCGAGAAGGACGGCGGGACGGTGACTCAATTGACCTTCGAGCCTTCCAAGATAACCGAATACGACGTATCCATTGCTGACGGCAGCGTCGTCTTTACGTCCAATAATCAGATGTTCCTGATCGACGCCGAAGGCTCGAACCGCCGCATGATCTTCGACGGCGGCGCGGTGGACGAAAACAACCCGTTCCTGACGCGCATCAACAGCCCGGTCTTTTCGCCGAACGGGCAGACGATCGCCTTCGGTCACAAAGGCTTGAACTTCTACTCGGTCGCAAGCGGACAATCCAACCGCGTGCTGGATGATTCCCTCGACGATGTCGGCGGCGGGCTTGTCATCCCGCGCGAGTTGTACTGGCCCGAAATGTACTCCGCCGACGGGAGCCGCCTTATCATCACGCTTGGATATTACGAAGGCGCATCCTCTGCCGTCTATTACACAAACGGGGGCGGGCTTGTCCGTTTGGTCAACGAGCAACGAGGAATCATCTGCTGCGGCGATTATTCCCTAACCAGCGACGGCTCGGCTTTATTTGCCGCCAGCCCCACTTTCGGTATGTTCGCCGCCGGGTTGTGGCGCGTGGATACGAACTCGGGAAATGTGACAACCCTTTTGCTCGGAGATTTCGACACAAATCCCGCCGAGGTGGCGGACAATCCCTTCGCTGCGCCGGACGGACAGTTATATTATTTTTTCGGCACCATCCCCAACCCGAACGACATCCCCAACCGCACGCCGTTGCAACTCGTCCGTTCCGCAGCGGATGGCGTGACCGGAAGGACCGTCCTGCGCCAGGAAACGTTCGAATACATGAACGAAGCGCTCTGGGCGTCCGACGCAAGTTTCGTCATCGTTGCCAACGCGCAGAACGAGCAGATCTATTTCGGCGGCGCGGCGGAGTTGTATTATACGGACGGGCAAAAGGCGATGATCCCGCTCGTCCCTTACGCCGAATCCATGAGGTGGGGACCGTAGTTCGCGGACCTTACCATGCATTAAAAGCCTTCACCTGAAATCAAAAACGGGATTGCGTCTCAGACGCAACCCCGTTTTTTCATTCTTCAAATCGAAAAAATTACGGCGCATCTTTTCTGATCGCCACAATCACACTGCAGATCAGCATGATCAAAGCGACCGGCGCCCAAATGGCCCGTTCGCCTGCGCTGGGGGTGATGGTATTAAGAACGAGGCTGACCGCAGAAAACGCGACGACGACCCAGATCAACCAGCGCGAAGTGCGCGACCATCGCGGCAGTGTGATCCCTGCGCGTGCCAGTACAACAAAAGCCAGCGCGGCAAGTATGCCCGCCTGAAGGACCGCCGCCACGCGCAGTTCGGGCGGGAATTGACCGGGGAAGGCTCCGCCCATCGCGTAAGCTCCCCACGGCGCGCCAGCGGCAAGCGCGATCTGGAACAGGATGACAACGACGGAAACAACGGCATAGACGAACGCGGCAATGCGATGATTTTTCATTTTAGAGACTCCTTATTCAGGGTAACAATAATCACCTTACAAATTGCCATCCTGAGCGGCGCTAAAGGCGCCCCGAAGGGTCTCTGAGAAAATCGTAGAGATGCTTCGCTTCGATCAGCATGACGCCTAAAAACGCAAGACAATTAAAATTACCCTGAATAACATTATGGGTTCATTTTGACAAACGGGTTCTCCGAAACAGGGGCAGCTAAACACCGTTGAATGCGGGGTGGTATCTTACCACTCCCTTTTTGCCGCCGAGCGCGCCGTCTTTCAACTCCGCGACCATGAAGACATCCTCGGGCACGCTGATCTCCCATTGAATTCCAAGCGGCCTGGATGGTTTAAAACCAAAGCGGGGATAGTATTGGGGATGACCGAGGACGATGACAACGAAATGTCCGGTTCTTATCAATTCCGCAAATGCCGCCCGTATCAACTGTGACCCGATGCCCAGCCTTTGATAAGACGGCAGGACCGCCATGGGACCAAGCGCAACAGCATCCCACTGCGAATCGTCCGAATCGACCGTTACCGGTGTGATCAGGATATGCCCCGCGACCTGACCGTTATCCACTGCGACAAGGGAAAGAGTGATCGCATTATCGAGGCGGAGTTTATCCACAAGTTCCGCTTCGTCTACCCGCCCAAAGGCTGAGCGATTGACTTCGTATATTCCGGGGATGTCTTCGGGTGATTCGGGATGGATTTGGAGTTGCATTTGAGTGACCAATTTACGCACCTCTAGAATAGAACCTTTATCGAAATTACCCTGCCATCAGAATAAGGAAATCATTAAGATTTTTATCAACCTTATCACAATGAATCCCGTTTTCAGTCATTTATCAATGCTCGGAAGATCTCTTCAGCATGTTTCTTGAATAAAGACAAATGACCCTCGTTCGGATGAAACTTCGCTTCACAATTCGGGATGGCTGATTCTATGTAACGAGCCATCTCCACAGGGATGTTTTGATCCGCCTCCCCGTGCCAGAGCAGGATCGGGGCGTTTAGTTCCTGCAAACTGAATCCCCAATCGGTGACCGTTAACAATGATTCATGAAATGCGCCGCCAATTCCCTGCCTTGTCGCCTCGCGCAGCATCTTGATAAACCCCTTCTGGAATTCCGGATCATCAATGACGATGGGCCGGTCCGGCGCGGGCAATAAGGTATTCGCTTGCGCGACGAACCGGTTGGGAGCGATGCGCGGCATGACGCTCAACGCCGTCCACATGAATAACCGAGCGAGCCAGGGCTTTTCACGCGGCATGGTCAGGAACTTGCGCGTCCCTTCGTTGACATTCATTACCAGATCGGGCTCGGTGAACAGCGCCGCGCCGCTAAGGATTCCCACTTTCGTCAACCGTTGCGGAATCTCAAAAGCGCAAGCCAATCCATAAGGACCGCCGAGCGAATAAGCCAGAATGGCAAATCGTTCGATCTGCAAATGATCCGCCAGCGCAACGACATCCCGCGCCCAATCTGTCATGCGGAGATTCGGCTGGGGATCGGACAACCCCATTCCCGGGCGGTCCGCGGCGATCAAACGGACATTAAGTCTTTGCAGGAGTTCTTCATTTACATATAATGCGCATTCGAGGCGCGAACTGGGCGAGCCGTGAAAATAAAATATCGGCTTCTCATTTGGAACGCCGTATTCATCGTATCCGAGTTTGCGCCCATCGGGCAGTTGGAATTGTTGATTCAGTTTTGGCATGCGATATCAGCGCTCGACAGGATTTATGCGGGATTTGCCGGCAGACTGGGTGGATTATACGATACCAACCCCTTTTTATCGTCGTTTATATTCCGGCACTTCCATGTCGTCCAGGATAACGAGCGTGCTTTCATCCAACTCGCATCCATCCAAATTGATCTTTCGGTACCGCATCTCAGGCGGCAATGCCAGCCACGCTTCGCTGACAGTAACCAACGGCAAAACCAGCACAGAGTTCGCGCGTCCCCTCTCGCTGTTCAAAGCGCGCCTGCCAAGCTCCCCATCCGAAATCCCTTGACTTGTAGCAAGCAAAGTCCTGCAAAACTCCGCATCGAGAAGATTCACCCTGTATGTGCGGTAAACCCGCATCGTGGAAATTCCTTGGGCGTACCGGTTTTCCGTCCGCACCGGATTATCCTCAACGACAAAACCCATTGGCTCCACCACATATTGACTCCGCTTTAACTCCGTGCCCATCGTTTCTTCGAACTCCTCCGCCAATTCGCGATCAGGCGCGGATTCCAGCTCAGAGTCGTTTGGATTTTCAAGATGAAGCAGGCAATACTGTTTTACAGCTTCCCATTGAGGCGGCTGAATCAAAATGCGAAAATCCCGCTCCTGTTTGGAACGTTCGCTGTCAAAGCGAATCTCCCCAATGATCTCCTGCAAAGATTTCGAGTCGAGAATTTTCACTCCCCCGCCGAACGGCTGTGCGCGGACGTAAACACTTCCATCATTCAACACGGTCGCCTTGCGCTCCAGCGCCAGCATAATGATGCCGCTTTCAGGATGAGGGAACACCACCTGGTTGTATGTGGCAACACTGACGCGCAGTTGGTTCATACTTCCGAAGCGAATGCCAGCGCCTGTTCGAGAGTCATCCCCGCGCCTTTTTTCTGTGCCGCATCCCAGTCTGCATCCCCCAGCGCCGAGCGGATGATTTCCTGGCTGCGTTCCACTTCCACGCGGTCGGCGGGCCACCATGCGCCGCCAGTCGCCTTCAACACGGAATCAGCCGCATTGAGCATGACCGCCCCCCATTCCACTTGTCCCTGCCGCGCTTTCAAACCCGCCAGACCTGCCATGCACTCCGCCATGCCACGCCGGTTGCCCAGGCGGCGGAACATGCGCAGGCTTCTTCGGAATTGCTCCTCGGCGCGTTCGTGGTCACCTTCGTGCTGGGCGATGTAACCCAAACTGTGGACGAAACGCGCCCTGTCGCCTTTATCGCCCGAGTCGGGCAGCAGCGCTTCGCATTCTTCGTAATATTTTCGCGCCAGGTCGTACTGACCCTGCACACGCGCCACTTCCCCGAGATTGTTCAACGCAAAACTCAACAGCCAATTTTCCTGGATACGGCGTGCGGCGGCTTCCGCTTTTGAATGATAGGCATGCGCTGTGTTGGGATTTCCCAAACCAAGCTCGGCGTTCCCCAGATGCACCAGCGTAAGGGCGTGGAAATATGGATTCGTGCTCTCAAAAAATTGGCTTGCTGATTCGAGCAACGGCTTGGCGTCGCTGTCCCTGCCCATGTTGATGAAGGCGATCCCATTCGCCATTTGCGAGGTCGCCACCATGTTATCGTCTTCCAATCGCTGTTCGATAGCGAGAGTCTCCTGTAACTTTGCCAGCGCGGTCTCCTGCTGACCCTGCCAGAGCGCCATCATGCCGCTGGATGCCAGCGCCATGGCGCGCATGGGCGGAATGTTTTGGACATCGGGTAGCGCCAGGAATTTTTCCGCCCATTGCAAACCTTCGATGAAATGCCCGCGCCGATACATGAACCAGAACAACATCATGATACAGCCCACGCCGAGTTGGAATCCCTGCGGCGTGATAAGACACCAATTGAGCATCGCGCGGATATTATCAAGTTCCTTCTCGAACCAGGTCAGCCAATAGAGCGCTTTCGGCGAATAGACCCCCAACCCAGCCTGATTAAGAATGATGTTTCCAAAATATTGCGCATGATTTGCCTGCAAGGCTGGTGTTTCCCCGCTCTCAGCGAGGCGTTCCACTGCGTAGGCACGGATGGTTTCCAGCATCCCGAAGCGCGGCTCGCCGCCATCCGCTTCCTCCTGACGGATGAGGCTGTTGTCTACGAGTGAGGTTAATCCTTCAAGGATGTCTTGTTTCCCGTCCACGTTGCACACGGCTTCGGCGGCTTCGAGCGTGAACCCGCCCACGAACACACTGAGCCGCGCGTATAACATTTTCTCGTCGTCGTTCAACAGGCTGTGACTCCACTCAAGCGTGTTGCGCAGGGTTTGGTGACGTGTCGGCAGGTCGCGCGCGCCGCCTGTGAGCAGTTTGAGTTGATCGTCGAGCCGTGCAAGGATTGCCTGCGGTGAAAGTAGTTTGACGCGCGCGGCGGCAAGCTCCAGGGCGAGGGGCAGCCCATCGAGGCGGAGGCAGATCTCAGTCACGACGGAGGCGTTGTCTTTCGTCAAAGAAAAATTTGGCTGGGCGGCGCGGGCGCGTTCCACAAATAATTTTACAGATTCGTATTCCGCCATTTCTTCGAGAGTCGCTTCGCGCTGCGGCGTCCCCAGCGGCGGAACGGGATATTCGCGCTCGCCCTGCACCTTGAGCGCAATGCGGCTGCTGATGATGATCTTCAACTGCGGCGCTGCAGCGAGCAGGTCTGCGACCACCGGCGCGGCGGAAACGAGTTGTTCGAAATTATCGAGCACCAGCAAAAGTTTTTTATCGCGCAAATAATCCTTGACGTTATCGAGCAGCGGGCGCCCGCCTTCGCGCACTTCGAGTTGTTGCGCCACACGCGAGATGAATTGGTTCGCATCGATATCATCGGCAAGCGGGACGAAGAACGCGCCGTTCGGAAAATGCTCAAGCGACTCTTGCGCAACCCGCAAACTGAGCCGCGTCTTGCCTGTGCCGCCGGGTCCCATCAAAGTGATGAGACGCACATCGGGCATGATAATCATTTCTTTCAACGCAGTCAGTTGCGTGGCTCGTCCAATAAACGGAGTCGGTTGTGCAGGAAGATTATGTTTCGATTTTTTTGTTGACGATGAAACAGCATGACTTTCATCGTAAAGCAATTCCACGCTGGTCGGCGGCGGCAGTTTGAAAATGGAAGCATAGCGTTTGAGATTCGCGGCAGCATAGATCAAGCCCGCGAGGCGCTGCTCATCAGGTTGCCCCGCCTTGTGACAATACGCCAAGCCCGCAGCGACTCCCGCCAGCCAATACTGTCCCCACAAGTCATCGTGCAGACTCGGATGATTCGCCTGCACCCAATCGGAAAATGCGCCTCTTGCCGATCCGATGACTGCACTGACACCCGAGACTTCGATCGGCACCTTATGCGGATCGGGCACATCCGCCACGGCAAGCAGTGACAGGAAGTTGACGCATTTCGCGAACGCGGCCTGCGACATTGCCAGCATAAGGTACGACATTTCCAAATAGCGCTGGTCGTACAGCAGCGGCATGTTCTCTTTGAACAGCGCAAAGTCGATCAGGTAATACCCCGCAAGAGTCTCTTTATCGTCCGCAAATTTGACCAGGATGTTATTGGTGTTCAAGTCGCCGTGGATGAATCCCGTAGCAACATCCATCGCGCGGACATCCCCCCACGGCTCGCTCTTGCGCGCATACAACAGCGGATTGGGAAAGACATGTCCATTGACAAGAAAGCCCGCCACATTTGCATTTGCCTTCTCTTGAATAAAGCGTTCGATGTTCCCGCCTTCGTCCAAACGAAAGCCCAGCCAATTCTCCAGCGCCTTTTGCGGATGAACGGCTTGTTCGAAAGTCGCGTTTGGATTCCATCCGCTTAACAAGATACTGTTCGTCTCTGTGAAGATGGTCTTGAGCTGACTTTGTCGTTCGTAGTTGGATAGCGGACGATATTTTTGAAGCGACTCCCCCGCGATGCGATAAAAGATGGCTATCGCGCCTTCATGCTCGACGCGCTCGAAGACCAGTTCGGCGATGTGTGCGCGGGCAAACTCGGGCGCGGCTTTTTCCATCACCGTATTGTGCCGCGTGACCTCATCTGATTTGGCGTTCTTGCTTTTGCGGTCCAATTTGAGGATGCAATGCTCGACGCGCTTTGTCTCATTCCATGCCACACTGACAAGATACACCACCGCGCCTGACCAGCCTCCCACCAATAATTGAAGCGGCGCGATGGCGATGTTGTTGGTCTCCTGCGCGAGTTGAATGACTTGCTGATATTCAGGCGGCAGGGATTGGAAATCGTTCGTCAGTTCGGGCATTGGCGAATTATACGCGCTTCATCCAAAATTGAATCAAAAACGGGACCATGATTTAAACGTAGTCCCGTTTTTCAATAGACCTCTTGCATAAGTGCCCCCGCCGCAGTCCCCGGCGGCGGGGACGCCGCCTTGAGCAAGATAAAATTGTAATTTTTGCAAGAAGTCTAATAAAGGATTCGTCATCCGCCAGTGACTTGATAAATCTGTATCAGATTCCCGCACGTATCATTGAGTATTGCGGCGGTCGTCGTTCCCATATTTGTCGGTTCCATGGTGAATTCCACGCCGAGATTCCTCATCCGCTCATATTCTTTCTGAACTTCGTTGACCTCGAAGGCTGTGAACGGAATACCGTCCTTTACGAGCGATTCTTTGAGCGCTTTCATCGCGGGGTAACTTGCATTGGGTTCGAGAAGTAATTCAGTACCGTTGGGTTCCTCCGGCGAGACGACAGTGATCCAGCGGGCGCCTCCTCCCAAAGGGATATCCCGTTTGAGTTGGAAGCCCATCATCTCGGTGTAAAACTTCAGAGCCTTATCGTAATCGTCTATCGAAACACTGGACAGTTTGATCTTCATTTTTCGATTCCTCTCGTTAAAAGTTGTGTGGCTTGGCTGCAACCCAACCGGCGGAATTCACTGGGACTTAGACCGAACTGTGCCTTGAACGCCTTGCCGAATGCCGCATGTGACTCGTATCCCGCCGCCCGCGCAACCTCGGTGATGTTCACTGCTCCCATACGGAGTTTGCGTCCGGCGCGTTCGAGCCGCATCCGCCGCAAATAACCGACCGCGCTCTCGCCTGTAGTGGAGGTGAAAACACGATGAAAGTGTGGCACGGAAAAACCCGCCACTTCCGCCAGGGATTCGCGGCTCAGCGGTTCGTTGATATGCTCACGGATATATTGGGTGACGTTTCGAATCTGTTCGGAATAGTCCAACATTCTTTGAGTGCAGGCTGCCATACACCTGAATATATTTTACACGAGGGCTTGCCCGCTACTCCAAAAGTATCAACTAGATGCTGTCACCTTGGGAGTATTTGCTGCGACCAAAGAGTCCCTTAATATGGCAGATGACAACCAAAGGCGTCACTTCCAAATATGTCCATAACCATATTCTCCCTCCAACAACTTCCCTTCCGAGAAGCGACTGAATCGAAACGGCGTGATATCCACGGTCTTGGGTGTTCCATCCAAAATCAATTCAGACATGCTCGCGCCCGCCGCAGGTGACGTTTTGAATCCGGTGCCGCTCAAGCCGCACGCCAGGTAGAAACCGCCCAGGTCCGTGCCGCTGTAAATGGCGCGCTGGTCGGGCGTGATGCCGTCGCGCCCAACGTGGATGGAGTGCAAGCCGCTCTGTTCGATCTTCGGGATGCGCTGCACCATCTGGTCGATCAATTTTTCGAGGAACGTGGGTGTGGGCGTCTGGTCTTCGGCATCGGGCGCTTCTCCGCGCAGGGATTCGTCTTCTCCCGCCGCAAGGATGAGCGCACTGCCCTCGGGGCGATAATAGCAATTGATCACGTCATCGATGCAGGCAGGGATTCTTCCCAGTGCGGGCGGACGGTGCAGGAAGGCGACATCGTGAGTCCATGTTACCAAAGGGACATCGATACCTGCCAGTGCAGCGACATGCTTCGCCCACGGTCCCGCCGCGTTGACGACGATCGGGCTTGAGAAGTTGCCTTTGGTCGTGCTTACGCCGGTCACTTTTCCGCCACTGGTTTGGATGGCGGTCACTTCACAATTTTGAATCAACGTAGCGCCGTTGCGCTTCGCGGCTTCGATGAACGAGTTGGTCGTGAGCGTTGCATCGGCGTAGCCTGAATCCGGTTCATAGGCGGCGTAATCGAAATATTCCGTGACGAGGTCGGGGAAGAGTTTCCGCACTTCGTCCACGCTGATGACCGAGGTGTTGATGCCGATCTTCTGTTGGTTCGCGACGTTGCCGCGCAGTTTGTCCTCATGCTCGCGTTTGGCGATCTGTAAAAAACCCGTCTGCTGGAAACCACATTCCCCGCCCACTCTTTCCTTCCAATTACTGAAATACATTTGATAACTCTTGAACGTCAACTCGGATTCGGCGGCGAGGTCGTAGTGCATGCGGACGAGCCCGCTGGAGTGACCCGTCGCGCCCGACGCGCTGACCTTGCGTTCGAGGATGGCGACTTTCAATCCGCGCTCAGCGAGGTGATATGAAATACTGGCGCCCATCACGCCTGCGCCGATCACAATGGCATCGTAATTTTGGGTCATGTTGAATTCCTTCTTGACCACGAAGGGTCACAAAGTTAAACAAGGAAAATATCCATACCGTTCCTGCATTTTTCGGCTGACAGTTTCGTTGTTGGAATTGTAGCAGGTCGGGCTGGGTTTGTGTCGAATAACTATCGTGGGGTCACACCGGGGCAGCCGCCCTGCCGCAGCGGATCGACAGGCAAGCCGAAGGCTTCATAGACAGGCGCGCCGTCCCAATCCGCTTGGATGGGCAAACCAAGAGCAAATGCGACGGTGGGGGCGGTGTCATAGATATAAACCTGGGTTTGCAATTCGCCGGGGACGATCTGCGGTCCGCTGACGACCCAGGGAATGGTCATATCTTCGGGGATGTTCAATCCATGATCGGAGTTGTGCCCGCCGTGGTCGGAGGTGACGATGATGAGCGTGCCGTCGTAGAAGCCGCTGTCTTTCATCACTCTTAGAAATAGCCCAAGCGATTCGTCTTTTTTGTGAAAGGCGCCGAGCTGTTGTTTCGACATCCAGTCGTATTGATGCCCGGCAACGTCGCCGTCTGGGAAGTGGACCATCAAAAGCCCGAAACCCGCGCGGATCTGCTCGATGGTCATGGATTCGATTGTGGTTTCGTCAAATTCCTCGTCGGTGTTATCCACAAAGCCGAAGAAGTCGGTGCTGCCCGGCTCGGTGATGTGACGGAGTTTTTCTTTTCCCACCACGAGCGCGGTGCGCAAGCCGACGGCGTGGGTCAGATCAAAGATATCGGTGCCGAGGGCGTATCCGTTTTGCGGGACGTATTCGTTCCAGCGCGCAATGTGTTTGGCGGGGCAGGTTCCGGTAACGAGAGATGCGTGCGCGGGCAGCGTGATGCTCGGCACGACCGTTTGCGCTCTCATTGTGTATGCCCCGGTTTGCATCAGCGCTATGACGTTCTCCATCTCCGCGGCTTCGATGGCGTCGGGGCGGAGGCCGTCGAAGGTGACGATGAAGACTCGCGAAATGGGCTGGGGCGGAATCAGCGCAGGCGTGGCTGTCGCTTCATCAGGGACGGAGGGTTGAATCGGCGTGAGGGTTGCTGTTGGAATGGGAGGAACTGGGGATGCTGTCGGCGTGAGGGAAGAGGCGGAAGCAGAGACACAGCCTTGTATAAAGATCGAGAGCAGGACCAGGTATCGGAGTTTATAAAGCATGGAGGGGGATGTATTCGTCAGGTCTTGCAGGGATATTTTTCGTGGATTCGAATTTGGTCTTCGCCGAAGATTTTATAGACGGGGATGCCGTCCCAATCGGGCTGGATGGGCAAACCGAGCGCGTAGGCCACGGTGGCGGCTGTATCGAAGGTGTAAATCTGTAAATCGAGGATTTGCGGAACGACGCCTGGACCGTGGGTGATCCAGGGAATGCGGTAATCTTCGATGATGAGGCCGATGTGATTCGAGCCGTGACCGCCGTGGTCGGATGTGATGAGGAAGAAGGTCGTGTCGAACAGATTCTTTTCTTTCAGGGTCTTGATCATCTCGCCCAGCACCGCGTCGCCTTCGCGCAGGACTTTCATATATTCGCCGGACATCCAATCGTATTTGTGGCCGCGGTTATCCGCGCCCGCAAAGTGGACGAACATCAAGCCGAAGTCCTGTTCGATCTGCGGCAGGACGGCTTTTTGAATGGCGGGTTCGCCATAGGCAACTTCGAAAACATCGGTGGTTTCGGGTTCCGCCATCTGGCGCATCTTGTCTTTACTGACGATCATGACGGTGCGCATGCCCGCTTCGTGCGCGAGTTGGAATACATCTGTTCCCTTGGCATAGCCCATGTACATGAAGAATTTATTGTAGATGACGCCGTGGTCTTCCATGCAATATCCGGTGAGCATGGAGGCGTGGCTTGGCGACGTGGCGGGATAATCGATGGTGCGCGCGGTGAGCGGGGCGTAGGCGCCGCCATTCATCAACTCCATCAGGTTGGGCATGGGCGCCTGATCGATGGCGTCGGGACGCAAGCCGTCGAAGCTGATGATGATGGCGCGTTCGATATTCGCTTTGGACGGTAAAGGCGTTATGCTGGGCGTGAGAGTTGCCGCCGGCGTTAAAGTCGCCGTAAATGTCGGTGTGATCGTCGGAGTGGAGGTTGCCGGGGATGTTGGCGTGATGGTGGGCGTATCGGTGGGAATGCCGGTGGGCGATGGGATGGGCGGCAGGGAACTGCCCCAAATGTTGGGAATGCCCGTGCAGGCGACGAGAATGAAAGCAAGAGCTAAAACTGTAAGGCGTTTCAGAGAAAGTTCTCCAAAGTAGGCTGTGACTGGAAAGTACGAAAAAATTTTAACGCAAAGGCGCAAGGTCGCAACGAAAAATCCTTGGAAGCTTTGCGTCATGGCGTCTTTGCGTTAAGAATCCTGCTCAATCATTTTCAGAAAAAAAAGGTGCTTGTTCCGTTTATCAAAGAAACTATTTCAGCATCGGCATTTTGATGCCGTGACTTTTTGCGGCTGCGATGGCGATGTCATACCCGGCATCCGCGTGTCGGACCACGCCCATGCCTGGGTCGGTCGTCAGAACTCGTTCCAACCGTTTGGCGGCTTCGGGAGTCCCATCCGCGACGATGACCTGCCCCGCGTGCTGACTATACCCCATTCCAACCCCGCCTCCATGATGGAACGATACCCAGGTCGCGCCGCCGACCGCGTTGATGAGCGCATTGAGGATCGCCCAGTCGCTGACGGCGTCCGAACCGTCTTTCATTGATTCGGTTTCGCGGTTCGGCGAAGCGACCGAACCCGAATCCAAATGATCGCGCCCGATCACGATCGGCGCTTTCACTTTTCCGCTCGCGACCAATTCGTTGAATTTCAAACCGGCTTTGACTCGTTCGCCGTAACCGAGCCAGCAAATTCGCGCGGGCAATCCCTGAAATGGGACTTTTTCCCTTGCCATCTTCAGCCAGCGATGCAAATGCGCATCCTCGGGGAAGAGTTCCATGATGGCTTCATCGGTGACGTAAATATCTTCCTTTTCGCCGGATAACGCCACCCAGCGAAACGGTCCCTTTCCTTCGCAGAACAATGGGCGAATATAAGCGGGAACGAAACCCGGAAATTCAAATGCATCGCTCACGCCGTTGTTGTACGCCTGCTGGCGGATGTTATTGCCGTAATCGAACACTTCCGCGCCTGCGCGTTGGAAGGCAAGCATGGCGCGCACATGCGTGGACATCGAGTCCATTGCCATCTTTTTGTATTTTTCCGGATCACTCACGCGCAGTTGATTCGCAGCAGTGATGCTCAATCCCGACGGGACATAGAACAACGCCTCATGCGCGGACGTTTGGTCTGTCACCACGTCCGGAACGATCCCTCGCTTTGATAATTCGTCGTAAACATCTGCCGCGTTGCCGATCAGCCCCATGGACTTCGGTGTTTTGTTCTTTACGTTTTCCTCGACAAGCGTCATCGCTTCTTCGAGGTTATCCACCACCATGTCCACGTAGCCAATGGCGCGGCGGCGTTCGGCGTGTTCGGGATCCACTTCGACGATCAGCCCAACGCCTTCGTTCATCGTAATGGAAAGCGGCTGCGCGCCGCCCATCCCGCCGAGACCTGCCGTGAGGACGAATTTCCCTTTGAGCGAGCCCCAGCCTTTGAGTTTTGCCAGGGCGCCGAAGGTCTCGTAGGTGCCCTGCAAAATTCCCTGCGTGCCGATGTAGATCCACGAACCGGCGGTCATCTGCCCGTACATGATGAGTCCCTTTTTGGCTAGCTCATCGAAGTATTCCCACGTCGCCCAATGCGGCACGATGTTGGAGTTGGCGATCAAAACCTTTGGAGCGTCTTTATGCGATTTAAAGACAACCACCGGTTTACCGGATTGCACAAGTAAAGTCTCGTCTTCTTCTAGATTCTTCAGCGATTTCAGAATCGCATCGAAGGCTTCCCACGAACGCGCGGCTTTGCCTCGTCCGCCATAGACGACGAGGTCTTCAGGTTTCTCCGCCACTTCGGGGTCGAGGTTGTTCTGGATCATGCGATAGGCGGCTTCGCTTAGCCAGTTCTTGCAGGTCAGTTCGGTTCCGCGCGGCGCGCGGATCACGCGGGGATTGGGCATGAAAGACGGCTCCTATTTCAACAGGATGAATGATTCGATGATCTCGTCGAATGAAGGCTCGACGGTGGCCTGCCATTTTTCAGTGGTCGAGAGCGTAATGGACAATGTTCCAATGGGCAGGTCGAGGAAGACCAGTTTTTGAATCACCACGATCTGGACCCCCTCCTGCGTAAGCGCGGGGGTTTTAGCCATGATCACGCCGTAAGGGATTTCGTTCTTTGTGGCTTTGAGCTCTGTGCCGGTGACTTCCGCGTCTTTAAGCGAAGCGGGCAGTGTTTCGGCGAGCGCCTTCAGGTCGGTATCCGTCACAAGGGAGATTTCCATCTGCCGGTCCCATACCAGGTTTATGTTGGTGACAAAACCGCTGTCCAGGTGTTCTTCGGCGATATCGAGCATAAACAGACGAAAGACATTCGGGTCCTGATTTTTTATGGTTGCCAGCGAACGCTGAATGGCAGGGGTCGAAGCCTCCGGCAATAATCCAGCTTGGTCGTATTCCGGAGAATTGATGCGCAAGGCAAGCCACTGCATGGGAATGATGATCTGATATTTTCCACCCAAGTCGATGAACGAACTTGTGCCGTCAGTGTTTTTATCCAGCACGCTTTCGACGGATTGAGTTGGAACGGCAGGAATCGGCGTATTGGTCGCTGTCGGAGCGGGCGTGGCGGATGGAACTTCAGTGGCGAAAGGAACAGCTTGTTGGGTCAATAACAACCCCGCGGACACAGTCTCAGCGACCATGCGCTCCAATCGTGTATCAGGCGTCGGGGAGGAGGAAGCGATGGGAAGCCCCGGCACGGTGCATGCCAGGATTGCAATCCCCAGGAGGACAAGAGTCGAATATCCGCGATTTTGTTTCATGGTCCAATCCTTGCAGTTGAAAATAAAAAAGCCTCCCGGCTATTATAGCCGAGAGGCTTTGATTTCCAGCATCAAGCGGTCACGCGACCCTTTGCAAGCATGTCAGCAAAGTTCGTTCCTTTGAGGCGGCCCACCAGTTCCTCCTGTGCCTCGCACCACACCGGGCGCAGGGGACAGTTCGCATCGAAGGTGCATACCCCGGTTTCGCCCACACACTCGTTGAGTTGGATGGGGCCGTCGATGGCTTCGATCACTTCGAGCAGGGTGATCTCCCTCGGATCTCGCGCCAACGTTACGCCGCCACGCGCGCCGCGAGAGGTGTGCAGCAATCCCGCAATGGATAACTGGGAGATGATCTTGGCAAGGAAGGATGGGGGAATCTTCTGTTCTTCGGCGATGACGCTGGTGGCAGTGCGCGTCTCCCCGTTGCGCGCCAGATGGAGCACCGCGCGAACGGCATAGTCGGCTTGGCGAGTAATTTGCATAATGACCTCACATTGTAGGCAAAAATTACCTACAATCACGATTTTATTGTGATTGCTGTTACAAGGCAAGTGATAGAGGTCATGGATGAATTATGACCTTTCGCGCTGAATCAAAAAGACCTGACAGGTTTTCGAACCCTGTCAGGTCTCTATTTATCTCGCGAGCGTAAGGTTTCCCGCGCCCATTTCGATGACGAAGGTCAGAGTGGGACCTTCGCCTTTTTGGACGTAGTCATCCCCGCTTCTTTCCCAGCCGGTGGTTGCGTTCACATTCGACAACCCTCCCTGCACCGAGACCACCGCGTCCACCCCTTCGGGGACGATGATGATGAGGTTGCTAAACCCGGTCTCGATCTTGATCGAAGCGTCGCGCTGCAGGTCGCCGGAGAAATCGAGGGTGTAATCGCCCGCGCCGGAGGAGAAATCGAACAGAGTGAAATTCGCGTTTCCCAATCCAAGGATCTTCACATCCGAAGCGCCGGTGTTGTAGGTGAAGGTGCTCATCTCCACAGGGTTCGGTTCGGAGAAGGAGAGTGCCACGTTCGAGGCGCCATCTTTAATATCGAGGCGAGTGAGCGAGAGACCGCCAAATTCGAAGATGCCGTCATATGCGCCGGAATCAATGGACAGGTTCATCGGCTGGTCGCCGAGCTTCAAATCCCATTCGTTCTTGAGGTTGTTGAGGTTCGGAAAGATGTTGAAATCCCCATCCCCAACGCGGACTTCGACGTCTCCGCCATTGGTGATGACCTCGGGCTTGAGTTCATCATAATTGTAGATGGCGGTGCCTTCTACAAGCGTATCTGCGCCGGGGTTAAGCGTCAGGTTGCCAGCGCCAAATTTAAGCGCCAGGTCGATCTCTTCCGAATCGGGATATTCGACATTGATCTCTTCCGTCACTTCGGGGCTGGGAGTCGGCGGTTCGGGGACGCTGATCCCACACGCCATTGCCGCTACCGCAAGGACTGCGATAAATATGATAAGTTTATGGTTCATAAAGAAAAACCTCCTCAGGTTAATGCCTGAAGAGGTATACGGTTGAGAATGGTAAATGGTTGCGATGTTAGCGAGTCCACCCGCCGGGAAGGCGCATGACGCCGATGTAGACCAATAGAAGAGCGCCAAGGATGCAGAAAAGCGCATTGCGGAAGCGGATATTATCTGCGGCGTTCTTCCAGCGTGACGGCAGGTGGCCGAGAACCGCGGCCAGGATCATGGTAACAGCGTGCTCGATCCGGTAGGCTGGAAATCCGCCGCCGGAGTCGGAAAAACCAAGCCAGAGAATCAGGATGATTCCCAGCGTGGCTTGCAGATCCATCAGGCCGCTGAACCCGGCAGCGAGGCCGCGGTCCATGCCTTTGAAGGCGCCGCCTCTCAGCCAGCCGACGGCAAATTTGACCACGGCTATGACGGCGATCAGAAGCACGAGCCACCTGAGGTGCGAATGGGCGATCAGAAGAAGGTTCATTTCGAAATCTCCGTGTTTGGATATGGGTTGCTTTACAGGATAAATAGAAAGATCGCTTTGCGTTCCTTCGGAAAATCCTTGAATCGTTCGCGATACCAGGCCAGTGTGCGAATGGCGCGCGCGGAAAGATAGTCGAAGACGAAGAGCAGGATCAACCACGCTGCAAGATGGCGGGAAAGCAGAGCGATGCCCAGCCAGGTAATTATCTCGAACAGGTAGTGCGGACAGATGACATGTTTGAATAATCCGCCTTTTGGAATGAAATAATCGAGCGAATCCATTCGCAAATCCGCCAGCAGTTTGTGATGATAGAAATTCCCGGCAATGCCGACGAGAAAAACAAGGATCCCAAGCACAAACCAGGCATCGACGACGGGGATTGGGTTTTGATTCAGCCAGCCGATCAAATATGCGGCAAAGGAGTAGAATGATCCGACCAGGAGGGCGGTCAGTATGCCAGCCGTGCCGGAGTATTTATGCAGAAAAAGGGATTCCAACACCCGTTTGAGGAAGTGTATGAATACCGCACCCCCCACGATCCATTGAACAAGATTTGCATTCGGCAGATAACCCCGCACGGAAAAGAACAATGCCACGATGGGCGCAGAGTAAATGAAAAACATGTAAAGACGCGAGGGTATGCCCCCCACCCGGCGAAACTTGCTGTAGTACATCATGGTCTGCCCGTAATATTCACCGGGGGCCACTCCCACCCCCAGAACGGCGAGAGCGATGTAAAGGATAGTATTGCCGGTTGTCCATTCGGGAAATATCATTGCGGGCTCCTTGGTGCGCGAATTATACAACAAGGAGTTCATCCTTTATAATTTCGACGATCTCTACGACAAATGGTTTCGATATGGAGGAACCCATGACCTACAACACGATTCTGACGGAAACCCGCGGACGGGTGGGTATCGTAACATTGAACCGCCCGAAAGCGATGAATGCCTTCAACCTCGTCATGCTCGGTGAGGTTTTTGATGCGCTGGAATCCCTCGACAAAGATGAAAACATCAACGCGATCATCGTCACCGGCAACGAAAAAGCCTTTGCCGCCGGGGCGGACATTAAAGAAATGGCGGAGGCGTCGTACGTGCAAATGCTGACCGAAGAACGCGTCCAGGTCTGGGACCGCATCCGCGGGATTCGCAAACCGGTCATCGCCGCAGTCTCAGGTTGGGCATTGGGCGGTGGATGCGAGTTTGCACTTTCCTGCGACATGATCATCGCGAGCGAATCCGCCAAGTTCGGACAACCTGAAATCACCATCGGCGTCATCCCCGGCGCGGGCGGCACGCAGCGTTTGGCTCGTCTTGTTGGCAAACATCTCGCCATGGAAATGGTCATCAATAACCGCACACTCACCGCACAAGAGGCGCTTCAATTCGGTATCGCGAATCGGCTTGTGCCTGTCGAAGGATATCTCGATGCCGCCGTCGCCTTTGCGGATGAGATTGCCTCGCGCGCGCCGCTCGCGGTCCGCATGGCAAAAGATTCGGTCAACGCCGCATTCGAGACCACGCTCACCGAAGGGCTTGCGGTCGAGAAACGAAATTTCTATCCGCTGTTCGCCACCGAAGATCAAAAGGAAGGCATGCGCGCCTTTGTCGAAAAACGCAAAGCGGATTGGAAGGGGAAGTAGTTTTGCAGTTCGTTGGACGAGCAGTCACTTAATCGCCTGGTTGATTTGGATTACTCGACCATTCGACCCTTCGACCATAATGCCCGCCTCTCCTTCTGCGCTCAAATCTGCCTTCTCCGACCTTGGCTTGGGAAAACGCCTTGTCCTCGTCCACGCCTCCCACGCCTTGGACGCAGACGAGTTGCTTGCGACTCTGCTCGAAACCACCCGCGGATTTATCACCCCGGCCTTTACGCCCAAAGCCCTGCTGCCTCTCGATTTTCATCCATCCAATTACAAAGCGGATATGAGATCAGCGGCTGAATCATTTCAGCACTCCATGCCTGCGGATGATGCCTTCGGTCCTTTCCCGGAAATCGTCCGAAAGCATTCTCGTTCAAAACGTTCCTTGCATCCGGCGCTCTCTTTTATCGGCCTCCACGCAGATATGCTCATCCAATCTCAAACCCTACAAGATGCATACGCCCCCATCGCCGCACTTGCAGAAAAAGATGGCGTCATCCTTCTCGTCGGCGTTGACCAGCGTTTGAATTTCAGCATTCATTACGGAGAAAAACTTGCCGGACGCATGCAGTTTATCCGTTGGGCACTGACGGAATCTGGTGTGGTCGAATGTCCGCATTTCCCCGGAGACTCGGAAGGCTTCAACGCGATTTCCCAATCCATCAAATCGTTTACTCTTCATATCGAATTGGATGGGCTGGCTATCCAAGTCATGCCCGTCAAGGATCTATTGCGAACAGTGGTGAACACCATCCACGAAGATCCCTATTCGCTTCTGTGCGGCAGACCCGACTGCGAACGATGCGTAGCTGTTCGTTGGGGGTAAATGAACAAAAAACTCCTCGAAAGAGGAGTTTGTGAGCGCGGAGGGGATCGAACCCTCAACAAACGGCTTAAAAGGCCGCTGCTCTACCATTGAGCTACGCGCCCATCTTGAAAGCGGATTGCATTCTATCACGGGCATATAGAGGCGTCAACGAATTATTACTTCTCTTCGTCAGTATCGATATGACCGGGCTTCTCCTTGCCCAACTCCAATGACCTCTGATACGCCGCCCACACCGCGCGTGAAATAGCCGTGCGGAAGCCAGCCTTTTCCAAATAATACAACGCCTCTGCAGACGTTCCGCCCGGCGAAGTGACCTGATTCCGCAGCGTGGCAGGATGTCTCGCCGCGCCTTGATAATACGACGCCGAGCCTTTGATAGTTTGCAGTACAAGTTGTTCCGCAATGCGGCGCGGAAAACCCATGTGGACTCCAGCGTCGATCAGTGCTTCGGTAAAAAGAAAGACATAAGAGGGACCCGAACCGGAAAGCGCGGTTGCCATGTCGAGATAGCTTTCATCCTCAACGAAAACTTCTTCTCCCAAAGCGCCAAGAATGGCGCGGGTCATTTCCTGTTGTTCCTCGGTCACTTCTTTTGATGCTGTCCAGACCGTGATCCCCTCACCGATCTGACCGGGCGTATTCGGCATCGAACGGACGACGGCTTTGTGCTTCAAGCCTGTGCTGATCTTCTTGATCGTCGCGCCCGCAATTATGGATAAGACCAGCGCATCGCTTCGAACACCTTTGAGCCCCTTCATCACTTCGGTCAGCCGCTGCGGCTTGACAGAAAGAACCACCACGTCCGCTTCATGACTGGCGGTGGAGTTATCCATGGTGAATTTCATCCCGTATTTTTTTTGCAATTCTTCCCCGCGCGCCCCCCGCGGCCCGGAAACGATGATGTTCCTGGCGTCTGCCAGTTTTTTACGAAGCAAGCCTGCGATCATTGCCTCTGCCATCACACCAGGACCGATGAATGCGATTTTCTTTTTTAACATGAAAGGAACTCCATAAAATTTTCATGTATTTTACCCCAGCGGTCTTTGCAAACACGACTCGCAGAAAAAAGAATGGGATGCGAACGCATCCCATTCACCATTCACAATGAACTTGCTTTTTCCTACTCTTTCACTTCACCATCCACCACATTACCGTCATGCGGAGAAGATGGACCGCCTTCGGGTTGAGGCTGCCCACCCTGTCCCTGGGCGTACATCTGCTGGCTGAGAGCGTGGAAGGTGTGCTGCAGGTCCTCGGTCAATTTCTTGATGCGCTCCACATCCTCGCCTTGCGCGGCTTGCTTCAACTCGTTGACCTTGGTCTCGATGGAAGCCTTCTCAGCCGATGGAACCTTGTCGCCAAGTTCGCGCAATGCTTTCTCGATCTGATACGTGAGATTGTCCGCATCGTTCTTGACCAGGATCACTTCGCGGCGCTTCTTATCGGCGGCTTCGTTCTGCCGCGCCTCCTGAACCATGCGGTCGATGTCGTTCTTGTTCAGGTTGGTCGAAGCGGTGATGGTCACCTTTTGTTCCTTGCCTGTGGCTTTATCTTTCGCGGTTACATGTAGGATTCCGTTCGCGTCAATGTCAAACGTCACTTCGATCTGCGGAACGCCGCGCGGTGCCGGTGGGATTCCGTCGAGGCGGAAGCGGCCGAGACTCATATTGTCCTGCGCCATCGGGCGTTCACCCTGCAGCACGTGGATGTCTACAGCAGTTTGATTATCCGCGGCGGTGGAATACACTTCGGTCTTGCGGACCGGGATGGTCGTGTTGCGTTCGATCATCACTGTCATCACGCTGCCCATTGTTTCGACGCCGAGCGAGAGAGGAGTCACATCGAGCAGGAGGATATCTTTTACCTCGCCGCCTAACACACCGCCTTGAATTGCCGCCCCTACCGCAACGACTTCATCAGGATTGACGCCTTTATTCGGCTCTTTTTGAGTTAATTTGCGGACAAGATCCGCGACCATCGGCATGCGGGTCGAGCCGCCGACCAAGACCACCTCATCGAGTTTATCGGGAGACAATCCGGCGTCTTTCAACGCTGCTTCGAACGGATGGCGGCAGCGCTGGAGCAGGTCTTCTGTCATTTGCTCGAACTTGGATCGGGATAGTTTCAACTGCAGGTGCTTCGGTCCCGTGGCATCGGCGGTGATGTACGGCAGGTTGATCTCCGTTTCCATCACGGTCGAGAGCTCGATCTTGGCCTTCTCCGCCGCCTCGCGCAGGCGTTGCAGTGCCTGCCGGTCGTTGCGCAGGTCGATGCCCTGATCCTTCTTGAATTCATCCGCCGCCCAGTTGGTGATGCGCTGGTCCCAGTCGTCGCCGCCGAGATGAGTGTCACCGTTGGTGGCTTTAACTTCGATCACACCCTCGCCTACTTCAAGGATGGATACGTCGAACGTACCGCCGCCGAGGTCGAAGACGAGAATCGTTTCATTTTTCTTTTTATCGAGTCCATACGCAAGGGCGGATGCTGTCGGCTCGTTGATGATGCGCAGCACTTCCAGGCCTGCGATCTTGCCCGCATCTTTGGTGGCTTGACGTTGGCTATCGTTAAAGTATGCAGGGACGGTGATGACCGCCTGTGTGACAGGTTCGCCCAGATACGCCTCAGCATCCGCCTTGAGCTTGCCCAACACCATCGCGCTTATTTCCTGCGGGGAATATTCCCGGCCATTGACGGGGACTTTCACACGCACATCGTCCGACGATCCCTTGATGACTTGGAATGGAACCATGCTGCGTTCATTGGCGGTCTCCTCGTAATGCCGTCCGATAAAACGCTTGATGGAGTAGATAGTATTATCCGGGTTGACAACCGCCTGGCGTTTGGCGGTCTGCCCGACCATGCGCTCGCCGTTCTTATTGAACGCCACGACCGACGGGCATAACCGCCCGCCCTCAGCAGTGGTGATGACAGTGGGGGAGCCGCCTTCCATGACAGCCACAACACTGTTGGTCGTGCCGAGATCGATGCCTATGATTTTACCCATGTGAAATCTCCTTACATTCCTTTATTGATGTGAAAATATTAAGCGATTTTTGCAAGAATTCTGTTAACACTCCATTGGTTTTGAATAAAAAGAGCCGCCTGAAAAAGACGGCTCTTACCTTCACGGGTCGGACCTGATCAGGGCTGTGCAATGTCGAAGGATTTTACATTGACCGTGATTGGCAGAACATTAAGGGAGGAAATATTGAAACCCACCTTGCCGTCCTTAAAGTTGTACACTCGATCGGGGAAGGATTTCAACTTGTCTGGATATAGGATTACTTATCTTTGATTGAAATCCACTCGAGGGTTGCCGTCATGGGAATTTCTGTGAAGGAAGCGGCGGCAAAGCCGACATTGCCGCTGGTCAGTCCGTAATTTGTCGCGTCGAAGTGACGGATGGCGGAACCGTCCAGGTACAAATGAAGAAATCCATCTTCGCAGAACAACCCGAGTTCGATGCCGGGATCTAGGATCGAAAATTTATGCCCATCTCTTACAAGGGGAATATATTTAACGACCCCCGGCGAGAGCCATTGCCCGAGAAGGAGGCTGTATGTTCCGTCGCTGGCAACGTTGAATTCATACCATCCGCTGCTTTCGTTGTATCGGCAGATCAAACCTACCGAGCCACCCGGCTTGACCGATGCCTTTGCGCGGATGAATACATTTGAATAGGAATGAACGACTTGAATTCCTATCATCCAGACGTCAGGAGAAGATTGGTCGATGCGGAGCGATCCGTTGCCCGTGGAAATGGACGGCGCTTGCCCGCCCGCGGCTTGGAGAAATTTCCAGTATGGGGATGGTATGTCGAACTCTTCGGTGAAGTACGGTGGAGGCGGTTCAGGTGTGGAGGGAGCGGATTCAGTGGAAAAAAAAGCCGGGGTTGACGATTCAAGTTCGGGGGGCGCGAGAGGCGTACCTGTCTGGGCAGATTCGTTCCCAGGCGTGGGGACGCCAAGATTGCAGGCAACGGTCAGGGTAAGACATCCAGTAAGAGCAAGGAAGAGTTTTTTCATAGTTGTCGATTGCGGTTAATGATAATTGTCCAGCATCATGCTGGACAATTATAAGGTGGAGATGGCGGGAATTGAACCCGCGTCCGAAAGATTCGACCCTCGGAACTCTACGAGCGTAGCCTGCCGTTATTCGTCATCGCATGCATCCCGGCCGGCTGGTAAGCCTGCGACCATCCGCTGGTCTTTCGCGTGTTTAGCGGAGTCACACGCGGCACCCTACCTTTGTCTCGCCCGGTCCGTCACCGGGTGGGGAACGGGGACGGTGGACGTGACGCCCTTAGGCGCCAACCGTTACGATCTCGTCGCACTAGGCGGCGAGGGGCATAGCGGCGTAAGTGCGGTTGTTGGCACTTAAAGTTTGCGCTGATTTTACGAGGTCGGCGCGCGCTCGGCTCGCATTCCGGAACCAGCCTCTCCCGTCGAAGCCTGTCATCCCCGTGGAACGGCTTTCCGGTGTTTGGAAATTCCGGGCTGTTATTATTATAGCATTATATTCGGACGAAAGTTGCGCACTTGTCCGTTATAATTGGTATATCAGGTCGGCACTTGTTTGCAGGAGTGCGGGACCTGTGTATGAGGCTTCCAATGTCTGAAAAAATCCTGGTGATAGATGATGACGTAGATACCCTGCGGCTGGTGGGGCTGATGCTCCAGCGACAGCAGTATCAGGTCAGCGCTGCTTCGAACGGTACGCAGGGGCTGGAGAAAGCGCTTGATGAAAGGCCGGATTTAATTCTCCTTGATGTGATGATGCCGGATATGGACGGATTCGAAGTCACCCGCCGCTTGCGAAAGAATCCCGCCACTGCTTCCATCCCGATCCTCATGTTCACTGCGAAGACCCAGTTGGACGATAAAGTAACAGGATTCGAGGTTGGCGCGGACGACTACCTGACCAAACCCACGCACCCCACTGAACTCCTCTCCCATGTGAAAGCCCTGCTGTCGCGCGCTGCGCCGAAGGGTGCCGATGAGGTTGAACCTCCATCCAGGGAAAAGAGTGGATACCTGATCGGTGTCATTTCTGCCCGCGCCGGGTTAGGAGTTTCCACTGTTGCGATCAACATCGCTGCAGGTCTTCAGAGGCATTCCAAATCGGAAGTAATCGTTGCTGAATTGACGCCGGGGCAGGGAACGCTGGGCATGGATTTGGGGCTTCCGCCTCAAAACGGATTGTCGGATATCCTGCGGGGTACGGCAGCGGAGGTGACCCGCGAGAAGGTGAAAAGCTCGCTCGTGGAGCACAGTTCGGGCGTAAAGTTACTTGTCGCTTCTGAAAATCCGCGCGAAGTGGACCTGATGGCGAAGGTCGAAAACCTCAATACGCTTGCCCTGCGTTTGTCGACGCTCGCCCGCTTTGTGGTTTTAGACCTGGGTTCAGGGCTGCCGTCTTCCGCTCAGAAGCTGCTGACATTGTGCGCGGAACGGATAATCGTCATGGAGGGAACCCCCAATTCCATCCGTCACACAAAACTGCTGCTGGATGAATTCAGCGTCATAAATGTGGATCCGAAAACCGTGTCGGTCATTTTGAACAATCGTCAACGATCGGAGGCGCAAATTCCATTAAAACGGTCCCAGGAGCAATTGGGTCATCCCATCCTGGCGGGACTCACCCCAATGCCGGAACTATTTCTCCAGTCCTTGCGCACCCAAACGCCGGCCGTGATCGCGCAACCGGCGAACATGGTCTCACAGCAATTCATCAAGATCGCGGACGGGATTCTCCAGCGCGAAAAGGCGCGATGACCCCGCTTTCTCCCCAGACCCGGACGAACATCGATTATGCCGCGGATCTTATTCGCCAATCCAATCACGCTGTCATCCTGACCGGAGCGGGGATATCCACACCATCGGGGATTCCCGATTTTCGCTCCACGGGGACAGGTTTATGGTCGCGCGATGAACCGCTGGAAGTGGCATCCCTCAGCGCGTTTCGCACAAAGCCGGGTCAGTTCTTCGAATGGTTCCGCCCGCTGGCACGTCAAATGTTCGATGCCAAGCCGAATTCAGCGCACGCAGCCCTGGCAGAACTTGAGGCGCGCGGATATATCAAAGCCATCATCACCCAAAATATCGACACCCTTCATCAAAAATCCGGTTCGAAAATTGTCATTGAAATGCACGGTACTATGGAAACACTGACATGCACACAGTGTTATCATCGAGTGCAGGCAGAATCATACATCGGGCGTTACGTGGAATGCGGCGAGATTCCCCGCTGTCCGAAATGCGCGCAAGTGCTCAAACCGGACGTTATCCTGTTCGGTGAACAGCTGCCACAGGCTGCGTGGTTCATGGCGCAGCGCGAGGCGCGTGCCTGCGATCTGATGCTGGTGGCGGGCTCCTCGCTCGAGGTGCTCCCGGTGGCGGGTTTGCCCATGCAGGCGCTCGACCGCGGAGCCCATTTGATCGTCATCAACAACATGCCCACGTATATCAACGTCCGCGCGGATGTTGTCATCCTCGATGATGTCGCCACGATCCTGCCAGCGATCGCAGAAAGAGTCTTGAATGGCTGAAATCAAAACGGAACGATTGGATAGTTACCGCCGCCTGATCGACATCTCGCGCGACCTCGCTTCGACCCTCGACCTGGACATCCTGCTCAGCCGGATCGTTCATGCCGCAGCTGAGATCAGCGGCGCGGAGGCGGCTTCGATCTTGTTGTACGATGATGCTTCGCGGCAACTGTATTTCCAGGTTTCCACCAACATGGATGAATCCACGCGGCGCGGAATCACCGTCCCGCTCGATGGGAGCATTGCCGGGTGGATCGTGACCAACCGCAAACCGGTGCGCATCACCGACGCTCACGAAGACAAACGTTTTTATTCGAATGTGGAAGCGATCACGGGGTTGTCCACACAGTCCCTGCTTGGCATTCCGCTGATCACCAAGAACAAGATCGTCGGCGTGCTGGAGGCATTGAACAAGCACCGGGGGAAGTTCACCGAGACGGATGAGTCCCTGCTTTTGGTGTTGGGCGCGCAGGCGGCCGTGGCGATCGAAAATACGCGCCTCTTCCAGCAATCCGATTTGATCTCCGAGTTCGTGCATGAACTACGCACGCCGCTTTCTTCTCTCAGCACTGCCACATATTTATTGCTGCGCCCGGAGATGTCGCAAGACCAGCGCGACCAGATCATCCAGAACATACATAATGAGACCATGCGACTAAACGCGCTGGCTTCCTCCTTCCTCGACCTGGCGCGCTTGGAGTCGGGTCGCGTGCAATACCGCAAAACCGTATTCAGCCTGGCGGACCTGATGTACGAGTGCAAGGACATCATGGCGACCAAGGCAGTGGAGGACAACATCCACCTGCGGGTCGAATCGCCTGAGGGTTTGCCGCTTGTGGATGCCGACCGCGACAAGATTAAACAGGTATTCCTGAATCTGTTGAGCAATTCCATCAAGTACAACCGCCCCAACGGGAGCGTCCTTTTGCGCGCCGAGATGCGTGAGAACGAGATCATGATCGTGATCCAGGATACCGGTATCGGCATTCCGGACGAAGCGCTCCCGCATCTTTTCCAAAAGTTCTATCGCGTGCGTGAACACGAAACCCGCGCCTCCGGTACGGGCCTGGGGTTATCCATCTGTAAACAGATCGTGCAGGGACATGGCGGACGGATCGAGGTCAAAAGCAAAATGGGAGTCGGAACCGTTTTTATGCTTTATCTGCCCCGCTCGACCAAAACCGTTCCGCGCGATCTCGTCGCGGAGTCGTCGCCCAGGAAAGTGAAGAAATAGGGAGTGCCGTTCGTGTGGGAAATAAGTACGGTTTGACTTTTTTGATTGAAGGGAATAAACTAGGCACGAGCAATTGATATTATTTTCGGAGGAAGAAGATGGCACAATTTCAATTTGTCATGCGTTCGGGACCCACGCCGGGAGTCACCTTTCCGCTGGATGGAGACCAGCTAACCATTGGGCGCGATTCGACCAACGGTGTCGCGATCAACGATGCGGAAATTTCCCGCAAACATGCGCGCCTCATGTTCCAGGGCGGTAAATATGTGCTGGAAGATCTCGGCTCGACCAACGGCACGTTTGTCAATGGGCAGCGCCTTGCGGGTCCGGTCGTGCTCAAGCCGGGCGATGTTGTTTCACTCGGCGAGCAGATCGTCCTGATGTACGATGCCATCGCCGGTGATGCCGGCGCGACGGTGGCCGTCTCGCGCAAAGCGGTCCAACCTTCGCCCCCGGCATATTCCGCTCCCCAGCAATCATACTCGCCGCCTCCGCCTGCCTATTCTGCGCCTCCCGCAGCCAAGAAGACCAACATGATGCCGATTTTCATTGGCGTCGGGGTATTGTTGTTCCTCTGTGTGTGCGGCGGCTTTTTCTGGTGGGTGGACGCAACCTACCGTTGGTGCACTTTCTTCCCCTTCATTTCGGGTTGTTAGTAACGACATTTACGCCCCGCGAGTAATTTCTCGCGGGGCGTTTTGTTTTATGGGCAGCCGGTTGTAAAATGCAACATCTTTGATAGAATCGAAGAAAAGATCGTCGATATCCGATCATTTCACAGGGATCACCGCCTATGGAACCGACCTCCAAACCGACTTCACCTGTCTGGGGCACAAACACCAAACTCGTCATCGCGCTGACCATCGTGGTCGTAATCGGCGCATTACTGGTCAAATTCCAGTTCATCATCACACCATTGGTGATGGCATTCCTTCTTTCCTATCTTTTCCACCCCGTTGCGGATCTTTTACAGCGCAAACTGCATTTTTCGTGGAACGCCTCGGTGGCCGTAATCTTCCTGTTTATCATCATCCTTTTGTTGGGTCTGCTCACGCTGGGCGGTGTGGGATTGGTGCAACAAATCCAAAGTCTTGTGGTCATCGTGCAGGATGCGCTGCGTACCCTGCCGCAATTGATCGAGAAAATCTCGGGCCAGGTGTATCAATTCGGTCCCTTCAGATTTGATTTCAGCGCCCTGGACCTGAGCGACCTGAGCCAGCAGGTTTTCGGCATGATACAGCCCCTGCTCAGCCGTACGGGCACCTTGCTTGGCACAGTGGCGGGAAGCGCCGCAAATTTTCTCGGCTGGACGTTATTCGTCCTGCTTGTTTCCTACTTTACACTCATCGAAAGCCGCGGTTTGCGCGACCAGATCATTACGGTTGAAATCCCCGGATACAACCAGGATTTTGCCCGCCTCAGCCGCGAGCTGGGCCGCATTTGGAACGCCTTCCTTCGCGGGCAGATCATCATCTTCTTTATGGCGGTGGCCATTTATTCGGTCGTCCTTAGCGTGCTTGGTGTAAGCTATGCCATTGGTCTTGCATTCCTTGCGGGGCTGGCGCGCTTCGTTCCTTATGTAGGCCCGGCGGTCAACTGGACATTACTTGTCATTGTCGCTTATTTTCAACAATATTCCCTCTTTCATCTTCCGGACCTGACATATACCTTCATCGTCCTTGTCGTCGCGCTGATCATAGACCAGATATTCGATAACATCGTCAACCCGCGCATCATGTCGAGCGCATTGAAGGTGCATCCCGCCGCCGTGCTCGTGGCCGCCATCATTGCCGCAAACCTTTTCGGCATCCTTGGCGTCGTCGTTGCCGCGCCCATTCTCGCCACGGCTGCGCTACTTTGGAATTATGTCATGCGCAAAATGTTCGACCTGGATCCATTCCCGGAAAAAGAAGCGACTCAACCGGCGCCGCCTCCCGGCTCGCGGATCATGGTCGCCATCCGCCGCTTCTTCCGGGACCGGAAATTTGGCGCAAAAAAATAAGCCGATCGCTCCGCGTAATATGCGTTCACTAACGCGCTTTCGGCGCAAGTGGGCGCCGCCAACACATTGTTATGTTTTTAGGAGACATCATGAATAATACCCAGGATCTTAATACCGAAACCATCGCCGAAACCGAAAACTTCAGCGCATTGCGGGCGGACGAACCCGACGGCGAGACGGTGTACTATCTGCAATTGGGACGCGCCACTTTGAACTTCTTCACCGAGGAATGGGAGGAACTGATGGCGGCGATCCCTGAATTGATTCAAACCCGACCCGACGATGACGGGATGTATGCCGTCTCATTCGATAATGTCGACATCTGGCTGGATAAAGAAGACTGGTCAGAGTTCGTAAACCTGATGCGCGGTTTGGAAAAATAATACGGTATGCGTAGGGCGTGTTCTCTAACGCGCCGATCGATTTCAATCGATGAAAAAACTCCGCAATTCAATTACAGACGTACCCGGCATCGAAGTGGGACATGCGCAGAATAAAAGGGCGCTGACCGGCTGCACCGTGATCCTGTGCCGCAAGGGGGCTGTCACCGGTGTGGATGTGCGCGGTGGCGCGCCCGGTACACGTGAAACGGATTTGTTGAGTCCGGGCAATCTGGTTCAACAGGTTCATGCTGTATTATTGTCAGGCGGTTCCGCGTTTGGGCTGGATGCGGCATCGGGGGTGATGCGCTATCTCGAGGAGAATCAGATCGGGTTCCAGACTCGCGAGGCGTTCGTTCCCATCGTGCCATCCGCAATTTTGTACGATCTTGATCTGGGCGATTCCAAAATCCGCCCGGATGCGAAGATGGGATATCAGGCGTGCCTGAATGCGTCGCGGGATGAAACGACCGAGGGTGTGGCGGGGGCGGGAACGGGTGCGAGCGTTGGCAAAATGCTTGGAAAGAGTCAAGCGATGAAATCGGGGATTGGAGGCGCGAGCGTTCAAATCGGCAAGGGGGTTGTTGTAGGCGCGCTTGCCGCGGTCAATGCGTTGGGAGATGTGTACGATCCGATGACGGGTGAATTTGCAGCCGGAATTCGCGGTGAAAAAAAGACGATGGAGTTGATGAGGTTGCTTTCATTCAATCGTGCGCCGAAACAAAACACCGTGATCGGCGTCGTTGCGGTGAACGCAGATCTTACAAAGGCTGATATGACGCGCATTGCGCAAATGGCGCATGATGGAATGGCGCGGGCGATCCGACCCGTGCATACGCAATATGACGGCGATACGATCTTTGCGCTTGCCACAGGCGGGAAAAAAGCCGATCTTTCCGTCGTTGGCGCATTTGCCGCGAATGTATTTGCGGAGGCGATCGTTCGTGCAGTGCGGGCATCGGTTTCGACGGGCGGCTTGCCGGGGCTGGCTGGCAATGAGAAAAATCAATGACGGATCGGAAACCGGTGATTTTTTTGCGTATGCTTGTCAGCGCCGTGACCGGCATGGTAATCTCATTTGCGGCGGCGCAGTCCTTTTTTGACCTCGACTCGCGCGCTTTTCTTGACCGGTTATTTTTGGTTTTGGTCCCAGCCCTTGCAATATTTGCATGTTGTTTGTATCTGTCTCCCATTCTTGAAAAATCTCTCGCGCGCACGTTCTTCCCCGCCCGTTTCTTTGTCATCCTTTGGGCGATTCTCTCCATCCTTCTCCTGTTATGTGTTTCCAGTCTTTCGACGCTTTCATTCCTCTCTCTTTTCATAATTTTTTTTCTCCTCTCCCTTCCCGCCGCTCCTTCCATCCAGAATCTGATCGAAGCGGGCGGACGCCGCCGCGTATTTGGCGCGTGGTTGTTCGCGTTCTTTGCAAGTTCGCTGCTCATCGGTTTTTTGGATGATTTCTATTCCAGCCCGGTCGAGGTCGTTCTGTTGACATTGATATCGCAGGCGGTTTTCGGCGTTGGCGGTTATTTCCTGATGGGCAGGGTGCGGCGTGTGGCGGGCGAACGCTGGTTCGATGCCCTCATTCACGGTTCTTTGTTCCTGCTGCTGATCGGCTTTATCATTTGGCTCTTCCAATCCAGCCGGGTCGTTTCGCTCTTCCCGATCAGTTACTTTATTTTGAACGACGGAACGAGCGATGTGTTTTTATACACCAGCCTGCTTGCCCTGCCGTGGCAGGCATGGCTGCACATCAAACTCAAGTTCGCCGGTTTTTATAACAGGTTCAAGTCGACGAAAGTCTATGCCTATGTCAGCGCCAACCTGGCGGGATTTTCGCTTTCCTTTGCCTTTTTCGTTCTGTATCTTGTTTTTGCTTCCGTGATAAACGACCCGCGTTTCGACGTCGATGATATCTTCTTCGACGCCGACGGGATGAATTGGCGCATCCGCCTCACGACCGACAGCTGGAGCGATTTCTATGAGCGTTCAGTGCATCCCTTTGTGCTGCTTCTCTTTAAGCCGCCTGTTGACCTGCTCGGCTTCCTGCTCAAGGGGAACAAACTCTGGGGCGCGTACCTCTTCACCGCTTTGGGCGGCGCGGCGTGTGTGTACCTTGTTTGGCTCTTCATCAAATCCGCGACGGGGAGTTCAACCTACGCTTCGTTGATCGCTTCGCTATTGGGATTCACCGCCTCGCACCTGGTCTTTGGCTCGCTGATCGAATCGTACATTTTCCTCGCCGCGAGTTTGATCCTGTTCTTTGTCCTGCTCATCAAGGATAGACCGCTACCGGCATTGATCACCGCGAGTCTTGTAACCATCGGCATCACGCACACGAACTTTGCCCAGAATGTGATCGCGCTTTTCACGGTCAAACCGAACATCAGGCAGATGATTCGCTTCGTCGTTTCGGTGATGGTCCTGTTGGTTTTGCTAACCCTGTTGAACAACCTGCTCTTCCCCGATGCGCACCCGTTCTTTTTCGTGCCGTCCACTTTGCAGGCGGAACAGCAGAATTTATTCCCGTTGAATTCCCTGCGGATTCAGGCGTTGACCCGCGCCTTCCTCTTCCACAACATCGCTGCGCCTTCGCCCATCTTCTACGACAAGGACATTCCCTTCATTCAATTACGGTTTTTCAAACCGGAGATCGACGAACTCAGCCGGTATGATCTGCCGATACAGGATGTCGCTTCATGGGTATGGTTGGCGCTGCTCCTCCTTGGCGGGATATTATTCTTGATGAATCTCAGAAAGAACCCGCACCTGCGATTTTCCATTGCGCTGATCGGGTGCATGCTCCTCAACCTGGGACTCCACCTGCGCTACGGCAAGGAGTTGTTCCTTTATACGCCCAATTGGACTTACGCGCTGATTTTGTTGTTAGGGCTTTCGTGGCAAAAAATCCACGACCGTAAATGGTTCCAGGCGGTCTTGCTGGTTTTCTTGATTCTGTTGGCTTGGAACAACGGGGTTTTGATGAAGACGATCCTGGACGTGTTGGGGATGCAGGTGTAGATTACCCGTTGGCATTAGAGAACGCCAATCACGCGGACGAATTTATTTTGGCAGATGCACCACGAACTTGACGAACTTCTTCTCTTTGTAGCCGATGTCGGGGTTGGGCGGGGATTCCCTTAGGGTGAGGATGTAAGCCGCCTCGGGGTCGCTCAGGCATGCTTCCGGCGTGAAGCGGAAATTTTTCAGCGCGACCAACTTCCGCGCAGGGTCGGCGGGATCATCGGGGTTTATCCATTCAAGGTCATCCACATATTCAGAGGGATGATATTTTTGAGTCAATAGAACGTAAATGTATAGTGAATAATGCTCGTCTGTGAGGCAAAAAAGGGAATCGCTGTTATCCGCGGCGTATTCGATGGCGGGAATGATGCCCTCATTGAAGATCGCGCTGGTGACCTTGCGATATTCCCCACCGTGATAAGCGCGGTTGAAAAAGATGAATCCGATTGAAAAGATCACGACACCGACGGGAATAATTTGAGGCAGGCGTTTATCGATGTCTATTAAAAGAAGCGCAATGCATAACAGGATGGGCGTGAAGATGATATTGATGCGCGTCAGGTTGACCGGATGGAGCAAGCCAACAACGACTGAGGCGAGCATCCATGCCGCGATCAGCCAACGCCCGGGGCGATTCTCCTTGACGAAGAAAGCGAGGAACAAACCGATGAGGACGAGAGGGAACGTATATTTGTAGAAATACCCGAATGGCTCGACAAAATTCCAGGGGAAGGCATCAGATTGAGTCCATAACAGATCGAGCATGATCCGCGCGTTTTCCGCGATTGCCTCGAAGGGACTCCCGCCGAAGACTGCCGCCATCGTCTCGTAACGGGCTTCGACGGGCAAACGCGGAATGGTGATTGCGCCGAGATGCATGGTTTCGAGTTTGAGAGTGTTGACGGCGACGAACATCCCGATGGGAAGGGCGAGCAAAATGAAAATGACCGCGCCGATGATGACTTGCTTGACCGTCAACCGATTGAGTTTGATCAGGCAGGGGACGGTCAACAGAAGAAAAACCGGCACGCCGACGTATGCCGTGCCGTAGGCGTATAAACAAAGCGCAAAGAAAAATATCGAAACGTAAAACCACCAGTTTTTTATTTCTGTCAGGGTGAGCGCAGTAAAGCCAGCCAGAAAGAGAAACGGCATGATGTTGGATTCTACAGCCCACCTTGAGTTGACAATGTGCCAGGGCGAGACCGCCATGAAGAACATAGCAAGGAGCGCGAATTTCTCATCGAATAATTTTTTTCCGGCAATGAATATCAACGGCAGGGAGAGGATTCCCGCCAGCATCATCGGCAGGCGCACTGCAAAGGCGTTGATCCCCTTCAATGCCACGAAGGGCATCAGCAAATACGCGTACAACGAATTTTGTCCGCTGCCCCATGAAGTGAGATGGACGGGATAGGAAAGCCCGAACCGATCCATGCCAAATCTATAAAGGTAGTACGCTTCCACGCCGATGGAGGCTTCGTCCACGTTCAAGCCGGGGGGCAGGGAGGCGAACTCCCAGGCGCGGGCGAAGATGCCAATCAGCAGGATGGCGGTGAAAAGCATGTGGGTTTTCCAGCGGGAGACGAAAGGCTTGAGCGTATTCATCCGCAGGAAAATATACCAGAACGTGAAACCGGAGTCCAACGTCTCCTGACGTTGGCGGTCAGAAGTCTCCCGACTTTTGAGTCCGGTTGCGTGTGGTAAACTCCAAACGCTCTGATAAAAATGTTGAACAAACGACTCCTCTCCGCATGGGCGTTGGGAATCCCCGCAAGTTATATCGCAATCGGTTTTTTGGATGCCTATTACAGATCTGCGATCGGGATTGCGCTTGTTTCGATCATTCTACATGTTGTCGTTTCTTTATTTGCTTATTTCACCCTCGGCAGGCTGGCGGAAAAATTCCGGGCACATCCAATGGATGCTTCCATCCTGCTTGGGCTGGGGATTTCGATCATCGTATTCTTTGCGGGACTCGCGAACATGGCTAGCCGCTTTCCGCGGCAGTTCGATGTTTCGGCGTATGCCCATGCCACTGAAACGCTGACCGGTTTCCTCGTCGGGATTGCGGCGGCTTTTCTCCTTTCGATGTGGTTCGTTACCCGGGCGCATCGCAGGGATTTTCGCCGGAGTCGTTTTTATCGCTTCGTGGATTCCAACCTCGGCGGCTTGGTCCTCGCCGCGCTTTTTTTCTCGGTCTATTTCCTTCTTGCCTCCATCTTCAACCAACCCATCTTCCGCTTCGACGATATTTTTTTCGACACTGACAGCAAACTATACCGCATGCGATTCGGGACGGAGCATTACCAGGATTATTACGAACGGACCGTCCACCCGTATGTGTTGATCATTGTCCGCCCGTGGGTCTGGATGATCTCATTGTTCCTGAAAGGGGATATGTTGTACGGCGCGTTCATCGTCACGGCATTGACCGGCGCGTTGTGCGTTTTCCTCGTCTGGTATTTTGTAAAGGAAACGACTCGCAATCCGCTTTATGCCTCGCTGATCGCCGCCCTCTTCGGCGCTTCGACTTCGCAGCTCGCATTCGGTTCGTTGATCGAGAACTACATCTTCCTCGGCGCGGCGGCGTTGATCTTCATCGTTTTGCTATTGAAGGATAAACCGCTTCACATGCTGGTGGTTGCCGGGCTGGTTTCGTTTGGCATCACCATCTCGAACATTGCGCAGACGGTCATCGCGCATTTCATGGTGAAGCGCAGCATCCCGCAGTTGATCAAATACGGATTGATCGTCGGCGCGCTGGTCATCCCGTTGAACCTGCTCAATAACTTCATTTACCCCAAAGCGCATCCGTATCTCTGGGAGGTTTCCACCTTGCAATACGAGGAAAAGAATGTCTTCGAGCCGACCCTCCAGCGCGCCAATTACCTGGGACGGGTGATGCTCCTGCATAGTTTCGTCTCGCCGGACCCGCTGCTATTGAAGGAAGATATTCCCTTTCTCAAGGTGTGGATGTTCCGCGCCGCGTTGAAAAAGGTGCCGTTGCAGATCGCAAGGTACGAAACGCATCTTGGAAATGCGCTTGTCACTGCCTGGCTCGGCTTTGTCGCCATCGGCGGATTTCTCTTCCTGAAGAATGTTCCCAGGCAGGATAACCGCTTTCCCTTTGCGTTCATCCTGACCTGTCTGTTCTTCTTCGCGCTTCACATGCGCTACGGCAGGGATGTCTTCCTTTATTCCGTCAACTGGACGTATGCCATCACGCTCTTTCTCGCATTGGCGTGGCGCGAACTTTCCGGCAAACGCTGGTTTCAATTTTCCCTGTTGGGTTTCATCTTCCTTTTGATGCTCAACAACTCGAGATTGATCCTCATCATGCTCTGGGCATCGTACATGCATCTCCGCTGATCAAAGGAAAAGAAACGTGAAGACCTTCGATAAACGCCTCCCGCTGGCATGGTTGTTGGGCATCCCGGCAACCTATTTGGCGGTTTCCTACCTGGAAAATTTCCACAAGACCGCGCTTCAAGTTGCGTTGTGGACGATCCTGGTCCACAGCCTTGTCAGCATATTTGGATATTACCTCCTCGATAGGATCAAAAGGGAAATCGTTTCAAATCGAATCGACGCTTCGCTCAAGGCGGTTCTCTTTACGGCTCTGATCGTCGTCCTGCCCGCCTCGTACAACCTCGCAAAACCATTCACGAACCTCTTCGACCCCCTGACCTTTCATCTCGATGCCTCCGTCCGCGTTTCGTTCGTCGTCGCGCTCATTCCCGCTTTTTTCATCGCCATGATCGCGGTCAGCATCAACCGCAGGAAGAACTGGAGAGAATCGCGCATCCACCGATTCCTCGAAGAAAATCTCGGCGGCCTGCTGATCGCCTTTCTGTTCTTTTGCGTATACCTTCTTTTCGCTTCGATCTTCAACCGTCCCCACTACGACGCGGACGATGTCTTCTTCGACGCCGACTCCAATCTCTACCGTTATCGCTACACCATGCCGACCTACGAGGATTACTACTGGCGTCCCGCGCACCCGTTCATCCTGCTCATCATCCGCCCGTTCGTTGCGCTTCTCGGTTTTCTCTTCAACGGGAATAAACTCTTCGCCGCCTTCACCCTCAACGCGATGGTCGGCGGATTATGCGTTTATCTCGTCTGGTATTTTGTCAAACACAAGCTGGGGAATCCGCTTTATGCGCTTTTGATCGCCGCTCTCTTCGGCGCCTCGTCGGCTCAACTGGTGTTTGGTTCCGTCATCGAGAGTTATATCTACCTTGCGGCTGTGGCTCTCGCGTTCCTGGTCATCCTTCTCACAGACAAGCCGCTCTACATGCAGGTCATTGCCGGGCTGACCGCCTTCGGCATCACCATTTCGAATGTCGCGCAGACGTTCATCGCCCATTTCTTCGTCAGGCGGAATATCAAACAGCTCATCATTTATGGGCTCATCATCGGCGCGCTGGTGGTTCCGTTATCCCTTCTGCATAATTTTATTTATCCCGATTCCCAGCCATATTTCTGGGACTTTGCCACCCTCGAAGCCGAAGGACACAACCAATTTCCCGCCACCTTCCAACGGGCGGATTATCTTGCCCGGGTGATGACCCTGCACAGTTTCGTCGCGCCTGAGCCGCTCGTCGTCCGCGATGGATTGCCCTTCCCCAAGGTGTGGATGTTCCGTGCCTCCATCAAAAAAGACCCGATGCTTTTGGCGAACTACGAAACGATGTTGGGCGATGCGCTGGCAATCGTCTGGGCGGGATTGCTCGTCCTCGGCGGGGTCCTCTTCCTGAAAAACATCCGCAGGCAGGATAACGGCTTCTCATTTGCGTTTATCGCCACCCTTCTTTTTTACTTCGCCCTTCATCTCCGCTACGGCAAGGATGTGTTCCTCTACTCCGTGAACTGGACCTATGCCATCCTGCTCTTTCTCGCCCTCGCATGGCGGGATCTTGCGGAGAAGCGCTGGTTCCAGATCCTCCTGCTTGCTTTTGTCCTGCTGCTTATCGTCAACAACCTGGGAATGTTCGAAACGATGATGCGGATCACCGCGCCGACGGTAAAATTCCCCATCTGGAAATAGATGGGGAATTTCAACTACTCCTCCGGGGTCGGTCAGCGCATCAGGCAGGTGTCAGCAATATCCCCGTCCGGTTCGACAGAGCCGCACCAGAAGGTATCGCTTTCCGCATCGATGACGACGACCCTCTGATTCCCTTCATCTGTGGCGGGATAGATCACCATTTTCCAACCGCCGCTGCGGAAGCGGTACTCTCCATTCGAACGCGCGCTCGCATCCGCCTGCCACTCTTCGGTGGCCGGGATGGATACATGATGTGTGGAGTTCATATGCTCCAGAACGCTCATCTGCGTTAACTTTATCCGCTCCGAAGTGGAATTTTTCGCCTCCGCATCGCGATCGGATATTTGCCCGTTGGTGAGGCAACCTGTAAAGACAGGAACAACAAACGCAAAAAGCGCGAACAGACGAATCGATTTCGGGTTCATGCTGCACCTCCTTTAAACTGAGCTGTTCCTTGACTTCATCTTAGCACGGCTGGAGGTAAAATACACCCCTATTCCTTGCTCATAAATAACTGCATGCAGCTAATAAGAAACACACCCCGGTAAAAGCCGGGGTGTGTTTCTTAAAATTAGGTACTAGGCGTTACGGCTGGTACGTCACGTTGACTGCGATGTAATCGAGATAGAAGTCGCGCGAGTTGTTGCTGGCAACGTTCGTCACGCGCACCCGGAAGTTCGTGTTGCTAAAGTCGCCCAGCGCCCAGGTGCGGCCCCAGAGATCGCTTGTGCCACCCAGGGTGTACGCCACCTCAGATGTTGTCAGATTCGTGCTCTTGGCTGCCGTCCATGAAGCGCCGCCGTTCCACGAGATCTCCACACACATCTTTGGTGAGCCGGTCGTCGAGTCCGCGCGCGCATTGAGGCGGACTTGAATTCCCAGAACACTACCGGAAGGAATGTTGAAGCCGTAGTTGAAGAACAGGTGCTTGTCCTTGCCGGTGTTGGTGCAGGATGTGTTCTTATTCGAGCCGCTGTCCACATCGACCGCGAAGGCGTTATCGTCCACGAAGGCATTACCGGGCGAAGTCTGGAAGCCGTTGTTGTCACCCGCGCTGGAAGTCACAGCCGCTTGCGCGGTCGGAGCGAGATAACCGGTGCTGGTCGGCGGGGGAGGCGTGCTGATCGTGCCGCCGTCCACCACAAGGGCGAACTTCTGCGGTCCGTTCGGGACGTTGAACGCGCTGACGGTAACGGTGTAGGTACCCGAAGGCGACTGAATGTAGATGTTCTCGACGTTGTTGACGTTATCCGCCGAGCCGCCGGTCGTGCTCCAGCCGCCGGAGAAGACGTTACCGCGGTAGGTGTTCGCACCGCTGGTGGCGGTAAGGTTCAGGTTGTTGACCAGGTTGGTTGTAGCGGTATCGGTCGAGGGATAATCCGTCCAAACGAGCGTGATCTTGAGCGGACCGCCGGTGGGCGTGACGGTGAAGTTGGTCGAGCCGCCGGTGCTAAGACCCGTAGCCGCCTCATCCACGAAGGCAACTGATCCATCCGTCGCAGCATCGAGGTTGATCAAGCCCCAGCCTTCATGCACGTTCGGGATGGGGAAGTCGTTATCGTTTACGCCGTCGTTGTTCTCGTCCGCCATATCCACGGCGGTGTTGATGAGCGTGGCTTTGACGAGCGCCGCCGAAGCGTTGATGCTGAAGGCTTTGCTGTAGTAATCCTTGACTACAGCCGCGCCGCCTGCAGCAATGGGGTTCGACATGGAAGTGCCACCCATGTATTTGTACTCACTGTTGAAAGGCGTGCCCCAGCCGTCCCATTGATACGCGCCAACCTGCGGATTGACAGGATCGCCATAGCCTTCCTGATACAGGCTGGAGAACGCGGAGAGGATCCACGTGCCGGGAGCGACGACGTCCGGTTTGATGCGCCCGTCATCTGTTGGACCGCGGCTGGAGAACGCCGCCATCTGACCGGAATTACCAGCCGTCGGGTCGGAAGCGATCGGGTTGGTGGGGAAGTCCGCGCCCCAGCGAGAGCCGTAGGTACCGAGGAAATTCTGCTGTGTGCCGCCCATGCTCGAGCAGGTCTGTCCGGTCTGGTAGGCGTCGTGCGAGGTGTAGGTCAGGCTTGTATCGCAGGGCCAGTTATCCGGGCGGACGTTTTCACTCGCGCCAACCGTGATGACGTTCTTGGATGTGCCCGGCGCGCCGATGGAGTCGTTATCCACCACGCCGTTCGCGTTGGCGTCGATGCCTTCATTACCGGCGGAGAATGTGATGACCATGTCGCGGTTGGTCCACACGAACGAGTCGGTGTTGACGCTGTCGACGGTGTAATCGCCCGCGACCGCCGCGCCCCACGAGTTCGAGTGGATGCGCGCGCCGGCGTTATACGCCTGCTGATACATGGTCTTGAGATCATCCGGCAGACCGGTGAGGAAATAGCCGTTCGCGGGCCAGCCGCCGAACATCTGGCAGAAGTTCGAGATGTTCGCCCAATTTTCGGTCGCCTGGAAGACGAGCCGCGCGGCTGGGGCGACGCCGCGGCCCTGTCCGCCAGGTTCGCCTCCACTTAAGATCGAGCCGGAGGTGTGAGTCCCGTGACCGGAATCGACGTCGATGGCTCCGTCATCCGTAATGGATTGGAAGCAGGTATCCGTCGCGCCGGGCCAGTTGTAGACCGCCACCACGCGGCTGGAGGGAATGTCCGCATGTGCGCCGGTTGTTGTGCCGTCGCCGATGCCCGTATCCGAAACGCCGACGATGACCGTCGAGCCGTCGTAGCCGCGCGAGTTCGCCACGTCGGCGTTGACGATATCGCCCGCTGATTCATTGTAGGCAGGCGCGCCTGATACGCTGTGCAGTTCATGCATAACGTAGTTATTGATCGAAGCCACATCGTCCACATTGGCAATTGCATCGAGGAACGAAGCGTTCGCCGCAACCACCATCAAATCCTCTTCGAAACTGAGGATTTCTGCTCCGGTCTGGGCGACCGCCGCGCGGGTCTGACCGAAGTCCGAGCCGCGTTCGATGCGGATGAGATATAGATTCTGCTCCCCATCACGCTTCAAATCGGACCCGAACTTGAGCGCCGATGAGTAGGGCGTGACCGAGCTGACGAAACTTTTGCCAGCTACGCGGTTGGCGATGCCGGGATTCATGCGGACTTTAAACGCAAAATCCGGGATGTAATCCAGGATCTCCGCGCCTTCCGCCGTCACTTCCGCCTTCCATGATTCTTCGATGGGACCTGCGAATTGAACGACGAAATATTTTTGACTGCCCGCTTGTTGAGCGGGGGCCATGGCCATCGAGCCGAGGGTCAGGACTACGATGACAAGTGCCGAAACAAAATACCTGACTGCTTTTTTCATATGCAACTCTCCTCTGAGTGCTTGAAATTTGGAACGCCGATTCCAAGGTGGAACCGGCGTTGGGACACAGGTTTTGATTGAGGCTGATCTAAATTTTAGAAAGATAAATTGGAAGGATTTTATGTCTTTTCTTTGGGTTGTCAATGGTTTGCGATGGGGTAGTTCTCCAGGATTATGCGCGTAGGCTATTGGTTTGATCAGATTAAACCATAGGGGAGTCACAGTTGCACCAATTGCATGAAGAATTAAAATGAGGGCATGACTGTACATCTCCTCCTCGAACGTGCCCGCGCAAACGGAAATCCCGTCATCGAAGGCAATCGCGTGACCTTCGTATGGAAGGGCAGGTCCGCGCCGTATTTCATTGATGACATTCACATGTGGGAGAACAATCCGCAAAAGATGAAGCGTATCGCCCCGGACCTGTGGACCATCACCCTCGAACTGGATTCCGACGCCTATCTCGAATATAGCTTCTACGATTCTCGCACCAGGAAACGGCTTAAAGACCCGTTGAACAAAAAGACGGTCTTCAACGGCATCGAGCATGACAACCATTACTTCCACATGCCAGAGGCGGGTCCCACACCATATGCGACCAAACGCCGCGGCATTCCCAGCGGACGGGTGGCACGTCACCTCGTGGATACATGGATGATCCAGGAAAACGGCAGACGCGAGTTACATCTTTATCAGCCGCCTGTAAAATACCCGGTGCCGCTGCTGCTCGTCTACGATGGCACGGATTATCTCAAACGCGCCAACCTCAACATCATTGTGGATAACCTGATCCACGAGAAGCGCATCCAACCGATCGCGATGGCATTCCTGCAAAACGGCGGCGACCGCCGCGCCGTGGAATACGCCTGCTCCGATGCGACCCTGATGACGCTTCAACACGTCGTCCTGCCGTTTGCGGCGAAGAGACTGAACCTGATCGATACCCAAAAGAAACGCGGCGCGTACGGCGTGCTGGGCGCATCCTTCAGCGGATTGATGTCCGTGTACACGGGTTTGCGGATGCCGGAGGTCTTCGGCAGGGTCATTGCGCAATCGTCGGTGTTCGAGGCGGAAGGGCGGGACTTTGTCGCCGTGGATTTGATCCGCGCGAAGATGTCGCGCGAAATAAAGATCTGGATGGACATCGGTCACTTCGACTGGCTGCTGGAGGACAATCGCCGCATCCAACCGCTGCTGCAGCAGAACGGCTACAACGTCACCTACCACGAAGCGCCCGCCGGTCACAATTACACCTTCTGGCGGGATGAACTTCCGCAGGCGTTGATGGAAATGTTCGGTTAGAAAAAATTCGGTTCCACCGATTATTACGCCCATCAGTCGCTCACCCATTTCAATGCGGTGTGATTTGCCGTCCCAGTCTTGCTCATCAACACTATTCTATTCAGGATGATCTGCGGTTTGCCCCGAAACGGGTTTGCGGGTTGAGCAGCAGGTAGAACATCGCCAACACCCCGCTATACACCAGCACAGCAATATACACAACAAGATTGAGCATGCGGTCTGGCGGGACCGTGTTCATCAAGCCAATAAAAGGAACGATGAGTACGAGGTCATACGCGAGAAAACTAAGCAATTGACCCAGCGCGTTATGCCAGTACGGACGGAACATGCCATAGAGGAAGTAGAACGCATCGCCGAGGAAGACACAGCCAAAGATCACGGATGTATCGGGGTTCAACGCCCACGGGAAGATGGGAGCTTTCAGGATCAGCGCTACACCCGCGAGGAAGAGGGAAGCGATGAATATTCCGAAGGAGATCCTGACCAGCCCGGGCATGGGGCGTTCATCCGTGAGTGGAATCCGCAAACTCCAGAAAAATGCGATCAGGCTGATGACAGCCGAGAGCGCAGAGAGTGAGCCGTAGAGGGTCATGTTCGCACGACCTTGCGCGGCGAGTTGGAAAAAGTAGATGGAAGTGGTTAGTGCGATCACAAAGACATTGAACGCGCCAGCTGGCAAAGCGCCAAACTCGCCGGTCCAGCCGACCCAAAGCGCGGCTGCGCTGACGGCGGCAAGGATGGAGCCAATGAACAAATAGGAGTAGCGCCCATCTTCCCAGGGCCATGCGGCAACTGCCAGAGGGACTCGAAAGATGAAGCCAAACGCGAAGAGGAGGATGACCAGCCCGCCGAAGAATGTAAGTCCACGAAGAAGTTTCATTGGGAAGCACTCTGCAACTCTTCACGGACAACACGCCGGAGAATAATCTCAGTGGGTTCCTCTTGCTGGTGGAAAAAATCACGCAAAGCATTATTGATCAATGTTTGATAATTACCGCCGCCCGATTCCTCGACTTGGTTTCGGAACCACTCCAAAACATCATCATCGAGACGAATGGTTATACGTGTTTTTCCCTGCGGCGCGCGGACAATGGCTCCGCGTTTGCCTTTGCTAAAGTGGTACTTCTTGATGTAGTCAGCCACGCGCTTAGCAGCTACTTTGTTAGTTCTCTTGAGAATTTTGTCTTCTTTCAGAAAATCGTCAAAATCGCTTCCGAGATGTTTTTTGTTCATGGCGTAATTTTACCTCTCCCCTGCCTCCCCTGACCCCCATTCGGGGGCAAGCGGGGAGGCGCTAAAACCGCCCCCACCCATCCTCCCCCAAATACGACAATTTATAATTTGAATGAATCCAGAAGAACTTTCAGCGTCGTATTTGGGGGAGGTGCCGAAGGCGGAGGGGGTGAACAGCAACAAAAAAATACCCTCTCCTTCAGGAGAGGGGCAAACGGACAAACTTGATCATTACGTCAATCAGGGAGAGGTCAGCGAACATGCCGATCACGGCGTTCATCAAGGAGAAGGCTTTTCAACAAAATCATCCATCACAAGAACATCGATCAAATCTTGAAGTCTGGACAATCTTCTATCATTTGTCAGAAATGCCTTTGCTCCATAGTTGAGACTTGCCGCTACTTGCAACGCATCTGGCGGAGCGACATTGTATTTCGCACGCAACTGAGCGGCAATACGAGCGACATCTCGATCTACATCCACAACAGACAAATTAGGAAAATGAACCAAGACCGCTTCGTATTCACGTGCTATTGACTCCTGACCTGTCTGCCAGGGGCGGACGGTAATCTCCATCAAGGTAATAGTGGACGTCACACCTTCCCACTTACCATTTTCAATTCCATTGATAGTAATCCGTGCCAGTGGACCATACTTCTCGTTATTCTCAAGAAAGTAAATGAATACTGATGTATCCAGCCCAATGACCTTTGCCTTACTTAATCGCTTGCTGAACTCGTCCATGCATCACGCTCCCCGGTGAGGTATTTTTCGATATCCACGCCTTTCCAAATTTCGCTATGGAGTCCTTGCAAATAATCGGTATACCGCTTTGGCTGTGGAATCAAAACGATCACGCCATCTTGAACATCCACAAGCAGACGGTCGCCTTTTTTGATGTTCAATTTCTTGCGGGCAATCTGCGGAACTGCAATTTGATACTTTGCGCTGACTTTGACAGAGGTTGTAGCCATTTTCTCTCCTTGCTAAGCAAAACCTATAATTTGCTTAGCATTTTACCATAAACCTAAAACCAACCTCTCCCCCGCCTCCCCTGAAGGGGAGGAGCTAAAACCACCCCCATCAACCAAACATTGACCTAAAACCTCAGCGCCATCCACAGAACAGCAATCAAAAAAATACCCTCTCCTTCAGGAGAGGGGCAAACGGAGAAATTTGATTATTACGCACATCAGGGTGAGGTCAAACGGACAGACTTGATTATTACGCCCATCAGGGTGAGATCCAAAGGGCATGCTGATTATGACACTAATCAAGGATATGTTATTCATCCTTTCAATCTTCACCTGTCAGATTATCATTTTAAGGTTTTATGTCAGCCTGATAATTGCTCTAGAAAGTGGATTAATAGTTTCACCCAATTGATATCCGACATTCCTAATTGGCTTATTATCAAACTCAAAAGTACAAGTTTCAAAAATTAATCCCCCTCCGCTTGGTCCACTTATAGTCATTCTATTAGCGTCATTACCAAATACTTTATAACCTTTATATTGGATGTTGATTTTGTTAATTAGAATTGCCTCTCTTGGGAGATTTATTAACTCCAAAAGAACGTCCCTGCTTTTTTGTCTAATAGTAATTCTCTGCCCTTCAATTTCTATATCCCAGTTACCAACATCACCTTTCCATTCATTTCTTTCAACTGAAAAGAATAAATTCTCATGCTCATCGTAAAGAGAAGCACTTAGCAGGAACGGACCGCCAGATTTTTCTGGGGGTTCAAAAACCAATAGGTCTTTACCTTCGATTTCAAATAAAACTAAACCACTTGGTGATGAAAACAGAGAAGTTCCAAATCGGATGCTGGGCATATTTGTTCCAATATCAAAAGCGCCGAAAGTAAAACCCTTTTGTTCACATTTAGGATTTAGCTTTGCTTCTTTCACTTTTTCTTTACTGTAAATTCCCCTTGTTACTTGGTCATGGCAAGAACCGCAAAGTAGTGTCATCTTCTTGGGATTATGGCTAGTTGCATCGGCAAACTCAGGGTCAACGTGCTCATATTGATAAATTGCGAACCCGCAAATCACACACCCAAAACCAGAGTCTTGTCGAATTCTGCGTTTTATGCCATTTGGTATTTTTCTTGATAGACCGTGCTTATTTTAGTCATAGTTTTATTGTGGTTTTTAATGGGACAGCGTCCCACCCCTGACGCCGTCCCATCTTTCTTCTTTCTTCTTTCGTCTTTCTTCCTACAGCTTCGCGAAGCGACTCACCACCTTCGCCAACCCAGCGGGACGATCCACATTCCCGCCCTGATACTGTTATAAAACCTTAATATTTCTGAATTGACTTTTTAAGAAAAAAGTATACAATATTAGTAACTTAGTCGGTCGCCTGTAGGTGAAAGCTGGCTTCAAGCCATGCGCTCGGTATACGAGCCTAGCCTACAGGGGGCTGACTTTTTTTATGTCAAAGGGGTTTTCACGAGAATACCAGTTTTTGGGGTAATTTTGCATGTCATACAAATCCACCAAAAAGCTGACCTTGTCCGCTACAAAATCAAAATACCGCATTTCCCGTTTGACAAATGCCCGGTAAACTGCCCAATTCATATAATCGATCACCTGTAAACATGGTTCACCGACAGGTGTTTGAGGAATTATATCAATTTTTGTATCTACTTTTGTCGTCCAACGTGATTCAAACTTTGCAATTCCATTTGTAATTGCCTGTTCTAAATTCGCCTGCCGTATTTTGGAACCACGTTGTGCAAAATAAACATGGTTATGAGTATGGCGGTGTAACACATTTGTAAACAACTGGCTGACCAAGTGATCGTAAAATTTAGTTTCCTTGGCATCGAAAGAATTTCGGAAAACCTTTTCGATTTTTCGGGCAATCACAAATTGCGCCTTAAAGTTCAGTTTAGAAAGAGCTTGATAAACAAGATAACGCACTTCTGGAGCATCATCTTTTGCATGAAACGCCCGGTTTGTTTTCACAATCGACGGAATGGATTGTAAATATTTATCGTTTGTAATTTGTTGATGTAAATCAGCAATGACTTGGCGGAGTAAAGATGGCTGTTCTGTTTCGATGAACCCAATCCCTAGAATCAAGGAACACCCCTCTATCCCAACAATCAGGTTTCCGCGCGCATCATAAAAGACGGGGTCACCTGTCTCATCTACGAAATACCAATTTTCACCCTCAATAGGTTTCTTCATAACGCAATTATACAGCCTCTTTTAAACAACTGGACGGCGCCCCACCCCTGACGCCATCCCAATTCACGTTTCACTATTCACTTACTACAACTTCGCGAAGCGACTCACCACCTTCGCCAACCCAGCCGGACGATCCACATTCCCGCCCTGATTGACTCCGATGACCGTGCCTTCCTTCGCATACGCCAACTGCACGTATGCCTGACCGGTAATGAAGCGCGCGCTGTCGATGGCGCAGGAGGTCACGAAGCCGATGCGCTGACCATCTGCATTCACCACCGGGTCGCCGTTGTGCGCCATGCGTGTGCGCTGTTCGTCGAAGGTGAAGCGCACCACCACGCCCTTGCGTTCTTTCTCACGCGCCACAAAGGCATCGCGACCGATGAACCACGGCTTGTAGGTCTTCACATACGAACCAAATCCGCCCTCCGCGACTCCCAAATCCCGATTCCCGGAATTTCCCGAACCCAATCCCATCTCATGACCATACAAGGGCAAACCGGCTTCGGTTCTCAAAGAGTCACGCGCACCCAAACCGATGGGCTTCACACCGAATTGCTCACCGGCTTTCAATACACCGTTCCAAAATGCCACGGCGCTATCCGGGTGGACGAACAACTCGAACGCCATCTTCTCGCCGGTGTAGCCCGTGCGCGAAACGATGAGATCGAAACCACCGACAACAGCATCACACAACTCAGTGCGCTTCAACTTCATAATGCGCGCGCGGGTCGCATCGTCCACACCCATTGCCAGCAGCGTGTCGCGGCTCTTCGGACCCTGCAACGCAATGTCAACCCGCATATCCTTCCCCGCCTTCGGATCACGCAAATTGCGGATCTCCGCGTTGTAGCCGTACGCGCGCGCCCACGGACGAGCGTTATCAATTTTCACTTTTCCGTCGCGCACACTTTCCAGCCAGGTGCGGTCCTTATCATCGTTCGACGCGTTGACCACCACGAGGAAGTTATCAAATCCGCGGCGGTACACCAAGGTATCATCGATCACATCGCCATCGGGCGTGAGGAAGTGGGTGTACAAACTCTCACCCGGCATCAAACCTCCGCAGTCATTGCCGCAGACCGCGTCGAGGAAAGAGGCGGCATCCGCGCCGCGCACGTCATACGCGCCCATGTGACTCACGTCAAACAAACCCGCTGCCTGCCGCGTCGCCAAATGTTCCTCAAAGATAGACGTGTACACCACCGGCATTTCCCAACCTGCAAAGGGGACCATTCTGCCGCCGAGGTCTCGATGAGTTTGATTCAACGCTGTTTTCTTTAACTCACCTTCGACCTCATTCCAAACGAAAGGCGGCAGCGCCTCTTCCTTAACGTTTGAGCTGACGCCTACAAACCAAGGCTTGACCTCACTCTGAAGCGGCGGATTCGTAGCGGCGAGTTTCGCCTTCACTTCACTCACCACGAACGGACCCGGCACACGCTTGGTGCTGAAATCTTTCGAGCCATCTAAATTGAACGAGGTGTATCCATCCGAAAGATCGCGCAGCCATGTTCCCACGACCGAAGCATCTTTCACCGGAACAGATAATTGATAGGTAGTGTTATCAACGTTCTTCAACAAGCCTTTGATAACGCCCTTCGGGGTCGCAATCGAAGTCACCTGCGTCTTGCCCTTCTTCAAAGCAGAGAGGTCAGACGAAGCGACATAATCCAACACCTGGCGAATGCGTCCACCGCTGAGTTCAAACACAGCACTGGCACTCCCTCGCCCTTTGGGAGAGGGGCTGGGGTGAGGGACATCATCGATGTAATAGAAATGTGGGTAACCGGTCTTGGTCGGTTTGAAGTCAATGCCTGCGCCCATCGCCAACTTGCGGATCTTCAACTTGGCATCATTGAACACTTTGAAGTCCACTTTTGCGCGGCGCTGCTTGCCCTTGCGAACGGTATCGACCGCATGCGGCGCACATGCCAACAGCACATCCGCGATGATGTCTGCGAGTTGACGCGACTGCTTCTCGTTGAATCCGCGCTGGGTGATCCACGGCGTTCCGAGGCGAATACCCGAAGGCGCCGCCGCGCTCTTGTCACCGGGGATGGTGTTGCGATTGACAACCACACCGACGATATCGAGAATACGCGCCGCCTGATCACCACTGAGTTTGGTTCCATCTTCACCGACGACAGAAGAACAATCCACGTTCAGCATGTGGCAGTTCGTACCGCCAAACGGAACGCGCAATCCGCGCTTGGTGAATTGATCTGCCATCGCCACCGCGTTCTTGATGGTCTGGTCTTGCAATTTCTTGAACTGCTTGGTCTGCGCCAGTTTGAAGGTCAACGCCAAACCCGCGAAGACGTTCACATGCGGTCCGCCCTGCTCACCGGGGAAGACGGCTTTATCGATCTTCTTGGCGATGTCGGCTTTGGTGGTCATCAACACCGCCCCGCGTGGACCGTCGAGACTCTTGTGAGTGGTAGACATGACAATATCAGCAATGCCGATCGGCGAAGGCACCACGCCCGCCGCGACAAGTCCGCCGATGTGGGAAATATCCGCAAGGAAGTACGCGCCAACTTCATCAGCAATTTCGCGGAACTTCTTCCAATCCGGAATCCATGAATAAGATGAATAACCAGCGATCAACAGTTTCGGTTTATTTTCCAACGCGAGCTGGCGAATGGCTTCGTAATCGAGTTTTTCATCCGCGCCCACGGAATAATGCACCGCCTTGAACCATTTACCGCTGCGGTTAACCGGCGAGCCGTGTGAGAGATGACCGCCATGCAGCAGGTCGAGTCCCATCACGGTATCGCCGATGTTCAACAAGGCTTGATACACGGCATTGTTGGCAGGTCCGCCCGAAAGCGCCTGCACGTTAACGTAGATTTGGTCGGCGGTGAAGCCATTGGCGGCGAAGGCTTCGGCGGCGCGGCGGCGTGCGAGGGCTTCCACGGCGTCGGCATATTCCACGCCTTTGTAGTAGCGCGGGTCACCGTTGCGGCGATAATCGGCGAGACGCATGGGGTGATCGAGAATTTCTTCCTCGCTCATCCAACGCGATTCTTCGCTGGGGTAGCCCTCGGCGTAAATGTTCTGAAAAGCAGACATCAACGCTTCACGCACCGCCATCGGCGCAGTCGATTCGCTGGGGATGAGGATAAGTTTGCGATACTGGCGCTCCGCTTCGAGCTGGGTCAATCCGTAAACGTCTTTATCCAACTTCTCGAGCGAACCACGGAATAGAAAGTCGGGCATGAGAAATCTCCTTGAAAACGGAAACAGGTTCCGGATTAGTTGGGATGCGTGCCGTCAAATTGTAGAACGTTCCAAGGGAAGGGTCAAGTCAAAAACGAAACAGCCTTCTTGTTGTATTTGTCATCTCTTTTTGCTATGATGATGCAGGAGGTGTGATCCATGGCGTTTCTTCGGGGAGGTGCGCAGGGATAAATTATCTTCACCACCTGTATATATGAGTTCAGGCGGCTATGATCTGATAACTTAATTTGGACGCTCATGGGTTATCAGGGAGCCAGTAGCGAAACCGGCCTTTGCGGCCGGTTAATTTTTTCTTTGTGGAGAATCAATATGAAAAATAGAATGTTTTTCGTTTTTACCGTCCTTGCGCTGATCTCAGCCGTGACATTGGTGCCTGTGACAGCCGCAGGGAAACCGCCTTCTGTCGAGGTACAGATTCTGGCTCTCAATGATTTCCATGGCGCGCTCGATCCGGCGTTGACGAAACCGAGCAACACGGAAGATAAGACAAAATGGTACTACCGAGGCGGCGCGGAATATCTTACCAAGTTCGTGCAAGCTGCCGAAGCGACCAATCCCAACACCATCAAGATCTCTGCGGGTGACATGATCGGCGCCACCCCGCTGCTCTCCGCCCTGTTCCATGATGAGCCAACGATCATGGCATTCAACCTGATGGGCTTCGATCTCAGTAACACAGGCAACCATGAGTTCGATGAAGGCTGGCAGGAATTGCTCCGCATGCAGTCTGGTGGCTGTCATCCAACCGATGGGTGCTTCCCCGGGGTGCCGGAATTTCCCGGCGCATCGTTCGAGTATCTGGCAAGCAATGTCTTCCGCCTGGATACCGGGCAGACCCTTTTCGCAGCGACCAGCGTAATGGAAGTGGATGGAGCGAAGATCGGCTTCATCGGCGTTGCCCTCGAATCCACGCCGACCATTGTTGTGGCTTCAGCTGTGGAAGGTTTGATGTTCGAGGCGGAAGTGGACACTATCAACCACTACGTCAAGTATCTCAAGGATACGGAAGGGCTCAAAGCCATTGTCGTCATTCTGCATAATGGTGCAGGTGCGGCGTCCAGCCATAATGCCTGCAATTATGCGGACCCGTTCTTTACCAATGTGATCATGCAGATCGACCCCGAAGTGGATGCCGTGATCACCGGGCATACGCACAATGCATATAACTGTCAGGTCAAGGTCAAGAAGAACTACGACCCGATGCTCGTGACAGGCGCAGCCTACAACGGTCGCTACCTGACCGACATCGACCTCACCATTGCCGGCACGAATGGACAGGTGATCGGCCGGACCGCGAACAACATCCCTGTGGAGGTACCGTATCTTGGCGCAGTACCAGACCCGACCATGAAGGCGCTGCTCGATCAATATCGCACAGCATCTGCACCGCTGGCAAACCGCGTGGTCGGTTCGATCACTGCGGACATCAAACGTGGCGGCAACATGGATGAGTCCGCGTTGGGTGATGTGATCGCCGATGCGCAGCTTGCCGCCACAAAAGATGTCGGCTTTGGCGAAGCTGTGATCGCCATGACAAACCCCGGCGGCATTCGCACTGACCTACTTTATGCTCAGATCAGCGGCAGTGAATTAGCCGGTCAGGTCACCTACGGCGAAGCCTTTGCCGTCCAACCGTTCAGCAACAGCCTGGTGACGTTGACATTGACCGGTGAGCAGCTCAAGGCTGTGCTGGAACAGCAGGCAACGGCCGGCTCAGACGGGACCGGAAGAATGCTGCAGATATCCTACAGCCTGACCTACACGTGGACCACGTCCGCGCTAGTGGGCAGCAAGGTAACCGACCTCAAGATCAATGACGTGCCGGTGGACCCCGCTGCCAGCTACCGTGTGACGGTCAACAACTTCCTCGCAGGCGGCGGTGACGGCTTCACCGCATTGACCGCCGGAACCGACCTGTTGACCGGCATGATCGATCTGGATGCGTTTGTAGCATATCTTGAGGCGAATTCACCTGTCGCCCCCGGACCGCAGAATCGCATTACCAAGCTTCCGTAATACAGTTTGTTAAAGTCCCTGGCAGAGATTCCTCTGCCAGGGACTTTTGATTCAGTATATGTGGGATGCCTGGCGCGTAAGTCTGATATTTAATTTGGAGAGGTTTTGTATAATTCAAAAAGGAGAATCCTGATGAGCAAAATCCCCACCATTCTGCGCGCCGTCGGCTGGGCCGCATTTGCCCTGTTGATGGTTCTGGTATTCATTATATCGTTCAGCACATTTTTTGTGGATAAGCTCGATGAAGGTCTGATCACCCTGGCGGCGACAGCGTCCATGCTTCCCATTTGCGGTCTGACGTTCGTGGCATTTGGCGGCTTGTTTGGCGCGTCCATCATGAGCAAACGATTGAAAAGACTGGCGGCTTCGCAGGGGAAAAAGGTCGTTGCCTGTATTGCAAAGATCGCCTATATGGGTGCGGAAGGATCGAAACACAACACGATACCGATCTATCGTTTTGACCTCGAAGTGGATCACGATGGCGAAACCATCCGCGCGAGCACCGAAGTGAGGTCGAGGAATTTGGACGAATCGAGATTCCCGCCCGGCACGAAGGTCAGCGCGGTGTATGATCATTCCACAGGTGCGATCGCAATGTTGGACAAAGACGGCCGCGTCGTGGAGTATTTCTGATCCTCAGCGGGAGCGGACCAGGAGGAGCGTATCATCCGATTAATGTGATGACCCGCTTTCTTTGCTATGATATTGATGATGGTTGTTTGTTTCATTCGAAGAAAGAGAGTGGTATGAACACAAATCCCTTCGATTTTCAGGTAGGCCGGGAGGATTTTGAAAACTTCCCCGAGTTGACCGTTGAATTCGACCCGGACTATATTCTGTCTCTCGCGGCGAAACAACGCACGGAAAAGGCGAAGAAGAAACAGCGTTCCTGGCTGGCGGCGGTCGGCTCGTGGTTCGTCAGGGTGGGGCGCAGAATTCAACACCGGGCGTATCCCCACTTCGCCGGGAGGCGAATGGCGCCCAGACCGGTCAATATCCACGGTCATCGCCGCCGCAAGTGAATCCGACAGTTATTTGACTTGAAATCCGCTTTAAAAAACTGTACACTGTATCCATGCCATCCTTAGCGACCACGGGCGCGTTGAAACATCTCGAGGGCAAGGAGAAACTTCTCCTGCGCCTTGTTGATTTAAGCGTCCAATTGAATTCCACGCTCGACCTGGATGAACTGCTTCAACTGATCACAGCCACTGCGACCGAGACGCTGAATTGCGAGGCCGCCTCCATCCTGCTTTACGATGAAAAAAATCCGCGCCTGTTCTTTGCCGCCGCCACCGGTTCGGACCCCGCAAAGCTCGCGGAGATTCCCGTCCCCATCGATAACAGCCTGGCGGGCACCATTTTCCGCACCAACCAGCCGCTCATCCTGAACAATGTGGAGCAGGATCCGCGCCATTATTCCCTTGTCTCCGAACATATCAAATTCAAGACCCGGTCCCTGCTGGGCGTGCCGATGCCGATCAAGGATCAAACCATGGGCGTGTTGGAGGCGGTCAATAAACGGGACGGTAATTTCAAGGAGGGCGACGCCACAGTATTATCCGTCATTGCCGCGCATGCCGCGATCGCGATCAACAACGCCCGCCTCTTCCGCGCCCGGCATCAGGCGCTCGAAAAGGTTCGCGTCACGAACGAGATCAAGAGCAATTTCCTTTCGCTCGCATCTCATGAACTCCGCACACCGCTGGGGATCATCATCGGCTATGCCAGTTTTCTTCAGGATAGTTCAAAGGGCGAATCCATGGATCACGCCGGGCAGGTGCTTGCCGCCGCAACCCAGATGCGCGCACTTCTCGATGAAATGAGCAACCTCACCCTCCTGCAATCGGATGAGATGGTTTTGAAAAAAATAAAAATTCCCGTGCAGGATGTTTTGAATTTTGCGCTGGATGAGATCAAATACTCCGCGGCTCGGCGGGACCTTTCGCTTGTCCTGGCGTTTCGAGAGGAACCCATCCCCGTAAATGTGGACCCCGAAAAGACCACCCTTGCCATTGTGAATTTGCTAAACAACGCCATCCGCTTCTCGCCAGAAAAAAGCGAGATCACACTCGGCGCTGTGGAGCAGGGCAAAGAAGTCATGATCTGGGTGCAGGACCGCGGCATCGGCATCCCGGTGGATAAACTTCAAAAGGTGTTCGAAGAGTTCTATCAGATCGAACCGCCAAACACGCGCCAGTATGGCGGGCTGGGAATCGGGTTGACCATCGCAAAGGGAATCATCGAAGCGCAGGGTGGGACGATCTGGGCGGAGTCGGAGGGGAAGGGGAGAGGTTCGACCTTTAAAATACTGCTACCTGCGGCATAAACCAGATTGTTGGAATTTCGACCACGAACGACTCCCTCGGGCAGCAGTCGTTTTTTTATTATCATGTTCGCCATCCTCATGGAATTAACATGACAAATTACCGGATGGAATACCCCAGCCGATTCATTATGATGATGGTGGTTGACTTGATGTCCGGCAGAGGATGAAATACAACTAAGAAAGCTAAAATCATAAACATGGTGGCATTGGTTCCCCGATGCAGGCAGCCATGGACGTGGCTGTTCATCCGACCCGGACCCGTCCGTTTTCAATCAAGGAGCCGGCATGAACCTTTTTCTATCCCATATTGCAAGCGAAGGGCTAATTGCTCTGGTCTTGAAGGAATGGATACAAAAGATATTCGGGGGCAGGATCAAGGTGTTCGTGAGCAGCGACATCCGCAACATCACAGCGGGGGATATCTGGCTTAACAACGTGGACCAGGCGCTCTCGAAGGCGAAGATCCTGCTTGTGTTGTGCAGCCCGTCTTCTGTGAACAGGCCCTGGGTGAATTTCGAAACCGGCGGCGCATGGATCAAACGCATCCCTGTCATTCCGTTATGCCATTCGGGTCAACTTGCAGGCAGTTTACCCACTCCGCTCTCGTTCTTCCAGGGGCTTGATATTAACACGCGCGACTTTCCGAAAGCCCTCATCGATAACCTGATGATCCGCGGAAAATTAAAGAAAAGACCCCGGATGGGTAATAAATCAAAGAAAAGAATGAATCGAGAGATTGCTTCCGCCATCCGTCAGGTTGCAGCAACGACCTCTGCGCGTGCCAAATCGACGCCCGATAAAGTTGGAACAATACTTAAACTCATCTCGACCTCGAATACAGAAGATTGCAACTATCATAAACTGGCAAAAATACTGAAAATGGATCCCAATGTTGTCGATGTCTACCTTAGGCATCTGGTCGATAGGAAGTTTATTGCCGGTAACAGCAGGGAGAATGGGAATTCCTGTTATACAACAACTGATCTTGGACGTAATTTCCTTGTACAACAGAATTTATTATGAGGGAGGGAAGCGCCGCCCGATTTTATTGACATTCCCCAACCCCTCAGGTAGAATACCCTTCGCTTTGAAGATGGGCCTGTAGCGCAGTTGGGAGCGCGCCTCAATCGCACTGAGAAGGTCAGGGGTTCGAATCCCCTCAGGTCCACTGATTTACGATTTCAGATTTTCGATTGCCGATTGAAAATCGTAAATCTACAATCGAAAATCGTCCTGGGCCCATAGCGCAGTTGGGAGCGCGTCTCAATGGCATTGAGAAGGCCGGGGGTTCGAATCCCCCTGGGTCCACACAGCGGACGTTAGAGAACGTTCGCTACGTAATAGGCGCTCTTAAGCGCCGAAAAAAGTCACGGCAGGAGTAGTAGGTCATTCCGTCAGCGAGAAGGGAGAGCGAGGTGAGAGCCCTTCAACGGCACCGAACGGGAGTGCCAGACAACAAGACCGAACTCGCCTGTTCCTCTTACTGAGGGACTTGGATGGTGAACCGAAGTAGTCATCCACGGGTCCGCCCGTTATAGCGTCAGAGAGCGTTTGAAAGTTGGAAGGTCCAATGTTCGAGGTGAAAACCTGCAACTTGTGGCATTCAATCTTCAACCGAATTCGGGTGGTACCGCGGAGCAATGCCTTCGTCCCTGATGTGGATGAAGGCATTTTTATTTTTAGACGATGGATTCCGGCAGAACCTTCGGTTGGCAAAAGTTCACAGTCCGTCGTCCGATCCTGAAAGGAGGCACGCATGAAAATCCAACGAAATTTCTGGAAGCAGGGTCCACTTCTCTTCGGCTGGGCTCAGAGCAAGCTTGCGGGGCTTCTTTGCACGTGTGTATTGTAGATCAGGCTTGCGGCCTGACAAATTTTCAATAATAACCATATGGCGGGTTAGAAACCCGCTTTACGAAATACTTATGAGGTAAGAATGGCTACTCCAAAGAAAAAAACTACCACAAAGAAAACTGTAAGAAAGGCAGCGGTTACAAAAAAGAAACCCGTTGCCGTCAAAAAAGCCACCGTCAAGAACGCGACCAAGGTCGTTGCGAAAAAATCTGCTGTGAAGAAAGCGATGAAAGCAACAGCGAAGAAGACGGTCAGGAAGATAAGTCCGCCAAAGGTTAAGAAAGAGGCGATATCATCCCCCAAGGCGATCATCCCTGCGCCGGGCGGAGCCATCATGCCCGTGACTGAAAAGCCGAAAGCGATCATGCCTGTGGAGAAACCGGCAAAAGGGCAGAAACAGGTGAAGGATATTTCCTTCAACCCCGGCGTATATGAGCCGAACTGGCAGGCGAAATGGGAGGCGGACAAACTGTATCGCTCGGTTATGGATGAGAGCAAGCCCAAGCATTACGCGCTGACCATGCTGCCTTATCCCAGCGGCGACCTGCACATCGGTCACTGGTTTTCGATGACCCCGCCCGACGCGCGCGCGCGCTTCAAGCGGATGCAGGGATATAACGTGCTGTTCCCAATGGGCTTTGATGCGTTCGGTCTGAATGCGGAAAACGCGGCGATCAAACAAAACATCCACCCGAAGAAGTGGACGTACGCAAATATCGAACGGATGCGCAAACAAATGCGAACGATGGGCGCGATGTTCGATTGGGAACGCGAGGCGGTCTCGTCCGACCCTGAGTATTACAGGTGGACCGAATGGTTCTTCATCCAGTTGTACAAACACGGCCTGGCATACCGCAAGAAAGCCACGGTGGATTGGTGCCCGAAGGACAATACGACCCTGGCGCGCGAACAGGTCAAAGGTGATGAACGGGTTTGTGAACGTTGCGGAACACCTGTGATTAAGAAGGAATTGGAGCAGTGGTTCTTCAAAGCCACGAAATACGCCGATGAATTACTGCGCTTCGACGGCATCGACTGGCCCGAGTTCATCAAGGTCTCGCAGACGAACTGGATCGGCCGCAGTGAAGGCGCCTCGGTCATCTTCAAGACAGAGGCGGGCGACCCCATCGAGATCTTCACCACGCGGCCGGATACCCTGTGGGGCGCGACCTTCATGGTCATGTCGCCCGAGCACCCGCTGGTGGATAGGGTCACCACGCCGGAGAATCAACAATCCGTCAGCGAGTATAAGGCTCAGGCGGAGAAGCAAACCGACATCCAGCGCGAAGCGAAAGATAAAGAAAAGACCGGCGTCTTCACAGGCGGCTATGCCATCAATCCGGTCAACAACGAGCGCATCCCGATTTGGGTGGCGGATTATGTGTTGATGTCCTACGGCACCGGCGCGATCATGGCTGTTCCCGCGCACGACCAGCGCGACTTTGAATTTGCGCGCAAGTTTGGGTTGAAAATAGTGCCTGTGATTCAACTCGAGGGCGTTGAATTGAACGGCGACACGCAGGAAGCCGCACACGAGCACGAAGGTGTGATGATCAACAGCGGACCGTTCGACGGCACGCCCGCCACGAACGACAAAGGTATGAAGAATCCCGCCATCAAAGCGGTGACCGAATGGCTGGAACAAAAAGGGATCGGCAAACGCGATGTGAATTATCGTTACCGCGACTGGTTGATCTCGCGCCAGCGATTTTGGGGCGCGCCGATTCCAATGGTGCATTGCGAAACGCACGGATGGAATCCCGTGCCCGACGATCAACTGCCCGTGCTGTTGCCCAATGATATCGACGAGTGGAAACCTACGGGCGAATCGCCGTTGAAGTTCCATCCGACATGGAAGGACGCCACCTGTCCCGTGTGCGGTGAATATGCAGTGCGCGAAACGGATACGATGGATACGTTCATGTGCTCGTCGTGGTACCACATGCGCTACCTGAGCCCACACAACGACCAGGCGCCGTTCGACGAGGCTGAATATAACTACTGGATGCCGGTTGACACATACACGGGTGGGAGCGAGCACGCCAACATGCACCTGTTATATTTCCGCTTCTTCCACAAGGCGTTGCGCGACTTGGGCATCACCGAAGGGAATGAGCCTGTGATGCAATTGCGCAACCAGGGCATGGTGCTGGCGGAGGACAACCGCAAAATGTCCAAGAGCCGCGGCAATGTGGTCGCGCCGGATGTGTTGGTTCAGCGCTATGGCGCAGACACGGTGCGCGCGTACTTGATGTTCTTCGCCCGCTGGCAGCAAGGCGCGCCGTGGGATTCGAACGGCATCGAGGGGATCGCGCGCTGGATGCGCCGCGTGTGGACCCTGTTCACGGACCCATATGGCGCGTCAGACTCAGCCGGGGCTGCCTCTGACCAGGCGAAAAAGAATCTACGCCGAAAGGTTCACCAGACCCTGAAACGCGTGACGCATGACTTCGAGAATTTTGAGTTCAACACGGTCATCTCATCGTTGATGGAACTGTCGAACGAAATGTACAAGGCGCGCGAGGCAGGCGCGGCCGGAACGCCGGAGTGGGAGGAGGCGAAGGAATATTATCTGAAAATGATGGCTCCGGTTGCGCCGCACATCACTGAAGAACTGTGGACGAATCATCTGGGCAAGCCGTATTCGATCCATCAGCAGAAGTGGCCCAATGTGGATGAGTCCGCCGCAAAGGAGGATACGATCGAGATCCCCGTCCAGGTCAACGGCAAGGTGCGGGACCGAATCACGGTCGCGTCTGATGCGAGCGATGAGGAGATCAAGTCCGCAGCGCTGGCTTCGGAGGGTGTTCAAAAATATCTGGAAGGGAAGGAGCCGCGAAAAGTCATTGTAGCGAAGGGCAGGCTGGTGAGTGTGGTCGTTTAACCGATCTTCAAAATGACTTGACCGCACAGTAAATACCCGCATGTCGTGCGACATGCGGGTATTTTATTTCCGATGCTTATTTTCCCGTCCCTTTTGCAGCATTGAGAAACCTCTATTGGCTTTATAATCCGACCGTGCCCTCCGTCCAACTCTTCATCACCTGCCTGACCAATTCGTTCTTCCCGCAAACTGGTGAAGCCGTTGTCGAGATTCTGAACCGTCTCGGCGTGGATGTGGATTTCACACCCGAACAAACCTGCTGCGGTCAGCCGCAATTCAACGCCGGTCTGCGCAACGATGCGCGCATGATCGCGGAACATACCATCAAGGTCTTTGAAAAAAACCGCGGCGAGATCGTCATCCCCTCCGGTTCCTGCGCACATCATTTCCGGCATAATCTCCTTGAGTTATTTGCCGATGATGCGGCATGGTATCCGCGCGCGGAGATGCTTGGCAGGCGCGTCTTTGAATTTACCGAATATCTGGTGGATAAACTCGGTGTCACCGATATTGGCGCGAAATGGGAGGGGTTGCTCACGTATCATCCTTCCTGCCATACCCTGCGCGGACTCAACGTGGACAAACAGCCTAGGACCCTGCTTCAAAACGTCGAAGGCGCGACTCTCGTGGAACTGCCCAATGAGCATGAATGCTGCGGGTTCGGCGGGATCATGTCCGTGGAGCACCCGGAACTCTCGGCGGAATGGTTGAAGCGCAAAATATCCAATCTTGAAAAGACCCAGGCTCCCACGCTCGTCGTCACCGATGCGGGCTGCCTGATGCACATCCTGGGCGGCTTGAAACGGTTGAAGAAGGATCAAAAAGTGATCCATATTGCAGAAGTCTTGAATTCACGTTGACCGGGTGATCTCATGTTCGCAAAATCGGAAAAATACTACGACGTTCTCTATGAAGCCTTGGGCAAGGAATATGCCGCGGAGGCTGAAGCGACGCATAAAGTCATCCAGAAATACAAACAGACGATCAATAATTCCTTGCTCGATGTCGCCTGCGGAACCGGCGCTCATGCCGGGGTTCTGAGGAAGTATTACAAATATGAAGGCTTGGATATCGACCCGGTGATGTTGAAGATCGCCCGCGCGAAATTTCCAAAATTGAAATTCCACCGCGGGAACATGGTCGATTTCGATCTCGGCAAACGATTCGATGCCGTTGTCTGCCTTTTTAGTTCCATTGGTTATGTGAAGACAAGACTTGGAATGGCGAAGGCAATCAAGACCATGGCGAGGCATCTCCTCCCCGGCGGAGTATTGCTTGTCGAGCCATGGTTTTCGCCGGGTGATTGGAAACAAGGCAGTGTCCGTTCATTGCAAGCTGAAACCCCGGATTTCAAGGTCGCCCGGATCAGTTATTCCGGCAGGAAGGGAAATACCTCGCTTCTCGAATTCCATTACATGGTTGGCGATGTAAAAGGCGTCAAGTACTTCATGGAAAATCACGTCATGGGGTTGTTTACTCATGAGGAGTATATGGGGGCTTTCGAGTCCGCAGGCTTGAAAACTGTCTATAACAAGAAGGGGCTAAGCGGACGCGGGTTGTACATTGGGGTCAAAAAATGAGCAATGCATCTTTCCGCGCGCGCATCCGCCAATCGATCGGGGATAAAACCCTTCAAACGGCGCTTGATAACAACTCCGAGCGCCGCCTGCGGGGAAAGGCGCTTGCTTTTGACTCGATCCCCGACTGGCGTGAGAAGCGCCAGCACGCGCACCGTATCCGCGCTGACGTGATCGAACGCCTGCCGGAATACCTGGATCGATTCGTTGTCAACGCCCAAGCCAACGGCATCATCGTCCACATGGCAAAAGATTCGAAAGAAGCCATAGAAATCGCAGTCCGAATTTCGAATCTCGGATCTCGAAAACCGCTTGTCGCCAAATCCAAAAGCATGGTCAGCGAAGAGATCGGGCTGAACCACGCGCTTGAAAAAGAAGGCATTCGAGTCGTCGAAACCGATCTCGGCGAATATATCGTACAGCTGCGTCATGAACGACCCAGTCACATTATCACACCGGCGGTGCATCTCAAAAAGGAGCAGGTCGCGCAGCTCTTCCACGAAAAGCTCGGCATCCCATACAGCGAGGATATTCCCACTCTCACCGCCACCGCCCGGAAGGTCTTGCGTGAAGTTTTTCTCACTGCCGATATCGGCGTCAGCGGGGTCAACTTCGGAGTGGTTGAATCGGGCGGCATTTGTATCGTCACCAACGAGGGCAACGGGCGAATGGTCACGACCCTTCCCAAGACCCATATCGCGTTGATGGGCATGGAACGCCTCGTTCCCAATCTCAACGATCTCGCCCTCATGCTTTCGCTCCTGCCGCGCTCGGCGACCGGGCAAAAGATCACCGTCTATACCCAATTGATTCACAAACCGCTTCCGGGTCAAACCCGTCACCTCATCATCCTCGATAACGGGCGAAACAAGGTCCGCAATTCGCCGCTAAAAGAATCGCTTTACTGCATCCGCTGCGGCGCATGCCTCAATGCCTGCCCGGTCTTCCGCGAGTTGAGCGGCCATGCCTACATCGGCAGGGATAAGACCATCGCGCCATATCCCGGTCCGATCGGTTCGGTCATCTCACCGGGTTTGTTCGGCAAAAATTATTTCCATCTTGCCCAGGCCTCATCCCTGTGCGGCGCGTGCAAGGACGCCTGCCCGGTGGATATTGACCTGCCCAAGCTGCTGACTCGTGTCCGTGCCGGTTATGTTGGTGAAGATAGTGGAAATAAGAAGGAAGGTGGCGAAGGCTTGTTCTGGACGACAAAACTTTTCCTCAAAACCTTCACCCGCCTCGCGACTCGTCCGAGGCTGTTTGCCCTCTCGCAAAAGTTGGCTTCGCTCGGAACCCATCTGCTCTCCCCCCGCTCCGAATGGGTTCATCTGCCTGTGTTCACCGGCTGGGGATTCAGCAAGGATTTGCCGCGCTTTGCGGGGAAGACGTTTCGGGATAAGTATAGGAAATCGGGAATAGTGAATAGGGAATTCATGCCGCAAACGCCTCCCGCAGAAAAACCTGCGAACCTTCAAACTTTCCAACCTTTCGACTTGATCGACCAATTCACCTCCGAACTTACAGCCCTCTCCGGTAATGTCAGTCAAACCAGCAGCCCAACGCAAGCGATCATCGATTGTCTAATACCGAAAGGTATCAAGAAAATCTATTTGCAACCCAACGTCCTCGACGAAACCCTTTTGCGCCGATCGGGCATCGACTTTACTCACGAGCCCGACCCGTCCCTCACTGTCGGCGTGACGAAGGCTTGGGCTGGGCTGGCAGATACCGGGTCCGTTTTGGCCGCGGACGAGGAATTGCATGGGTCGTTGCTGCCTGAAATCCATATTGCTGTTTTGAAATCCGGTGATATTTTCCCGTCCCTGCTGGATGCGATTGAAATGACTAAAGGCAAAAACGCCGTCTTTATTACTGGACCATCGCGCACGGCGGACATCGAAATGACGCTCACCATCGGCGTGCATGGACCGAGGGAAATTCACGTCTTCGTTGACGATTCAAATTCAGGGTGATACAATCTCGCCCGCTCTCGCCCCCATCGTCTAGTGGCCCAGGACGAAGCCCTCTCAAGGCTTAAACGGGGATTCGAATTCCCCTGGGGGCACACCACCGCTTCATTTATTATGATGGGGTGGTTTTTTTATTTTCGTAAGCCCTGCTCATATCATCGAGGTACGCGAGGCTTAAACGGAGATTCAAATTCCCCTGGGGGCACACCACCATCTCGAAAGAGGTGGTTTTTGTTTTTTATAAGCCCTCCCTGTTGTAGTAGCGACTTCGGTCGCTTTTGCACGCATTTCGACGACTGAAAGTCGTCACTACGCACTGGCTCTACTTCGACCATCTCGCATAAACCGCCTGGGAAAGTAATCGGTTTGCACTTTTCTCGCGTGTGACCAATTCGCCGCTGTCGAGCGTGCCTTTGTATTTATTCATCATCTCGTCCAGGGCTTGCGCAATATGAATCGCAGAGGAGCGAACGGCATAAACAGTGACGATCACAAAGAGGGGACGATCGCTCAGACATTTACGGATTTCATTCAAAAGATTCGGCAGGGACTTGTAAACTTCCCACACTTCGCCCTTCGGTCCCCGCCCGAACTTGGGTGGGTCGAGGATGACGCCATCGTATTTGACCCCGCGTTTGGCTTCGCGTTGGACGTATTTCAACGCGTCTTCCACGATCCAGCGGATGGGCCTGTCGCTCAACCCGGAGAGTTCCTGATTTTCACGCGCCCACGACACGGACTTTTTAGACGCATCCACATGGGTCACGGAAGCCCCCGCAGCAGCAGCGGCGAGGGTGGCAAGACCGGTGTAGCCGAACAGGTTGAGTATGTTAGGGCGTGGACCAGCTTTCTGGATTGGTTCAGCCATAAAGTCCCAGTGAGGCGCGACTTCGGGGAAAACACCGAGGTGACGACCAGGAGTCGTCATCACCTTGAATCTTAAATCCCTCACCCCTTGCCCTTCTCCCCCCGGGAGAGGCGTTGGGGTGAGGGGATAACTCATGACCCATTGCTCATCCACTTTCTTCCTTAACTTCCAATGACCGCCGCTTTCCTCTCCAGTGGGAATAAAGACCCCGTGAGCATTCTCCCACTCAGACTGGGGCAGGGCGCGGCTCCACATCGCCTGCGATTCAGGGCGTACAAAGGCGTATCTTCCGAAGCGCTCCAGTTTCAGCCCATTTCCGGAATCGAGCAATTCGTAATCCTGCCAGCGACTGGCTTCAAGGAGAGTGAATGGGGGAAAAATACTCATAAATATGCAAGGCTAAAAGCCATCCGCCACTTGATTTTTACCCCTGAAAGGGTATAATGTGGTAAGAAATGGTAGAAAGTGGTAGGACGCCGGGTTTCCCGGCGTTCACGTCATTAAAAGGATAAGTAGCACAAATGTTCTTAGGTCAGTTCCAGCACAATCTCGACGATAAGGGTCGCCTGATGATCCCGGCGCGCTTTCGTGAGTTGCTGGAAGGCGGCGCCTTTATCACGCAGGGTTTCGACAAATGCCTGATGGTGATGACCGAGGCATATTTCAAACAGGTCTATGAGCGCATCGAAGCCATGAACCTTGCCGACCCGACCGCCCGCCTCTTGCGCCGATTGATCCTTGCGAATGCTTATCCGGTTGAAGTGGATAAAGTCGGGCGCATCCTGGTTCCGCAGAACTTGCGCACTTTCCTTGGCATTGCCAACGGCGAGTTGGTGGTAGCGGGGCAGGGCGAGTACTTCGAAGTGTGGACTCCCGCAACCTGGGGCGAGCAGATGGCTCAACTTCAGGATGTGGAAGCGAATAACGCGCGTTTCTCGACGCTTGATCTGTCGAAAAATTCTTCGTAGGGGCGACGTTCTGTCGCCCTTGGGCGGGAGGACCCCGCCCCTACGAATTGAACCATGCAACACAAACCTGTACTTTACCAAGAGATTATACACGCTCTGCAACCCCGCAACAGCGGGCGGTATGTGGATGGCACCTTGGGCGCGGGCGGGCACGCTCGCGGCATCCTGGAGGCTTGCGCGCCGGATGGGCAACTGCTGGGTCTCGACGTGGACCCGCAGGCGCTGGCGATCGCTCGTGAGACCTTGGCTCCTTACGAAAGTCGCATTCATCTCGTGCAAGCCTCCCATATCACTCTCCGTGAACAGCTCGCTTCATTGAACTGGGATGCCATCGACGGCATCGTGCTCGACCTGGGCGCTTCGTCCATGCAGTTCGATAACCCCGAGCGCGGCTTCTCGTTCATGCAGAATGGGCCGCTCGACATGCGCTTCGGCATCAATGCTGTGATGAGCGCGGATGAGATCGTCAACACATTCGACGAACGCGAACTAGCCGACATCATCTTCAAGTATGGCGAAGATCGGGATGCCCGCAAGATTGCGCGAGCCATCGTCCAAGCCCGACCGCTTCACACGACGGGTGAGTTGGTCGCCTCCATTGAAAAGGCATCTCCCCGGCGCGGCGACAAGGCTCACCCCGCAACGCAGACCTTTCAAGCTTTGCGCATCGCCGTCAACGACGAATTGGCGGCAGTGGAGAAAACGCTTCCGCAGGCTGTGACGGTTCTCAAGTCCGGAGGGCGATGCGCGGTGATCTCCTTCCACTCGTTGGAAGACCGCATCGTCAAAGAGTATTTTCGAGAGCAGAGCAAGGATCTCATTAATCCGCCTTACGAACGAGTTTATGAAGTGGAACGCAGGGCTGTCCTGAAGTTAGTGAATAAGAAGCCGATTCTGCCGGGCGAGGAAGAGCTACGAGAAAACCCTCGTGCGCGCAGTGCAAAACTTAGAGTTGTCGAGAAGTTGTAGGAACGGGCTTCATGTCCGCCATTTGAGAGAAGTACTGTGAACATCCCGAACCATCTCCCGAACGTCACTCATCTGATCCATGCATATCGGGTCGCGCCCTGGCGCGTCCAGCGTCAGTGGATCGGCAATGCCTTGCTGTTGGTTGTGGTTTTCGCGATGGTGGCGGCTTTGTATCTCAATGTAACCTCCCGCACGGCGATTGCCGGGCGCGAGATACAGGATCTGACAGATGCCATTGCCATAAGCCGGCAAGTAAGCAGTGACATGCAGACTCAGCTTGCGGGTTTGACCTCCGCCGCTTCGATGGAGGCGCGCGCAAGGGAGATGGGTTACCGCCCGGTCGAGCCTGATGAACTGGAATACCTCGTGGTACCCGGTTACGTTGCTCCTAAGGCGGTTGATCTTTCTTCGTCGGCGGAGACGCAGTTGAACGTTCTGACCATTCCGCCTGAATACAACCAGTCGTTGTTGGACTGGATGGATGACCGTCTTGTTTCTGCGCGGAGATTCCAATGAGACAGCAATATGGCAGGCGAAGCCAGGTGTTGGCGGGCGCACTCGCGCTCTTCGCGCTTGCCATCATCGTGCAGATGACGCGCATACAAAACAGCCCCGAGGCGGATATCTTTCGTCAGCAGTCTGAAGCCTACGCCTACGAATACCGCACCTTCTATCCGAACCGGGGTGAGATCTACGACCGCAAGGGACGTTTACTCGCAGGCGAGCAAATCGTCTATGAGATCGGTTTGGACCTGAATATCATGACCGATCCGCACGCCATTTCTTTTGCCGTTGCGGATACCCTCGGCATGGATTACGACAGCTTAATGGAAGTCATCCAAAATCCTCCTGAGGGACTTTCCTACATCATCCTCGCTGATTATGTGGATGCGCAACAGGCACTTTATCTTCAAGAATTAAAGAAAGCATTGAACGAGGAGGCTCCCGAAGGTTCAGTGGGGGGATTGACCGGACTCCAGTTCAAATCGCATCCGCAGCGCAGTTATCCAGAAAACGCGCTCGCTTCGAACATCCTCGGATTTGTCAGCCGTGAGGGCGTGGGTTATTTCGGTGTGGAGGAAAAGTACGACTCTTTGCTTGCGGGGAACCCGGTTACGGTGCTTGTGCCGACAGACCCGAACAAAGCCTTTGAAATTCCGCGCGCACCCGACGGGACTACATTGATCCTGACGATCGATCGCGACCTTCAAGCCGCCGCAGAGGATATTCTCGATTCATCGTTGGGGGAATATGGCGCACAGGATGGGCTCATTGCCATTATGAATCCTCGCAGCGGCGAGATTTACGCGCTTGCCGTCTCGCACCGCATGAACCTGAACAAGTTCTGGAATTACGGCGCAATCTATCCCAACTCCACCTACTTCAACCCGGCCATATCCATGTCGTATGAACCGGGCTCGGTCTTTAAAGTTCTCACCATGGCAGCCGCTTTGGACAGCGGAACGGTCACACCGGAAACCACTTATCTGGATACCGGCTCGATCCTGGTGGGCGGCGTTACCGTCCAGAACTGGGACCGCAATCCATGGGGCGTGCAAAACATGATTGGTTGTTTGCAGCATTCCCTTAATGTATGCATGGTAACGCTTTCCACGCAAATGGGAACCGGGACTTTTTACGATTACATGGATGCATTTGGCATGGGTCATCTCACCGGCGTGGATATGGCTTGGGAAGCACCGGGCAGGCTCAAGGTCCCGGGAGATGCGGATTGGTATCCCGTCGATCTTGGCACAAACGCCTTCGGTCAGGGCGTTGCGGTCACACCGATTCAAATGATGGCGGCTGTCTCCGCCGTTGCCAACAACGGACGCATGGTCATCCCGCATGTGTTATATGCAATGGTGCGCGACGGACGGCAGCATGAGGTTCCCGAACAATTCGGGGCGACTCCCATCTCAGAACAGACGGCGGCGACCTTGAACGAGATGCTTGCCATCTCGCTCGAGCAGGAATCGTCGCTCGCGCTTGTTCCCGGTTATCGCGTGGCGGGCAAGACCGGCACCGCGCAAATCCCCGTCAACGGCATTTATGATGGAAGCCAGACGAACGCCTCTTTCATCGGTTGGGGACCGGTGGACGATCCGCAGTTTATGATCTACGTTTGGCTTGAACGCCCGACCACATCGCCCTGGAGTTCTGAAACCGCCGCGCCTGTTTTTTCTGAAATGGCCCAACGCGCTGTCATCCTATTGGATATTCCGCCTGACTCGATTCGTCATCAACTTGCCTCAAGATAATATGTTGACCCTTGCAGATGTCCTCGAAGCCCTGACCTCGGTTCGCCCGCCGAACGCATCCGCCGTGATCACGGAAGGCGCCATCGATTCGCGCCAGGCGATTCCCGGATCCCTTTTTGTGGCGATTCCCGGCGAGAACGCAGATGGACATGATTTCCTACCAGATGCATTTCGCAGGGGGGCATCTTTTGCTTTAATCCAACGGGACGCGGACGCTTCCTATCGGACCCTCGACCTGCGTGGCGGTTTGGTGCTTGATCCTGCGCTGACGTTTGAGCCGCCCCTCCTTCTCCGCGTGGATAACACACTTTCAGCTTTGCAGCAGATCGCGCGTTTCTGGCGACGCAGATTGCCGGATTTGCGCGTGGTTGGAATCACCGGCAGTGTCGGCAAATCCACGACGAAAGAGATGGTGGCGGAAGTGTTGAGCGTCCGTTACCGGACTTTGAAAAGCCCCGGCAACCTGAACAATGAGATCGGACTGCCTCTCACTTTATTGCGGCTTGGCTCAGGGTACGAACGAGCCGTGCTCGAAATGGGATTCTACGTCCCGGGCGAGATTCAATTTTTGTGTGACATTGCCCAGCCGCAGATCGGTGTCGTCTCGAATGTGGGAACTGTCCATGCCGAGCGCGCCGGTTCGCAGGAAGCCATCTTTCGCGGGAAGAGTGAATTACCCGCCGCGCTGCCGCCGGATGGGGTCGCCATCCTCAACTTCGACGATCCCTGGGTTCGTAAAATGGAAGAGAAAACCAAGGCGCGAGTCTTCTTCTACGGGCTTTCTCCCGAAGCGCATCTATGGGCGGACCAGATTGAAGGCTTGGGCCTGGACGGCATCCGTTTCCGCCTGCATTACAAGAAAGAAACCCTGCACATGCGTATCCCGATGATCGGACGCCACTCGATCCATACCGCCTTGCGCGCCTCTGCGGTTGGTTTGAATGACGGTTTATCCTGGCAGGAGATTTTGGAGGGTCTCTCACAAGGACATGCTCAGTTGCGCCTGGTTGCGGCGCGGAGCGGCAACGGCGCATTGATCCTCGACGATACTTATAATGCCGCGCCTGAATCGATGCTGGCGGCGTTGAACCTGCTCGACGAACTCGACGGCCGCAAGATCGCCGTGCTCGGCGACATGCTCGAACTCGGTCCTTACGAGCGCCAGGGACATGAAATGGTAGGTATGCGTGCCGCGCAGGTCGCAAAGATTCTCATTACTCTTGGCACACGCGGACATATGATCGCAGATGCCGCGCGCCGCGCCGGGATGAAACCGGCTTCGATCCTGGAATACGAGGAGATCGCCCCGATTGTGGATTGGCTGACAAAAAACCTGTCTGCAAACGATGCGGTTCTGATCAAAGGTTCGCATGGCTTGCGCATGGATCGCATCACAGCCGCGCTGGAGGTTCGCTCGTGAGAGACATCGCCCTCTCCCTCAGCATGGCGGGGCTGGCTTTCATCATGACGGCCATTTGGGGAACGCCATTGCTGCGCATCCTGCGGCATTTCAAAATCGGAAAGATCATCCGCGTGGAGGAGCCGGATGCGCATCGCGTCAAGATGGGCACGCCAACCATGGGCGGCGTGATGTTCATCCTGCCGGTTTTGTTATTGAGCGGTTTATTGAATGCCGTGGCATTGATCGGCGTAACCACAAGCGGGATCGGGCGCTCCGTCCTTTTGCCGATGGCGGTCATGGTCGGTTTCGCCATCCTTGGCGCAGTGGACGATTGGGAAGGCATTCACGGCAAACGCAAAGGTGACGGGATGCGCGCCCGCACCAAGTTCATGTTCCAGGTGGTCCTTGCGCTGGCAACGGCTTACGTTTTGAAATACGTCATCGATGCGCCCGACCTGTACCTGCCCGGTTACTTCTTCGAGATCGAGATCGGCTGGATCTACGTGCCAATCGCCGCCTTTATCATCGTCGCTGAATCGAACGCGGTCAACTTCACAGACGGGCTCGACGGTCTCGCGGGTCTGATCGCCGCCACCGCCATTGCCGCATTCGGCGGCATTGCCCTGATGCAGGAACAGACCTTTCTCGCGCGCTTTTGTTTCATCCTTGTCGGCGCTTTGTTCGGGTATCTGTGGTTCAATGTGCATCCCGCGCAATTGATCATGGGTGACACCGGCTCGATGGCGCTCGGCTCGGTGTTGGCGGTCATTGCGTTGATGACGGGTCAGTGGCCCATGCTGTTGATCATCGGTATCATTCCTCTCGCTGAGATGCTCAGTGTCGTGATCCAGATTCTTTATTTCCGCTGGACGGGCGGCAAACGTTTCTTCAAGATGGCGCCGCTCCATTTGCATTTCGAATTGCTCGGCTGGAGCGAGACCCAGGTCGTCCAGCGATTCTGGCTCATCGGTTTGATGGCCGGGCTGATTGGAATAGGATTATCGCAGGTGTAGTTGTGTGAACAATGATACGTGAAACGTGATTTGCACATCACGCTTCATTCCTTACTTTTTACGAATCATGAAAAATTGGACAAACACCCACGTTCTCATCCTCGGTGCCGCAAGACAGGGCATTGCCCTTGCGCGCTGGCTATCCCGTCACGGCGCAATCGTGACCTTGAATGATTCGCGCCCCGAGGCGGAACTTGCCCCGGCGAAGCAAGCGCTTGCAGATATGAACGTGAAGTTCGTCGCTGGCGGTCATCCGCTTGAATTGCTTGATGGTTGCGATGTGTTGTGTCCCTCCGGCGGCGTGCCGTTGACATTGCCAATCGTCGAAGAGGCCGTCAAACGCGGCATCCCGCTCTCGAACGATTCGCAGATCTTCATGGAGGTCGTTCCATGCAGGACGATTGGCATTACAGGTTCGGCGGGCAAGACAACGACGACGACTCTTGTTGGCAACATGGCAAGTCTTTCAATCGCAAATCGCTCTTACACAGGCGGCAACATCGGCGACCCGCTCATCAACTACGTGGACGATATGACAACCGACGACATCGCTGTCATGGAATTATCCTCGTTTCAACTCGAGCAGATGAATATATCCCCGAACATCGCGGCGATTCTGAACATCACGCCGAATCATTTGGACCGACATGGAACAATGGAAGCGTACACGAACGCCAAGGCGCGGATTTTGGAATTTCAGAGTGAAAAGGACACTGCCGTACTTGGCCGCGATGACAGCGGCGCATGGGGCTTGAAGAATAAAGTTAAAGGGAACTTGCTGGCGTTCTCCCTTCACGACCTGGATGAAGGCTTGAACGGCGCTTATTTGCACGATGGCTTGCTCAGCCTGCGCGACGGATTTGCCTACGTTCCACTTTTGATGCGCGAAAGAGTTCAACTGCGTGGCGACCATAATGTGGCGAACGTGCTCGCGGCTTTTGCCGTCGGTCATGCGGCGGATTTCAAACTGGATGACATGCTTGAAGCCGTGGAGGAATTCCGCGGCGTGCCGCACCGGTTGGAATTGGTCCGCGAATTACGCGGTGTGCGCTGGTACAACGACTCGATCGCAACAGCGCCCGAACGGAGCATGGCGGCGATCCATTCATTCACTGAGCCGATCGTGTTGATGCTTGGCGGGCGAGATAAGAATCTTCCCTGGGGAGACCTGGCGAAATTGGTCCATGAACGCGTGGATCATGTGGTGGTTTTTGGTGAGGCGGGGGAGATGATTCAGAAAACAATAACAGGCTTCAGCGGAGTCGGAGCCGTGGACATCCGCCGGGCGAAGACGCTCGAAGAGGCAGTTTCCCTCGCGGCGGAAATTGCATCCAGAGGCGAGGTCGTTCTCTTATCGCCGGGCGGGACGAGCTTCGATGAGTTCAAGGATTTTTCAGAGAGAGGAGAGGCGTTTCGGAAATGGGTATCGGAACTGTCGTAAAGGAAACACCCACTCAGGCTGCCACACGCACGATACGCGGGTTCGACATGCCCCTGCTTGTGATCGTGGTGGCGTTGATCGTCTTCGGTCTGGTGATGTTGTATTCCGCATCGTGGGATTTCTCTCGTGCGGCGAACGACGGCGACGCCATGTATATGTTCAACCGCCAGGTCATGTGGCTCGGACTGGGACTCCTCGGCGCAATGATCCTTGCGTTTATCGATTATCACCGCTGGCGGCAATTGATCGTGCCCGCCATGGCGCTCACCATTCTTTTGTTGGTCGCAGTATTGGTGATGAGCGAAGCACGGTTCAACGCCAATCGTGCCATCCTGAACGGCTCGATCCAGCCTTCGGAATTGGCAAAGTTGGTTTCGATTCTATATCTTGGCGTATGGTTGTACGCCAAACGGGACATGCTCAAAGACGTAACCTTCGGCCTGATACCGCTCGGCGTAATTCTCGGATTCGTGGGCGGCTTGATCTACTTGCAGCCGGACCTGAGCGCCGCCGCCACCGTGCTCATGCTCGGCGGCTTGCTCTTCTTCCTTGCAGGCGGCGATATGAAACAGATTGGCGGCTTGCTGGTCGTCGCCGGGCTTGTCGCTTATATGGTCGTATCGGTCAGCCTCACCGGGCAGCAGCGTGTGCAGGATTTTGTCACCGGAATCAAGGATCCCTTGCAGGCTTCGTATCATGTCCGCCGTTCGTTCGAAGCCATCGTCAACGGCGGCTGGTTCGGTGTTGGCATCGGCAAGTCGCTTTCCAAAGTGACCGGCTTGCCGGTACCTCCGACCGACAGCATCTATGCGGTCGTTGTGGAAGAACTCGGCTGGGTCGGCGGTGTCGGTTTGATCTGTCTCTTCGGCGCCTTGATCTGGCGCGGATTGGTCATCGCCCGTCGCGCGCCCGACATGCTCGGCACGCTCATTGCTTCGGGTCTGGTCATCTGGATCGGCTTGGAGGCTCTTATCAACATGGCAGTGATGGTTGGGCTTTTGCCTTTCGCAGGAAATGCCCTTCCTTTTGTGAGCGCGGGCGGCTCGAACCTAGTCACCACGCTTGCGGCGCTTGGAATTTTGTTCAATATTTCCCGCCAGGGAAGCACTTCGAATGTATCGGATGATTGGAGGTCGTACGGTGCGGTTGCTAATCTGCGCTGGTGGAACGGGCGGGGGAGTATATCCCGCGCTGGCCGTTTACGAAGCGCTAAGAAGTGATCATGCCAGCGTCGAAACCTTGTGGGTCGGCGGTGAAGGCGGCATGGAAGAGGACCTCGTGAAACGCGCAGGCATCCCTTATCGCGCCATCCCGGCCGCAGGCGTTCACGGCGTTGGTCTGCGCTCATTGCCGGGTAACATCGGCAAACTGACGCGCGGAATCATGCAATCGCGCCGGATCTTAAAGGAGTTCAAACCAAACGTCTTGTTCTTTACCGGTGGTTATGTCGCCGCGCCGATGGCGGTTGCCGGGCGCGATTATCCGACCGTCCTGTACGTACCGGATATCGAACCGGGACTCGCGCTTAAATTCCTCGGTTATTTTTCGGATGTCGTTGCTGTAACCGCGCCAGACTCAAGAAAATTTTTCACCAGCCCCGAGCGGTTGGTCCACACCGGATATCCGCTTCGCCCCGGACTTTCGAACTGGTCCCGCGAAAAAGCCTTGTCTCACTTCGGGTTGGATTCACAGATTCCCACCCTGCTGGTGACCGGCGGTAGCAAAGGCGCGCGCTCGATCAACATGGCAATCTTGAATCACATTAATGAATTGCTTGGCATGGCGCAAATCATTCACATCACCGGCGCGCTGGATTACCAAACGGTGAAAGACGCGGCGGAAAAACTTCCCGCCGATAAAAAAGCCCGTTATCACGTCATGTCCTATTTGCATGAGATGGGCGCGGCGCTCTCCGCAGCGGACCTTGTCCTTTCGCGGGCAGGCGCTTCCACCCTCGGCGAATATCCATATTTTGGACTGCCCGCCGTGCTCGTTCCATATCCATACGCCTGGCGATACCAGAAAGTGAACGCGGATTATCTTGCCGAACGCAACGCTGCGGTGATTTTGCAGGATGAATTGTTGAATGATAATCTTTTGCCTGTCATCAAAGACCTTTTGCATAACGAACACAAACGAATTGCCATGCGGACGGCGATGAAAAATCTTTCCATGCCGCGCGCGGCAGAGGCGATAGCCAGCCAGTTGGTGAAACTGGCAGGAGAAGAAATCTCATGATGAGCGTTATCTATCTTTTTTGGATGTATGTATTTCTCTTTGGCGTGATCGGCGCCATGCGCGGATGGGCGAAGGAGTTGATGGTCATCTTCAGCGTGGTCACCTCGCTGGCGGTCAACCTTCTGCTGGAGAAATACATCCCGCTGGTGCGCGACCTCGACAAGACCACCACCTCTGTGTTCTGGATCCGGGTCATCATCCTGATCGCGCTGGTGTACTTCGGCTACCAGACCGTGAACATCTCGCGCTTTGCGGGTAAGGCTTTGCGCGAACACCTGCAGGATTCACTCTTCGGGGCTGTGTTGGGCGGCGTAAATGGGTACCTGGTCGCGGGCTCGATCCTTTATTACAACCACATGGCGAACTATCCCTACCCCAAAGTCATCAGCCGCGCCACCGACCCGGCGATTGCAGACGCCATCGAAAGGATGATGGCAGTAATGCCCCCGCGTTTCCTCGGCGAACCATCGATCTACTTTGCCGTCATCGTCATCCTCATCTTCATCATCGTGGTGTATATCTAATGACTTGCTCCCGGCGGCTTGGGCAGACATAACCATGACACGCGTTCATTTCATCGGCATTGGAGGTTCAGGGCTTTCTGCCATCGCGCGCCTGCTCACGGAGAGCGGGTACGAGGTGACCGGTTCGGATCAAGCGCTCTCTCCGTTTGCCGCTGATTTGCAGAACATTGGCGTGCAGATCTATGTCGGTCATCACCCGCGCAATGTTTCCGGGGCGGAAGTGGTGATTCGTTCCTCGGCCGTCAAGGACGACAATCCCGAAGTCGAGGCGGCGAAGCGGGCGGGCATCCCCGTTTACAAGCGCGCCGATTTTCTCGGCCAATTGATGGAGAAGAAGACGGGCATCGCCATCGCTGGAACCCATGGCAAGACCACGACCACCGCCATGGTCGCCTGGATCTTGATCGCGCTCGACCGCGACCCGTCTTTCATTGCAGGCGGGACGCTGAACAACCTGCAAGCCAACGCCCGCGCAGGAAAAGGCGAGACATTTGTCATCGAAGCCGACGAATACGACCACATGTTCCTGGGATTAAAACCACAGATCGAGGTGGTCACGAATCTGGAACACGATCACCCGGATTGTTTCCCGACTTTCAATGACATGTATGCCGCCTTCGAAAGTTTTGTGAATCTCCTTCCGCCCGACGGTACCTTGATCGCCTGCGCGGAAGATGAAGGCGCCGTCATGCTGATCAACCACGCCCGGCGCAGCGGATTGACCGTGGTCTCCTATTCCGTGCAGGGCGAAATGACCATCAACAGCCCGCAATGGGTGCAGGCGCGCACCATGAAGAAGAACGAGCGCGGCGGTTTCGACTTTTCTGTCATGACCAACATGGGCAATATGACGAACGCGTTCAATGTCTCGTTGCAGGTGCCGGGCGAACATAACGTCCGCAATGCGCTTGCCGCGCTGTCTGTTGCAGCAGTTATGGGACTTCCCATGCAAAAAGCGGCTGAAGCATTGGGTCAATTTACTGGAACCGGACGCCGCTTTGAAATTCGCGGCGAGCCGAAAGGCATTCTTTTGGTAGATGATTATGCCCATCATCCCACCGAAATTCGCGCCACGCTGGCTGCGGCAAGGGCGCGTTATCCGAAGCGGAGAATTTGGGCAGTGTGGCAGCCGCACACGTTTTCGAGGACGCAGACCCTGCTTTACGATTTCTCCCGCGCATTTAGCGAAGCCGATGAAGTTCTCGTGACGGAAATCTACGCTTCACGCGAACCGGAACAGGATTTCTCCTCCGCTGAAGTGGTCGGGGCAATGCCTCATGCCTCGGCCAGGTACAGCGGCTCGCTCGCAGAGACGAGGAAATATTTGTTGGAACATTTGAGATTCAATGATGTGGTCATTGTCCTTTCCGCCGGGGACGCAGACCAGATCACCGCCGATCTGTTGAAGGATTTGTAGTCAGGATGTTCATGGTTAACACCGCCCCTTCCGTTGAGATCTTGCGCGAGAAATTTGGCGATGCAGTACAGGAGCATGTCGCCCTTGCGCCGTATACGTCTGCGCGCATCGGCGGACCGGCGGATGCGATTCTGACGGTCAAATCGGCGGATGAACTTGCAGACGCGATGCAATGGATATGGGAACACGATCTCCCGTATTACATTCTTGGCGGCGGGTCGAATGTGCTCGTCAGCGATAAAGGTTTTCGTGGAGTCGTGGTTTTGAACAGGGCGAAGGAAATCCGTTTTGAAATGGGCGACCAGCCTCAAGTCTGGTGCGAGGCGGGAGTCGTGATCGGCAATCTCGCCAAACGCTGCGCATCCAAAGGCTTGGGCGGACTGGAATGGTCGGCAACGGTCCCCGGCACAGTCGGCGGCGCGGTGTATGGAAACGCGGGAGCGTTCGGCGGCGATATGACTCATAACCTTATGTGGGTTGAACTGCTGACAAAAAAAGGGCGGGAACGATTCGCTCTCGAACAAATGGGATACGGCTACCGCACCAGTATTTTAAAACGCGGTGAATTGAAAGCCGTTGTATTGAGCGCGATGTTGAAATTAAAAAATTCATCGAAAGAGGAAGTGTCTGTTAAAATCGGACAATTCAGCGAACGCCGAAAAGCAACACAACCGCCTGGCGCAAGCATGGGTTCGATGTTCAAGAATCCGCAGGGCGACCATGCGGGACGTTTGATCGAAGCCGCGGGTTTGAAGGGGACGCGCATCGGCAACGCTGAGATCAGCACGCTGCACGGAAATTTCTTTATAAACCACGGCAGGACCAAAGCCGAAGATATTCGCGCTTTGATTTTCCTGGCTCAAAGAACGGTGAAGGAAAGATTCAACGTGGATTTGGAATTGGAAATCGAGTTGGTAGGCGAGTGGAACGAGCGACCATGACGAAGAAGCTACGAGTGGCAGTCATCTTTGGCGGACGTTCTGGCGAGCATGATGTTTCGCTGATGTCTGCGCGCTCGGTGATCTCCGTTTTGGACCCGGAACGATATGAGGTTGTGCAAGTGGGCATTACGCTCGATGGCAACTGGCTGACCGGAAGCAATGCGCTCGATTTGTTCGAAAATGGCGATGTCAGGAATCTCGACCGCGTCATCCCGCCCACCGACCCGGCGGCGCGGCAGAGTTTGTTCGTGCTTCGTTCGACGAAAACCGGAGACAAATTCGAAACGCTCAACGCCATCGACGTCTTCTTCCCCGTCCTGCATGGACCGTTCGGAGAGGACGGGACCATCCAAGGTCTCTTCGAAATGGCGGATGTGGCATACGTCGGCGCAGGCGTAGCCGGTTCAGCCGTCGGCATGGATAAAGCCATTTTCAAAGACGTAATGCGCGCTCATGGGATCCCTCTCGTGAAATCGGCTTTGATCCTGCGCGGCGAGATCGAGAATGACATGGATTCCGTCATTGCGAAAGCCGAAGCGCTGGGTTCGTATCCGCTCTTCACCAAACCCGCCAACCTCGGTTCATCGGTTGGGATCAGCAAATGCACCAGCCGTTCAGACCTTGCGGAAGGTTTGATGGATGCCGCGCGTTATGACCGCCGCATCATCATCGAGGGCGGTGTGAAAAATGTGCGTGAGATCGAAGTCAGCGTGCTTGGCAATGAAGACCCACAAGCATCGGTCTGCGGAGAGATCCTGCCGAGCCGCGAGTTCTACTCGTATGAGTCGAAATACATCGATGGCACATCGGGGTTGATCATCCCGGCGCCGCTGCCGGAAGATACAGCAGACCAAATCCGCGATTATGCCGTGCGCGCCTACAAAGCCATCGATTGCGCGGGCATGGCGCGGGCTGATTTTTTTGTCGAAAAAGACACGAATAGGATTTATCTAAACGAATTGAACACGATACCCGGCTTTACTTCCATCAGCATGTACCCGAAATTGTGGGAGGCCAGCGGCATGACGTATGCCGAACTGGTCGACCGCTTGATTCATCTCGCGCTCGACCGCAAGACCCAACGCGACCGCACCGAGCATCGGAGGACGGCATGAGCGACAAACGCCAGCCTACCCGTGCCGAGATCGTCCGCCGTCGCCGCATCGAGCACGCTGAGAAAGACCTTCAACGGGCGGCAAAACAGGCCACCAAACCCATGGTCAAGGTTTCTGCGCGCACGCCCACACTTCCGCTATGGGCATCGCCCAGGCCGACTGAAAAGCGAAAGTTCAGGATCGCGTTGGGTTTGCCGGAATTTCGTCTCAATAAACCGAAGTTTGCCCTGCCGCGGCTTCCGCAACTGCCGCGCGCGCATACCAACTGGCGAATCGCGTCGGTCTTATTTGCGCTTGCTTTTGGAACCATGCTCGTGCTGGCGTTTCGATTGCAGTATTTCTATGTCCCCTCCGCGTATGTGCTTGGCAACACACGCATCCTTAGCGAAGAGATCAACGGCATCATCGGCGTGAGCGGGCAGAACATCTTTACCGTCCAGCCGGATGAGCTTGAACGACGGCTGCGATTGAATTACCCCGAGCTTCTCTCCGCACAGGTGGATGTGTACCTTCCCAATTTCGTTTACGTTACTGTCCTTGAACGCCAGCCCGTCATCCTTTGGAATCAAAACGGAGGATACACCTGGGTCGACGAATCAGGCGTCGCGTTCAAGCCCCGAGGCGAGGCGGCGGGGTTGATCGTGGTCAATGCGTTGGATGCGCCCCCGGCGGGGATTCAAACCTCGGATGAACCGTACAGCCCGCCGCTCTTCATCCAAAAAGATTTTGTGGATTCCGCTCTCGGTCTCGCCCCGCTCGTGCCTGCTGGCGCCTCCTTGACCTTTTCCTCCGTTGATGGTTTCAGCTGGGTCGACCCGCGCGGTTGGACGGTCGCATTCGGTACTTCATCGAGCGACCTGCCGTTGAAGATCACCGTATATCGGACGCTGGTCGATTCGCTTTTACAGCGCGGCAAGACTCCCATTTATATCAACGTGGAGCATCCCGACGGCCCGTATTACCGCATGGCAGAAGTAGATGCAGAAGAAACACAGGAAATCTTTGTAGAGAACCCGTAACATGGATGAAATTGTTGTTGGCATTGACGTAGGAACGACCAAGGTCTGCACCCTGGTTGGGCGGGTGGAGGACGATAAATCCATCCGCATTCTCGGCGTGGGCATCGAACCTTCCGAGGGCATCCGCAAGGGAATCGTGGTGGATCTCCCCGCTGCGTCGCGCGCCATCAAACGTTCGGTCGAAAAAGCGGAAAGCACTTCCGGTCTCGAGATCACTTCCGCGTTCGTGAGTCTTGCGGGCGCGCATGTGGCTTCGGTAAACAGCCGCGGCGCAGCGGGAATCCCCGGCGGGATCATCGAAGTCCATGATCTGGCGCGCGCGCTCGAACAGGCGCAGGCGATCGCCATCCCTCACGACCGCGAGATCATTCATGTCATCCAGCGCGGCATCACCGTGGACGGGCAGGAAGGCGTGAAGACTCCGGTCGGGATGCACGGTTATAAACTCGAAGTGGAAACGCACATCATCACCGCCGCGAGCGCGACCGTCGATAATTTGCGTCAATGTGTGGGCGCGGCGGGGGTCGAGATTCAACAATTCGTTTTGAATCCGCTCGCCTCTGCTGAAATTGTGTTGACCGAACAGGAACGCGAAATGGGCGTGGCGGTTTGCGACATCGGCGGTGGGACGACCGACCTCGCGATCTACGTCGATGGCGATGTATGGCACACGATGGTCCTGGCAGTCGGTGGGAATCACGTCACTCAGGACATCGCACACGGACTGCGACTATCGCTGACGCAAGCCGAAGAAGTAAAAAAGCAGCAGGGACATGCGGTGAAATCCGATGTCGGCGCGGATGAATATTTCCTCATGCGTCCCTTCGGCGAGGATAAGGATATTCGCATCAGCCGCCACGATCTGGCGATGATCATCGAAGCGCGCGTGGAAGAGACGTTCAATTTAATTCTTCAAGAGATCAAGCGCTCAGGGTATGACGGATTGTTACCGGCGGGCATGGTACTGACAGGCGGCACGTCTGCTTTGCCGGGAATCAATCGTGTGGCGGCGGGTGTGTTGGGCATGCCGGTCCGCACAGCCCAGCCGCAAAATCTGAAAGGACTTGTGGATAAACTCAATTCGCCCATGTATTCCACGAGTTTCGGCTTGTTGCAATGGGCGATCAGCATGCACGATCATCAGGTCGCGGTCTCGACCGGTGGCAAACGCCGCAAGCCGCGCGGTGATAGGAGTTCAAATATGGATTCAGTGAAGAGTTGGTTGAAGAGGTTGCTGCCATGAATGAAAAGAGAAAAGATTCACAAGTGGTGAAATTTGGGCAGTTTTAACCCTGTTAAAAAATCGTATTGTCGTTTAAGATTAGGCAAATTCCTTGCCAGGAGGAACAAATGGACTCGAACAAAAGATCATTGCAAACCGAAACCTTCGCCCGCATCAAAGTGGTCGGCGTGGGTGGAGGCGGACAAAATGCCGTCAACCGCATGATGGAAGAGGGCATCCAGGGCGTTGAATTCATCGCCGCCAACACGGATGCGCAGGCATTGACCTTGTCGCGCGCGCCGATGCGTGTTCGCCTCGGCGATAAGATCACGCGCGGGCTCGGTGCGGGCGGCGATCCCGAGATTGGCCGGAAAGCCGCGGAAGAATCTTCCGACGAACTGTATAACGTGCTCAAAGGCGCGGATATGGTCTTCGTCACAGCAGGCATGGGTGGCGGCACCGGAACCGGCGCGGCTCCCGTCGTTTCGCAGATCGCAAAGGAATGCGGCGCATTGACCATTGGCGTGGTTACGCGTCCGTTCACATTCGAAGGCGGCAAGCGCTCACAGTCTGCCGAGGCGGGCGTGGCGAAAATGAAGGAACACGCGCATACGCTCATTTCGATTCCCAACGACCGATTGCTCCAACTGGCGGATAAAAAATCGTCGCTGCAAGATTCTTTCCGCATGGCGGATGAAGTATTGCATCAAGGCATTCAGGGCATCTCCGAATTGATCACCATCCCCGGCTTGATCAACCTCGACTTTGCCGATGTGCGCGCCATCATGTCCGAAGGCGGCGCGGCTCTTATGGCTGTCGGCCGCGGCTCCGGCGATGACCGCGCAAAGACCGCCGCCGAGCAGGCCATCTCCAGCCAGTTGCTCGACATTACAATTGACGGCGCGCGCGGCGTGCTCTTCAACGTCACCGGCGGACCAAATATGACTCTCTTCGAAGTCAATCAAGCCGCTGCGATCATCCGCGAGACGGCTCATCCGGATGTCAACATGATCTTCGGCGCGGTCATCGACCCGAACCTGGGCGATGAGATTCGCTGTACCGTGATTGCCACAGGCTTCGAACGAAGCGGAGTCACACGCCGCGTGCTCGAACGACTGCCGCGCACCGCTGAGAAGCCTCTTTCGGCAACAAACACCCCCTTCACTCCGCGCCCGGTTGAATCGGTGACCGCCAATACGGAAACCCGCTCATCTGCGGACGTAAAGTCCCAGCCTGCGCCGAGCATGAATAACGACGATCTCGACGTTCCGACATTTTTGCGGAACCGAAGATAGGAAACGAAATTAGACCCTAAGGGTTTTCAAAACCCTTAGGGTCTTTTATTTTGGTAAAATACGTTCGATGGCTTCCCAACTCCCCAAACTCGCTGAACGACTCAAGACCCCGCCCGCGCATTACTCCTACCTCAAACACCGCAAACAGTTGATGTGGAAGATCATCCTGCCTGTCGCGCTCAGCGCCTTGGCATTGATCGGCATGGTCGTATGGATCAGCATTGCCACTTTTCAACAGGGTGGCGACGTGAGCCGTTGGGCGGCGATCTCGACCATCTGGGTCATCATCCCGATGCTTCTTGGCGGGCTGGTCGTGCTTGCTGTTCTCATCGGACTGATCTATCTTATGGCGCGTTTCCTCAAGGCGGTTCCATATTACACAGGTCTTGGGCAGGATTACATCTTCATCGCGCGCGGGTACATCATTCGCGGGGCGGATATGGCAGTCAAACCCATCCTGGTCCTGAACGGATGGCTTCAAACAGCAAAAACCTTTTTTGAAAGGATGACACCATGAATAGAAGCAGGGTACTTCTCGGCGGCGCGGTCATCGGCGCAGTCACGGGCATGATCGCCGCCATGCTTCTCAATCGCCGCGCCGAAAGGAGCGAGCGTGAAACCGCCATCACCACTGGCGAGGGGTTGAAGCTCGGCGTGCTGATCTTCGGTCTTCTGCGCGCGATCGCTTCCTTGGCTGACGATTGATTTGCCGCCGTGACCGATGGACCGAGGCGCAATGCCTCGGTTTTTTTAATCTCAAACCCGCAACCTTCAACCTGTAACCTTCAACATGGACTTCATCTCCAAACAAGCTTATCGACGCTTCCTCCTCGGCTCGCAGGGACTTTGGCCTGGTCGCCGCTTCCGTGGCTTGACCGGCGCCGAATCCGCCTTGAAACAAATGCAGGCGCTGCAACTTGATCCGCTCGTCATGGTCGCCCGCAGCCAGGACATCGCCATGTATGGGCGCGTCCTCGACTACAAACCCGAACTGCTCTACAAGATGGCATACGACAAACGCAAAGCCTTCGATTACGGCGGCTGGCTGATGATGTACCCGATGCATGAGTTCCCGTATTGGCGATTGCATATGAAGCATCGCGAAGAGAGAGGATTGCGTTACGAATCCTTCACCCATCCGCCGAAGGAAGTCATAAAATTCGTGTTGGACGAACTGCGCGAGAAAGGTCCGTTGGGGAACCGCGACATCGAAGGCGACGCTGTGAGAGTATGGAGTTACCGCGGGCGCAAGGAAACCTCGGTCACTTTGTTCTATCTCTGGCTGATCGGCGAGGTGATGATCTCGAACCGCAAGGGCTTCGACCGCATCTACGACCTGCGCGAGCGAGTCCTGCCGCATGAATACGATTATGCTGCGCCTGAATCGGAAGCCGAGGACTTCCTCGGCAAAAAAATCATCGCTTTTTACGGCATGGCGCGCGAGCCTTCTTGGAAAACCGCCTTCGGTGAGTATATTCATCGTAAAGTGCCTGCTCAGGATGCGAAGGAAAACATCGAACGGCTCATCGAAAAGAAAGAAATCTCGCGGGTGAGAGTCGAAGGCTTCAGCGAAAACTTCCTCATCTGTAACAGTGACAAAGCCCATCTGGCGGAGTTGGAGGCGGGGCGTGTCCCGAAGGCGTGGAAGCCCAAAGGGCCATCCACGCTCGAAGAGGTCACGCTTCTCGCTCCGTTGGAAATTGTCAGCGCGAGGGGGCGGGCAAAAAGAGTCTTTGATTTCGATTATGTGTGGGAGGTGTACAAGCCTTTACATCAGCGCAAGTGGGGCTATTACACACTGCCGATCTTGTACGGCGATGATCTGGTTGCGCGGCTCGACCCGAAACTCGACCGCGCGACGAATACACTGCACATCCTCGGTTTCTGGCTGGAGGACGATGCTCCGAAGGATGCCGATTTTGCGAACGCACTCGCAGAGGGACTGAAACGATTTGCAGATATGATCGGAGCGGAAAAGATCGATCTTGGCGGTGTCAAACGTGCTACACTACGAATGGAATTGAAAACGAGATTGAAGCGGCTTGGGTTTTGAATTTCACGAGACGAGCATGAAGTCAATTCACATCGCAGGGGCGCTGGCCGTACTGCTTGCGGCATGTTCCCCGACTTCGCCAGTCGAAGAGAGTGAGGTCGCAATGGATAATATGACCCTGACCAGCGCCGCCTTTTCCGAAGGCGCGACGATCCCGGACCGTTACACCTACAACCTGCGCGGACAATGCAACGGCGGGAATTTTTCACCTCCGCTTGCATGGACAGGTGCGCCCGACGGCCCGCAGAGTTTTGCCATCCTCATGAGCGATCCCGATGGCGGGAACTGGCTGCATTGGCTGCAATTCAACATCCCGGCAAATGCAAGCGGACTGAACGAAGCCATCAGCGGACCGGATGTAGGCGTCAAAGGCATGAACGATTTCGGCGAACTTGGCTATGGCGGACCCTGCCCGCCGAGCGGCACACACCGTTATATCTTTACATTGTATGCGTTGGATACGACCTTGTCACTTGCAGAAGGTGCAAGCCGCGGGCAATTTGAATCCGCGATCAATGGGCATGTATTGGACACGGCGCAGTTGATGGGGCTCCGTGCAGGGAAGTAAATAACTTAAGTTGTTGCTTTTGTACTTTAGAAACGAACAGATCAGGATTTTTAACGCAAAGTCGCCTCTAATCATCAAATGGGGGTAACTTCTGTCATGGTATCATGATGCCCTCAAAGGAACCTCATGATCAAACCTGTTCGCTGGAATACCTTTATCCGTGATTTTCTTGTCATTCAAATCGGCTTTGCACTCTTTGGGTTATCGATTGCGTTGACCATTCGCGCCAACCTCGGCACGGGGACCTGGTCGGTCTTCGAGGTGGCTCTTTCAGATATCACCGGTTTGACGGTCGGCACGATCACTGTTATTGTGGGCTTCACGGTTTTGATCGCCGCGCTGGCTCTGCGCGAAAAGGTCGGCTGGGGCACGCTGGGGAATATCCTTTCCATCGGTCCATGGCTGGATCTGGCCTTGTGGCTGATTCCATCCGTCGAAAAGAATTTGTTCTTGCAAAGCGCGATGCTCTTGAGTGGGGTATTGGCGCAGGGCATCGCCAGCGCGGTGTACATTGGCGTGGATGCGGGAGCGGGTCCGCGCGATAGTTTGATGCTGGCATTGCATCGCACGACGAAGTTAAGTCTGCGGGTGGCGCGCGGATCCGTGGAGATCACGGTCTTCATCCTTGGATGGCTCCTGGGCGGACCGGCGGGAATCGGCACAGCGGTCTTTGCATTGCTCATCGGCCCGTCCGTTCAATGGGCGTTCAAGGTATTCAATGTCCATCCGCACAGGGAGGAGGCGGAACCGCAAACAAGCATCGACGCTGTAAAACAAGGAGACACACAATGACAGAATCCGAAAATACCCCGGTCTATGAAGAGAAAAACCGGAGCGGCGGCGCGCTGGCGTTGTTCCTGATATTTGTCCTGCCGATGCCGTTGTGTTTGTTCATCTATCATTTCATCCTGTGGACGACGGAACAAAGCGCGATCGTCTCATCGAGTTTGCAGCAACTCGCAAGGGCAGGCGCCGTCGGTCTGGCGTCACAGGCGTTTCTCATGAGCCTGCTTTTCGGTCTTTTGTGGTATTTCACAACGGACGATCGCTTCAAAGGCTGGTATGCAGGGATGTTCGGTGCTTCGCTGTTTGGATTCCCCGCTTTGGCACTGCGATTCCTCGGTGCGAACAACGATCAGGTTGGCTCGATTGCGCAGACCCTGCTTTCCTTCGTCGCCGCATTAATAATCATTCGTTTTGGTAAAAATAAACTGGCATGGCTCCCGCAGTCCGCGCCGTTTGGTTTATTGATCGCCGCCCTGGGGATCTTTCCTCTGGCGATCTTCGGCTCGTTGGGCTCGTTTGCAGACGGATTCCTAAGTCTACTGGCTGGCTTGTCCTTCGGTCTGCTCGCCGCGGTTTGGATGGCAGACTCCGAAAATATTTTTCTTGATGGCGTCGGTGCGGGCGCGTTGTTGGCTTTGCTCGCCTCTGCATTCGGGTACGACGGCGGGCAATTGATTCTTGTTGTTTTAATTCCCGCTTTTGCATTCGGGGTCGCGGCATTACTGCCTTCACGCTTTGCCGCGACTCTCGGAACAGGTCTGCTCGCGTTTGCGGGCCTGGCATTTTTCGACCCCACCGAGTTGACATTCGTTCTTGGCGATATTGCCGAGCTTGCGAGCAAAGCTGTTGGCATTGCTTTGCTCATCGGCTGGAGCGTAAGCGTCGTCGCGTTGATTTTGTTCCATGTTGCCGGATCAGGCTCGGGCGCGGGGGTGAATCGAATCATCGGATGGACCGGAGCGGCTCTCGCGTGGATCAGTCTCATTACGGTCTTCTTCATCTTTGGCAATCCCGGAAATTACGGCGACCGTTTATTTGTCATCCTCAAGACTCAGGCGGACCTTTCAGATCTGGACTCGATGACAGACCTCGACGCGCGGCGGACGGCGGCATATGAAACGCTCGTCAAAACTGCAAACATTGAACAGGCGGGTTTGCGAAGCGTGTTAGATACGGCGGGCGTGGAATATACGCCATATTATTTGCAAAACTCGATGGAGGTTCAAGGCGGGACTCTCGTGCGGCTCTTTCTGTTGACCCGCCCCGAAGTGGAGCGCGTCATACCCAGCCCGCGCCTGAGAGCCGCCCCCAAAGATTCTCCTTCGCCGGGGTTTGAGTTCGCGCCGCCATCCGACTATATCGGATGGAACATTGAAATGATCGGCGCGGACCGGGTCTGGGAGGAATTCGATGTGCGCGGCGAGGGAATCGTCGTCGGTCAATCCGATTCAGGCGTGGATGGGAATCATCCCACGCTGGCAAATCAATATCGCGGCTATAACGGCAGCGACGATTACAACTGGTTCGACCCGTGGGATGGTACAACATCCCCGAACGACGAAGGCGGGCATGGCACGCATACGATGGGTTCGATTTTGGGAAGCGGCGGAATCGGCGTGGCTCCCGAAGCGCAATGGATCGGCTGCGTGAACCTCGACCGCAATCTTGCCAACCCGGCTCTGTATCTTGATTGCATGCAGTTCATGCTTGCGCCGTTTCCCATCGGGGGTGATCCGTTCATGGATGGCGACCCGACCAAAGCCGCGCATGTGATGAACAACTCCTGGGGATGCCCTGAGATCGAAGGCTGCGACCCGAACGCGCTGTTATACGCGGCGGATAATTTGCGCCACGCCGGAGTCTTCGTTGTCGTTTCCACCGGCAATGACGGACCGAATTGCGAGACGGTCTATGCCCCGCTATCTTTATATGATTCTGTTTTCTCTGTCGGCGCGATCGATCGGTTCGGAAACCTCGCCGACTTCTCCAGCCGCGGACCCGTCACCTCCGACGGTTCGGGAAGGGTCAAACCCGATATCGTCGCGCCGGGTGTGGATGTTTTTTCCTCACTTCCTGAAAATTCATACGGCTCGAACAGCGGCACATCCATGGCGGGACCGCACCTCGTCGGCGTGGTGGCGTTGATCTGGTCCGCCCAACCTGAATTGATCGGCGATATCGAAGAGACCGAAAATTTGATCATCACCACCGCCGAGCCTTACACTGGCGATACATCGCTTGGCTGTTTCACCGGAGATCGTCCCAGCAATGCGTACGGCTTTGGCATGGTGAACGTCTATGAAGCGGTGAAAGAAGCGTTGGGAAAATAGGAAGTTGAAATGCCGAAAATCACCCGTCCGAAATTTCCAAAAGGTTATGCCGATAATCCCTTAACCGAAGTGCCTTGGGAATATGTCGAAGAAAAACTGACTAACGCCAAACATTATTGGATGTGCTCCGTTCGTCCAAGTGGGCGTCCGCATGTCGTGCCGCGTTGGGCAGTATATCTCGATGGCAAGCTTTACTACGACGGCAGTCCTGAAACGCGCCATGCCCGCAACATTGTTGAGAATCCAAATGTCACTGTAAATCTTGAAGATGGGCAGAAGGCGATCATCCTTGAAGGGATAACCGTCCCTGCGCCCAAGCCGACGCCTGAATTCGCACAACGTTTGGTCGCTGCTTTTCATAAATACGCTGAAGACGGCTACACTCCTGAAGCCACACAATGGGACGAAGGCGGTTTGTTCGTTTTCACCCCGCGTCAGTGCCTTGCGTGGACGAAGTTCTTCGAAAACCCGACCAAATTCATTTTTGATTAAATGTATTCGCTTGATTGGGGGCTTAACCCCCAATCAAGCGGCATCTATTAATAACCATGTGGCTCTTCTTGATTCAAGGCATCGGGTTTGGCTTCGCCGCTGCCTCCCAACCTGGACCTTTCCAGGCATTTCTCATTTCACAAGCCCTCACCCGCGGCTGGAAACGGACCCTCCCCGGCGCATTGGCTCCATTCCTGAGCGACGGTCCCATCATATTGTTGAGCGTGCTTGTCCTCAGCCAACTACCGGATTGGGTACAGCGAATCTTATACATCCTAGGCGGGCTCTTCATTTTATATCTCGCCTTTGGCGCGTACAGATCCTGGCGGGATTATGACAAATCAATCGCGCCTTCCAACCCTGCAAATAATCAGACCATCTTCAAAGCGGCGATGACCAATGTTCTCAGCCCGGGCGCTTATATCTTTTGGATGTTTGCGACCGGTCCCATTTTGGTGCAAGGCTGGCGCGAGACCCCTGTGTATGGAATTGTGTTTCTCGCAGGTTTCTATCTTGCCATGATCTCCACCCTTGCCCTGATCATTTTTATCTTCGGCAGTGCCTCGGCATTGGGACCGAAATTGAATCGCACCATGCTACTCATCTCCGCGGTTGCATTGTCCGGGTTTGGGCTGTATCAATTGTGGAAGGGGATATTTGGCTAAATCAAAATCCGCCTCATCGTGAGACGGATATTTTACTGATGATCTCGAATCATGGCGCAGGGCGCCGCTACTCGACCATCCGGGTCACTTTCGAAATCTCTCGCTTACTTCCATTACTGTGAACACGACCAACCCGGAAGCAGCCGAGATGGCAAGGTCAGCGAGGCTAAGCGGGACGACTTCGAAGAAATTCGCCATTGCCGGGATGTAGATCACCATCATCTGTAAGGCAAAAACCAATAGCGCCATGCCCGCAAGAACAGGATTGCTCCATATACCGATCTCGAATAAAGATTCTTTATCCGACCGGGCGGCGAATGCCTGAAAGATCTGCATGAATGCCAGCGAGGTGAAGATCATCGTCTGCCATTCGGGGCGGCCAGTGAAGAAGTACCATGCTCCCAGCCCGAGCGCGAGCCCGCCAATCATCACGCCGACCCAGATCGTTTGAAACCCTGCGCCGCGCGAGAATACGCCCTCGGAGGGGGAGTAAGGCTTGCGCTTCATCGTGTCCTTTTCAGGGTTTTCCACTCCCATGCCCAAACCGAGCAAACCGTCCGTCAATAGATTCAGCCATAGCAACTGCAATGGAAGCAACGGCAACGGCTTTCCTAAAAACGGAGCGAGCAGCATGACCAAAACCTTGCCGATGTTGCCTGCCACGCTGAAGCGCACAAACTTGCGGATGTTGTCGTAGATCGTACGTCCTTCCTTGACAGCCGCAACGATAGTCGCAAAGTTATCGTCGAGCAAAACCAGGTCAGACGCTTCCTTGGAAACGTCCGTGCCGGTGATTCCCATTGCCACGCCGATATCCGCTTTGCGCAGGGCAGGCGCGTCGTTCACGCCGTCGCCGGTCATCGAAACGATGTGACCCTTCTCCTGCAACGCTTGCACGATGCGAAGTTTGTGTTCCGGCGCGACGCGCGCGAACACGCTGACTTCATCCACGACGTTTTTCAATTCGTCGGGAGTCAGGTTTTCGATCTCCACGCCGGTCAGTGCCTTAATGCTCCCGGCGGAGTCCCCGCCGCCGGGGACGGCGGCAGGAGCAAGTGGACTTTCAGGGACGGCGGCGGGAGCGGAAACGATGCCTAACTGCCGCGCAATTTCAATCGCGGTCAGCGGATGATCGCCGGTAATCATGATCGGGCGGATACCGGCGGATTTCGCCACCGCCACCGCATCCTGCACTTCGGAGCGCGGCGGGTCGATCATGCCGAACAGACCGACGAAGGTGATATTCTGTTCCAGGTCGGTTTGAATGATCTCAGGGATGGAATTCATCAAACGGAATCCAACGCCAAGGACGCGCATCCCTTTCCTGGCGAGACGCTCATTTGCCGCTTCGATCCTGGACTTCCAACCTTCATCCAATGGAATGGATTCGCCATTCGCCCAGACGTGGCTCGTGATATCGAGCAGGCCGTCCACGCCGCCTTTGATGAACGCGATGTAACGCTTGTCGCCGATGTCCAGGCCGGAGAGCACGGTGGGGTCGTATTGACCGAGATGATGAACGGTGGTCATGCGCTTGCGTTCCGAGTCGAAAGGAAGTTCCGCCGCGCGCGGGAAGGAAGAATCAAGCGAGGATTTCCAATATCCCATCTTTGCCGCAGCAACAACCAGTGCGCCTTCGGTCGGGTCGCCCATGGTGCGAAAGCGGTCATCGCCTTCGTCGATCAATCTGGCGTCGTTGCACAATGCGCCGCCGATCATCGTCAGCGAGAGGGAGGATTGGACCGGCGAGCCCAGCCTGCGGGTGGCGTGAAGCGAACCGTCGCGGGCCACATCCCCGGTCAGATCGATGGCGTGTTCCGCAACATCCAACACGACCACGGTCATTCGATTCTCGGTCAGCGTGCCGGTTTTATCGGAACAAATGACCGTGACCGAGCCAAGCGTTTCGACGGCGGGAAGCCTGCGAATCAATGCCTGTCTTGTAAGCATCCGCTGTGCGCCGAGCGCGAGGGTGATGGTTACGACGGCGGGCAGACCTTCGGGTACGATGGCGACCGCAACGCTGACGGCGGTGAGCAGCATGTGGCGCAGTTCGTCGCCGCGCAGGATGCCGAGGATGAAGATCAAAACTGCGATACCCAACCCGATGAGGGCAAGGGTTTTACCAAGCGCGTCGAGTCGGCGTTGAAGCGGCGTTTGCTCCTGCTTTACAGATTGGATCATGTCCGCGATCTTGCCGAGTTCGGTTTTCATCCCCGTTCCAACGACGAGCGCCAGCCCGCGCCCTTGTGAGATGATGGTGCCCATATATGCCATGTTGCGACGGTCGCCGAGGGGAAGGTCTTCCGCGGAGATGGCGGCGGTATGTTTTTCGATCGCCTCCGATTCGCCTGTCAGCGCGGCTTCCTGGATGCGCAGATTGACCGCTTCGAGCAGGCGCAGATCGGCTGGAATGATGTTGCCCGTCTCGAGTTGAATCACGTCGCCGGGCACAAGGTCGCGCGCCGAAAGTTCGTTTAATTTGCCGTCCCGCAGCACGCGCACATTCGGCACGGACATTTTCTTGAGGGCGGCAATCGCCTGCTCGGCGCGATATTCCTGGATAAAACCGAGCAAGGCGTATAACGCGACGATCGAAATGATGGCGATGGTATTTTTCGTGTCGCCGAGCAAACCTGCCACGGCCGCCGCCGCGATGAGGATCAGGACCATCGTGGCGGTGATTTGCTCCCAGAGGATTTTCAGGGGTGTCCGCCCGCCGCGCTCGATGAGTTCATTCGCGCCGTATTGGGAGAAACGTCCCTGCGCCTCCTCCGCGGTCAGGCCTGAATCCTGGGAGGAGCCGGTTTCGTTCAATACCTGTTCGACCTCTATCGTGTGCCAGTTCATTGGTTTGTTTTCACGTTCCTGAGTATTGCGAACCATCTCAATGATTTTATCCTATTGCGGAATTGATATGCCAGAAAGGCAAGCATGGCAAGGATGCCGAGGGAAAAGACCAGCGGGAGGTGTGTCTTGATGTAATGGCTGATCAGCATCCACTCGTGCCCGAGGATGTAGCCCGCCCCTATGAATAGTGTACACCAAACATACGCGCCGATGAAAGTGGCAGCGAAGAATTTGACGAACGGGATCTTCGCCAGCCCGGCGGGGATGCTGATCAATGTGCGAATGCCCGGTATGCAGCGTCCGATCAATACCAGTCCCGGACCCCAGCGGTGCATCTGATCTTCCGATTTATTTATGAGTGCGGGTTCGATGCTCAGATAGCGGGCAAAGCGGTACACGACAGGCCTGCCGCCGAGGCGCGCCACCCAATAAGCGATGGAGGCTCCCAGGGCGCTGCCCAACCCGGCGTAAATTCCAGCGATAGGGATGAACATTGGCGAAATACCGTGCCGTTCGATCAACATCCACCCTGCAAAGGCGAGGATGATCTCGCTGGGTGTGATGCCGGTGGCGTTCTCGAACGTCATCAACGCGAAAACGCCCGCCCAGCCGAACTGGTCGAAAATGGTTTGCAAGGTGGAAAGTATCGTCGATTCGATTGTGTCTGACATTCGTTACCTCGATTGATAAATAAAAAGACCATCGTCAAGACATTGACGATGGTCTTGCCTTTTCAGAACAGCCGGAGGCGCATTGCGCAACGTATTGACGACTGTGCTACCCGTATTTGGGCGGCTACTCCCCATCGGAGTGCTGAGAGTATACAGAAAAATATTGTTTCGTGGTTTAGAAACCTCTTATCTTTACCGTCTGGTGCGATCAGGGTGTGACGGCGATCCGCGAGGATTGCAAAGCGGTGCGGATCATCAAGTATTCGGTGATGTTCTCGGCAGTAACGATGCCCACCAACTGGCCTGAGTGGGTGACAGGCAGGGATGGAAAGCCCGATTCCTGAATCTTCATCAATGCCATTTCGACCATGTCGTAAGAGTCCACTTCCGGTGGATTGCTACGCATCACCGCCGAGACGGCAATGTTTTGCCCGTGTTGGGTGAGGGCAGCCAGGAAATCATCGCGTGTGACCACACCCAGGATGCGTCCGTCATCGTCGATGACCGGGAAGTCGTGCTGGGAACCCGCCAGGATCAACTGCGCCATGCATGATAGTGAGTCGCGCGGCGAGAGACTCTTGTAATCGGTCAGCATGGCTCGCCCCACAGGGATGCCGCTTATGACGTTCTTCATCTGGACCGCGCCGGCTTCCTGGGAGGCGCCGATCCATACGAAGAAAGCGATAAAGAGCAGGAAGGGGTTCGAAAATAAACCGACGAACCCAAATACGAGAGCCAATCCCTGCCCGATGGAGGCCGCCACCTGCGTTGCGCGGACGTAATCCATGCGCATGGCGAGCAAAGCCCGCAGCACGCGTCCACCGTCCATGGGGAAGGCGGGAATGAGATTGAACAAAACAAGTGAAATATTCACCACCATCACCCGTTCAAGAAAACTTCCCGAGGCCACCCCAAGCTCGGCCAGCGGCACCAAGCCACCGGTCAGGAAAAGAAGCGCGAACAATCCCGCCGCTATGACCACGTTCACCGCCGGTCCCATCAGGGCAACCCACAATTCCTCGATCGGTTTTTCGGGCATTCGTTCCAAACGCGCCACGCCGCCTATTGGATAAAGCGTAATATCGCGCGTTTTGATCCCATATTTTCGTGCGGTGAGTGCGTGCCCATACTCGTGCAATAACACACACAAAAAGAGCGCGAGAATAAACCCGATACCGCTCAATACGTCCAGCCAATTGTTATTTTCCAGCCAATGACTAAATCCAACCCAACCGATCAACAAAAGAAAGGTGGCATGGATGAATACATCAATACCTGCGAAGGTGCCCAACTTCCATTGCCATTTCATGATATTACTCCTTGTGTATCTGAACGGCATTGTAAACAGGCTTTGTTAGAAAATCGTTTTAAATATGCTTTCAATTCCTATCAGGATGCCCTTCGATACGCCCTAACGGGTGGTCAGGGCAGGCGCCTCTGACTCCGCCCGAACCCCGTCTCGCCTCCCGGATTGGAATCAACGCCAGAAAAAAATCGCCCATTTCCATCAATGAGCGATTTGCAATCTCTGATCCATCAATCTCTCTTATTTCACCATCCCCATCTCCTTGCCCGCCTGATAGATCACTTCCATCGCGTGTTCAATGTCGGCGGGATCGTGCGCGGCGGTGACTGTCGCCCGTAAGCGCGACATGCCTTCCTGCACGGCTGGCGAGACGACGGGAAGGACGAAGATATCGTTTTCCTGACAGCGCTTGGTCAGTTCGAATGCTTTTTCGTCCGTGCCGCACAGCACGGGGACGATGGCGGTCTCGGTCAGCAGGGTGTTGAACCCCATGCTTTTCAACCCGCCGATGAATTGTTTTGTGTTGGCGTTCAGGCGTTCGATCCGTTCGGGCTCATCGAGGATGACTTTAAAGGCTTCGTTCGCGGCGGCGGCTTGAGCCGGGGGCAGAGCCGCGGAGAAGATATAGGCGCGGCTTCCGTGGCGCAGGAAGTCGATCAATTCCTTTTTTCCGGCGACGTACCCGCCCACCGAAGGGATGGTCTTGCTGAGCGTGCCCATCTTGATGTCGATGACTCCGTCCATGCCGAAGTGTTCTTCGATGCCGCGCCCGGTCTTGCCGAGCACCCCGATGGAGTGCGCTTCGTCGATCATCAGCCAGGCGTTGTATTTGCGGCTGAGTTCCACGATCTTGGGCAGGTCTATGATGTCGCCATCCATGCTGAAAACCGAATCAGCGATGACCAGTTTTGAGACCTCGGCGGGAGCGTTCTTGAGCAAGCCCTCGAGGTGGTCCATGTCGTTGTGTTTGAAGCGGCGGAATTCCGCGCCGGACATCAGACAACCATCCACGATGGAGGCGTGATTGATCTTGTCCGAGAAGACGTAATCGCCGCGCCCCAGCATGGTGGAGATGGTTGTCAGGTTGGTCACATAACCGGAGGAATAAGTGACGGCGGCTTCCGCGTGTTTGAAATCGGCAATGGTCTCTTCTAGTTCGTTATGGATGGTGAGCGTGCCTGCCAGCGTGCGGACCCCGTTCGTGCCTGTGCCGAATTTGTCCACGGCGCGTTTGGCGGCTTCGTTAATGCGCGGGTGGCCGACCAGCCCCAAATACGAGTAGGAGGCGTACATCCCCATGATTCGGCCATTTACGCGCACCTTCGCGTTGGGCAGCATATCCTCCACCGCCTGGTTGTAGAAGTAGTAACCGTGTTTCCTGACCTCGTCCACGCGTTGTTTGAGCGCGGCAATGCGGCGGGTGCTGTTGTTCTCTACGCTGTGAAAATCCATGAAAATGCCTCCGAAAAAGATGGCGCAAGTTTAGCCGAGGGGGTGGTTTCTGTCTAGTTTGCTGTTCTCAAATCGGGCTCGAACGTCTCTCTCCGTTCGATACAACGTCGGGAGACGCTGCGCTCCACTATTTCGCCAGCCGCTTCAATCCGGCTTCATCGATGATCTTGACCCCCAGCGATTTTGCCTTTTCGTACTTCGAGCCGGGATTTTCTCCCAATACCAGATAACTGGTCTTCTTGCTTACGCTATCGGTCACCTTGCCGCCGTTATTTTCGATGAATTCCTTGGCATCGTCGCGCGAAAAACTCGGCAGTGTGCCGGTTACGACGAATGTCAATCCTGTGAACGCGCCCTCCTTCTTCCTTTCATCCTTCATCATTTGAGGATCGACGCCAGCCGCTTTCAACTTTTTCAACAATTTCTGATTCGCGGATCTCGAAAACCAATCTGCAATGGATTCAGCGATGTTCGGTCCCACGCCTTCGATCTGTTGAAGTTCATCTATTTTGGCTTTCGATAAGGCGGATAGATTTCCGTACGTCCGTGCCAGATCGCCTGCCATCACTTCTCCCACGCCATGGATACCCAATGCCGCGATCAAGCGGTTCAAACTCTGACCTTTCGCCTGCTCGATGGACCCAAGCAGATTCTCCGCCTTTTTCTCGGCGAAGCCTTCCAGTTCAAGCAGGTCTTTCTTATTAAGTGTGAACAGGTCTGCAACATCCTTGACCAGCCCCGCTTCGATCAATTGTTCCACGATCTTGATGCCAAGCCCGACGATATCCATCGTTCCGCGTGAAACGAAATGCTCAACGTTTCGCACCAACTGAGCAGGGCACGCGGCATTGACGCAATACCAGGCCACTTCGCCTTCAAAATGCTCCACGTCTTGCCCGCATGCCGGGCATTTCGCGGGGGGCTTGTATTTCTTTTCTTTGCCGGTGCGAGCATCCACCACGGGACCGATAACATACGGAATCACCTCGCCCGCGCGTTTGACCAGCACCCGGTCACCGATGCGGATGTCCTTTTCCTCGATGTAATCGAAGTTGTGCAAGGTCGCATTGCGGACAATGACTCCGCCGATCTCCACGGCCTCCAGTTGCGCGCGCGGAGTCAATACGCCGGTGCGGCCCACTTCCACGTCGATACCGAGCAGGGTCGTGGTCACTTCACGTGCGGGGAATTTGAAAGCGATCGCTCCGCGCGGGTCCTTGCCCACGAAACCCAAATCTGCGGCGAGGGATAAATCGTCGATCTTGATGACCATGCCATCGGCTTCGTAGGGAAGCGCGTCCCGTCCTTTCTCGAAGGTTTCAGCGTAGGCAATCGCATCTTTCAAATGATTGAATCGTTTGGAGATATCCGTCACTGGAAAACCCAGCGACTTGAGATATTCCAATATCTCCCATTGAGATGTAGGCACATCGCTGCCTTCGGAATGGACGATCTGATATACCAGCATGGTGATGGGACGTGAAGCGGTTAATTGCGGGTCGAGTTGCCGCAGCGATCCCGCCGCCGTGTTGCGCGGATTGAGATAGGTCTTCTCGCCCGCCTCTTCCAGTTTCTTGTTTAAGGATTCGAAATCCTTGATGGGAATGAACGCTTCGCCGCGCACCACAAGATGTTTGGGTATACTGGTAACGGTTGACTTTTTACTGTCGACCGGTATCTTCAATGGAATTGTCTTCACCGTCCGCAGGTTTGTCGTAATATCCTCGCCCACTTCGCCGTCTCCCCGCGTTGCTCCCTGTACAAACTGACCGTCTCGATAATGCAATACTACGGACAATCCGTCGATCTTGGGCTCGACGACAAACTTCGCTTTCTCCACCCGGTCATCCAATTTCTTGATGCGCTCGAACCAGGCTCGCGCATCGTCCGCGCCGAAGGCATTGGCAAGCGAAAGGATGGGTCCGGGGTGGCGGACTTTCTCGAACTTTTCCGAGACTTTCGCTCCGGCGCGCTGTGTGGGGGAGTCAGGGGTGATCCAGTCTGGATGATCCGCTTCAATCTTTTTAAGTTCATTGAGGAGGCGATCATATTCCAGGTCGCTGATCACAGGCGCATCCAACACGTGATACCGGTAATTATGGAGGTTGACCAGCGCCTTGAGTTCTTCGTATCGAGAGAGAAGTTTATCTGCCATGTTTCGATTATAGCAAAACAAAACCCGCCTGCATTCTGCAGACGGGCGAAGTTCAATCTATCTTTTTCCAGATATCCGAAGGCGGGCGGGTGAGCGGACGCGTCATCGCGGAAAGGCGGGCTTCATAATAGGGCTCTTCTTCGGTGGCGAAACGGGAAAGGTCGAAGAGATGGCGTTTGATCAGCAAGTCCGCAATCCGCTTGACTTCTTCCCTTGTAAAGTCCGGCAGTTTCTCGTGGAATTCGGTCAGGCTGAAGCGCTTTAGCCGTACGACAAAGTTCACAGCAGAACGCAACGGCTCGGAGAAAAGAACGACATCCGATGGGCGGATATCCTCCTGCCGTTCCTCCAATTCCTTGATCGCGTTTTCGAATAGCGGTTTCGTCACAAGGCCTTCTTTCAGGTGGACATCAACCGGCTTTCAACTGTTCCACCAGATTGCGCAAACCCTTGGTCACGGTGTGTTCCGGGAATTGAATGGTAAAAAGCCCGGAACTTGCGAGCATCATCATTTCATCCGAGTGCGGCAGGATGGCTCCAACTTTCGCTTCATAGGTCTGTTCCACGCGGTTGCGCACTTCTTCGAAATCGAGGTTGCTGGGGGTCTTGTTCACGAGGATCAGCAATTTCGGAACATCCAGTTTTTTGGCGACGTCCACGGTGACAGCGGTGCCCTGGTAATCCTGCTGGTCGGGGCGCATGATGATGATCAACGTGTTCGAGATGGCGATGGAGAGCAGGGTCTCTTCGTTCAGACCGGGGTGCGTGTCGATCAACAAATAGTCCAGTTTCAACTTTTCGATCACATCGCGGAAGCCATCATTCAACAATCCCACATCGTATCCTTCGCGCAGGATGCGGGCGATCTCGCCCGCTTTGATGCTGGCGGGGATCAGGAAAATCTGCCCTTTGACCTCCGCGCCGATATGCCCGGATACGTCTTGAGCCGCCTGTTCGATGGTGCACTTGCCCCACAGGTAGTCGTTCAGAGAGTGTTCCATGTCCGCTTCGTCGAGGTTGAATAGAACGTGGATGCCGGGGGAGGCGATATCGGTATCCACCACGCCTACGCGCGCGCCGTCCATTGCCAGAAGCGCCGCAATGTTCGCGGTTGTGTTCGATTTACCCGTCCCTCCGCGAAAGGAATGAACTGAAATGATTTTGGACATGTGCCATCTCCAAATTTATGATAGTCTTGTCAAACCTAAAGTTGCCAGCGGTTATTATAGCCTAACTACATTGAAAATAAAATCCCGCAATTCCGCCTTGATTATGTTATAGTAATCGCTGAAAATGCAGAACTGGGCGACCCATTTTTGACGTCCGTGACGACTGAATATATGCAAAATAACAAGACTCCCTCCCATGACCTCAGCGACGAGTTTCTCATCCAAAACTTTAGGGATGGAAACACTGAGGCGTTCGATGTCCTTTACCTCCGCCACCTCCCCCGGGTTTACAACCGGGTGCGATACGTGGTCCCGGAAAACGACGTGGAGGACGTCACTCAGGAGATATTTCTCGCCGCAATGAAATCCCTTGCCTCCTTCCGTGGGGATGCCAAATTTGGAACCTGGCTTCGCACGTTGACCAACCATAAAGTGGCTGAGTACTACCGCAGGCGCGCCCGCAAACAGGAACCCCGGCTCGCGCCGCTTACGGAAGCCATCGCTCAGACGACGGGAAGCACTTCGCAATCCTTGGAGGAGCGGATCTTCCTCCAAAGAGCGCTTCAGAACCTGCCTGAAAGCTATCGTGAGGTCCTGTTGCTCCGATTTGCCGAGGAAATGCAGTTCAATGAAATTGCCGACCACACCGGGCAGAATCTTGAAGCAGTCAAATCCCTTTTTCGACGGGCAGTTTCCGCTCTTCGCACTCATCTGGAGACTTAATCATGGATCAAGAGACTCAATACACCGAAAAAGACTCCAAGCTTGCAGATTTTACCGACCGCTTGCTCGGTGGCAAAACAGCCCCCATAGCCTCCGCTTCTGACGAGGAATTGCTGCACCTCGAGCAGACAGTGCTCCGTTTAACTCATGCATTTCCCCCTGATTCACAGAGAGACGCGAAGGCAAAGCAGATGCTGGTGCGCTTTAAAAACCGTGTGAGCAGGGAAGAGACACAAGCAGTAAAGCCGTCCTTTTGGAAGCGGCTCTTCGATTTTCATGCCAATCCCCAAGCCGGTTTGCTCCTGGCAGTCGTCACTGTGTTGATATTGGCTGTTGTTGCTTTGCCTTTCATTCAACCACCCGGTTCATCCGTTTCAGGGTCGGCGATAACCAGTGGCAACTTCTATATCGCGGCAGGTATGATTTTGGTGCTTCTTGTTGTGTACTGGATTTCACACAATAAGTAGGGTTGGAAGGGGGCAATAATGCAGTTGAAGTTCGACCCAAACTACCTGTATTGAACAACATAATATTATAAGAAGCGTCGCCTTTTTCTAAGCCCGGGGGTGTTGGCGCTTTGCGCAAAACGTATGCAAATTGAAAGGTTAATGGCAGTTTTAATTGGTATAAAAGAAAGACGGTTAATTTTAAAAGGAGATGATCATGTACACGATACGTAACAAACGACGAGAGAAGGGGCTGTTTGCCCTGGTGGCAATGCTGACAATATTGTCGTTGCTATTTTCTGCGTGCGCCCCTTCACAAGGTCTGGAAGGTGGAGCAGGCGGGGGCGGCAATGATGGTAACAACGGCCAAGGCGGTGGTAATTCTGGCGGCGGAG
>JAPKMP010000059.1 GCA_026645935.1 Candidatus Villigracilaceae bacterium | reverse complement strand
TTTCTCCCTCAAATCCATCCTCTCGGAATTCTTCCCTCTGCATCGCACCCTCGCCTCCGATGACCACGACAAGACGTTGGAGATCGTTGGCTCGTACATGCCCGATTCCTCCAACTTCACCATCGAAACCTACGCGCCGCTGACTCCCGTCTGGACGTGGAAAGTGCCTGAGCGGTATGTCGTCCATGAGGCGTATCTCGAAACCGAAGATGGTGAGCGTATTGTGGATTTCAAAGACAATCCGCTTCACATTGTTTCGTATTCATTGCCCGTTGATAAAGTGTTGACCTTCGACGAACTCCAGCCGCATTTGTATTTCAACGAGAAGCGTCCGCACACGGTGCCGTGGATTTTCAAATATTACGAACGTGATTGGGGCTTCTGCCTGCCTAAGAACACGTTCGACAAACTCCCACGCGACAAAAAATATCACGCGGTGATCAAGTCCGAGTTCGTCACCGATCCCAAGCAGGGATTCAAAGTCGCTACGGCGGTCGTCCATCCGCAGGGCGGAGCGAACCCCGAAGCGGGCGAGTTCCTTGTGCAGGCGCATACCTGTCACCCCATGCAAGCCAACGACGATGGCGCAGGCGTGGTCAGCGCGATCGAGTTGGCGCGGCGGCTGGCGGAGAATCCGCTTCCCGCTGGCGCGATGAGCGTCCGCTTTTGGTTTGGACCCGAGACCATCGGCATGATCGCATGGCTGGCGCACAACGAGTCGCTGATTCCCAATCTGCGCGGCGGAATCTTCATGGAGATGACAGGCAACAAAAACAAAATCGCATGGCATCATACGCGACAGCACAATCATCTCCTCGACCGAATTACCAATTACCAACTACGCAATATCGAACACGACGAACGTGACTTCGCCTCCGCTCCCGCCAATGATGAACGCGTCATCAACGGACCTGGCGTCAACGTGCCGTGCATTTCGCTCAACCGTTTTCCCTACGACGAGTATCACACCACCGACGACAATCTCGACATCATCCACGAGGATATGCTTGTCGAGGCGGCGCAAATTGCCGAAGAGATCATCCGCATCTACGCCAGCAATTACATTCCGAAGCGCACGTTTCGTGGTCCCGTGTTTCTCAGCGGTCATGGTCTCTGGGTGGATTGGCGCGACAATTGGGCGCTCAACCGCGCCATCGAAAAGATCATGATGCGCTTCGAGGGCGAACACTCCATTTTCGACATCGCCGAGCAGGTCGGTTTGGATTATTGGGTCGTGCGCGAGTATGTCGAAAAATTTCGAGCGAAAGGATTTGTCGTTCCCCTGCCCATACCGTCTGAGGCGCAAGCGGTGTAAAATTATTCGGAAGGCAATTCCATCTGCAAATTCTTGGAGGCAAAATGGCTACTGTTTATCTGATCTTCGCGCTGGTGATCGCAGTCATTGCGGTCATTTTTGCTTTGCAAAATACGATCACCGTCACTATCTCTTTTCTGGCGTGGGAGGTCACGGGTTCGCTGTCCCTCGTCTTGCTGGTTACACTTGCCATTGGCGTGGTCATTGGCTTGCTGGTGCTTTCCCCGTCTGCGATTAAAAATTCCCTCGCAGCTTCCTCTCACCGCAAACGAGTCGGCGCGCTTGAAAAAGAACTGGATGAGCATAAAAGCCGCGTCGCGGGTCTGGAAAAACCCATGCCCGTAACCCCTTCGTCTGAATCTTCCAAATCCTCCGCCACCCCGCCGCCCGCCGACAAACAGTGACAGCGCGTGTCGTTGCCATCATACAAGGGCGGATGAGTTCATCGCGACTGCCTGGGAAGATTCTCGCGGACATCGCGGGACAGCCCATGCTCCAACGCGTCTTCGTTCGGACCTCGCGGTCTGCCTCAGTTTCCCAAACCGTTTTCGCCACGACGACCGACCCCTCCGACGACCCCGTCGCCGAATACTGCGACTTCAGCGGAATCCCGTTCACGCGCGGCAGCCTCTACGACGTGCTGGACCGTTATTATCAGACCGCCAAGTCAGCCAAAGCGGATGTGGTTGTGCGAATCACTGCGGATTGTCCAGTGATTGACCCTGAGTTGATAGACAACGTCGTCAATACTTTGCTTGAAGATGAATATGATTTTGTCTGCAACCGTTTGCCGCCGCCTTATCATCGCACTTACCCCATTGGCTTGGATGTGGAAGCCTGCACGTTCAAAGTCTTGAAGCAAGCATGGAAAGAAGCCAAAGAACCTCAGCACCGTGAACATGCCATGCCTTACTTCTACGAAGGTGTGGAATTGACTCGTCAGAGTCGAACTCTGGAAAGTGGAACATCTCCTCGTGGGTTTAGAGTCGCCCTCCTCCACCACACCACCGACTTCGGCGATTACCGTTGGACGGTGGATACTCCCGAAGACCTGGAATTCATGCGGCAGGTGTATGCTCATTTCAATGGTCGCGATGATTTCTCGTGG
>JAPKMP010000058.1 GCA_026645935.1 Candidatus Villigracilaceae bacterium | reverse complement strand
AGGATATCTTCGTCGAATTGACCGTGGAAATCGGCAGGGACTGGGTGGATGCGGTCAAGCCATACTGGCGTGAAGGGGATGTGATCGTCTGTTTCGCAGAATACCGCCCCGGGTTCAATGACAAGCCGCTGGCGCAAATCCTCGAAACAAGATTGAACGCTCCAATTTACATAATATCCGGACTCTATCACGAACCGGTAAGGACAAACTCTTCGTTGAAGAAAAGCATACTTGGGTGGACCGGCTCGATCGCCCTCCTGTTCGGATTCTTTGTACTACAAGCCAAACTCATGGAATATCCACAAGACTTGATACATTCCATTGGTCTATACGCATCCATTCTCGCAGAAGCTGGTTCGATCTGGTTCTGGAACAATCTTTTCACCTAGGCCTCGGAAAAAAATGATCAATCAAGAAGAAATTTCAAAATCCCCGATCATCGAACGGGATACATTACATAAACCTTCCCCTACTCTGCGCTCATGGCTGATCGGACGCCCCCTCTCCACTGCCGACGCTCCCCACCAGACAATCGGCAAGCTGGTGGGTCTGGCTGTTTTTGCATCCGACGCACTTTCGTCGACTGCGTACGCGACCCAGGAGATTCTTGTCATCCTCGCAGTAGCCGGGTCGATGGCGTACGGTTATGTGTTTCCCATTTCCATCGCCATTGTCATCCTGTTGGGAATCGTAACTATTTCCTACGAACAAACCATCCATGCCTACCCGGATGGCGGCGGCGCATACATTGTGGCTCGCGATAATCTCGGAGAGTTCCCCGCGCTCATTGCCGGAGCCGCCCTGCTGACCGATTACATATTAACCGTTTCGGTTTCCATCGCATCCGGAGTAGCACAGATCACCTCTGCATTCCCTTTTCTATACGACTATCGCGTCTTTCTTTCCGTCAGTTTCATCCTTTTTGTTATGTTGATGAACTTGCGCGGGGTCAAGGAATCGGGTACGGCATTTGCCATTCCCACCTATTTCTTCGTAACCATGATGTTCATCGCTGTCGGGTTGGGTATGTTCCGGCTTTTTGTAACCGGAACCCTTGGAATGGTCGTTGACCCGCCTGAATTGGAAATGCTTGACGAAATCTCAGCCATAACGCCATTTCTGATCCTGCACGCGTTTGCAAGCGGCACGACGGCATTGACAGGCGTTGAAGCCATCTCGAATGGGATCACCGCCTTCAAAGAACCTCGCAGCAAAAATGCAGGTATCACGCTGTTATGGATGTCGCTTATCCTTGGTTCGCTCTTTTTGGGAATCTCCTTCCTTTCCAGAGAGATTGGCGCAATCCCATCCGAGAGCGAAACGGTCATCTCGCAGCTGGCGCGGACTGTTTTTGCCGGTCGCGGGACTTTATACCTGATGTTGCTCGGCGCAACCACAGTCATCCTCATCATGGCGGCGAACACCGCCTTCGCAGATTTTCCCCGGCTAGGCGCGCTGGTCGCCAAGGATGGGTTCCTTCCACGACAACTCAACTATCGCGGAAGCCGGCTTGTTTACTCGCGAGGCATTATCGCGCTTGCTGTTATTGCATCTGTCATTTTGATCATCTTCAACGCAAGCGTGACCCGGCTTATTCCTCTTTATGCGATCGGCGTGTTCCTCTCATTCACCTTGTCACAAGGCGGAATGGCATTTCGCTGGCGCAAGATCGGCGGGCTCAAACCGGGAGAGGAAAAAGCAGAGCGGGGATCGACCCTGCTATATGTCAAAGATTGGGTTCAAAAAATGTCCATTAATGGATTTGGGGCTTTATGTACCGCTGTGGTCATGATGGTATTTGCCGTTACCAAATTCAAGGATGGAGCCTGGGTGGTCTTGATCCTGATCCCCACCCTGGTTGCCGTGTTCTGGTTGATCCATCGTCACTATAAAGGCCTCGCGCGGAAACTCTCTCTGGATAACTTTGGCGCGATCCCACCCCATACGATCCGCCACCGGGTGATCATGCCGATCAGTGGTGTGCATCAGGGAACGCTTGCGGCGCTCCGCTATGCACGGATGCTCTCAGACGATGTGACCGCAGTGCATGTCAGCATCGAACCTGCAGATGCACAGAAGGTCAAGCAAAAATGGGAACGCTGGGGCGAAGGTGTGCGGATGGTAATGTTGAACTCACCCTATCGCCTCTTTCTTGAGCCCCTGCTGGAATATATTACCGAAATTTCCCAGGAACGGCAGTCGGGCGAAACCCTCACAATCGTCGTGCCTGAGTTCATTTCGAACAGTCCGCTGACAGGAGCATTACATACCAATACCGCGGACCTGCTCCGCAGCCAGCTAAAACGCCAGCAGGGAGTCGTGATCATCAACGTCCCCTACCATGTCCACGATAACGAAATAGTGCATTAGCATCGAACGATACCACCTGAATTAAGTGAAAAGACTCCCTCGGGTTGGGAGTCTTTTCAATCCTTGCTGTCGGGGTGCGGGGATTTGAACCCCGGACCTCACGGACCCGAACCGTGCGCTCTACCGGTCTGAGCCACACCCCGAACAAGCGGGCAGATTATACCATCGCGACTTATTTTGGCAAGGAAACAAGTCCGCGTTACGGATTAAGGATC
>JAPKMP010000057.1 GCA_026645935.1 Candidatus Villigracilaceae bacterium | reverse complement strand
TTTTATTTTGGGTAATCTTGAATTGGTATTGAAGTTCTTTGGTAGAAACCCATAACGGAGCATTCACCATGACCACACGATACTTCGGCGAACGGATAAAGCGCAATGAGGACCCGCGCCTGCTGACGGGGCAGGGGTTGTTTGTGGACGATGTGGATTTGCCCAACATGCTGCATGTGGCATTTTTGCGAAGTCCGTATGCCCATGCGAAAATAAATCGCATTGACGTTTCGCAGGCGTTACAGCGTGCGGGCGTTGTCGCGGCGTACACCGCGCACGACCTCGGCGATTACTGGAAGCCTGGTCCGTTGCTCGTCTCGCCGCCGCCCGTCAAGGACATCGTCTTCAACGAAAAGACGCAAGTGCCGCTCGCAAAAGATAAGGTCAAGTTTGCGGGCGAGCCGATCGTGATGGTGCTGGCGGAGAGTCGCTACATCGCCGAAGACGCGCTGGCGGATATTCAAGTGGATTACGAACCGCTCGCTTCTGTCGTGGACTTGGAGTTGGCTCTCGACCTCAGCAGTATTCTCATCCACGAAGAGATCGGGTCGAACGTCGCGGCGCACGTGGTGCAGACGAAGGGCGATTACGCGTCGGCGAAGAAAGAAGCGGCGCTCGTCATCCAGCGGCGATTCAGTTACGAGCACGGATGCGCCGCCGCCATGGAGAATCGTGGCATCGTGGCGGAGTGGGATAAACGCGCGGGGCGGCTAACGGTCTGGGACACGACTCAGGCGCCCGTCGTGATTCGAAACGGGCTGGCGGGGATGCTTGGGCTGTCGGAGCGGCAGGTGCGCGTCATCGCCCCGTTCATCGGCGGCGGATTCGGTCCGAAGATCATGATGTTCTATCAAGAGGAAGTGCTCGTCCCGTGGGCGGCGATGAAGTTGAACCGCCCCGTCAAATGGATCGAAGACCGCGCTGAAAATTTTGTCGCTACCACGCACGAACGCGGACAAATCCACAACGCCGAAATTGCGTTCGACAACGAGGGGCGCATCCTCGGCGTGCATGATATTTTCCTGCACGACACGGGCGCGTACGCGCCGTATGGACTCACCGTGCCGCTCAACTCGCAAGCCAACGTGCTGGGACTGTACGACATCAAAAATTATTACAGCGAGTTCACGGCGGTCTTTACCAACAAGACCATCGTCACGCCGTATCGAGGCGCGGGCAGGCAGCATGGAGTCTTCGTGATCGAACGTTTGCTGGACATCGCTGCCAAAGAATTGAACATTGACCGCGCCGAAATCCGCAGGCGCAATTTTATTCAGCCGAATCAATTCCCATACGATAACGAGATCATCTATCAGGATTTTGCGCCCATCGTGTACGACAGCGGAAATTACGAACCGCTGCTGAATGAAGCGTTGGAAAAAATCGGCTATCGCAAATTTGTGGAGGAGACTCAACCGAAACTGCGCGCGGAGGGGAAGCATGTCGGTATCGGCGTGGTGGCGTACGTCGAAGGGACGGGAATCGGTCCCTATGAAGGGGCAAAAGTACAGGTGATGGGAAGCGGGCGCGTGTCGGTCGTCACGGGCGTCGGCACACAGGGACAGGGTCACTTCACGAGTTACGCGCAGATCGTCGCCGAACAACTCGGCGTGCGCGTGGACCAGATAGACGTGGTGACGGGCGACACCGACCAGTTTTATTGGGGCGCGGGGACGTTTGCCAGCCGCGGCGCGGTGGTGGCGGGCAATGCCATCAACGAGGCGGCGAAAGTTGTGCGAAAAAAGATTCTCAAACTTGCATCCGAACATTTCAACGCGCCCGAAGACGAACTCGAACTCGACGACGGCGTTGTGCGCGTGCAGGATATTCCGAGACAGTCCATTTCATTGGGCGAACTGGCGAACATGGCGAACCCGACGCGTGGAGCCGTCAAGCCTGGGACCGAGCCTGGGTTGGAGGCGACCAATTATTTCGGTCCAGAAAGAGGCGCAACCGCCAGCGGAATCCATGCGATGATCGTGGAAGTGAATCCCGAAACGATGCAGATCCACATCCAAAAATATCTCGTGGTGCATGATTGCGGCAGGGTCATCAATCCGCTCATCCTCGACGGGCAGATTCACGGCGGCGTGGCGCAGGGCATCGGCAACGCGTTTTACGAACGGCTCGCCTACGACGAAAACGGGCAATTACTCAACGGCACGTTCATGGATTATCACCTGCCGAGCAGTCTCGATGTGCCGCGTATCGAAACCGCGCATGGCGAAACGCTCTCGCCGCTCAACCCGATGGGCGTGAAAGGCGCGGGCGAAGCGGGTGCGATTCCCGTCGGTCCGCTCTTTGCGCAGGCGTTGGAAGACGCGCTGTGGGATTCGGAGTTTGAGGTGTTGGAGATTCCGTTGAATTCGAATCGGTTGTGGGAATTGGTCAGTGGTAAATAGTAATTGGTAATTGGGGATTGGAGACTGGAGATTGGAGACTAGAGACTAGAGACTGGGGATTAGAGAATTGGAGAATTAGAGGGGTGGAGAATTGAAGTGAACTCGGTGGTTGAGTAGACCTGAGCCGTCGCACTGAGTTTGTCGAAGTGGTTCGTTGCGAAGGTCGTATCGAAACCACCAGTTAACAATGTAACTTAAATTTCGAGATTTACTTTTGCAATGTGTTGGTCTCGGTTTTGACAGGCTCAACCCAGCGGATACGGCGGCG
>JAPKMP010000056.1 GCA_026645935.1 Candidatus Villigracilaceae bacterium | reverse complement strand
TGAGTCTTTTTCCGCTGTCGTCCATCCAAAAACAACACTCGTGAATAACACTTAAGTGTCTATCCGTTAATACCCCCTGGTAGATAAACTAACTCTACATTGAACATGTGGCATGCGCTTAACGCCCGACCACAACAGGAAATAGGTAATGACGAATAGAGACAACCCGACCACTAAGCCAAACCAGCCAGCCGTTTATCAGATTCGGATCAAAGGACACCTGAACGAGCAATGGGTGGATTGGTTCGAAGGCATGGACATCACCCTCGAAGATAACGGCGATACGCTGTTAACAGGCCCGGTGATCGATCAGTCTGCGCTGCACGGATTGCTCAAAAAAGTGCGCGATGCAGGCATGACATTGGTATCGGTCAATCGATATTATTCAATCAAAGGAGAGAAAAGCATGGATACAAAAGTCAACACATACAGAACGACAGCAAAAGTGGTGGGCGCGCTTTATGTTTTGGGATTTGTCGTGGGCATTGCGGGATCGATGCTCGGCACACCGGGTCAGCTTGACACGATATCTGCCAGGAGCATGATGATCGCATTTGGCGCATTGCTCTGGGTGCTCGCCGCCGCAGGTGACGCGATCCACGGGGTGGTGATGTTCCCGATCTTGAAGCAAAATGACGAGCGTGTTGCACTCGGCTATTTTGCTGCCCGGGTCGTCGAAGCCGCGGTCATTGCTGTCTCGGCTTTGTTCATCCTACTGCAAATTCCGCTGGGTGCCGAGTTCCTGAAAACTGGCGCCTCCGAAACTTCCCATCTTCAATCCCTGAGCGCGCTGTTCGCGCAGTCACAGGCTTACTCCTACCAGATCGGCATGACCGCTTTAGGCATGGCAGGCTTGACCCTTTGCTACGGTTTCTATCGGGCAAAATTGGTTCCGCAGTTCTTCATCATTTGGGGCTTTGTTGGATACATGAGCTTTTTAGGCGGATCGATGTTGGAGATCCTGGGCTTTAATCTGCAACTGCTCCACACGCTTCCAGGCGGATTGTGGGAGATATCCCTCGGGGTTTGGCTGATCGTCAAGGGCTTCAATTCCGCTGCGTTCGTTTCAGAGTCTGCAAAATAAAATCGAACAGGTACGCCCCGTCAATGTTCTTGTATCCGCTTGAAGTTATGCGCGGGTCGATCTGAATGAAATAAAAATCAGGAGAAATCAAATGAAAGCAATTGTGTACACCCAATACGGCTCGTCCAACGTTCTGCAAGTCAAAGAGATCGAACGACCCACTCCCAAGGATAATGAAGTGCTGATAAAGATTCACGCCGTGGCGGTCACAGCAATACAGGGTCCGCGGAAGGGAGGCATCCAGCCTGGGCAATAGTGGCAATCAACGGGGCGTCTGGAGGCGTCGGCACGTTTACCGCTGTCAGTCAACCTGGGATGGGGACTACGATCTCTGTCTCAATACCGCTCTAAACGATATTGAATACGGGAGAATCGTGCTGCCTGTCTAGGCACAAAAGAGTAGGACAATCTCCGCCAAAAGTCCGATGACAACCTAAACGGGGTACATACAATGAACTATATACTTATGAGCTTTGACTATTGACTTTCCAGGCTCAGATTGAACGATTGGTACATTGTATTAATTGAAACCCAAACAGGCAGCGATGCAAGATGTCAAACTCTCACACTTGTTTTACCACATTCAAAAAAGGAGAATCAAATGAAAGCAATTGTATACACAGAATACGGATCACCGGATGTTCTGCAACTTAAGGAGGTAGCCAAACCGACACCCAAAGACAATGAAGTCCTCGTAAAAGTTTATGCAGTATCTGTAAATGCAGGCGACCTCCATCTCCTCAGAGCTGACCCGTTCCTGATCCGCCTGAGTTCCGGGCTTCTAAAACCAAAAAACCAAATACTTGGATCTGACATTGCAGGACGGGTTGAGGCGGTTGGCAATAGCGTAAAGCAGTTTAAAAAGGGTGATGAAATATTCGGCAACATCTCCGCGGATGGTTGGGGCGGTTTTGCAGAGTATGCATGTGCTAGTGAAAATGCGTTTGTGCTGAAACCAAGCAATTTATCGTTCGAGGAAGCTGCGGCAGTACCCATGGCGGCTATCACAGCCTTGCAAGGTATCCGCCATGCCGGACAGATTCGGCCTGGGCAAAAGGTTCTGATCAATGGCGCATCAGGTGGTGTAGGTACCTTTGCAGTACAACTTGCCAAATCTTTTGGGGCGGAAGTGACCGCTGTATGCAGCACCCAGAATTCGGAAACGGCGCGCTCGAGCGGTGCAGACCATGTCATTGACTATACCAAGGAAGATTTCGCCAAGAGTGGTAAGCAGTATGACCTTGTCCTTGCCACGAATGGAAACCGCTCGATTTCAGATTATAAGCGGGTGTTGAGTCCCAAAGGTATTTATGTTCATACCGGAGGATCCATGACTCAAATGTCTCAAGCGATGCTCCAGGGATCGTGGATTTCAATGACTGGAAGCAAGAAAATGGGCAGCATGGGGGTAGCAAAGCCAAATAAAAAAGATCTGGTCGCCATAAAGGAGATGCTTGAAGCTGGCAAAGTAAAGCCCGTTATCGATCGGCGTTATCCGTTGAACCAGGTTGCGGATGCGATCCGATACCTGGAAGATGGACACGCGCAGGGAAAAGTCGTCATCACTGTGACACAGAACAACTAAATCTGGAATGAGATGCTGAAAGATACCATGAAAGCGATCGTATGCACAAAATCTGGACCCCCGGACGTTTTGCAGTTGCGAGAGGTAAAGAAACCCATGCCTAGGGACAATGAAGCGCTGGT
>JAPKMP010000055.1 GCA_026645935.1 Candidatus Villigracilaceae bacterium | reverse complement strand
AGAGTACATGCCGCAACCGCAACCATTGGAGACGTGATACTTCGAAAACTCCATCCCCTGTTTTTTCTGCCTCTGCAACTGTCTGGCATGAAAAGGAAAAGAATCCCTGGGCATGAGTTGGCTGGAGAAATCGAAGCAGTAGGAAAACAGGTTAAGCGATTTAAGATCGGCGATCGGGTCTTTGGAACGACTACCGGGTTGAGTGTAGGCGCCAATGCTGAGTACGTCTGCCTGCCTGAAACATGGCAGGCAGGTGTGCTGGCAGCAGCGCCGACCAATATGACTTACCAGGAAGCAGCTGCGGTCCCCGTCGGGGGAATGACAGCCTTGTATATTCTTAGAAAGGGCAATATCCAGAAGGGACAAAAGGTTCTGATCTACGGCGCTTCCGGAAGCGTAGGCACGTTTGCCGTGCAGATTGCCAAATACTATGGCGCGGAGGTTACGGGAGTATGCAGTACCGCAAATGTGGAATTGGTGAAGTCTTTGGGAGCCGATCGGGTCATTGATTACGCCGAAGAGGATTTCACCGAAAGCGGTCAGGTCTACGATGTTATTTTTGACGCGGTCGGCAAGACTTCGCACTCTCGTAGTAAAGGCGCGCTCAAGAAACAGGGAGTCTATCTTTCCGTTCGATCTTCAACCAGCGAAAAAGTAGAAAATCTAATTTTCATCAAAGAGCTGATCGAGGCGGGGAAAATCAGATCTATCATCGATCGATGCTATCCTCTGGAGCAAACCGCCGAGGCTCATCGCTATGTCGAGGCAGGACATAAAAAGGGAAATGTTGTTATCAACGTGAGGTAACTTATTATGAAAGCCATTGTGTGGACAAACTATGGATCGCCGGATGTTCTTCAGCTCAAAGAGATAGCCAAACCTACTCCTAAAGCCAATGAAATGCTGATAAAAATCCATGCCACGACAGTAACCACAGGTGACTGTGAAACACGAAACCTCAAGATGCCCATTCTTGTTCGGCTTCCCATGCGAATGTATGCGGGTTTCAGAAAACCTAAACGAATAACGATATTAGGACAGGAGCTCGCTGGAGAAATTGAAGCAATTGGCAAAGATGTAAAACGCTTCAAACCAGGTGATCAGGTTTTTGGTACCACCGGTTTGGGTTTCGGAGCATATGGCGAGTATCTATGTCTCCCCGAAGAATCTGCAATGGGAGTTCTGGCAACGAAACCGGCAAATATGACCTACGAGGAAGCCGCAGCGGTTCCCACTGGCGGGCTGGAAGCCTTGCATTTTATTAGAAAAGGAAATATCCAGCGCGGGGAAAAGGTTTTGATTATTGGCGCGGGCGGAAGTATTGGTACTTTTGCGGTACAGCTTGCCAGGTATTTTGGGGCTGAAGTGACTGGAGTGGACAGTTCGGGTAAATTGAATATGCTGCGCGCTATCGGGGCAGACCATGTCATTGATTACACCCAGGAGGATATTACCAAACGTACTGAGATCTATGATGTTATTTTTGATGTGATGGGCAAGAGTTCGTTTTCAGGCAGTGTAAGGTCGTTAAAACAAAATGGTCGGTATCTCTTGGGCAACGCTGGGTTGTCGCAAATGGTAAGGGGGCGATGGACTTCGATTAGAAGCAGCAAGAAAGTGATCATTGGGGCAGCCAACCAAAAGAATGAAGATTTATTGTTCCTCAAAGCGCTAATTGAAGCGGGGGAGATGAAATCGGTTATTGATAGACGCTATCCGTTGGAACAAATTGCCGAGGCTCATCGCTATGTCGAAACAGGACATAAAAAGGGGAATGTCATCATTACCATAAGCCATAATGCCAGAATCTAGAATACAGACAATGAGGAGATAAAAAATGAATTCAATCAACGGAGAAAAAAAGCATGGAAACAAAAGTTAACACATACAGAACGACAGCAAAAGTGGTGGGCGCTCTATACATTTTGGGATTCATTGTAGGCATTGCAGGATCAGCGCTTGGTACGTCAGGTCAGCTTGACACGGTTTCTGCCAGGAGCATGATGATCGCAATTGGCGCATTGCTCTGGGTGATCGCCGCCGCTGGCGACGCGGCTCACGGTGTGCTGATGTACCCGATTTTGAAGCAAAACAGCGAACGCGTAGCCCTCGGCTACTTCAGCGCCAGAATTGCCGAAGCCGCCATCATCGCCGTCTCGGCTTTATTTATCCTGCTTCAAATTCCGCTTGGCGCCGAATTTTTGAAAGTTGGCGCTCCTGAAATCCCCTATCTTCAATCACTGAGCGCTTTGTTAACTCAGGCGCAGGCGTACACCTACCAGATTGGCATGGTTGCCTTAGGGGTGGCTGGCTTGACGCTTTGCTACGGGTTCTATCGGGAAAAATTAGTTCCGCAGTTTTTCATTATTTGGGGATTCATTGGATATGTGAGCTTTTTAGGCGGATCTATGTTGGAAATCTTGGGCTTCAATCTGCAACTGCTCCACACACTTCCAGGCGGATTATGGGAAATATCCATCGGTGTGTGGCTGATCGCCAAGGGATTCAATTCAACCGCCTTCATTTCTGAGCCTACAAAATAAAACGAAGTAGGAGCGCCCCGGCAATATAGTTTAATTCGCTTGTCGTTATGGGCGGGTCGCGCTCAGGCCAAAATTGTTATCACAATGTAGAAAGGAATCAAATCTTGGAAACTATTCAAATCAAACTCACCACGTTGTGGGCGTGCCTGATGCTGACCTACCTGCTCGGTGATGTCCTGCGCATCTTCAGCGGCGACTTCAAACCCGGCGAGATCATGGGGCAGAGAATGGGTCAGGGTATGTGGCTGGGAATCGCTACCCTGATGCTCATCCCAATCCTAATGGTTTTTCTATCGGTGTTTTTCTGGTCGCCATCCCTTCGCTGGGCGCATATTATCGTCGCCGCTTTCTTCTTTCTTTTCAATGCCGTCGGCTTACCAACCTA
>JAPKMP010000054.1 GCA_026645935.1 Candidatus Villigracilaceae bacterium | reverse complement strand
GGACGTGGTCGTCGGCGTCTACGCTTACTACGCCGACAACCGCCGCGCCTCGAAGACGGTAACCAACCGCGGCGACCTCGACGGCGCGACGTACTTCTTCTACGACGGCCTGCGCGAGATCGAGGAGCGCAACGGCTCGGAGCAGGTGACGCAGCAGTACGTCTGGGGCCACGAGTACCTCGACCAGCTCCTCATGATCCGCGGGGCGAGCGGCACGTGGTTCGTGCATCAAGACGCGAATTGGAACGTCATCGCCCTGACGACGCCCAACGGCGACGTGGCCGAAGAGGTGCAGTATCAGCCCTACGGCCTGCCGCAGGTCCGCCGCCACCTGGCCTTCGGCGACAGCGACGCGGACGGCGACGTGGACAGCGCGGACAACACCGCGCGCACCAATGCGCTCTCGACGTACAACCGCGCCTTCGACGCGGACTTCGACGGCGACGTGAGCAACACCAGCGGCGACGCGGACCAGGAAGCCTGGGATGCTTCGTACAACGACCCGGACGCAAGCACCACGATGGTCGTGACCAACCGCAGCTTCTCGCCGAGTGGCAACCCGTTCCTCTTCACCGGCCGCCGCCTCGACGCCGAAACGGGTCTCTACCACTACCGCTTCCGCACGTATCACCCGACGCTGAAGCAGTTCATCCAACGCGACCCGCTGGGATACGTCGATTCGGCGAGCCTGTATCAGTACGTGGGCGGAAGACCGCTTTTCTGGCTGGATCCGTTTGGTCTTGAGGCATCGATCATCCTGATTGAAAGAACCTCTGGCAACAACGGAAGCTTGGGATGGTCGTCGGGATCCTCTTCCGGAAAAGGCGGAACAAATCCATATGGGCACATCGCTTTGAAGGTTACCTATGATGATGGGTCAGTGGTTTATTACGATGTTTCGGAACCACTTGACCAGAGCAATACAGCAAAAGGAGCGGTAAACACGTACACGAGCGCGCAATTTGTGGAACGTTACGATGGGGGTTGGGTTGAAGCGAATGTTCCCGGTGACCCCGACGAGGAGAAAATGCGCGATTACATCGAATCTCTCGAAGGTGAATGGGATTATAACGCCCTCACGAATAACTGCGTGACCTTTGCCTGTAATGTTGTTGCTGCCGGAGAGAAGCCGTTAAGTGGGACATACGTTTTCCCTCGAGAGTTGATGAGCTACTATTCGGCCGCCAACGGGCATAAGGTTCGCGTTGTTCCGCCACCACCGCCAAAGCGCGATCGAGACGCGGACGAAAGGATACGTCAGGGACTTCCAATTGAAGACCCAGAAGACGAGGAATCGGAGGATGAAAGCGACCCGTGCGGCTAGCATTGGCGCTGGCTGTTTCCCCGAATTGCGCTATGAGCGTCAGAGGGCCGACAAAACCAGCCAGGGTGTCGCGCAACGACAATGATACTGCAAAAATGCAGCAAATCGAACAGTCGGTGGCGCAGAAGATGGTTGCCAAGGGTTGTCTGGATGACAACTTTAGGCACAGTGCATCTTGTTATCGCATTCATAATTGAATTGGTAGGATCGATACCTGCTTATGGTTGCTATCTCGTTATTGAGTTTCCGTTGGTTGTCTTAGCGGAGGAGTCGGAATACGTATATCGATATCTAGGATGGTTTGACAACCAGCGTTTCTTTGGGCTCACGTACCATTGGTCCATCATTGTGCATGGGACTGTCATGTATGCGACCATTGGATATGTGATTGGACTAGCTATGGAACATCGTGCCGTTAAGCAGGCCGCTGCCAATGAGTCAAGATTGCAGCCGAACGAAGATAGCGGCAGGCAAAGTCGCGGCAACACATTCCGAGATGACATACCTACTTATAGGGATCCGGACGCTCAGTATTAACGCCCTGTTTCAAAGCCCGCGTAAAAGACGCGAAAGGCATGCTTCCTTACCCTTGACATTGCTTCTGGACGTGAAACGGGGATCCCGTTTCCGCTCCAGGCCACGGGCGTCAGCCGGTTTCAATCGCTTGAAGGATTCAGTTTAGCATCACGTAGAGAATTCAATTTTGGAGCGATATCTTATCAGGACTCAGTGAGATATGGCAGCGGGCGATTTCTCTCAGACGGAAGCTCGGGTTTCACTCGTGTTGAAGAGCGCAGAAATCACAGCCGATGAAATGGCGGAGAAGCTATCGACTAAAGCTTCGCACACGTTGGCTATTGGCGATAGGCTGGGTTTCTCGCACATTACTGCGAAAGTTCATTCCTGGTCAATAAGATCAGAGTGGTTTTCACCAAGCGAGTACGATCTCGACAATCGCACGAATAGCCTGCTTGAGCAATTGATGGTCTGTGAGGCATCGTTAAGAGAAATGACGAGCGGTGGTAGAGTGGAGGCGTATGTGCAATTTGACATTCATATAGTCGGTGAGGATCAGTTTCCCTTTACCCTGCGACCGCAAACTCTTGAGAAGGTCGTCCGTATTGGGGCGTCTATTGATCTAGATATTTATTCTGTTTCAAAAAGTTGAGCTACACGCAATAGCAGTTCGGCGGGGAGGCCGTGTTCACGGGGCACATGGACGGCGACTTTGTCGCCGAGGTGCAGGTCAGGCTGAACTCGGGGAAGGATGCGGCGATCTACTTCCGCTATCTCGACCCCGACAACTGGTATCGGGCTCGGCTTCAGGGGACGCCGGTGGGGGCGGTTTTTCTGGAGGCTGCTCAACGGGTCGGGCGTCTCAACGTTGCACGGTCGTTTCATGTTTACGACTTCTGGACAGCGAGAGCGCCGCCAGGAGCAGCCGGCGAACCGCTTCGTTTCGGCGTTTCTGGGAGTTGCGTGGTTGGCGCCTTGCGTCTTCGGGGTTGGCTTTGCTGGTCATGCGGCGCGTCATGCTTCCGTCCTATTTGAGCCTTGGCCTGTCCCGCTGGGCCGTTTTCAGGAGCGCGCCGTTCCTTTCGCTCGTGTCACCGGCCTCCCGTCCCCCAGCGCATCCAGTTTTCGCATCGCGATCTCGATGAGTTTTTTCATGTCGCGGACGGTCGTCTGGGTCTCCTTCAGTTCATCCCGCAGCTCGCGGTTCTCTTCGGCCTGGCGTTCGAGGCGCTCGCCGTGAAGCTTCTCCCGCCGCCTTGCTTC
>JAPKMP010000053.1 GCA_026645935.1 Candidatus Villigracilaceae bacterium | reverse complement strand
TGTTATTTGGTTCGTCAGAATGGCTGAAAAATGTTATAGCAACAGGGTGGGCTATTCTTGGAATAGCCTTCTTGTATGATGCTTTGTTCAAAAAGTTAATAATTTCAGAATCTGGAATCGAGTATCAGGCTTTCTTACAACGTTATTCCCTATTGTGGAATGAAGTTGAAGAAATCCCAAGAAGGTTTTCTTTCAAAATCTTAATTGGAAAATCATCAAACGGAAAGAGAAAACGGGAAATTTCTTTATATCATTTTGCTGATAATCCTTTTGACTCCGAACTCGGACAACAAATCAAACAACACGCGCCACATCTCTTTGAAAAAGAAAAATCTGTGTAATCTGCATAATCTGCGGATGAAAATTTAGGAGAACTTAATGACCGAAAAAAAATACACCAACCGCCGTTACCTCGACGCCCTCGAAAAGAAAGTCCTCGTTTTCGACGGCGCGATGGGAACGAGCCTGCAAGTCCAAAACCTGACTGCCGAACATTTCGGCGGCGAACAATACAACGGATGCAACGACTACCTCGTCATCTCGTATCCCGAAGCCGTGGAAAAAGTCCACCGCTCCTTCCTCGAAGTCGGCGTGGACGTGCTCGAAACGGACACCTTCCGCTCCAACCGCATCACAATGGCGGAATACGGACTGCAAGACCGCGTCATCGAAATCAACGAAACCGCCGCAAAACTGGCGCGTCGCCTGGCAGACGAATTCTCCAATTCTCCAGTCTCCAGTCCCCAGTCTCCAATTACCAATTACGAATTACGCAGTACGCCTCACGACTCATCGCATCACGCCCTCACCCACCCTCGCTTTGTAGCGGGTTCAATTGGTCCCAGCGGCAAACTCCCCTCCGCCAACGACCCCGACCTCTCCAACGTCACCTTCGACGAACTCGTAGACACATTCCGCGAGCAGGCTGTCGGTCTGATTCGGGGCGGCGTGGATGTCCTCCTCATCGAAACCTCGCAAGACATCCTCGAAGTCAAAGCCGCCATCATCGGACTGCACAAAGCCATGGACGAGACTCAAGTCTACTTGCCGATTCAGGCTCAGGTCACGCTCGACACGACGGGTCGCATGTTGCTCGGCACCGACATCAACGCCTCGCTCGCCATCCTCGAAGGCATGGGCATAGACGTCATCGGTCTCAACTGCTCGACAGGACCCGAACACATGCGCGAGCCCATCCGCATCCTCGGCGAAAATTCCACGCTCCCCGTTTCGTGCATCCCCAACGCGGGACTGCCGCTCAACGTCGACGGGCAAGCCGTCTATCCGCTCGAACCCGAACCGTTTGCGAACGACCTCTATGAATTTGTGACCAAGCACAACATCTCGATCGTCGGCGGATGCTGTGGGACGACTCCCGCGCACCTCAAACTTTTAGTGGATAAACTCAACGGGACTCCTCACCCTCCGCGCCCGCTTCATTCGACGCCTCAGCTTGCCTCAGCCATGTCAGCCTTGTCCATGCGTCAAGATCCTCCGCCCACCCTGCTCGGCGAACGCTGCAACGCGCAAGGCTCGCGCAAGTTCAAGCGGATGTTGCTCGAAGAAGATTACGACGGCATTTTGGAGATCGCTCGTGAACAAGTGGACGGCGGCGCGCACGCCCTCGACATTTCCTGCGCCGTCACCGAACGCCCCGACGAAGCCGAACTCATGCGCAAGGTCGTCAAGAAACTCGAAATGGGCGTGGACGTTCCGCTCGTGATTGACTCCACCGAACTCGACGTCCTCGAAATCGCATTGAAGACCGCGCCTGGGCGTTGTCTCATCAACTCGACTCATCTCGAAGCGGGTCGCACAAAAGCCGATAAAGTTTTCGCATTAGCGAAAGAACACAACGCCGCAGTCATCGTGCTGACGATTGACGAGAACGGTATGGCAAAGACCCGTGAGAAAAAACTCGAAGTCGCCAAACGAATCTACGACATCGCCGTCAACGACCACGGACTCAAGCCTGAAGATTTGGTCTACGACACGTTGACCTTCACCCTCGCCACTGGCGACCAGGAATTTGTCGAATCCGCCATCGAAACCATCGAGGGGATTCGTCTCATCAAACAAAACTTGCCTGGCGTGATGGCGTCTCTGGGTGTGAGCAACCTGTCCTTCGGCTTTGCCCAGCACGCCCGCCCCGTGCTGAACTCGGTCATGCTCTATCACTGCGTGCAGGCTGGCTTGGACATGGCGATCGTGAATCCATCCCACGTTACCGCCTACCCCGACATCTCGCAAGAGGAAAAAGACCTCGCCGAAGACCTCATCTTCAACCGCCGCCTCGACGCGTTGCAACGCTACATCGAACACTACGAAACGGTACGGGCGGATCTTGCATCCGCCCACACCCTCGCCGACCCCACCGAAGGCATGACCCCCGAACAACGCCTGCACTGGAAAATCGTCCACCGCAAAAAAGACGGCGTGGAGGCGGATATTGATGAGATTATCAATCGTCCCGTAGGGACAGGTCTCGCACCTGTCCAAAGCGCCGCACCTGTCCAGGTCGCCGAACCTGTCCAGGGGGCAGGAGCAAGCCCAGCCCCGACAAAGCACGAAACCGCCGTCCACACACTCAACAACGTCCTCCTCCCCGCCATGAAAGAAGTCGGCGACAAATTCGGCGCGGGCGAATTGATTCTGCCCTTCGTTCTTCAATCCGCCGAAGTGATGAAGAAGACCGTCGCGCATCTCGAAAATTATCTCGAAAAGAAAGAAGGCGTCAGCAAAGGCAAGGTTGTGATTGCAACAGTCTACGGCGACGTGCATGACATCGGCAAGAACCTCGTCAAGACGATCCTTGCTAACAACGGCTACGATGTGATTGACCTCGGCAAACAAGTCCCTGCCGAGACGATCATCACCAAAGCCGTCGAAGCCAACGCGACTGCGATTGGACTCTCCGCGTTGCTAGTTTCTACCTCCAAGCAGATGCCGCTGATCGTCAACGAACTACATCGCCGCAAACACAACATCCCCGTCCTGATCGGCGGCGCGGCGATCAACCGTCGCTTCGGTCGCCGCATCCTCCAAACCGAAAGCGGAGACTTCTACGACCCAGGTGTCTTTTATTGCAAAGACGCGTTTGAAGGACTCGAAACAATGGATGCCCTTATCAACGATGAGAAGCGTTCTGCATTGCTTGCAAAGACTGTT
>JAPKMP010000052.1 GCA_026645935.1 Candidatus Villigracilaceae bacterium | reverse complement strand
CCGCCCTGCTCGCCTCCCGTGAAATGACTCACGGCAGATTCCGAATCCGTTACTGGTGGGGCGGTATTGCGCTCGGTCATGTAATTCCACTGGCGCTGATGCTCGCCTTCGCGCCCGCGCTTCCCATTGCTGTGATTGCCGCGCTGATCGGCTTGTTCTTCTACGAATACGCCTTCGTGATGGCGCCGCAGTATATTCCGAATTCGTAATGGAGGCACAAACCATCCACCCCCCCTCAAACCTCCGCAGGAACCGCCCCCCCGCAATTCGCGGACTCTGACCGCAAGCCCATCAAACTGACCGAAGTCGTCCACCCCGACGGGCGCATCAGCCAGTACCCGCCTCCTGATGTGTGGGATGACTGGGTGGAATGGGACGGCAAAGAGTGGCCCCGCAAAGTGGCGCGGCGATACACGCTCGTGCCGACCGTCTGCTTCAACTGCGAATCGGCGTGCGGACTGCTCGCCTACGTGGACAAAGACACCTACGAGATCCGCAAATTTGAAGGCAACCCTGTCCACCCTGGCTCGCGCGGACGCAACTGCGCCAAGGGACCCGCGACTCACAATCAAGTGTATGATCCCGAAAGGATTTTGTATCCGCTAAAGCGAGTCGGCAAACGCGGCGAAGGAAAATGGGAGCAGATCTCATGGGAGCAGGCGCTGACCGAGATCGCGGAGAAGATGCGCGAGAGCAAACTGCGCCGCCCGAACGGAATCGTCTATCACGTCGGTCGCCCTGGCGAAGATGGATATGCCAACCGCGTCGTTCAGACCTGGGGCATGGACGGTCACAACAGCCACACCAACATCTGCTCGTCGTCGGCGCGCGCAGGCTACAACTTTTGGATCGGGCAGGACAGACCGAGTCCCGATTATGCCAATGCGCGAGTCATCCTGCTGATTTCAAGCCACCTCGAAACGGGACATTACTTCAACCCGCACGCCCAGCGCATCATCGAAGCCAAGACCGACGGCGCAAAACTCATCACCTTTGACCCGCGCCTCTCGAACACCGCCTCCATGAGCGACGTCTGGCTTCCCACTTACCCTGGCAGTGAAAACACAATTCTGCTTGCGATTGCGAATCATCTGATTCAAAATGATTTGTACAACAAAGACTTCATGCGGAAATGGGTCAACTGGAAGGAAACACTGAAGGCAGTGGGCAGTGGACAGTGGACAGTGAACAATGAACAGCTCACAACGGAGATTCGGAAGGAACTCGCTTCCGACAGCCTGACACCTGACACCTGGAACCTGAAACTCTTCCCTCTTTTCGACCGCCTCCTCAAACAACTCTATTCCGAATACACCTTCGATCGCGCCGCGCAAGAATCCGAAGTTCCCATCGAGCGCATTCAAGAGACCGCGCGCCTCGTTGCCAACTGCGAAGGCAAACTTGCCACGCACGTTTGGCGCAGCGCCAGCGTCGGCAACCTCGGCGGATGGCAGGTGGCGCGCTGCCTGTTCTTCCTCAATGTACTGACGGGCAGCGTTGGCAACAAAGGCGGCACATCCATGACGGGTTGGAATAAATTTGTGCCGAAGCCCTTCAAAGGCGCGCCCGCGCCCGAAACATGGAACGAACTGCATTACCCCATCGAATATCCGCTCGCGCATTATGAGATGTCCATCCTTTTGCCGCACATGCTCGAAGAAGGGCGCGGCGATATTGACGTGTATTTCACGCGCGTCTACAACCCGATGTGGGTCAACCCCGACGGCTTCATGTGGCTCAAGGCGCTCAAGGATGAATCGAAGATCAAATGTTATATCGCGCTCACGCCCACGTGGAACGAAACCGCATGGTTCGCCGATTACGTTCTGCCCACAGGTCACGGACCCGAACGTCACGACCTGATGAGTCAGGAAACTCATTCGAGTCAATGGATCGCGTTCCGCCAGCCCGTGCGCCGCGTTGCGATGGAACGCGCAGGCATGAAAGTTGATTTCACCTATCAAGCCAACCCTGGCGAAGTGTGGGAAGAGAACGAGTTCTGGATTCAACTTTCCGCGCGCATGGATCCCGACGGCGCGCTCGGCATCCGCCAGTGGTTCGAGTCGCCGTATCGCAAGGGCGAGATCATCACGGTGGATGAATACTATCAATGGATTTTTGAAAACTCCGTGCCAGGACTTCCCGAAGCCGCCGCAAAAGAAGGATTGACTCCGCTGGCATACATGCGGAAGTATGGAGTCTTTGAAGTGAAGCGGGAGAATTACTCTCCCTTCGACAAAACGCTTCATTCTGGACCTCAGGCTGGATTCGCCTCCGATGAGCATGATCGCGCCTTAGACTCGTCTGGCACAATCGTCGGCCTCATGGTGGACGGACAGCCGAAGGCAGGTTTCGACACTCCGAGCAAAAAACTTGAATTCTTCAGCGACACGCTTGCGGGCTGGGGCTGGAACGAAAAAGAAAATGTGATTCCCTGGGCGGTCAAGAGTCATATTAATCCAGAAAATATCAACCGCGAAAAAGGCGAAATGATTCTTCTACCGAACTTCCGCTTGCCCACGCTGATTCACACCCGCTCCGCAAACGCCAAATGGCTGTATGAAATCTCGCACAAGAATCCCATCTGGATGAATCTCGAAGACGCGGGGCGCATCGGCGTCGAGACTGGCGACCTCGCCAAAGTGGAAACCGAGATCGGATATTTCATTGACAGCGTTTGGATCACCGAAGGCATCAAGCCTGGCATCATCGCCATCAGCCACCACCTCGGACGCTGGCGTTTGAATGAAGATAAAGGTGTGAACAAAGGCTCATCCAATCTCGTTGAACTTTACGACGATGGCAAAGGCGGATTCCTCATGCGCGTCATTCACGGCGCGGCGGCATGGACTTCCTCCGACCCCGACACCAGCCGCATCTGGTGGAGCAACGTCGGCGTGAACCAAAACCTCGCCCATGCCGTCCACCCTGACCCGATCAGCGGAGTCCACTGCTGGCTGCAAAAAGTGTACAAGGTCAGCAAAGCCGAAGCGGGCGAAAAAGCGGGCGACCTGTTTGTGGATACCAACAAGTCCATGCAAAAATATCGCGAGTGGCTGGCGATGACGCGCCCCGCCGACAAATTCAGCCCCGATGGGAATCGCCGTCCATATTGGCTGGCGCGTCCGCTGAAACCGACGAAAGAAGCGTATAAATTGCCGAAGTAGTAGAATCCGCTTCACCTGAGTCCGAAGCGAGTTCACATCCTGAAAAGCGCGACTGGAGCATTCTTTGACATTCCCGCAGATCTTTGTTTTGCTTGTCCTTATTGTCCCTTTGGTGTTGGTCTTTCTAAATCGGATGCGCGAAGATGTGGCGGCTTTGGTGATGGCGGCTTCGTTGGGCGTTGCTCAATATCTTGGCATGGCGG
>JAPKMP010000051.1 GCA_026645935.1 Candidatus Villigracilaceae bacterium | reverse complement strand
CGTAGTTGGAGCCGGGACCATGGGCAATGGGATCGCCCAGGTCGCGGCAACGTCGGGTTATCAAGTCACCTGCATGGACGTAATGCCCGCCGCGCTGGAAAAAGCCAGAGCGGCCATCGTGAAATCCACTGCGAAGTTGGCGGAGAAGGGTACGCTCACAACGGAACAAAAGGCTGCCGCAGATGCGATCCAATTCACATCCACGAGGGATGCGATGAAGGAGGCGGATTTCATCATCGAAGCGGCGACGGAAAATCCGGAATTGAAATTCAAGATATTCAAAGACATGGATGCCAACGCGCGCGAAGGCGTGATCCTCGCCACGAACACATCATCCATTTCGATCACAAAAATCGCCGCTGCAACAATACGGCCTGAGAAGGTCATCGGGATGCACTTCATGAACCCGGTGCCGCTGATGAAACTGGTCGAGGTCATCAAGGGACTCGCCACCGATGAAACAACACTCAACACAACCTTGGAACTTTGCAAGGTGATGGGTAAGGAAGCGTGGACGGCGAACGACTCGCCTGGCTTTATCTCCAACCGCATCCTTTGCCCGATGATCAATGAAGCGGTTTTTGCGTTGCAGGAGGGAGTCGGCACGCCCGAAGCCATCGATGCGGTGATGAAACTCGGCATGAATCACCCGATGGGTCCGCTCACGCTGGCGGACTTGATCGGTCTCGACGTGGTGCTGTTCATGATGGAAGTGTTGCAGAGGGACTTGGGCGAAGATAAATACCGCCCTGCGCCATTGCTGCGCAAGATGGTGGATGCCGGGTATTTGGGGCGCAAAAGCGGGAGAGGGTTTTACAGTTATCAGTGACGACAACTCAGCACCATCAGGCGGCAGTCGTCTTATTGAAGACTGCCGCCTTTTCGTTTACCCTAAACCCTAATTGGTTATAATCAAGGTTTGCCTGCGCATTTAATCATTCTTGAAACAAATGTGCTAAAATAGAACCAACAACCTCCCCATCAAGGAAACTGCATGTCCTCCAACAAGATTCGCGTCGTGGGCGCGCGCGTCCACAATTTGAAGAATATCACCGTGGAGATTCCGCGGGATAAGTTCGTCGTCATTACCGGGCTTTCGGGGTCGGGAAAATCGTCGCTGGCGTTCGACACCATCTTTGCCGAAGGGCAGAGGCGCTACGTCGAGTCGCTTTCGGCGTACGCGCGGCAGTTCATCGGTCAGATGGACAAACCCGACGTCGATTACATCGAAGGGCTCTCCCCCGCCGTTTCGATCGACCAGAAATCCACTTCGCACAATCCCCGTTCAACGGTCGGAACGGTCACTGAAATCTACGATTACATGCGTTTGCTGTTCGCGCGCGCGGGTATCCCACACTGCCCCGACTGCGGCCGTGAGGTCTCGCGCCAATCGGCGCAGGAGATCGTCGATAAAATCTCCAACCTGCAGGACGGCTCACGGATATTGATCCTTGCGCCCCTCGTGCGCGGGCGCAAAGGAACGTATCAAGCCGTCTTCGAGGAGATCCGCAAAGCCGGTTTCACCCGCGCCCGCGTGGATGGAACCGTCCATTCACTCGACGATGAGATCGAGCTCGACCGCTACAAACAACACACGATCGAAGCGGTTGTCGACCGGCTCGTTATCTCGAACAACGGATCGAAGGAGGACAGGAAAGCCGCGCTCACCCGATTGACCGATTCGGTGGAAACTGCCTTGAAGTTCGGCGAAGGATATGTTTCCATCAACCTTGTCGATAAAAAGGAGGATATCACCTACTCGGAGCATCTTGCCTGTCCCGAACACGGCTCGACCGTGCCCGAGATCGAGCCGCGCACCTTTTCCTTCAACACCCCCCAGGGCGCCTGCCCGGATTGCCAGGGACTCGGATCGAAACTGGAGATCGATCCCGCCCGCATCATCCCGGACGACACTGTTTCTCTTAACGATGGGGCGATCATCAGCATGGAGTGGAACGGACCCAGGGAGGAGGGCGGTTATTACTGGCAAAGCCTGGTCAACGCATCGAAGGCGTACAAGATCGACCTCGAAAAACCGTTCGGCGAATTAACGAAAGAACAGCAGAAGATCATTCTGTATGGAACCGGCGATAAACAGATCCAGATGACCTATCAAAGCTCGGGTGGGAACGAGTTCAAATTCTCGCGCGCTTTCGAGGGGGTCATATCCAACCTTGAACGCCGTTACCGGGAAACCAACTCGGAATACATCCGCGAGAAGATCTCGGAATTCATGTCCGACCGCCCCTGTCCATCATGCAAAGGGAAACGCCTCAATCCCGCAGCGCTTGCAGTCACCGTGGACGATGTGAATATCGTCCAAGCCAACTCCTGGCCCGTTCTGCAGACTCTCGATTGGGTGAAGAACCTTGCGGGCAAAGGCTCGCCGCTCACCAACAAACAGAAAGCGATTGCGGAGCGCGTCATACGCGAGATTCACGAACGCCTGACCTTTCTTGTCAATGTCGGCTTGGATTACCTCACCTTAAACCGTTCTGCCGTGACGTTATCTGGCGGAGAAGCCCAGCGCATCCGACTCGCCACCCAGGTTGGATCCCGTTTAGTGGGCGTTCTCTACGTTTTGGATGAGCCTTCCATTGGTTTGCATCCGCGCGACAATTCGCGGCTGTTGGATACACTCAAAGGGTTGCGCGACCTTGGAAATACGGTCCTGGTTGTGGAGCATGACGATGAAACCATCCGCGACGCGGACTGGGTGATCGACCTCGGTCCAGCCGCCGGGGAGCATGGTGGGCAGGTCATAGCGGAAGGAACTCCCAAACAGATTTTGGCGCACCCAAAGTCCCTGACGGGACAATACCTCTCGGGGCGAAAGCAGGTCGGGGTCCCAAAGAAGAGGCGCGAAGGGAACGGGAAGAGTCTCAAGATCATCGGCGCGTCGGCAAATAATCTGAAGAATATCAATGTCGACATCCCGCTTGGAAAGTTAGTCTGCATCACCGGCGTCTCCGGTTCGGGCAAATCCACATTGATGAGCGACATCCTGTATAACGAACTCGCGTCGAAGTTGATGGGAGCGCGGACGCAGGGCGGCGAACATAAGACGATCAAGGGCGTGGAACATCTCGACAAGATCATCAACATCGACCAGTCGCCGATCGGGCGAACGCCGCGATCGAACCCGGGAACGTACACGGGTTTGTTCGATGAGATACGGAAATTATTTGCCGAACTGCCTGAAAGCAAAGTGCGGGGATACAAGCCGGGACGATTCTCGTTCAATGTTCATGGAGGGCGCTGCGAAGCCTGCCAGGGGCAGGGCGAACTGCGAATCGAAATGCAGTTCCTGCCGGATGTGTACGTGCCTTGCGACGTCTGTCACGGCAAGCGCTTCAACCGCGAGACCCTGCAGGTGTTGTTCCGCGACGAGTATTCCATCTCCGATGTGCTGGATATGACCGTCGATCACGCGCTCGAAGAGTTCAAGAATTATCCGCAGATGTTGAATAAACTGAAACTGCTTCAGGAAGT
>JAPKMP010000050.1 GCA_026645935.1 Candidatus Villigracilaceae bacterium | reverse complement strand
TATTCTATTTGGGGATGATTACGCCGGTACCGACTCCCACCTACAAACAGATCGCGGATCAAAACTGGATGGAAGCCTGGAAGCAACACTACAAGCCGATTCTCATCGGAGAGCGACTCTTGATCTTGCCTGCCTGGCTTGAGTCTCCAGACCCGAAACGTATTCCCATCAAGATCGACCCCGGCATGGCGTTTGGGACGGGGACACATCCGACCACGCAGTTGTGTTTGGAGTTGATGGAGAGATCAGTAACTAGTAACTGGAAATTGGTAATTGATGTAGGCTGCGGTTCAGGAATCCTTTCAATTGCGGCGTTAAAACTTGGCGCTGATAAAGTTCTTGGCGTGGATATTGATATCGAGTCTGTAAAAAATTCCCGCGAAAATGCAGACCTGAATGGAGTAGGGGAGGAGTTAATGCTTGGGCAGGGTTCAGTCACTGAAATTTTGCAGGGCAACTTCCCGTTCAAGTCCGCGCCGCTGGTGGTGGCGAATATTCTCGCGCCCGTACTCATTCGTCTCTTCGATGCGGGGCTAGCAGACTTGGTCGAGCCGAATGGAGAGATCATCTTAAGTGGGATTCTCGTACATCAGGCAGAAAGTGTCATAGAGGCTGGTCAAGCCAAGGGGTTGAAGCGAGGCGAAATCCGTCAAATGAAAGACTGGGTTGCGATATCCATGAAAAAGTAAATATGTCATTGCGAGGGCGGTGTTCTCCCGCCCGAAGCAATCTCCAAGTTAATCTTGAGATTGCTTCGCCCTATCGGGCTCGCAATGACATTTCAGAATTCTGTGCTATGATTCGAACACGATGGATCGCCGTAAACTCATCCAATACCTGCTGTTGAACGTCTTCGTCTCGGCGAGCGTGACGGGCGGAATCCTGTTCTGGTACGACCGCAATTATCGTGCCGTCAGTCAGCCCGCAGTGATCCAGCAGGCGGCTCCTATCAGTGGCAACGACTCCGCGCCAGCATCCAACACCGAACTGCAAACGGACATCCCTGTGAAAATCAGCAGCGTGGTTGGGGCAGGTGTGCTCTCCTCTGAAATTGCCATCATCAAATTTGAAGGCGAAGGTCAACTCGACTTGACCGCCTGGCAACTCAAGGATGAAGACGGCAACACATACACCTTCCGAAACATCACCCTCTATCCCAATGGAGCCGTACAAGTCCACACCGCTGTCGGCACCGACACCGTCATTGACCTGTACTGGGGCATTGGCGAAGGCGTTTGGAGTTCCGGTGAAGAAGCGCGTTTGTTCGATTCGCAGGGAAATTTGAGAGCGGTGTATCGAGTTCCGTGAAACGATATTCGATATTCGAATCTCGATTATCGAATATCGTTCGATCTTCATCCTGATACTTGACACCTGAAACCTAACATGACCCAAGCCCTTTACCGCAAGTACCGCCCGAAACAATGGGATACCGTGATCGGACAAGACCACGTCATCCAAACCCTGACCAACTCCATCAAGGCAGACAGGGTCGGTCATGCCTATCTTTTCGCGGGACCACGCGGAACGGGCAAGACCACCGTCGCGCGTTTGCTGGCGAAGGCGGTCAACTGTCTCAACGAAGACCCGAATCAACGCCCCGACAACTCTTGCGAGTTTTGCAAAGCGGTCAACGAAAATCGTTTTCTTGATCTAATCGAGATCGACGCCGCCTCAAACACCTCCGTGGACGACGTCCGCGATCTGCGTGACAAGATCAACTTCGCGCCCACGCAAGGCAAGTACAAAATCTACATCATCGACGAAGTCCACATGCTCTCGACTGCGGCGTTCAATGCTTTGCTCAAAACGCTCGAAGAGCCGCCGCCACATGCCATCTTCGTCCTAGCCACCACCGAAATTCACAAAATTCCCGCTACGGTTCTTTCGCGCTGTCAGCGTCATGAGTTCCGCCGCGTGCCTATTGACGAGATCGTCAAAAACCTCAAGACCATCACCGCTTCCGAAAACATCCAAGCCGATGACGAAGCGCTCACGCTGATTGCCCGTCAGTCGGCGGGGGGAATGCGCGACGCGCAATCTCTGCTCGATCAACTCGCGTCCACGGGCGCAAGAATCACGCTCAATATCGCGCAGCAAGTCCTTGGCACCGCAACCAGCCAAACTGTGCTGGATGTCATCAACTCCATACTCGACCATCAACCCGCGCGCGGTCTTGAAACCATTCACAAAGCCCTCGACTCGGGCGCCGATCCGCGTTCGCTGGCACGTCAACTCGTCGAGTATCTGCGCGGGCTGATGCTCATTCAAATGGGCAATGCCGAGCAGGTCGAAGCCACGCGCGAAGTCAAAACCCAAATGGAAGCACACGCTAAAGCATTCAGTACATCGGATGTTTTGCGCATGATGAAGATTTTCAACAATGCCGCAACGGATCTACGCGGCGGCTGGCAGCCTTCTTTGAGTTTGGAACTTGCCCTCGCGGAAGTGATTGACGCTCCAGCCGAAGTTGTCCAAGTCGCCGCGCCGCCTCAACCCAAGCCGAAGCCTGTATCCGCTCCCGCAGCAGAATCCAAGCCTGAGGTTAAGTCTGAACCGCATCTCGTAGTCGAATCACCCGCCATTAATTCCAACGACATCGTCAAGGCATGGAAGCCGCTCATCAATGCCCTTCCCAAAGCGCAGGCAAATCTCGGCGCGTTGATGAACTCCGTCCGCAATATTGACGTGCAAGGCAAGACCCTCATCCTCGGCATGGCAAGCGACGTGCTCGTGGAAAAACTCAACAAACCCGACCAGATCGAAACCATCCAGCGCCTCATCAAAGACCACTTCCACGTGGACTTGTCCGTGCGCTGTGTTGTAACCAACGCCAAAGGCAAACTCCCTACGCATGTCGCGCAAGACGGCATGGTCGCCGCCGCGATCCAGCATGGTGGGGAGATTGTGGATATGGATGAGTAGTTAGGAGGAAATTATATGAAATGTATGCATTGTCTTGTTGAATTTCATGACCATAAAGAAGAAAAATTTATTGGAAAAGATGCTGATAATGGATGGGCAATATTTAAATATGATTGTCCTTCATGCAAACGGATGAATTTATATCTTGTAAATGGATCTTTAGTGGTTGATGGTGCTAGAAATTATTTTATTAACGATGTGTTTACGACAATAGCTATTAGACCTTTTGGTAGTAATCGTCCTCCTTGTCCACCTGAAGTTCCAGCAAATATTGCTTCTGATTATAAAGAAGCTTGTTTAGTATTTCCATTTAGTGCAAAAGCATCTGCTGCATTGAGTCGGCGCTGTTTACAAAATTTATTGCGTGACGCGGCAAGAGTTAAGCCTAATGATTTATCCAAAGAAATTCAAGAAGTAATTGATAGTGGCAAATTACCGTCGCAATTATCTGACTCAATTGACGCGATTAGAAATATTGGGAATTTTGCGGCTCACCCGGTAAAGAGTAAAAGTACTGGCGAAATTGTAGATGTTGAGCCTGAAGAGGCAGAATGGAATTTAGATGTTCTTGAAGCGTTATTCGATTTTTACTATGTTCAACCCGCGAAAGTTGTTAAAAAACGAGAAGCATTAAATGCAAAATTAAGCGAGGCTGGTAAGCCTCCAATGAAATAGAAATTTTAGGAGAAGAATAAGATGGCAAAAGGATTTAATCGTGGACCCGCTATGGGTGGTGGACAGAGTGGAATGATGCAGCAGATTCAAAAACTGCAAAAACAAATGGAAGAAGCGCAGGCGAAACTTGCCGAAGAAACCGTCACCGTTACAACCGGTGGGGGAGCGATCAAAGTCGTCATGACCGGCGACCAGAAATGCAAGTCTGTCGAAATCTCCCCCGATTTCCTCAAAGACGCAGATGCCGAAATGCTACAAGATATGGTTTTGTCCGCTGTCAACATGGCGTTGGATGAGTCGCGCGCCTTGCAGGAAAAGTTGATGGGTCCGATGGCTAGCGGACTTCCCTTCTAATATTCATGTCATTGCGAGGAGGATGCTCTTCCCGACGAAGCAATCCCCAACAAATTTGGAGATTGCTTCGGGCAAAGAACAAGAGCGCCCTCGCAACGACATAATAAAATTATGCTACTACCCGAATCCATTCAATCCCTCGTCACCGCCCTCGAACGCCTGCCCGGCATTGGACCAAAATCCGCTTCGCGGCTGGCGTTCTATCTGCTTCGCGCCTCTGAAGATGTTGCGCAGGATTTGTCTGTTGCGCTGGCGAACCTCAAAGCCAATACCGCCTTCTGCTCCGAATGTTTCAACATCACCGATGCAGGACGTGAACATTGCGAGATTTGCGAATCGCAAAAACGTGATTCATCTCTCATCTGCGTCGTCGAAGAAACCTTGGATGTCCTTGCACTTGAACGCACCGGCGGCTTTCAAGGCAAATATCATGTCTTGCAAGGTGTTTTATCTCCCATCGAAGGCATTGGTCCCGACGATCTGAAGATCAAGCAACTCGTCGAGCGTGTAGCGCGTGGGGGAGTGGGGGAGGTCATCATCGCGACCAATCCCAGCATGGAAGGGGATGCGACAGCGCTTTATCTTCGCCAAGTTCTTGAACCAATGGGCGTTAAAGTCACCCGCCTCGCACGCGGTCTGCCCGTCGGCGGCGACCTGGAATATGCCGATCAAAATACCTTGCTAAGAGCGTTAGCAGGTAGGCATGAGATGAACTAAAAGATTATAGACCTGCCAGGTTTTGAAAACCTGTCAGGTCTATTTTTATATATGAACATCACCATCCTCACCTTCGGCTCTCGCGGGGATGTCCAACCGTTTTTACCATTATCCCTCGGCTTGATGTCTCGTGGACATGATGTCATCCTTGCGGCGCCCGCGCGATTCAAGTCATTAGTTGAAGAAAATGGCATCACGTTCTTTCCACTCGCGGGCGATCCCGAAGAACTCAGCCGTCGCCTCAACGATGCGGGCTATAACTTCTTCAAACTCGTCAAAGAATTGATGTCTCATGCTGTCGATATTGGTGCAGAGATGATGCGTCAAACCGATGAAGCCTGCCGTGACGCAGACCTCATCATCCACACCTTTGCTCATGCCGTTGGCGCTCACACCCTCGCCCGCGAGAAAAACATCCCCGATATTCACATCCAAACTTTTCCCATGTTCACGCCTACCGGCGATTATCCAAACATCTCTTTACCCAATCTTGGTAATCGCTTTTTGAATCGCTTTTCTCACACTGTCTCATTGAAAATCTCCGAACTGACTTCATCTTTTGGATTTGAACAAGTCCGCCGCCGAGCGGGATTGCCCAAGCGGAAACTTTATTCTCCCTTCAAAGATTCCCCGCCTCGCCTCCGGACGCCGATCCTGTGTGCCTGGTCCCCAAGCCTGATTCCGCCTTCAAGCGACTGGAGTCCGCATGTACATGTCACTGGGTATTATTTCTTTCCGTATAACGACTCGTACACTCCACCAAATGAATTGAATGAGTTTTTGGAAGCAGGTAAACCACCAGTCTGTGTTTCGTTTGGGAGTATGGTCAATAAGAATGCGGAAAAAGTTGACGAGATCATTCGTGAATCCTTGAAGCGAACAAACAATCGTGGCATCATCTTGTCAGGGTGGGGGAGCGCGAAACGAGAATCAACAAGCGAGTTGCTGTATCTCGAGTCCGCACCGCATGATTGGTTGCTGCCAAAATGCAAGATGTTGATTCATCATGGCGGCGCTGGGACGACGTCTGCGGGCTTGCGGGCAGGCATTCCGCAGGTGGTGGTGCCTTTCACGGCAGACCAGCCGTTTTGGGGAGGCAGAGTCCATGCGATTGGGGTTGCGCCAATGCCGATTCGGGTGAGTCAACTCACGGCGGGGAAGATGGTGAGAGCCATGGCTGAGGTGGAATCAAAAGCCATTCTTGAGCAGGCACAGGCTACAGGTCAAAGAATACGAGGCGAGAACGGGGTGGGGGAGGCTGTCCGTTTGGTCGAGTCGTATGCGGCTGAGTATTCAAAAATCAACCCAATTTTTTAAGGTTTAAATGTCCTACAACTATTGACATTTTTCCCCTAATGCGTATAATCTTCATTCGCCAGTACAACATACGATTTCGTCTCCCAGACAGATCATTGACAACTGAGTAACCGTCCCCCATCAGAGACACAAAGCGAAACGGTTTTGCAGCCTGATGAACCGATGCGATAGAGAAGGAAGCATCGGTATTTTAGTCTGTAAGAACCTTGACGACGGTTTACCCTGCGGGTAGAATACAGCCCGCTCAAATGGCAGGCACCTTAACAACTGAACAGTGATAGGAAACAGTAATGATGACGAACCAGTCAATTCCGTGACTTTTACACTCGCAAGAGTGTTGATTTTTTGCGGAGAGTTTGATCCTGGCTCAGGATGAACGCTGGCGGCGTGCCTAATACATGCAAGTCGAACGAGGTGCTTTTGTAGCAATACGAGAGTATCCTAGTGGCGAACGGGTGAGTAACGCGTGGGTGACCTGCCCCAAAGTGTGGGATAACAGTCCGAAAGGATTGCTAATACCGCATGTGGTTATCGGTTTTAGAAAGCGATAACTAAAGCAGCA